>CALVAO010000034.1 GCA_944325515.1 Candidatus Gastranaerophilales bacterium | reverse complement strand
CGGATAACTACTTATTATTATCAAATAAAAGAGAGGCCGCCACATTGAAAAGGAAAATCATATTAATAATTGATAGACCGAAAAAAATCGATTTTGCCGATTTGACGCGCCATGATCTGGAAGGATATAACCCGTTAGAGGCAAAGTTGACAAAAAAAGCTCTCTCTTGTTTTGCGCCTACAGTGCTTTATACAAATCCGTCAACATTTATGAAATTAATTTGGCTGCACAAAAATGATATAATATTTCCAATGGCATGGGGAAAGGGAAGGCGGAACGATAAGGCTATCTTACCCGCACTATGTGAAGGATGGAATATTCCTTATGTTGGTGCAGATGCGTATACTCATATGCTTTTCAACGACAAATTTATGGCGAAACAATATGGAAAAGTATTTGGATTTCAATCCCCCAAATCCATCTTGATATATGAAAATCAAAACATGGATACTATAAATTCCTCGCTATCTCTATTAAAGTTTCCAATTATTGTAAAGCCGAATTTTTGCGGCGGTTCTTGTGGAATCTCTGAGAAAAATTTGGTGGGAGATAAAAAAGCCGCTGATAACATAATTGATAATCTGTTTAAAAGCGGATATTCAGTTTTAATTGCTGAGGAGTATGTTGAGGGATACGAAATATCGATCTTGTTGTGTGGCTATCCAGGTAACGTAACTTTCTGTGGCCAGGTTGAACTAGAGATAGATCATGAAACATATTTTAAGAATCGCATTTGGGGATACGAAACAAAGAAAATAGAGTTTGAACGAGCACATTATCGGTGTAGTCAAAAGGTGCCGTATGAGGAATTGGAAAGGGCCAAGCGACTATTTTGCTCTTTATCTAAAGCAGAATTTTTACGTATTGATGGTCGACTTAATGAACGCGGTTTTTATATGATAGAATTGACTGCAGACTGTTATTTGGGACCCAAAAGTGATTTCTGTATTGCTTTCGAAGATATTGGTCTAAATCATTCGCAGTTACTCCAACATATAGTCCAAAATGCACTTACTTTTCATAGCCGGAGGGATACCCCAAAAGCATAGCATTTCAGGCCTACATGGAACGGTCAAGTTTTTGCTTCTGCTTTTTTCCAACATGTCCTGAGCAACCTTTCTGGTCCCTTCATTTGTGTTTGGATTTTGTACTATTTTGATAATTTGTTTTGCATGTTTAGTGATTCCAATTTCATCATTTGTTTTAATGCAATAAAACAGTTGATTTTGGTAATTCATCTGAAGGAACTCATCATACTGAAAACTCTCAAACCCACTATCAAGTAAGTATTCATACTCATTTTTTGCTAGTTCCCACTTCTCAAGTAATGTATACGCAATTAACAAATTATTCCTTATAATCAAATATTCAAAACGGTTGGAGACCAAAAGTAAAGCATCCCTCAAATTATTGCACACGGCCTCTGAGACGCGATAACGAAAAAGTTCAAGAGCGGAAATATTGTTTAAGTACATATAATAATCTACATTTTCATCGCGAGCCAATTCGATTAAAGCTTTCCCTTGTTCATAGTTGTCACTATATGCATAATAGGCCCCCATATTTAGATGTAGATAGCAGACAAATTCTCTATATTTACTTTTTGTCAATAACTTTATTCCTGCTTTACAGCAGTTCAGCGACACTTTTGATGAATTCTGTAACTCGGAATAACTCGCTAACGCAAAGGCATACGCAGGATATTTTCTATAGGCTTTATTTCTGCATATTTCTTTAGCATATTCGATTGTTTCTTTCTCAGAACAGCATCGCATCATAATATGGAGCTTACACAGTTTAATTAATAGTTCTTCTAAGCTGTTTGATTTGACATGTGTCAATATAGAATCAATTTTGGGGCAGACGCTTCCTTCCATGCTTAATTCATATACTTGAGCTTGCAAATAACGAAGCTGTGGGCTTTCCAACTTATTGGAAAAGGAATCAAGGGTTAATTGTGCGGCTTCTTTATTGCCTGCCCTAATATATACTTCTGCTAAAAATATATGCATCTCTTTAAAAACAGTAAGATTAGCAACTGGATGTTTCTCGTACTTGCTTTTAAAGAGTGTGAGTATTTCTATCATTTTCTGAGGACTATTCGAACCAAGTACATATTGTTTTATATCTGGCAAAATAGTTAATAGTCGGTCATCTGCAAACTGTAGGAATAACGAAAAAAGGTGTAACTCTTTTTCTAAAAAACCAATGCTATTTTGACAAGTGTAATAATTTACCAGTTCACTATACGCACTGTACAAAACGGAGTTGGGCGACTGCTTTGCCAATTCGTCAAAAAGCGAGTCATGAATAGTATAACAGTCTTCATCCTCAGCAATCAGCTTTTCTTTAATTAACTCCTTTACAATTTTATAAAAAAGCGAATCATGAATATGTGAGTATTTACTTGTTGTTACGATTGTATGTAATGTTTGTTTATGGAAGGAGCCGTCATTTAAGAAGATTAAGTCAAGAATAAATAGATGATTCTTCTTTGACTTAGTATGGCACAGATTAACAACCACCTCTTTCAGTGAGCTTTCATTAGTCGAAGTGTTCCACAAATCAAAGTAAATGATTTCAAATAAATTGCCATAGCTGTTTTTATACAAAGTAGCCGCTCGATTTTTTTCCTGTGCAGAGAGATTCTTTTCCGGTAACAAGTCAATTGCAATACTCACATCTAATTGCTGAATATAGTATTTCGTAATATTCGCGTTACAGTCTTGAAGCTCTCCCAAGAAGTTGATAAAGTCACTGTGACTTCTGTTTTGTAAGGTGTATTCAAATACCCATTTAGTTCCAGTTGTTTTTGATATGATATCTGCTATTATTTCAAGGGAAAGTGCATCGATATTCTGTATATTTTCAATGTCTATAATATATGTCTTGCTTTTTAAACAAGCCACGATATAGTCCCGTTTTCTAATCAAGGAGGGATCTGCTTCGGGTTCAATAATATAGTCACTTTCGGGCTTTCCAAAGTATCCCAGAATAGATCGAACTAGCGTTACGAGTACGTTTTTGATAATGGGGGAAAAGAGGAATCGGTAATTTGATATGCTAGCATTTTTTGAAAATTGCATAAACAATGCCTTATATAGGCGATTGATATAGTATCCATTTTCAATGGATTGGGACGCTTTCTTTGAAATTTGTAAACGAATGTGATTGTTACCATACAATGTAGTGGAAAACAATTGCCTCATAAGGCCAGTTTTACCAACACCTGAATATCCAGTTAATAAAATAATCTGATTCTCATTGGATTCGTTCTGAAGCAATGTTGTCAGCTCACCCTGCTCTTTATGCCGATTCAGAAAAGTATTCATCGTTTCCCTTCTCTCTATGAGAGTATAATAAGTAGTTATCCG
>CALVAO010000033.1 GCA_944325515.1 Candidatus Gastranaerophilales bacterium | reverse complement strand
TTCAAGTGGTCTAATAGCATTTATGTTTCTATATAAGGCAAAGAGGATAATTTTTCTGTCACTGATTGAATAATATTATATCTCAGGTTTTAAAGTTAGCGAAATTGTTTTCTTGTTTAAATCTAAAAATGTCAAATTTGTATTATTTATTAAAGCTAACGTGGAATATGTTATAATTTCACTTATGCATTGAGTTAGATTAAATTCAATATACTGATTGGAAGAAGCCATAACATTTCCACTGCAGACAATAGAATTATCAGAGATGTCAATTTTTTTACCTATTAAGCGCAAAAAATCAATCATATCATAGACATCCGTTTTTAAATATGGATTTTTTATGATAAATTTTTGTTTGTTAACAGATAAAAGTAATGCCGTTTTAGTGGCCCCTCCTACAAGCGGTCCACTCAAATCTTCGCTAGAGTATGAAAAATTTTTTATATCTAACTCGGTTATATCGCTATTGTCACCAAAATTACCTATTATTCTATTAGATTCTATACTTATTTTGTGATTAAAACATTCAATCACTGAAGCAATATGAGAAAATGGTCTATTATGTGAATCTATCGAATCACCAATTTGACAACCTCCAGAACCATAATATTCAAATTTTCCTAATGCAATTAATAGCGCCGGGCACAAATACATAGAACCATGAATACACTTTCCTAAAAAGAAAGGAATGTTGGCATTACATATGGTACTTGCGTCAATAAACAAACGTTTGTTATATATTTTTGCAGTACCACCTAGTTCATTTATTATTGCGATAAAAACATATGTATCACTTACTATAGGTGGATTAACAATAACAGTCTTCATTTTGAGTGCAATAGTTAATGCTATTATTTGAACCATTGAATGTTTGTATCCATCCAAACTTAAGGAGGCATTAACTGGACTATTTTTGCTCACACTTATATTAATATTTTTATTTTCTCCTTTAAACAAAAAATCGGATAAACATTTATATTCCATAATAGATTCCTTGTAACTCTAATTGTTGATAGACAAAAAAACAGATCGCCTATGCATCACAAACAAAATACGGTTAATTTAGTGTTTTGTTTTGTAATTAATTTTGTCTCTGTCCGAGATAAGTGTTGGTATGCATAACTGACCTGTTTATTCATTTTCTATGAATGCCCTGGGTAAACGAAAAGGAACAAGGTATATTTCATCCTTGTTCCTATCGGTCAGTATGTGCTATTCAGTTCAACAAATTGGAATTGGTAATATATAAGCGAGGGTTTAACAGCCTTCGCTTTTCTTATATGATGAAAGGGACCGGTCTGACGGAATTTGGAATTGGGACACCACGCCCGCAGTTAAATGTGTCAGCCACCCTTCATCATTCTGCGTTCGATTTAGCTAGTTGGGACAGAATCCTGCTCCCGTTTTACGCACCAATCTGAATGAATTTTGAAGCGCTGGAACCGATCAATATCATTCAAAAAGGAGGATCACCATGATTGCTGTTGGAATCGATGTTTCTAAATCCAAGAGCACCGTTGCCATTCTGGATTCCTGTGGAACCGTCCTGGCAACTCCATTCAACATGGCACATACTCAACCTGAAATGAATGCCCTCGTTTCCCGGTTAAAGGCATTTGACGAGCCTGTAACCATTTTGTTGGAGTATACCGGACACTACCATTATCCTGTTCTGAAAAAGCTTCAGGAAGAAGGCTTTCCGGTGTGCGTTGTCAATCCGTACCAGATGAAGAAGTACGGCGATGTTGAGATTCGTAAAGCAAAAACAGATAAGAAGGACGCTCTTCGTATAGCCACTTTTGCTCTGGAGAAGTCTTACAAGCTTGTTCCCTACAGTTCTATGGAACAGAAATACGAGGATCTTAAATTCCTGTCCAGGCAGTACCAGCAGCGGATTTCTTTTGTTTCCACTCTCAAGGTGCAGCTTATTAACATGCTGGACCAGACCATGCCCGGTATTACGAAAATTCTGGCACTAAAAAGCCGAGATCCGGAAAAATGTGCCTTACTGCTCTTTATTAAGCGGTATAAGTCTTTTGACGAGATTCAGCGCATTGGCAAAACTCGATTTCTCTCTACTTACGCAACACTTATGAAGAAAACACCGGACAGATACGCCCCAAAGAAGGGATTGGAAATCTACGAGCTGGCCCGGGACAGTATTACTACCCGCGGAGAAGATCCTTACATTTGGTCGGCCCAGGATCAGTGCGTCGGTCTGTTGGCAACCGCTCAGAATGCAGCGGATGAAATCATTACGCAGATGCAGAACATTGCGGAAACCATCCCTGAATACACGGTGCTTCGCGCAATGAACGGTGTCGGCGACCGACTAGGGCCTGTTATCCTGGCTGAGATTGGAGATATACGACGCTTTCATAGTGGCAAGGCTCTGAACTCTTTTGCAGGCAACGATGCACCGCCATACCAGTCTGGACAGTTTGAGAGCAGAAACCGCCATATCTCCAAACGTGGCAGTTCTTCTCTCCGGAAAGCTTGTTTTGAGGTCATGCAGGCCCTTAAACTGACAAAACCTCAGGACGATCCCGTATACCAATTCATTCTCAAAAAAGAACAGGAAGGAAAGCCCTACAACGTCGCCAAGATGGCTGGTGTAAACAAGTTCCTCCGAATCTACTACGCAAGAGCGATGGAACTCTACCGGTAGATCTCTTTCATTATACACGAATTTTTTAAGCCCGCAATCTGGTGGGTTAACTTTCTGCGCCCTTTTTCAGGAACAGTAGCACGAAATTTAGACTTGACAAACATTAGCTAGATTTGTTGCTCCGTCAAACTGAAAGTTTCAAGCGTTATAGACTTCCCACAAATATCTCTGCATCAATCGTCAAAGTTTTTAGCTTTTTGAAATCAATCTCAGTTTTATCTACATGGAAGAGCAGTGGGGTCATGTCTGCAAAAATTTTAATATCCTCTAACGGCATTTCATATGATTCTGAAACTCTTTTTTGGTAAATAACAGAATACTGCTTCTTGAATAAGTTAATCACATTCTCATTGGAATACTCTTGATTTTTCAAATGTTCTTTTGCAATGTTTCTGAACTCCATCAGATGTTTATTCCCAGGAATAACCTTTACAATATAGCCGCTATCCGTCAGAACTCTATTGAACTCCAAATAATTAGCTGGTGTAAATATGTCCAGTATACAGTCTACTGAGTGGTCTCTAATTGGCATATTTTCCAAATCACCCACAAACCACTTTATAGACTTACTACCGTCTCTTTTTGAAGCAAGGGAAATGGCATCTTTTGAAATATCAAAAGCAACTATATCTGCTTGAAATAGTTCTTTGATTTTTCTAGAATAATATCCTTCACCACATCCGACATCAAGAATAGTTGTTATGTTTTCAAGCTTGCTCAATATATGTGTTATCTCCGTAAGAATATGTGAATAGTATCCCTTTTCTAAAATATCCATTCTGCTTTCAAAAGAAGTTCTGCTATAATGCTTAGATTGCTTTTGATTTAATGCAAAATTCACATATCCTAATTTAGAAATATCGAAACAATGCTTATTACTACACAGCAAACTATTGCCTACCATCTTTAACTTTCGTTTACATATTGGACAACGAAAAAG
Source organism: Candidatus Gastranaerophilales bacterium (assembly GCA_944325515.1). GTDB lineage: Bacteria > Cyanobacteriota > Vampirovibrionia > Gastranaerophilales > Gastranaerophilaceae > CAG-196. The sequence continues at coordinate 1,642 of CALVAO010000033.1, read as the reverse complement.
CTTTTCGCTGTCATTAAATCTAATAATTTTATTCATGACATCCTCCATTATTACATTCTTGTCCGAAAGCGAGTTATGTAATACGGATGTACCGCAACACAACTCGCGGTATTATCTTAATCTCATATATGCTGTCATCTTATCACCTCCTCAAATTCAAGTTTGTATAACTATTTTATTGCATTATAGCATACTTTGGTCTGCTTTTCCCACTCCAGAGAAAATTTCTTTGTCGATAATTATCCTACCTATAGGAATATTTTTATTCACCAATACTTATCTCGGACAGAGATTTAATTTTAGAAAATGTATTTTTGTGCTTGCTTTTAGGATTCTCTTTCTTGCTTTTTGAACGATTGTGAAAACCTAAATCCTTCCCCATTGAATTGTGTTGCTTATTCTTCTCGTTTGTGTTACTAACCAACTGACCGCAGGCAGCTTTGATGTTATTACCTCGTGATTCTCTCATTTTTACTTCTAAACCAGCCGCTTCAAGTCGCAATTTAAATGCAACTAATTGTTGTTTGTTTGGCCTGTTAATATTGCAATTTGCGGTATCATTATATTGCAAAAGATTTATCAAAACATTTTTCTCACGAAACCATCTTCCTAATTGACGTACATCAGTTGCTTTATCATTTAGACCAGGAATCAATAAATAAGCAATTGTTACTTTTCTGTTATGTCTTTCCGAATATGATAAAACAGATTCAACAATCTTATTTATGTCATAACCTTTCATGTGAGGTATAATTATATCTCTTGTTCTTTGATTTGTTGCATGAAGAGAGAGGGTGAGTTGTATCTTCAGATGTTCTTCTCTTATTTTTTTTAATTGTTCTAAAGGACCTACTGTCGAAATATTAATTCCATCTGTGGGGAAATTAAGCCCATTTCTATCTCTTAGTATATGAATTGACTTAATTACATTATCATAATTAAAAAATGGTTCACCCATTCCCATATATACAATTCTGTTGACTTTTTCCTTCAGTAATGTTACTTGTTGCACAATTTCGGAAGGAGTTAAATTTCTTATAAATCCATTACTTCCAGATGCACAAAAAATACAACCGACAGGACATCCTACCATTGTACTAACACATACAGTTACACCTGTTTTTCTCTTTATGCAAACAGTTTCAACGCAGTAACCATCCTTTAATTTGAAAGAGTATTTTCTTGTGTCACCGCCATTATAAATATCATTAATGCTCATTGTTTGATATTTCTTTTGGGGCTTTTCCTTATAAAGGGCATGCATAAGCGATCGAGCTTTTTTTTCTCCAACGCAATCACAAATTTCTTTATATGTATAACCGTATGGGTCCGAATTTATCATTTCTTCAGTGATAATTATTGTGTTTTTATTTTTCATATCATCAATACCTTTCGAGAAATATAATTACAAAATACGATAAACTACCATTATTATAATAACATTTCTAAAACAAAAAATCAATAATCTACATATCTATTTTACTTAAAATACTAAAAATACTCTAAAAATATATGTATCGAATTTTTATGTAAAATATTTGTCAGATATATCATACGAACACACTCCTTTATTTTATTTTGCATCTAATTTTCTAATCTCAGTTATCATTGGGCAAACTATTGCAATGCAAATAATTAAAAT
>CALVAO010000032.1 GCA_944325515.1 Candidatus Gastranaerophilales bacterium | reverse complement strand
GGCGAAAGGCTTATTATGAATATAGATGATGTGAATGAAACCATAAAAACCGCACCCAACGCTTCAATAATTATAAGCCATATGGATACAGTGAGCCACTTAACCCTTACAAGAAAAGATTATATTGAATTTAAAAATAAAAATAACATAAAAAATTTCTTCATCCCAAAAGATGGGGAAGAAATGAGGTTTTAAAAGGGATAGCAGCTACAATATAGTTTAATTCAGGCATTTAAAAAGGCTCTTAGAATTTTCCAAGAGCTTTATAAATGGTTGCTTTGGAAAAGGACATTTCAAGCCATGAGCTTGAAATAAGTCTTTAACATTGGGTTCAAATCCTGCTTATTAAAAGGTCTAATCAATGGGTTTTAAATTCAGGCATGAAAAAAGGCTCAATCAATGAGCCTTAAAATGGTTGCGGGGGCAGGACATTTCAAGCTATGAGCTTGAAATAAGTCTTTAACATTGGGTTCAAATCCTGCTTACTAAAAAAGGCTCAATCAATGAGCCTTAAAATGGTTGCGGGGGCAGGATTTGAACCTACGACCTTCGGGTTATGAGCCCGACGAGCTACCAGGCTGCTCCACCCCGCGATATTGAATTTTTATATTGGGTGAACTCGCTTAACAACTATATTATCAAATGCTAAATATGAAAAATCAACCCCATGATTTTTTATTTAGAAATTCATCTTCCCTACAATTATTTGTAGGGATAATTGCAAGTACGGCGGACTGAGATGTTTTTAGAATGCCTGCGGCGGCGAAAATAAATCTACGACAGCAAATAAAATCTGTATATATTATAAAATATTATTAAGTATTCTATAAATACCAATAACACTTATTATATCAAGCAAGGAACTAAAACTAAAAAGCCCCTTATGAGCCAACGAGCTACCTAATTACATTATAAACATTATAAACATTTAATATTTACCACAGTTCATTAATAATAATTCAATCTAGAATCCAACATATTCCATTTATTATATAAAAATGCGTTTATTATGTTTATTAGCTTTGTTTTATATGTTTAATTTGTTGATTATATGTTGACAAACAGCATTTATGTGATAAGATGTACATGCCAATTATATTAAGAATTGAGGAGAATAATATATGAAGAAAAACGATTTAAATGAATTAACAAAACAATCAAAACAGACTAGACTATCACAAACATTTTGTCCATTAGCCTCAATTAAAGAAGTTTTACGTATTCCTCAGGCGATAAAAGATAATTTTGCTGGACAACCAACATCTCCTTTGCTTATTGCAGAGTCTTGTGGAATATCTCCAACCAGTTCAAACTGGCGGTCTCTCACAGGAGCATCAGTCGCATATGGTCTTACTAATGGTGGTTACAATTCTAAAAATATCAGTTTGACTGAACTTGGGGAAAGAATTGTCGCTCCATTGATAGAAGGAGATGATTTAATAGCATTAAGAGAGGCTATAATGAAACCAACATTATTTGCTGAAATATATTCTACATATAATGGAAACAAACTTCCCAAAAATAATATTGCCTATAATATTTTGGCTAAAAAGGGTGTATCAAAAGAAAAACAAGAGAATACTTGGCAAATAGTAAAAGATAACGCTACCGAAGCAAAAATATTACGTATAATAAGTGGTAATGAGTACATTTGTCTTGAAGCGAATTCTAATCAAACATCAAAAATGATAGAAAGTGAAACAGACACAGAAAACAATTATGAGGGAAATAATCATGAAGATTTAGCAGTTCCTAATGAATTATTGGAAAAAATGTCTATAGCTGTTCCTACTTGCATAGATAAACCAATCGCAAGCGAGAAAAGGAAACCGAATATCTTCATTTCACATGGAAAAAATAATACAGTTATAGTTGGACAATTAAAAGAACTATTAGCTTATGGACAAATGGAGCCAGTAGTTTCTATTGAAAGAGAAACTACTGCAATACCAGTTCCTGATAAAGTTTTTGATGATATGAGAAGTTGTGATGCAGGTATAATTCATATAGATTTTGAAAATGTGCGCTTAAATAATAGCGAAGAAACTTATGACAGAATAAATGAAAATGTTTTAATTGAAATTGGTGCAGCAATAGCATTATATGCCAAACGAGTAATTTTATTATGTAAAAAAGGTACAACTTTACCTTCAAATTTACAGGGCTTGTATCGTTGTGAGTACGAAGGAAACCAATTAGATTATAATTCTACAATGAAATTATTAAAAACAATTCAAGAATTACGTGAATTAATGTAAATATATTTTATATTTAGCAACAAGAGTCTTTGAAGAACTCTTGTTGCTAAACCACCCTATAAGCCCCTCTCGTTGTGAGACGAGGTTTCTTGGTGGTGGAAATAAGTTTTCCCATTCTGAGATTGCTTGGTTGCTCGCGATAAACGGCATTACGGTCTTGCTCATCGCAAGCCCTTCAGCCTCGGCTCGCAATCCGCTTTTCTCGGTTTGAAAAACCCCGCCTTGGTAAATTCAGATGAGAGTATTCTCAGGTGAATGATGAAAAGTTTTGCGGTGGCGAGGTATAAAGTTACCGAAAAGTTATTTTAATAAAAATGTCCGAATGTATTTATGCGCCAAAGACAACTCTTCTTGGTTTAGTTTATCAAGCATTGAGATTATATCTGTTTTTAGGTCTGTTGTCTCTTGTAAATAGTAAAATTCAAACAAGTCTTTTGGCTCGACTTCAAGAGAAGTTGCAAGCCTTTCAATTAAATCGGCGGATGGGAAATTTTTACCGCTTTCAATACAGCTTATATGTTTATCGTCAACATTCACAAGCTCCGCAAGTTGTGCCTGTGTTAGATTTTTTCTTTTGCGATACTCTTTTATCTTACGTCCGAACAAATTTTTAATATTCATATAAGCCTCACTTTCAATTTTATTAAGTATTTTGACAATTCAGAATGGGAAATGAGGTAAATATTTGACTTAAACTTACTTAATTGATAGAATTTATTACAAGATAGGTAAAATTTGGGCGATTTTATACTTCATTTACAGAAAATAAAGTCGCAGATAGGCAAGAATGGAAAAAGACTATAAGCAAATGTTCAATATTCTTGACGAGTACTTAAAAAACAAAGTGCCCGATATTGACCTCACTATTTTAGAAGCAGTTAATAACCGCAAAAATGGTAAAGTTTTTACTTTTGAAGAACACTTAAAAGGTTTTATTTATGCTCAATTAAGTGCACTGGTTTCTTGGAAAAAGATTAAAGATAATCAAACAAAGTTTGATGAACTGTTTTGTAACTTTGACCGCAAGAAATTACAAGGACAATCCGCTGATTTTTTAATTGAAGAAATTAAAAAGCTCAAATGTTATAGCCCTTATACAACAAAAAATCAAATGCAATCATTAAAAACAAATATTGAAACTTTTGAGAAAATTGAACAAGATTTTGGAAGTATTGAAAAATTTATAACCCACAAAGCGCCCATAAACATTATCAAATTACTTAGCCATTATAATAGTGCCTACAAATTAAAGTATTCAGGCGTTGCTCTTGTGTGTGAATATCTTAGAAATGTTGGCATAGATGTAATTAAACCTGATGTTCATATAAAAAGAATTTTAGGGGCGGAAAGATTAAACATCGTAAAAAGTAAATCTGATTATACAGTTATAGCTGAATGCAAAAAGCTTTCTGATAAAATCGGAATCAGCCAAGTGAAAATAGATTATTTATTATGGAATTACTGCTCAAAAGGCTATGGTGAAGTTTGTACCGCAAAGCCAAAATGCGCAAAGTGTGTTATCAAAGAGTTTTGTCAGCAATAAACATTGTAATTATTTCTCTTTATGCTAAAAATAATACAAAAGGTTATGTATATTATGAAAAAATTTATATTGCTTATGAGCTTATTGATTGGCAGTATTTTAGTTACCTATGCCGATGTTCCAAATGCGGGAGTAGGGGTTGTATTGCAAGAATGCGAAAATAAAGTATGCGTTGGGAATGTCCTGCCATATGGTTCAGCAAATGAGAAAGGATTAAAAATAGGAGATATTGTTGTAGAAATTGATAATATACCTGTTGAAAATCTATCATTAAGAGAAATTCAATCAAGAATGATAGGGAAAAAAGACAGCAATATTTCTTTAAAAGTTTTGCGCAAGGAGGAATATTATCTTTTTTGTTTTAAGAAAACCAAATTAGTGCCATATGGTTTTAACCTTGTAAGAAATTATGAAATTGATAAAATCTTGCCGGTGCAAATTTTTAAAAATGGTGACAGATATACTGTAAAGATGAAATTGCAAGGACAAAATTTATGTTGCGATGTTGTCTATAGAAAAAATGGTGCAAAATATACAAGGAAACTTAATTGTAGAAAAGCCATTGAATATAATAATTATAGGGATGAATATACTTATGCTAGTAGCGGGAATGATATTGAAATTCCTACTGAAACGTGGATTAACTTTGATAAATTGGTATTCAACAAATACAATACTTATTCTATTTGGCATAGTAGTCCTAATCAGATTGTAAAAGATAATAAAGAGTTACAACTGGCAAAAACCTTAAATCCACCTCCACCTAAAAATGGAACTCCTTGCAAAATGGGTTCTATTATTGGTGTTTGGAGAAACGGTTCTTGTATTGTTGATATGACAAGAGGAATGACAAAACAAGAAAAAGAAGATTATTTCAGGGCAAAAGAGTTTGAAGAAGAGTTGGAAAATTATTTAAGAAACAAATAAAATCAATCAAAATAAAGTGGAGCATTGATGGTAAAACTAATTAAGACTATTGTAATTGTTATTATAGGTTTATTGTTGGCGACTTTGTTGGATTGGAAAGGATAAAATAAGTATTAGCGGGGAAATAAAATAAAAAATAGAAAAAGTGTTGTTACAAAATTCCTGTATATAAAAGTATAAGAAGTAGCAAGTTTTAAAAACTTTGAATGATAACATTGAAAACTTGGTGCTAACTTATTTTTAGACATATCTGGTTATAAAAATGTGCAATACTCAAGTATAGTGGTTAGTTGGGGCAGATAAAAAATTTCGTGTAATTTACATATTGTCATAAAAGATTGACGATAATTGGAAAAATTTATACAATTAAAGAGTTAACTGTGGCTTTCGACATGAGCTAACAAAAATGTCCTAGCAGGGTACTAATGCCTGCAAAAGGGTTAAATAATAAATAAGGATGACGAGCAAGACGTCACCAGCTCAACAAGATGATAAACATTTAGAGCCGATAAACCTGATAGTAGGTACAAGGTTGATATTTATGAACAGTTAGCACTTTATCTTGGGAGTTTTAAATATTGCACTTAATCAAAGTTGATTAAGTTTTGTCACTTTATGGAGTACACTCTAAACAGGTGAAATTTTGGTATTTAAAACTCCCTGAATAGACTTAGATTTTGATTTTTCAGTCATTTCAGTGGTGAAGTCTTTACTTCAAACACTCGTTATCCTACAAGTTAAATATGGAGGCTTAAAATGACTGGAACAGGACAAAAAGTAGGGTACATCAGGGTTAGCAGTATTGAACAAAATACCGAAAGTCAAAAATCTATATTAGGTATTGTCGGTATTGACAAGATTTTTGAAGAAAAAATCAGCGGTAAGAACACAGACCGTCCGCAGTTGCAGGCTATGTTGGAGTATGTTAGAGAGGGCGACACGGTTTATGTTAAAGACTTTTCAAGGCTTGCTCGTAACACAAAAGATTTATTAACGATTGTGGAATATCTTACCAATAAAGGTGTTGCACTCAAAAGCATTAAAGAAAATATTGATACTTCAAGCAATTTTGGCAAATTGATGATTACATTTCTTGCCGCCATTTATGAATTTGAGCGTGCAAATCTTTTAGAAAGACAAAAAGACGGTATTGCGCTTGCAAAACAAAAAGGCAAATATAAAGGTCGAAAGAAAGTTGATAAGCCTGCTAATTTCAGCGAGGTTTATCAAAAATGGTTAAAGCGTGAAATTAAATCAATAGCCGCAATTCGTGAGTTGAATATTAGCGAATACGCATTTTACAAATTTATCAAGGAGGAGAATGCAAATGGCTAAAAGAAGGCGCAACGGGGAAGGCTGTTTTCAGAAAAGCACTTGCGGCAGATATATTGAATATCGAGTTACTTATTATGACGAACTTGGTAAAAGAAAGTTAAAAACATTTTCTCGTAAAACAAAAGAAGAATGCTTGCAAGCTTACAAAGAATGGAAAGCAATGCAAGAGGGTAAATGTCCTGATGAGATAAGCGAAAATATTACAGTTGTGCAATGGGCAAATGCTTGGTTTGAAAATTATGTTGTAAATCATGTAAAAGAAACTACCGTTAACGACGATAGAAGTATTTTAGATAAACACATTATTCCTGATTTAGGACACAGACCAATAAAAAGCCTTCATCCACATCGCTTAACCTCATTTTATAACGCTTGTTTGAAAAAAAGTAACGGCAAAGGCGGAACACTTGACCCAAAAACCGTGAAAAATATCAGAGCGGTAATGAATAGAATGCTTAAATGCGCTTGCAGAATTGGTATTTTGAAAGATAATCCGAATGCCTTAGCTCTTTATCCAAAATGCACAAAGAAAGAAACCGAAATTTTAAGTTCGGAAGATTATGACAAACTCATAAAACATTGTATCGAACAAGCTACTCAATGGGATATGTTAATCATTTTCTTCTTATGTGTAGGTGCGAGATTGGGTGAAGCACTAGGATTGCAATGGTCAAAAGTTAATTTTGAAAAGCAGACTATTAGAATTGCTCAACAAATGCAATCAGTACCAAACAAAGATAAAAGCTCAAAATACAAATATACAAAGAAGATTATAGATTCTACTAAAACAAAAAGCTCTAACAGAACTTTGCCAATGTCAAATGATATTGAACGGATACTACGACATGTTAGAAAGTTGCAAGCTATAAACAAAATAGCGCAAGGAGCAAAGTATCATAGAGATTTAGACCTTGTATTTGCACGTGAGGATGGATATTTTATTTGCGATACTACTTTTAGAGCTTTTGTTAATAAACGGTTAGCTGAAGCAGGAATCGAACATCATAAAATTCATTCATTCCGCCATTCTTGCGCTACAAGTTTTTTTGAACAAAAAGCTGATGTTAAAAAGGTGTCAAAGTGGCTCGGACACAGTTGCATTGGAATTACTTTAGATACCTATACGCACGTTTTGCCCCAGCATTTAGAAGAACTTGCAGAGTTGCAAAATGACAGATTTAAAAAAATCTTCAACAGCAACGAAAAGAATATTCCAGATGAAATATTACCAAATAAAGATGATTGGGGCGCATAAAAAATGATAAGTTGCAGGGAAAAAAGATCTATAATTATTGTAGGTCTTCCCTACAATTTAAAACAAAAATTAAGTATTCTATAAACACCAATAACACTTATTATATTAAGCAAGGAAGTAAATCTAAAATGAGTCTTATGAGCCCGACGAGCTACCAGGCTGCTCCACCCCGCGATATTATTCAATTTTTTATTGAGCAGGTACCTCATCGGGCTCGCCCGACTCGATAATTTTTATTTGGCTTCAACTGAAGCCAACGGGGCTGCTCCACCCCGCGTTATTATTCAATTTTTTATTGAGCAGGTATCTCATCGGGCTCGCCCGACTCGATAATTTTTTACTTGGCTTCAACTGAAGCCAACGGAGCTGCTCCACCCCGCGATATTATCGCTTACAATTCATTATTAAACGCTGAAAAATAAATTTCAACCTTTTTGGTGCG
>CALVAO010000031.1 GCA_944325515.1 Candidatus Gastranaerophilales bacterium | reverse complement strand
TGGGTAGACTAAGTCTCTGTCCCTTTTCATATTAATTGAGAAAAATGCGCTAAGCAAGGGTAGACTTTAGTCTACCTCGTCAGCATAAGTAGATTAGAACTATTTTGTATTTTGAAAATAAATATTTGGTAGACTAAAGTCTACCTTACTTACTGCGTTACCCTCACATTGTGGGAAAGTCGAAATCTTTGATTTATCATAACAAAAATGTTTCTAAAGACTATATGTTTATACATTATTTTTTCTTATATCATCAAAATATTTAATTACACGGCAAGGATTTCCGGCTGCAACACAGTTGTCGGGAATCGATTTATTCACAACGCTTCCGGCACCGATTATACTGTTATTGCCAATCGTTACATTAGGAAGGATTATTGCACCGCCGCCAATCCAGACAACGTCTTTAATTGTTACAGGGTCAGCACAGGTGTTATAATAAATCGGATCATCTTCTGCCCTTTCAAGAATATATCTTTCTTCCGGCAAAACAGGGTGATATGAAGTATAAATCTGAACATTCGGTGCAAACATAATACAGTTTCCGATATTGATTTTTTCATTATCAATAAATGTACAATTAGGTCCTATTATCACATCATTTCCGATAAAAATATTTTTCCCGTATTCACAGTGAAATTTTTCATCAATTACAACATTGCTCCCTATTGACCCAAATAATTGTTCAAGAATCTGGCGTTTTTTAAGTTCTTCATTAAAATCTAATGAATCATACTCTTTCATCAAAGCTCTTGCTTTTGTTCTTGTTTTACACAATTCTGCAGAATTTGTAGCGATATATTTATATATTTTTTTCATATATTACTCCTAATAGAAAATATAACATAAATATGAAACTGTAAGAAATACTTAATCAACTTTTTAAACCCATCCCCCCTTGTCTATGTTAATGTAATATTTCTTTGTAAAATCTCTGTTAAAAAAAACAAAACCGGCATGTGCCGGTTCTGTTTTTTTTAATACTCCCGGAGATGGATTCGAACCACCGTTAAAAGAGCCAGAATCTTTCGTCCTGCCGCTAGACGATCCGGGAATAACTAATTACCATCTTTCCCAGAAAGGTCTTCTTTCTGACTCAGACTCCGTATCCTTTTGGGATTTGTTTACCTCATCCCGAGTTTTAATATTTGTTTCTCCATAAGTATACGGATCAGATGCATCCATCGCTCCTTTTGTAAATGTAAATGAACCTTTCGACTTGTTGGTATGCTGTTCTTTTGCATTTACATTGGTTTCTGCCTGTTCTGCATTTTGTTCATTCTTATAGATGATGTCAGTTAGAGCATCTTCCTGTTCTTTTACCTGTATATTATTAATTTGATTTGTTCGAATATAAGTAGCCGGATCTTTGCCCAGAAAATGCATTCTGCCTAAATCATCCGTATATATTGCCGAATTCGCCATAGCACTCTGCATGCAAACTGCGAGTGCAACTAATAAACTTAATGAAATAACCGTATTTTTCATATTCTGTTCTCCTTAAGTTTTTTTATAATTAAATTATAATACAAAACTATTTAAAAGAACAGAAAATTTTTATTTTTTACTTAACATTTATTTCGGAAGTTATATCTTTGCCTCCATACAAAACAACACTTTTTGCAAAAACATAGTCATACTTATCTTTCTGGGCTTTTTTTGCAATTTCTGCCTGAATGTTTTTTTCTATAGCTGCAAGCCTGTTATTATAATCTTTTTCAAGCGCTTGTTTTTTTGTATTAAATTCTTTGGTGTATTTTTCTTCCAGCTGTAAAATTTTAGCACTGTCTGTTTCATTTGCAATAGCACCTCTTGCATTTACAATAATTTTATTTAATTCATCCATTTTTTTTTCATGTTCCACTTTTAACTGTTTGACCTGTGAAGAATTCGCAACTATTTTCTGCAAATCAACCACAGCAATCGAATCCGCTGCTTGAGCATAACAAGACGTAAGAAAAAAACCTAATATAGCTATAACAAAACTTCTTTGTACAAATTTATCTTTCATTTTGCCTCCTTATTTTCTAAAACATGTATCATTTGCAAATATTTTTTACATTCACTGTATGGACAGTTTTTTATTATTAATATTTCGTTACAAAAACAATTTAAAAAGCAATTTATTTAATATGTTTGACTTTATAATAATATGTAAGATATAAGTTAGGAGTAATAATGCCGCAAATTACAACAAATTTACCCGTATATAATTCTCAGTTTCAAAAACTGGAAGATTTAATAATATCAAGAGCCCGAACTCTGCAGGAATTAGTGCAGATGAGTTTTTGCGTCGTGAAAAGCGTAAAAATAACGGATTAATAGAAAAACTTTATAATAAGATTAAAAATCTTACAGGTCTTGGATTCGGCTCTAAAAAAGTTGAAAAAGTTATTGCTGATTCAAAAACGGGTAAAGCAAGCCAAAAAGATGTTATAGATATAATGCATAAATATCAGACATCACAGGAAAATTCGGCACAATTAGTTGGGGATGCAGCATCTGTTGCAGCAGGCGGGATTACTTATTTTACACTAAGAAAAAAAGTAAAAATGCTTAATTCTACTGTTATTTTGAACCAAAATATAACTAAGCTGGCTGAAAAATTCGGGCTTCCTGCTAAATCTGTAGAAAAACTTATAAACTTAGGCAAGTCTAACAAAAAACTTATGGGCTTAGTATTAGGAGCCTCGGCAATGGTTGCAGGAAGTACAAAATACTGGCTCTTGAAATTCAATAGAGCCGGCTCTAAAGAGTTTGTTGTTGATGAAAATGTGTATGGCAAAAAGAATACAAGAAACTCTTATCAGCAATATCTTGCAAAGCAAGAAAAGAAAGATTTGAAAAAAGAACGGAGAAAAACTAATTTCAAAAACTTTGCATCCGGCATGATTAACGGGCTTATGTTCCCTGCTTTTGCACTTGGCGGAATAATCGGTGCGCCTCTTTATCTTGTTGGGAACAGTTTGAACAGATATTTTGTTGCCAGTAAGACAGATAAAAAGAAATCTTTCGGCGGTTATATTGACAATCTGAAAACTGACGGAGTTATGGTTGGTGCTGCAACTGCTGCGGCAGCTGTTCCTTTAGTAAAAAAAGGTAATTTTATAAAAGTTTTTGATGAAAACTTAAAAAAAGCAACAGATAAATTAGAGAAGGCAACTCTGAAAGCTCCGGATTATACAGGAAAATCAACTTATGAAAATTTACAGGATGTATTATTTAGCAATAAGACTGTTAATGATATTATTTATGATTCAAGAACTTCAATTGAAGATAAGATAAAGAAATTAACCGACGAAAACATTTTTGCGGTCAAATTTAAACAAATATCAAACGATGGAACGGAATTAACAAAAGCTCTCAGAGAAAATTGTCCGCCAAGCAGGACTTTAGACGAGGCAAAACAATATATTACAAATGCATTAGGCAGCGGCTACGAAATTAAAAAACTTTTAGGCGTAGGGACTGTTGCAGAAACTTATCTTGCCAAAAGTCCTGATGGCAAGGAAGTTTGTATAAAGATTATTAAAAACGGTATTGATGAAAACAAAATTCTTAAAGATAAAGAGAAATTTATCAATATGGTTAAAAATTCTAAAGATTATACAGAAGACGAAAAGAACTTCTTATTGAAAAATATTGAAGATTTAGCAAATGGTATTTCAAAAGAAATTAACCTTCAGAATGAACTTGAAGCAGCTAATAAGCTTGTGCCTTATACAAAAGTGGCAAACGTAGTTAAACCGGTTGAGGTTAAAAACGGAGCTTATGTCATGGAAAAAGCGAACGGTATAAGCCTTGAATCTCTGGTAGAACTTAATTCTGCAAAACTATACAAAGAGGCTTTGCAAGAAGATAAAAAGTCACTTATATTTTTGAAACCCGACAGCGAATCAAAACTCGGTCAGCTTCTCATAGGTAAAAAGACAAAAGAGGAACAAATTAAAGCAATAGACCAATATATTAAGCGCATAGAAGCAAGAACGCCGGAATTTGGTGATATAAATTTGAGCAAATCAGATATTGATAATTTGATTAATGAATATATGAAAGTTTTGACAGAACAATTTGTTAAGGTTGAAAAGAACGGAAAAGCAATACATGCTGACATTCACCCCGGTAATATATTTATTGATATCAATGCTCTTAAAAAGAAAAATAACAATAAAATATTTACACTCATTGATACAGGAAATGTTGTAGAACAGAATCTGGAGCAATCACTTAGAGCAGTTAATTTAACTTCTTATACCAAAAGAGCTAATGTTAAGGATTTAACCGATTATCTTCTTGAAGGTGCAAAACTTCCTCAAGGTATGACAAAGGAAGAAGCCACCAAAAAGATTTCAGAAGAGTTGAAAAAATGCTTCTTTGATACAGAAACGCAGCTCAATACAGTTACAAATGACAGTATTCTGACTCTAGGCTCTAACATAATGAGAAAATATAATATTATCCCCGGTGATACACAGATGAACTTAAATAAGGCAAAACAATCCGCAAGCAATTCTCTTAACCATCTTTTGGGGTCATTATTACGGATAAGATTAAAAGATGCTGACGGGTTAATGAGCGGAATGTCATCCTTAAGCAAAATCGCTGCAGATATAACTCTTGCACAAAGAAAGTATAACGCCATGATAGCAAAACAAGAAAAAGCTAATTTAAAAATTCTGCCTTTACAAGAAAAGATTAAGCAGAAAAATAATCCGAATAATCTTGCTAAAAACAGTGAAGATTATTTGACATATAAATTAAAGCAATTAATATTAGATTTATAATAAATTTTGTATTTTGCAGAAGTTTTATTTCTGTAAAATTAATTGAAAACTATATTTATTTAATTTAAAATATACATATGAGCAGAATGTTTTTTATAGCAATAATATGTATAATGTGCTTTTTGCCGTCATTGAGAGTTTCAGCAGATGAAGTGCAGGTTCAGCAATCTGTTCAACAGCAGCAGCCGGAGAAACAGATAAAAGAAACCGTCAAATTGCAGGGACAGATTGAATATGATGATAATCCCGTAGAAACAATTTATCTTGACGAGGATATTGATAAGCCCAAGATTAACATTCCCCAGCGTTCATTGACATTGCCGGTCAAAGTATTGAATATTACAACAAATACAAATACTGCAAGGAGTGCACTAGCCCGTGCTGCTGTCAGCAGGAACAATCTTAAAGATATCCTCCCGCTGACAGGAAGCCTTACAGAACAATTTAAAGGGATAACTTATGGAACTATCTGGGGAGAGGAACTCTCCCTTTCTCAAATGGAATCGTCTACCGGCGTTTTTGTGAGGTATGATTCTCCAAAATTTTTTTCGCTTGATACAACATTCAAGCAGTCTGCAACACAGGATATCGGAAGCCAGTACGGTACAGTGCGTATAACTCCTGAGCTTCATATTACTGACAAATTAACATTAAAAGACTCTTTTACAAACTATGTCAATGCACCTAAAAATAAAAATGAGATAACACTTGTTTATACTCCGGCATTAAAAAAATATGCAGAATCATTAAAATTTGAGCTTGGTGTTGCACAATCTTATTATGCAAACGGAGGGCAAAGCTCGGCAGTAAATTTTACTACCGGATTTAAGTTGTAATTAATAAAAAATTTTTATATAATTGGCTTATGGGACAGCGTTACAGAGAAAACAGAAAAAAACCGGAAAGGGTTGTGAACAGAAACCGGCGTGACGGAAAAGGCTCCAAAAAGCCAAAAGCAAGCTCCGCCTCAAACGGCTTCTATTACTCCTTTTTAACCGTAATATTATTATTATGTCTTTTTCAAGTAACCGTGAGTGCTGTTTTAAACATATCTAAAATTATTTCTTATAAAGCAAAAATTATTCAGATAACTAAAACCAGAGATTCTGCCAGAGCTTTGAATGAACAATTACAGGATAATATAAGGAATTTTTCTAACGTAGCCGGTCTGGAAGCTATTGCAAGAAATAATTTAAAAATGTCAAGCGAAGATGAAGTTCTGGTAATTATTAATACACCAAAAGAAGAAGAGAAAGAAGAAAAACCGAAAATTATCGGATTAAAAAAACAACATGATTAAAGAATTACTGCAAGAAGGCTTTGCCTTAAAAAATAAACACCACTATAAACACGCAATAGAAGTCTTTTACAAAGCTCTTGAAGAAGATAGCTCAAGCAGTGAGCTTATGCTTGAAATTGCAGAGATATACCACCTTATGCACAACGAGGAAAAAGCTCTGTCTTATATAGAACAAATACTGGACAAAGAACCTGCACATATAGAAGCACTCAAGCTTTTAAAGAATATATTTATAAATAAAAAGGCTTATGCAGAGGCAGAGCAAACTGCCAAAAATATTTATTGTGTTTCGCATAATACGGATGATCTGGTAGAAATATTCAAGCTTTTAAATGAGCAGGGCAAATATGAGGAAATCTTTGAGTATAGTACTGATACGCTAAATCCTTCCGTTAAATTGGAACAAGCCCGTGCTTTTTATTATAAACAAGATTTTGCGGGCGCTGAAAAACTATTACAGGAAATACTTTCGGCAGCTCCGGATGACCAGTCTGCTCTTTTGCTTCTTGGGCAGGTAAGTTACGCTTGCGGTCATAAGGATTATTGCACTGAAATAGCGGAAAAACTGGAAGTGGATATTAAAAATCCGGAATTACTGAATTTTCTGGGACTTACTGCTGGATACCAAAATAATTATGCCGGCGCAATTGATTATTTCCTAAAGTGTATCAAGCTTGACAGAACAAACGGACAGTATTATTACAATCTTGCAAATGTATATTTTAAGCAGGGTGATACCGCTCTTGCAAAAAAATACTACAACCTTGCAATAACCTTGAATCCAGATAATCCGAATTACCACTTCGCGCTGGCAAATTTGTATTACTCTGAAAAACATTATAAGCGTGCATTAGAAGAGCTGCAGGGAGATTTCTTAGAGGCAAATGTGCTAAAAGCTGTTATTCTGTATGATACAGGATATTTAGCACTCGCCAAAAAAGAGCTGGAAAAACTGGAAAAATCTTATCCGCAAAATCCTATCATCAATGAGTATAAATCAAAAATCGACTCTGAACTCGGACTTAACTAAAAAAATCGGTTTCTTTTAATTTTGTAAAGAAAAATTCAAGCCTGTCTTTGTCATGCAAAAACCAGAACCCTAAAAGTGTTTCAAGTGCGGTTGCCATTCTGTAATCGTGTTGTATAGTTCGTCTTGCAATTGGAATATGCAGATTTCTTGCTCTTCTTGCAAGCTCTTTTTCTTCAGAGGTTAAATCCGGCAAAATTAAATCTAAAATATTCCTTTGAAATCCTGCATTAACTCTGTCAGTAGTAATTTTATGCAAAGACTTGATATTATTAGTTTTAAACACAGTATATTCTCTGACAAAAAGTTCCCATACTGCATCGCCGAGATGTGCGTAATTCCTTAAGCTAAATAATTCTTTTTGCATATGTAAATTTTAACATAAACTACCCCTTTACAAAAAAAAATTATTTGGTACTATAAAATATGTAAATTGAATAAAAGAGATAATCCTCAGTAGCTCAATGGCGGAGCAACCGGCTGTTAACCGGTAGGTTGTTGGTTCGAGTCCAACCTGGGGAGTTTTTTATTGCAAAACGAAAGCCGGCTTTTGCCGGTTTTGTTTTGCTTGTTAAGTTCAGTATACTTTAACGTCCAGTTTGTTACACTAATAATAAACTGTCAGTTGGGCATACTTGCCCAACAACACTAAATATTAGCCGTCGGAAGTTGTTTGGTTATACCAAAATCAAACTGGACGAAAACGGACTTTATTAGGACATAAAGTTACAAAGAATATTTTGAAATTAGGCTGAAACTAAACAAAAATCAAAGAAAATTCCAATTTCCAATAATGTCCAGTTTTATCGTTGGGCAGGTATGCCCAACCTACAAGCTACCATCATAAAAGCTCCAATTTTTGTTTTTACCATTATATTGATAGATATATCCTTTTTTAGATACGCAATAGTCTCCTTCTTTTAAATCTTTTGATTCAAAAAATTCTTTATGTGATTTAAAATCATTTGTTCTATCATTTCCATTTTCAATAAGGTTTATAATGTCATTACCTCGTTTATTTAACATATTATCTATTTGTATATCAACATTTTTAATATTTTGCTTATCTCCTTTTATTTCAATGTCTTTGAATGTTTTACTAAATTTAGTTATTAAATTTATTGCCCTCATGTTCATGTTCTTTTTCAAGTTGTGATATAACTTAGCAACATAATTCGTTAGCGCAATTCTTTGTTCATTTGCATTAACTTTACCGTCTTTATCAGAATCATATTTAGAGAAAATTGATTGATTTGTACCTTGATTAGTCTTTTTACTTATAGACGTATCGTTTTTTTGCGGTTCTGGTGTAGCTCCAATTCCTGAAATTGTCATAATAATACTCCTTTTATATTTAATCTATAATCTTACACTCTGTATATCGGCATAATAAAAAAAAACTTTAGAGATTTTAAAAAAATTGTTACATTTGGATGATAAATTGTTACAATTCATCATGCAACAAAGCCGAGTTTTTCAATCATAGAACATATTTTAGCTATATTTGGAGTAAATAAATGCTTTAAGAATTTTGTAATAAAAAGTTCGAACCTTGATGCGTCAACCCCGCCATTAAAAGAAGCCACCTTGTGTGGCTTTTTTTAATGGCTGCGTATTTTAATAAGTAGTTTGAGCGAAAATAAAAAAGCTTGAATCCACTTGTTCTTTTACAGACATTTCAATCGTGTACGGTTAAAATGATTATTGGCTGAAAAGTGGCTTTGTGTTTAGGTTTTAACCTGCCGGAAGTGTCCGAAAAT
>CALVAO010000030.1 GCA_944325515.1 Candidatus Gastranaerophilales bacterium | reverse complement strand
AAACTCGCCAAAGGCGAAAAGCTGACGCCAAAACTTGTAGATGAAGCAATTCGGGCTTGTGATGATAGCTATGCTCAGCCTGGTTATGGCTCTGCATTTCAAGAAATACAAAAAGAATTTCTTGGCAAATATTGGAACAAGGGTGAACAGTTAAAAGAAGCATATCACAAAGAAGGGCGCTTTTTGACCCAAGCTGAAGCCAAAGCTGTAAAAGAAGCCGAACTAAACGGTCTGCAAAACTAGGTAACAGCAGGATGCGGGAAATCTATAATTTCCCGCATCATACACATTAAAAACTAGTTTTTCACACTAAATAAACCGGCACCCGCCAGAATTTTTAAGCTCACATCCGTTCGCTATACGGACGATTCATTTTCCCCCATCCTCTTATTGCAAAATTCTTCTTAATATTGTAAACTTGTATTAAATTATAAACGGTTTTAGAAGAGATGAGTTTAGCATACCCCAAACAGAAAAAAATAAGTTTAAGAGGCGCGGTGCAAATTAACCGGAGCAGTTTTTTTGTCTGCACAGATGAGCAGGGTAAGACTTTCTTAAAAACAGGAAAGGATGAAAAGCTTCAAAAATCTCTTGTCAAAGATATGATAGCCAAAAACCCAGCAATAAAAAGCCTTTTAAAACAGTACAAAATAAAACCGTCAATCAATACAAAGACCTTAAAAGAACTCTCTTCCGGTCATATGAATGAAACCTGTAATATTGCAATGGGTGTGTATTCAATCCTTTCAGAATCTCTGCGCGGCGGAATTGACAGGGCTGCTCTCAAAGAAGCTTCTATGCTTCATGATCTCGGTAAAGTTCTTATCCCGTCAAAAATTTTGAATAAACCCGCAAGACTTAATGTAAAAGAACGGGAAATAATGAATATACATTCAACTCTGGGCTATGAACTTTTAAAAACTCAAAATTTGTCTTCGCAAACCCTTGAACTTGTAAAATATCACCACCAGAATTTAAAACATTCCGGCTATCCGGCTCTTGAAGACGAGAATCTAAACTCTTTTATAGGGATACAGATTGTATCAATATCTGATAAATACAGCGCTTTAAGAGAAGCCCGCGTTTATCGCCGGAAGCTCAGCTGTCTGGAGGCTCTTCTGGTTCTATATAAAGAAGTAAGAGAAGGCAAAATTTTACCGGAGGTATACAATGCTCTGGTAAAATATGCTGAAATGTTTGATAGATAATAAATTTATTTATTAATAAGCATCTGTTAACATGCCTTTATTATTAAAACGCAGCGCAAGATTTCTGCGGTATTCATCATTAGCATAAGATGAGCCTTCATAATAGCGGCACGGTTTTTTGTTTTCATCAAAATCTATTTCTGCATAATTATCTTTGGATTTTATTTCTACATAACCGCTTCCGTCTTGATAATATCTTGTAGTTCTTTTCTTGTCATCACCGAGAAATTCAATAATTTCTTCACCGCCATCGGGGATAAATTTAAATTCTTTATTCCCCTCAATTACTTTTTCAAGCCTGCCGTTAATATCAAAGTATGCCGTAATTTCTCCGTCTTTTATAACGTTTTTCTCTATTGCACCGTTTGAATAGTAGCTTATTTCGCCTTTTTGTCCTTTTAAATCAATTTCATGTTTATATTTTGGTGTAGGCAAAAGTTCCGGATTATTGAGTTTTTCCCTTCCCAGCTGATTTGGAATCGTCGTAAATTCCCTTTTATCGATTGAAATAATACTGCCGTTATAGAAATTTACATCAGTTTCTACCTTTTTTGCACTGTTAATATTTTGGTATTCACCATAACTTTTAATCTGTTTGTCCTTATCAAATACTGCATATAAACCGCTATTTGTTTTATTGTTATCAAGAGAAATGTAGTATTCTTCTGCTGCAATATCTTTTATTATATAAAGCTCTTGATTATTTTTGACCATCTTAGTCATTGAGGAGGAATCTAATACCCCGTTTTTATAAGTTGAATTTTGAATGAATTTGCCGTCTGCGTATTTAATAACCTGGCTTTCTCCGTCGTATTCGCCGTCTTCTATAGAATTATTCTGCCTCATAAGAACTTGAAGCGTATTTTTATCTATCACTTCTGCAGAAGCAATTAGGTTTTCGTTTTCTTCATCCGGCGTATAAACTGTTTTTGTGTTTTCATCTTCTTTTACTATTGCGCGCAGTTTGCCTTCTGAAGTATAAATTCTTTCGCCCTCAATTTCATCCTGCGGATTAAAAATTAATTCAAGAGGTTCAATATTATCCAGTTTTTCCGGATGTTTTAATATGGAAAGATTATAAGAAGCAAGTGCTTCTGCTCCTTTCATGCTAACATTTTGTTCGGTATTGCTTGTTTCCTGTTTTGTTTCATCTGCACGAAAAGCTGGTCTTGAAATATAATTAATTGTACTTAATCCGTTTACCCTAATCATAAAAATTTCTCCATAATATGCTACACAAATACTACTTTTATTAAACCAGAAATAAAAATAAATGTGTCAAATTATTACTGAATGTTAAGAGGTTGGAACCGCTTTATATTAATTAACACAAAGCTTGTTTTAAAATAGAAGGTTTTTGTTATATAATAAACTTAATAAAATTTAGAGAGGTAGGGAATTATGCAAGTTTCATTGAACTGGTTGAATGAATTAGTAGATTTAGAAGATTTAGATATTGCTCAAATTGCGCATGAGCTTACAATGAGCGGATTAGAAGTTGAAGAGGTTGAAGAAGTTAAACCTCGATTTACTAATATTATTACTGCAAGGATTGAAAAAATCGAAAATCATCCGAATTCGGATCACCTGCATCTGGTAACCGTCAATACAGGTTCCGGTCTAAAGACAGTTGTATGCGGTGCTCAGAATATAGAAACAGGGCAGGTAATTCCGTACGCATCTGTTGGAAGCAAAGTTCTGGACAGGAAGACCGGTGAACAGTTTGAACTTACACCCGCGGTAATAAGAGGCGTTGAATCTCAAGGAATGTTGTGCTCCGATGACGAACTTGGAGTTGCGGACAGAAATTATCAAGAAGAAGACGGCATTTTAATTTTGAATAGAATATTTCCAAATGTCGGTTTAGGACTCAACGTAGAAGATGTTTTGGGTTTTGAAAAAGATTATATTCTGCATACCGCGCCTACCGCAAACAGAGGTGATGAAATGTCTGTTATAGGTATTGCAAGAGAATTATCCGCACTATTTAACAGACACATGAAATTTGAATACGCATCAAAAGAATGCAAACCTGCTGATTTTAAGGTAGAAATTAAAGATAATGATGTTTGCAAATATTATTCTATAGGTATTTTGAAAAATATAACAATAAAACCTTCTCCGGATTGGATGCAGAAGCGTCTTGTATCATCCGGTATAAGAGCAATTAATAATGTTGTTGATATTACAAACTATGTTCTATTGGAATACGGTACACCTCTCCATGCGTTTGATTTGGATAAATTAGACGGATATTTATGCGTTAGAAGGGCAAATGAAGGTGAAACCATTGTGACTCTTGATGAAGTGGAAAGAAAACTGACGCATGACAGTGTCGTAATTGCAACACAGGATAAACCCGTCTGCATCGGAGGGGTATTTGGCGGAGCCAATTCTGAAGTTGATGATAATACAAGAAACATTGCTCTTGAAGCAGCATATTTTACACCGCAATCAAACAGAAAGAGCGCAAGAAGTGTTGGATACCGTTCGGAAGCCTGTGCAAGGTTTGAGCGCGGTATTGATATAGAAGCTGTAAAACCGGGGCTGCTTCGTGCCGTAGAACTTATGGAAAAATATGCTGATGCTGAGTTTGAAGGAATGGTTGAAACAGGCAAAAACAAACTGGAACCTGTTCAGATAACTTTGAGATATCCTCAAATCAGAAGACTTTTGGGATGCGACATTGACCCTAATAAGTGTTTGTCGATTCTGGAAAAGTTAGGTTTTAAAATTCTAGGCAAAAATGAACTGGCATGCAAGGTTGAAGTTCCTTCATTTCGTGCTGATGATGTAACAAGAGAATGCGACTTGATAGAAGAAATTGCAAGAATTAACGGCTATGACCAGATAACTCCGACTTTGCCGGCAAGACCTGGCACTGCGGAAATTTCGCATGCTGAAAGAGTTATCGAAAGAGTACGTCATATTATGTCCGGTGAAGGTTTAAATGAAATTCAAACATCGTCGCTTATCGGCGAACCTTTACTCAAACAATTTAATGTAACATATAACAAAGATAAGGCTGTATATGTTCAAAACCCTGCTTCAGAAGATTATACAATGCTGAGACAGACGCTTATCGCAAGTGTTCTGCAATGCTTAAAGTATAATTATGATAACGGACAGAAAGATTTTTGGGCATATGAAATCGGAAGAAGCTATGTAAAAGTCAGCGATGCAGATGAAAAACATTCCGGAGTTAAGGAAACTCAAATTTTGTCAGGTGTTATAACCGGTAATATCCAAAATTCAATGTGGCAAAATACAGGCGATGTTGATTTTTATACAGTAAAGGGTATTGTAGATAAAATTCTTGAAGATTTTAATCTTACAAGAAGAATTAAGTTTGAGCTGCTTGCAGATTCAAAGCTTGCAGAAACGCATACCTGTATGCATCCGTATAAATCCGCAGTTTTGACTCTTCTTGGTAAACAGCCGGAAATTGTAGGATATTACGGAGAAATACATCCGGAACTTAAGAATAAAATGAAACTTAATCAAAATGCTTATGTATTTAAACTTGATTTGGATTTATTTATCAATGCGATAACTCCGGGTGTTGTTAAATTTAAGAAACTTCCTCAATATCCGGAAGTCCAGAGAGATTTGGCGGTTATTGTACCGACGGAAACAACATGGGCTGATTTAGAAAAAATTATTAAAAAAGGTGTTGATAATAAATTATTTGCTTCATGCGAAGTCTTTGACGTTTATCAAGGTGAACATGTTCAAGAAGGGTATAAATCAATTGCTTTCAGAGTCAGAATGCAGGATACAAATTCAACAATGACAGATGATGCAATAGAAGCTCAAATGGCAAATCTTCGTTCAACACTCAAAAAAATTATGCCGGAGTTGAGTTTTAGAGAATAAATTCTTCGGAGTAAACTTTTGGACGAAGACAGAAAGAATAATTAATAGTTTTAGAAAAACTATTAGAACTTTAACAATAAGTATTTTGTGCTACAATTTATTTATGTTTAGACATGTTGCACCAATTATATTATTGTTAATATCAAATATTTTTATGACATTTGCCTGGTACGGGCATCTGCGTTTTAGAAGCCTGCCGCTTGTAATTGTTATTCTTGCAAGCTGGGGCATAGCTTTCTTTGAATACTGTTTTCAAGTTCCTGCAAACAGAATCGGGTATAACTGCTATAATGCGGTTCAGCTTAAAACTATACAGGAAGTTATAACTCTTACAGTATTTTCTTTCTTTTCTGTCTTATATTTAAAAGAAGAATTTAAATGGAACTATCTTGTCGGCTTTGTTTTTATTGTTCTTGCAGTAATTTTTATATTTAAAGGCAAGGGGTAGAAGGGGTAAAAGACGGAATGCAAGATAGTAAAGGAGTATGCCGGATGAAAAAAATAGCTCTTATCAGCCACGGATGTGCAAAGAATTTAGTTGATTCAGAATTAATGCTGGGGCTTCTTGCTCAAAACGGATACGAAATAACTCTTAATGAAGATGAAACAGATACCGTAATTGTTAATACGTGTTCTTTTATTGCAGATGCTGAACGTGAATCTATCCGCTCAATTCTGGAACTCGCAGACAAAGGCAAAAGAATAATTGTAACAGGCTGTCTGCCGCAAAAACATCCGGAAGAACTTAAACAGGAAATTCCGGAAATTGCTGCAGTACTGGGAACGACAGACTTTACAAAAATTATAGGTGTTTTGAACCAAACTGAATATGTAAAAGAGGTAAATCCTAAGCCGGAGTATATTTATCCGGAAAATATTGAGCGCCAGCAGATTACAATGGGTGCAAGCTCTTATATTAAAATTGCTGACGGATGTAATTACAGGTGCGGTTATTGCATTATTCCTTATCTTAGAGGGAATTATCATTCAAGAAAAATAGAAAATATTGTTGAAGAAGCTAAAAAGATGGTGCAAAGAGGCGTGACAGAAATTATTCTTGTTGCGCAGGATACAACAGGATACGGGCTTGATATTTATAAAAAACCTATGCTGCCAGGGCTGCTTGAAGAATTGAATAAAATTGAGAATTTAGGCTGGATAAGAGTGATGTATGCTTATCCGACAATGATGAGTGATGAACTTTTAGATACAATTGCAAGACTGGACAAGGTTGTTAAATATGTAGATATTCCTCTGCAGCATTCTCATCCGGAAATGTTAAAAATGATGAGCCGCCCCGCGTTTGATTACCGTCCAATGATAGAGAATATCAGAAAGAGAATTCCGGATGTTTCAATCAGAACCGCATTTATTGTGGGTTATCCCGGAGAAACAGAAGAACATTTTGAACATCTGTGTCATTTTGTGCAGGATATGAAGTTTGACAGAATGGGCGTGTTTACATATTCTAGAGAAAAAGGAACGCCATCATACAGTATGCCTAATCGCGTTAGTGCCAAAACAGCAAAAGCACGTTATAAAAAACTTATGGAAATTCAGCAGAAAATATCAACAGAAAGAAATAAATCATTTGTCGGTAAGATTATGCCCTGTATAATCGAATGTTATTCTGACAACGGAGAAGTCATTGCACGTACACAGTATGATGCTCCGGAAATCGACGGTGTAGTAACTATAAAAACTCATAAGCAAGTTGTCCCCGGTGATATTGAGATGGTAAAAATCATAGATTCGACAGAATATGATTTAATTGGAGATATTTAATTCTTGAGAAAAATTTCAAATAGGCTGTTTTTATGAAGTGTCCCTTCAAAAAAAAATATGCCGCGTCTCGGAATCGAACCAAGGACACAGGGATTTTCAGTCCCTTGCTCTACCAACTGAGCTAACGCGGCATATTTATTATTTATTTTTCAAGAGAGTTGGTAGAACAAGCTCTACATTACCCCTCTGTGAGTTTTGCCTCACGACTCCACTAAGGAAGCTATTTCGGCATACTTATATTTAATTTTCAAAGAATTAACAGAACAAGTTCTGTACTTTCTTTATACTTATAATGAGTGTTAAGCTATAAATCTATTCTACTTGCTAAAGATAAATAATCAAGTATTTAATTTATTTAAGTCTTTAGTGTGGCTTAACCAATTTATTAATTCTGAGGCGCAAGCCATGCAGTTACGTTTCTGCCTTCTACCATAGGTTTCTTTTCAACAACTACAGGATCATTGGCAAGATCTGTAATAAATCTTTCAGCAAGTTCTATAGCCAGACTTGAATGCTGCATTTCACGTCCGCGAAGCATGACCACGATTTTTACTTTGTTACCTTGAGAAATAAATTTTCTTATATTTTTAAGACGCACTTCATAATCGTGTGTATCTATTTTATAACGAACTTTAACTTCTTTAATATCAATAATATGCTGTTTCTTTTTGGCTTCTTTAGCTTTTTTTTCAAGTTCGTATTTATACTTTCCGTAATTTAATATTTTGGCAACCGGAGGTGCTTGATTGGGGCTGATTACCAGCAAATCCAAATCTGCTTCTTCCGCCATTCTTAATGCTTGAGATGTTGGAACGATACCATGATTATTCCCGTTTTCATCAATTAATCTTACTTCCTTTGCTCGTATCCTTTCATTTAGTAGAGCTTTGTCCCTGCCCGCACCCTTGTTCGGGCTTCTGTCTTCGTTTGCGATAATTATTCTCCTTTTTATTATTTTTACATTATTTATAATATCATGCTCTTGTTAATTTTCAAGTATTTGAAACATAATCGGAACTTAAAGCCAGCCATTTGTATGCTTTATTAACATCTTGAGGAATGTCTGTCACAAATGTGCCTCCATATCTTCCGCGCGAAAATCGCAGGTATCCGTCTTCAGCAAGATTATCAAGAGCTTTCTTAACTGTTTTGGAACTGACACCGAAGCTTTCTGCCAGCAATGAAATCGAAGGCAGTTTAGAGCCCAGTTCACAGTGTTCAGCAATATAATGTTTTAATTTCAATTCTACACGCTCGTAATAATATAAATTTTCCGAAATATCTCTATTTACGACTACAGTTCCGTATCTGCCGCGTCTGGAATATAAAATACCTTCTTTTACAAGTAATTTTACTGCATCATGAACCGTTTTAATACTTACATTAAATTTAGAAGCCAGTTCAATGTTTGCAGGCAGCTTGCTTCCTTCCCCTAAATTAGCTTCAACAAAACTTTTTATTTTTTCTGCTGTTTTTTCTACAAGTGTTTTAGGCTGTATATCTTCAGATTTAAATTCTAAACTTTTTATGACAAAAACATTATTTATTTTTTCTAAAATTTTTTGAGAAACAAGGCTATTCACAGCCATGCGTATTGTTGCTCCGGACATGCCGGTCAATACCCCGAGTTTTCGGGTTGAAATAAGGCAATCCCCATGTTTATAGTGCCCGTCCACAAGGTGTTTTTTTATAAGGCATACAGCCATTTCTCTTTTGGAAGTAAGTTTAGAAAGTTTGGTTTTATCATTCGGGTTTTTGATATAAGTGCCGATTCTTTGTTTTGATTCAACGAGTCCGCAGTCTTCTACATACCTGAATACATTTTGCATGGTGCCGGTGCTGACTCCGATATGAAAAGCCAGCTCTCCTTTGGAAGGCAGCAAATCAAAAGGCTTAACCCTGCCGGATTTAATGGCATTTTCTATCCAGCTGATTAACCATGCAGAAATTTTATTGACTTTATTTTCACCTATCCCGAAATGATGGACATGCGGCGCCATCTCCGCTACGCTAATCTGACGGGGTTCTTCTGATTGTGACATTATTAAATTCCCCTATCCGGTTATTAAATTTAATCATACCAGATATAAAATAAGGGTGCAAGCATTTATGCTTGCACCCTTATATAAATTCTCAAATTATTAACTATTTGCCGTTAACAACTTCTTTGAATTTTTTACCAGCTGAGAATACAGGAACTGTCTTAGCAGGGATTTTGATTTCCTTACCAGTTTGCGGGTTTCTGCCGTTTCTAGCTGCTCTCTTACGAGGTTCGAATGTACCGAAACCAACTAAAGTTACTTTTTTACCTTTAGAAACTGTTTTTTGTACAGTGTCAATTAAAGCTGATAAAACTTCGTTAGCTTCTTTTTGAGTAACTTTTGATTTTTTTGCGATTTCTTGTACTAATTCTTCTTTGTTCATTATAAAACTCCTTTCTTCTATTTACAAATTCCATTATACAGACTCCATTTAAAAAAGCAAGTACTTTTTTCTTTAAAATACCTGCTTTTTCTGGATTACAAGCTGGCAGCTCAAAATATGCTGCAAAAATACAGTTTTCAATGAGTGCTAAAATTCAGTATTTACGATATTTACAGCGAATCTTTGATGTTAACTATACTGCCTTTCAAATCCGGATTAATTTCATAAGCTTGCTGGAGTTTTTGTGATTTTTGAGAGCGTTTTAATTCCAGTTGAACATTTTCCATGCTTTTCTCAAGCTTTTTTATGTTTTTAAGTTCAGCTTCTCTGAGTTTATCGAGCATGCTGTCCAGTTCATTCTGCTGAACAGGAGTCAATTCAAGATATTTACGTATACATTTGCAGCTGAGGAAGAGCTGACCACGGTTTTTTATCATGGTTATTGCATTATCATAATCCTCATTGTCAATCATGCGCGAAATATCCTCAGCACCGTTTAGCAGCTGAGAGTACTGAAGCATAAGCTGTTCGTACTGATGTTCATCCTGCATTTTCGCTGTCCTCCTTTAAAGCCGGATGCTGTGCTCCTGCGGCTGCTTCCTGCTCTCTCATTGCTTCTTCTACTGTTATTACGCCGTTCTGAATTTCTATGGCCTTCTGAAAACCCCAGCGGATATTTGTTAAATCCGTAATGACCAGATCTATTTTATCGGCATTGCGCTGAACATTGGCTTTGATAAGATTCATTGCCATTTTGTTATACAGTTTAAAAAGGCTTTTGGATACATCATTGCCATGCTCCAAATCAATTGTTCTCATTAATTCTCTAATAATTTTTCTTGCACCTTCTATATTCTGCGAACGTTCCTGCAGATTATTTTCGGCAATTGCGGTTTTTGCTTTTTGTAAAAACTGTAATGCTCCGTCAAAAAGCAGTATCATCAGCTTCTCCGGAGATGCTGTATTAACATTATTTGCTTGATATTGTTTTATGTACTTATTGTATGGATTTACTGGCGGCATTTAACTTTATACCTTCTTATTTATAAATATTCCGGAAGCCATATTTAATTTTTGAACTAATTCCCCAAGTTCGTTTCCGGAAATCGTTTCTATTAACCTGTCAGTTGCACTGTCATATAATTCTATTATATCATCTTTTACATTTAATTTAACATAAAAATCTTTATTAGGGTTTTCTATATCTTCTTCTGAAGCGCTGTAATCTTCGTCTTCCGGCTCCTGCGGGGTATCTTCAACAAGACCGTCATGAAAAGTATCATCTTTTTTCCGCTGTTCATCAGATGATTTCCCGCCGGATTGTTCATCATCTTCTTTTGCCCGTACACGCTGATTAACGCCAAGACCTTGAACTTGACGTGAAAAATTAGCAGAATCTGCTTGTATAGCCTGCTCGGTCTTGCTGGCATATTCTGCGGAAGTAGATTCTTTAACGGCACCGGTATTTGCTATTGATAAACCATCCATGCCCATTTTATGAAGCTTCCTTTACAAATGTTAACACTTTTATTATATTATGATATAATTACACTAAAGACATCATATAAAAGAAGGGTATATTTATGAGTAAGAGCTTATTTATAGACTTTATGGAAAAAATGCTGGCATTTCCTCTGTGGATTAAGCAGACGATTTTTTTGAATCTGTCAAATGATTTAACTAATTATTTGAGTAATGAATTCCTTGATGTACAGGAAGGTGAACTTTTTCATATCTATAAACCTGTTTTGTCTGCTCTAGGGCAAAATGAACTTTTAACAAAAGAATCAAAATTTGATGAAAGTATATACTCTTTTTTAAACTGTTGTTCAAAAGGCATGTCGCTCATTGAAATCGCTATAGAAAATAATTTTACTCTGGAAGAAGTTGCTAAAGCTTTTACTTTCTGCAAAACTTCCGGCTTTTTCTCAAACGAAGTTCCTAATCTGATTAGCGCTATTGCAGGATTTATTGCCGGAAAATACCGTACAGGCGAATATTTTATCCGCGCGGGCAAAATGACGATTGAACAGCTGGACGAAGTATTGAATAAACAGCAGGAAATGAATGAATCCGGCAAACACGTATTTATTGCGGAACTCATGGTTCAGATGGGCTTTGTCCGCGAAAAAGACGTAAAAAGTATTATCTTTATGAAAGAAGAAGCCGGAAAGAGATTTTCTCTTAATCCGGATGATATTCCCACACTTGCTCTGGAAAAAGAAAGTTATGATATCCGCGTTGAAAATACACGCTTGAAAGAAGAAAATGAAATCTTAAGACAAAAAATGGACGCTCTTCTTACGTTTATCAAAGACCATAAAGAAGAGGAACAGTAGATTTTGAACCTGCGGGTTGAATACATAAGGGACGGACTGGCTGAAGAAGTGCATGAAGGGCTGTTTGTGCAGTATTCTAAACCGTATGAAACTCCGCCTTTCTATCTTCGCTCCTGCGCAAAACCTCTGCAGGCATCTCTTTTGATTGATTATAATATTCATCTGGAAGAAGACGAACTTGCGCTTGTCTGCGGATCTCATGCCGGCGAAGAGTGCCATATTAAGACAGCGCGGAAAATCCTTAAGAAATTCGATATAGATGAAAATTTGCTAAAATGCGGTGTACATGCCCCGCTTGCGCGGAGCATGCAGGACAAAATGCTTTTGAATAACGAAATGCCGTCAGCCATTCATAACAATTGTTCCGGCAAACATATAGGCTTTTTAGTAATCTGCAAGACGCAGGGCTGGGATATGGAAACATATTACAAACCCGAACATCCGCTTCAAATTGCGATAAAGAAAAAGATAACCGAAATGTGCGGGCTTGAAAAAGCTTATCCCGTGACAACTGACGGGTGCGGTGTTCCTATTATGAGCATGCCTTTATATAATATGCTGAAGGGCTACAAAAACCTCCTTAATTATCCGGAAATTATAAACTCAATCCTGCATAATCCCTATATATACGGCGGAGAAAACAGGACAGATACGGAAATTATAGAAAAAACCGAAAATATTATTGCAAAAGTCGGAGCCGGCGGTTTATGTATAGTATTTAATATTGATGCGAAAGACGGTTTTGTAGTAAAAATAAACGACTGTTCAATGGAAGCCAGAAGGTTTGCTGTTCTGGAAATGATTAACCGGCTTGGCTGGGCAGAGATAGAATACGATAACAAAATAAAAACTATTCATGGACAAATTGTTGGTGAGATAAAAATAAAATAGTAAGAATAATATATAAAAACAAATCTTGCATCATTTTGATTAAAATGATGCAAGATTT
>CALVAO010000029.1 GCA_944325515.1 Candidatus Gastranaerophilales bacterium | reverse complement strand
TTGGGTAGACTAAGTCTCTGTCCCTTTTCATATTAATTGAGAAAAATGCGCTAAGCAAGGGTAGACTTCAGTCTACCATTAAAATAATACGTATATATTGAAAATAAATAATGTGGTAGTCGGGTAGGGTGCAATTCATTGCACCATTATTGGATTAAAAAATTATCCTTGTGTATTTGTTTATGAAAAATATTGGTGCAAAAATTTGCCCCCTACACACTAGCAAATAGAGGGAGCGACAGCAAAACTATTGTTTTGCACTGTTGCGAGTTCAGTCTTGTCAATAAAAAAGAGCCCCTAAAGGACTCTTCTCTATTAGCGGAAGACGAGACTCGAACTCGCGACAGTCTGCTTGGAAGGCAGATACTCTACCAACTGAGCTACTTCCGCATATATTAACTTTTCAAACTTTTCGGCTCAGTTGGTAGAGTTCATATCTTAGATACGTTCGGCTTCTAACAACCTTACCTAATTTTATGCTCTGTACCCCACCGCCTCACTAGGCAACTGAGCTACTTCCGCATATATTAACTTTTCAAACTTTTCGGCTCAGTTGGTAGAGTTCATATCTTAGATACGTTCGGCTTCTAACAACCTTACCTAATTTTATGCTCTGTATCTCACCGCCTCACCAGGCAGCTGAACTACTTCTGCATCTTTTAACCTGTCAATACAGCCAGGCTATGAAAAAATTTTATACCAAACATTATTTTATTTCAAGTATAAATATCTTATTGCGGTAATGCAGTTGCGGCTCCGTCAAGCGCAGGTGCTGCAGGTGTTGTTTGTGCAGCTGCTGTATCTTCTTCCGGTGCTGTATGAGCATATAAACGCAGACTTAGATTTGCTATCAAAATCTTTTTATCTTTCTCATACGGTCTTACTTCCAATTCATTAATCTTTATGTAATACGGATATTGATATATATCCTGGATTAATTTTCCAAGATTTACATAATTAGATATCAGTTCCATATTAACATCACAAACAAAATAAATATCTTTACCGAATTTAACAAAAGCGTCAGTTTCCGGATTATAATTATAATCTATGGATTTAATCTTTACATAATTTGCATGAACCATCTCAATTACATCATTATATAAAGTAAAGAATAATGTTTCATTGCCAAGGGCGGATTCTACAGGCGAATATATTTTTTTCTGTGATGAAGTAATTGATTTCTTAATCTGATCAATCCTTTTCCGCACAATTGCTAATTTACCCTGCAGCTCACTGAGCTCTTTTTCTTTGCTTACAATTTCATCTTTTAGTGATGTAAGTTCCGTCACTTTTGGAGTTATTAAGCTGTATGCTCCAAAGAACAATAGCAATAAAGCTACGCAAAAACCAATTACACCATAATATCTTTTATATTTATCCATTTATTTATCCTTTTTATTATTCAATAGCTTCTAAGCCCGGCAGTGCATCAGCTTTAGGAGCATTATCTTTTTTTGCATCCTTGTTAGCCTGTTCCGGTTCATCAGAAATTCTGAATTCGTAAAAATCCGCATTCAGCGATGTTAAGATAGAGTCCGTATCAAAAGATTCTATACTATTATCAATAGTTTCCAATTTTGAATTTGATCCCAGACCTAATTTTTGAAGTTTTATTGCTGATTCCGGATTATAATCCTTTATGCTTCTAAAGAAAGCATAAACACTCTCAAGGTTATCAGCCTGTCCTTCAATAGTAGTCTTGTCTGATAATTTTAACCTTGTCAGCCATAGTTTTTTAGGAATTTCAGTACCGACAATTGTATAATAAGAATAAATATTCTTATTATGCCCCAGCCCTATACGTATTTCAGAACCTTCATCAAACAAGTCTGTTGAAATATCTTCATTATCTTTTAAGAATTTTTTACTTTCTGCAATCTGCTTATCTAGATCATCTCTTTGTGATTTTACGCCATTAATAGTTGTAACCAGATAAACCATTCCAATCGCAACCGGAATACAAATCACAAGAGCCAGAGCTACAAATGTTTTTATTAAATTTTCCAGTGAAAGTACATAGACTCTGCCGGCAAGATTTATTTCCGGCGGCTGTTCGGAAAGATACACATCACCCAGAGATTTGTTAAACAAATTAAAATGAATTGCTGTATACTGTGCGAAATCTCTGTATATTGAAGCACCAATAATGTCTAAAGAAACAGTTGAAGCTAAACTTTCATCAACTCCGGGTGCTAATTCCAGAAAAGCTTCTTTAGAGAAACTATTTGTTTCCTGGTGAATAATCGGAGCAGAATATGTAAGCTTGCTTGCAAGAACTTCCGCGCTAATTACGCTGGTCTTAGAAACAACGCATAAGTAGCTTGACGGCAGATTCTTTAATAACGGTGCAACTGCCGCTACAACAGTTGAATAATTTTCTGCATCTCCCAGAACAGCACCTATACTAATACGCTCTTCAAAAGAATCAACATAGTTTCTGCCGCTCATTGAAATAACACGGCAGCAGAAGCTTTCAACTATTAGCAGCACCCATGATGTATTGGGCTCTACATTAACTCTTTCTTTATATATTAAAGCATTTAATGTTGAATTTACGGATGTATCAACAGCAAGGAGCTTATAGCCCAAATCCTTGATAATCATCGCAACTTCAAGCAGCATGGTTTTTTGTGCTGCAACATACGCAATTTTGTTGAACTGTATTGAAGAATTCGGTAAACGTGTTGCATCTATGCTCGGTTCCGAATTCTTAAAGAAAAAGTTTTCTGCCAGTTCTTCTTCGATTGCATTACTAATCTGCAGTTCGTCTAAAGCTGCCGGATAATCTTTAACATTAAAAACAACGGAAGGAATATTCAACACTATTTCCGCATTTTTAGGTATTTGTAATTCGATAAACAAATCCTGCAAAGCTTCTTTAAATATGTCTAAATCTGCAATCTCACGTCTGTTTATATCATAATCCAACGGTCTTATGCCGTATTTTAAAACCGTCTGCGTAGCAAAATCAATTTGAGCAACCTCCAGACCTACCTCCGGAGTTACGGACACGCCCACTATAATACTCTTCTTAAATAATTCCATGCCTGTTTCTTCCTATTTTTTTTTATTGTACAATAAAACTTAAATTTTGTACACAGGATAAATAGATGAAAAATATTATTGAAAAAATAAAAAAATTAAAAGAAGAGAAGAACGCCATAGTACTTGCTCACAGCTACCAGAATATTGAAGTAGATGAAGTTGCAGATTTTGTAGGTGATTCTCTTTACTTAAGCCAGATGGCGAAGAATACAAATGCAGATATAATTGTATTTGCCGGCGTGTACTTTATGGCACAAACCGCAAAAATTATATCTCCGGATAAAAAAGTCTTACTGCCGAATCTTCATGCCGGCTGCTTGATGGCAGATATGATTAATCATGAACAGATGGTCAGATTCAAAAAAGATTATCCGGACACACCTGTTGTATGCTATATTAATTCAACCGCAGAAGTCAAGGCAGAATGTGATATATGCTGCACGAGTTCTAACGCTCTGGAAATTGTAAAAAGTCTTAATACAAACCGCGTATTGTTTATTCCGGATGCCAATTTAGGCAAATGGGTTGAAAAGCAGCTTTCAAACGTAGAAGTTATAACATACGACGGAAACTGTCCGGTTCATAATAATATAAAAATCGAAGATATAACCGAAGCGCGGAAGAGATATCCAAATGCCAGAATACTTATACATCCGGAATGCAAACCGGAAGTAAGCGAGCTTGGTGACTATGTTGGCAGCACCAGCGGAATAATTGATTATGTAAAGAAAAGTAAAGACAAGCAATTTGTAATTGTTACTGAAAAAGGTGTTGCTGACAGATTAAAGCGTGATTATCCGGAAAAAGAATTCATTTTGATAAAAGATAACATGCTCTGTGAGAGCATGAAACTTACAACGCTTGAAGAAATATTATATTCACTTGAAAATGAAGTGAATGAAATTACTCTGGATGAAAAAGTCCGCAGACTAAGCTCTAATTGTATTGAAAAAATGTTAAAGGTTTCAAAGTAATGGAACACACTGTTATATATGGAAAAAATGCTGTTATTGAAGCTCTTGAAGCGAATAACAGAGAATTCAATAGAATCTTAATATCTAATTCAGCCCGTTCTGATGTAAAAATCGAAAGGATAAAAGAACTTGCAGCAGAGCTCGGTATAATATTTCAGTTTGTGGATGTACGAAAACTAAATCAAATAGAGCCGGAAGGCAGGCATCAAGGTGTTATTGCTCAGATTTCGCCGATAAAATATACTGATTTGGATGATTTTATTGAGGAAAACAAAGATACCAAAGAATGTTCGGTAGTCATTCTTGACGGTATAGAAGACTCACACAATACAGGAGCAATAATTCGTTCCTGCGTATGCGCCGGAGTACAAGGAATTATTCTTCCCTCAAGACGCGGAGTCTTAATTAATTCTACCGTCGAAAAGACAAGCGCCGGTGCTGCTAATAATATTAAAATAATAAAAGTCAACAGCCTTACGGGAGCAGTACAAAAATTAAAAGAAAACAACTACTGGGTAATTGCCTCTGACCATCATGCGGAAGATAATTATTATGATATTGATTATACAAATATGAACACCGCTTTAATTATGGGAGCAGAGCACAGCGGGATATCAAGGTCTTTGCTGAAATTATCCGATTTTAAAGTAAAAATTCCGATGTTAACAAATTTTAATTCTTTAAATGTTTCTAATGCTGCTGCTATAATATTATTTGAGATGGTGCGTCAAAAGATGAAACAGAGAGGTGCATAAAATGGCTAAAAAAACTGATACGCTTAATATAATTGCCGATGACATTTCGGATGAAGGAGTCGACTTTGAAAGCCTTGAAACAATGGATGACGATGAAGATTCAATTGCCATTGAAGAACCTAAAACTCAAGAAAACTTGAATACGGTTAATTCTGATGACTCTGTCCGAATTTATCTCCAGCAGATTGGTAAAATTCCGCTGTTGTCAGCAGAAGAGGAATTAGAAGTAGCCAAGAAAATATATGAAACACAGAGCGAAATTGCAAGAAAAGTTCTTATAAATGCAAACCTGCGCCTTGTTGTAAGTATTGCAAAAAAATATATAGGACGTGGATTATCCTTCCTTGATTTGATACAGGAAGGCAATATGGGGCTTATTAAAGCAACGGAAAAATTTGATTATACAAAAGGTTATAAATTTTCAACTTACGCTACATGGTGGATACAGCAGTCCATTACCAGAGCAATAGCTGACAAGGCAAGAATAATAAGACTTCCAATACATTTAATTGAATCAATAAATAAAATAAAAAAAGCAACAATGGATTTGACAACAGAGCTGGGAAGAATTCCGGTTAAACAAGAAATTGCTGATAAAATGGGAATTTCAGTTGCAAAATTAACATCAATAATTAAAGCAACTCAATCTACAATCAGCATAGACACACCTACCGGTCAAAAAGATGATTCCAATAAAATTATTGATTATCTTGTAGATGAATCAACTATAGCACCGGACTCCCTCGTTTCTCAAGAAAGCATGCTTGATGATATCAAAGGTATGCTTGAACAGTTGAGTCAAAAAGAACGTGATGTACTTATTTTAAGATTCGGGCTTAATAATGACGGCAACAAAAAAACTCTCGATGAAATAGGCTCAATATACGGAGTTTCCAGAGAGAGAATAAGGCAAATAGAAAACAGGGCTATTTCTAAATTAAAAAAACTCTGCAGAAATAAAAATTTGACGTCGGGTTTGAAGAATTATTTTGGTTCTTAGCAAGGATAAATAAAAATGGCAGATATAGAGAGAATTAATACGCTGGTAGCGGAAAAAGATTTTGAACAGGCAGTTACTCTAGTGGAAGACGGGTTGAAAGAATCGCCGGATGATTTGGAACTTATAAAATTATCCGGTCTTATATACGTTAACCTTCAAGAGTGGTTAAAAGCACGTACAGCCTTTGAAACAGTTATCAAATACAAGCCGGAAGATGCTTCTTCCTGGTTTTATGCTGCAAACTGCTATGATAAACTCGGGGATTTTATTTCTGCAAAAAATGCATACTTAAAAGTAATCGCTCTGCGCAGGGATTATATTGAAGCTTATAAGAGTTTGTGTATAACATTTTTAAAACTTAATGAACCGGAAGAAGCTGTAAAATATGCAGGTATTGCAAATTCATTAGCTGGGGATGATTACATTTTCGATTTTGTAATCGGAACGGCTTATATGAAAATTAAAGAATTTGCTAAAAGTATAGAACCGTTTGAAAGAGCATTAGCCAAAAGCCCTAACAATATAGGTATTTACAACAGCCTCGGGACGGCTTATATGGCAACAAACCGGAGTGATGATGCGGTTAAGTGTTATCAAAAGGCTCTTGAGCTTGCTCCGGACAATCCGATGAGTTATTACAATCTCGGTTCTGCATATCAGATTCAGCAAAACCATGAGCAGGCATGCCGGTACTTCAAACAGGCAATAAAACTGGATAATGAAGATGAAGGGTTTAAAGTTGCGTATGCAATGTCGCTTGTTAAATTGCAAAAATATGAAGAGGCTGCAGATATATATAAAAAACTTCTTGTACAGCATCCAGAAAAAGATAATTATAAATATAACCTTGTTACATGTTATGAAGGAATGGGAGAGTTTCAGACTGCAATATCAATACTGGAAACAATTGTATATGTTAATACAAAATTTATTATGCCGGCGCAAAAATTGGCAAATCTGTATATCAGAACAAATCAGCCCAATAAAGCCAAAGAAATATATGACAATATTTTGCTGAAAAATAATCCCACTGCAGAAATACTGCACCAGTATGCAATTTTATCCTCAAGCTTATGTGATACCGATACTGCGGAAAGAATACTTAAAAAAGTTATTAAGATGAAACCGGAAATTGCCAAAGCTCACAAAGATTTAGGAATTATTTATTTAAACAAACGCCTGTTTAAGTATGCGGAAGACGAGTTTAAAACCGCACTAAAACTGGCGCCCAATGATTTTGATATTATATTTGAATACGGGAATTATCTTTATGCCGTATCAAATAACACGGAAGCCGAACGTTACTACGGCGAAGCTCTGGATTTGGAACCGGATAACGTTCTGGTTCTTACATTTATGGCATTAAATAAACTGGTTCTTAATCAGCTTGACGAAGCAAAAGAGTATATAACCAAAGCTTTAAAAATTAATCCGCACCATGAGTATATTCAATTTTGTGCCGGCAGAATTTATTATGCACGCAAAGAATATGAAGATGCTAAACACTATTTGATACATGCTGTTGAGCAAAATCCGGATATAGAAACTCAAAACGCACTGGCATTAACATATTATGAACTTGGAGAGTATGACAGTGCCGTTAATATTTTCAAAAATCTGCTTGAAAAATATCCGGATAATATATCTATACTTATGAGTCTTGCAAAGTGCTATGAAGGCTTAAAAGATAACGATTCTGCGCTCAAATATCTGGATAAGGTTGTTGCAATTTTTCCGGAAGATGAAGAAGCGCATGAAATGATTAGAAAATTATCTTAAACAATTATATCGGTTTTAACAAAATTTGTATAATAATAGTTAAATACAAAAACTGCCACAAAAATCAAGTAGTAAAAGTTAATCAGCGTGAATATGAAATGTGTTATTATATTCATGCCAAACAGAGCTGTTAAGACAGATAATATAAAATATGAAACAAAAAGAGCTAAAAATAAGAGAATATTTTTGAAAAGCTTTTTGCCGAACAAATCTTTAAAAGAATAAAAATAAGCTTTAAGCGGATTTCTGTTTTTATAAAATAATGCCGGCGGATAAAACATAATCAAAAAATATGTTACAGCCATTGTTCCCATTAACAGCAGATTCCAGGCATTTAATTTCAAAAGCTGTTCATCCGAGAGAGAAATAAGAAAAGCCTTCAATGCAGATGCAGATTCCATTGCTCTGGAAAAATCGTCTGCCTTAATTCCTATATCTCCTATAAAGTGCATGCCGGTATAATATGATATAACAAGCAGAACCAGAGATATTATGCCGGCAGTAAACATTAATCCCAGAACAGGAAGAAAAAATTCGCCGACTCCGGCAGGAAACTCTTTTAATAAAGCATTGGGATTTTCTGCAAATGTGTCTTTTAAACCCTCACGTATCATAAAGAACCATCCTGCCATAAAAGCTCCCAGCATAAGGATGAATAATACTGCAGCGAAGAGCAGGCTGATTAAATTTCCGTTAATTGAAAATAATATATAAAGGCTTGATAAAAGTGAAAATAAAATCAGCGGTGTTGCCAGTATTATGTATTTATTAGTCAAATTAAAACTTTGTTGTATTATATTCATCCTATCTCCTGTACTGAATAACAGTCTGTTCAATTATATCATCCGATACCTTTGAGGCAAAATCTCTGAAACTATTTCCAATATTAGAAGAAGGGTTAATTTCAGCAATGGTTTCACCTTTATTGATAGCTTCCATTATCGTAAAATAATTATTAGGCACTTTCCAGTAGACTTTTTGTCCCAGAGTATTTTCAATGTCGTTAAGTGTTATTTCGTCATTTTCCATATACCTGTTAATAACTATTTTCACTTTCTCTTCCGGATATCTTCTTGAGCGGAAAAGATTTAAGCACCTCTGCGCGTTGCGTATTGCCGGAATATTAACTATTGAAGTGAACAATATCCAATCCGATAAATCCAAAATTTTAAGAGAATTCGGATCTATAGCTGCAGACATGTCAACTATAATATACGGGAAGACTTTTCTCAGCACATTAAAAAGCTTTTCGATTTCCTGCGGAGTAATGCTCTCGGATTGTTCTATATAGCTCGGATCTGCAAGCACATACATAGAAGTGTCTTTGTATTTTTCAAACGCTCTTATTAATGTATCTTCTTCTTTATCAATTAAATTTCTTATAACATAATTTACGTCAAAAGGCGGATTAAGATTTAAGAAGGTTGAAATATCGCCCAGCTGCAAATTCAAATCAATCAGCGCAACTTTATCCTTTGTCACTCTTGCAAGCTCTTCCGCAAGATTAACCGCAATTGTTGTTTTTCCGATTCCGCCTTTATTGGAATACACGGTTATTATTCTGGACGGAGAATCATTCTCTGTATTAGTGTTGTTAGCAAGCATTGAAATGACGCGTATCAAATCATCCTTAAGAACCGGTTTTGGTAAAAATTCCTTTGCTCCTAATCTCAAAGCCCTTATAATTGTATTGGTGGAATAATCTGACGAAGTTATAACTATTCTTGGAGTCAAAAGTTTTATGTCATAAACAGCTTCTTTTGCTTCGTCTATATTATCAGAAATATCTATTATGGCGATACAGTCTTTTTCTTTTTTTATTTCTTCTATTCCTGTTTTATAATCGTCAAATAGCTTTATTTCACCTATGCATTCCAGATTATTCAAGTATGACTTTATAATTTCTCTCGAGTTTGCATTTTTATCGAGTACTATTAGAGAAGGAACATTTTGCATATAAAAACCTCTTCTTAGTAAATTCCCATTCTAATATAACTCAAATTTAAGCGTATAACAATCTATTTTTTATTTAGAATGTCATCCAAATCTTTTTTAACAGAACTAAGCCCGTTGATTCCAAATACTTTATTGAGAGTATCAATCATATTGGGATTCAGTATAATAGGTGTACATTTTCCTACATAAATCCGGATATTTGGATTTGTACTCATATAAATCATCTGGGAAATAGTATGCCTGTCGCATTTAGGGAAAAACAGCGTTATCGGGAGTTTTTCGGATACAGCTCCGGCAAACCTTACAATCGCAAATGTATCGAAGCAGGCATTTATGTAAACGGAGTTTTCTCTGTGCGTACTATATGAGAGCGAAATAATCAGTACATTGTCAGGAGTTTTTGAAAGTAATTTTTCAAAATATGCCTGCTGTTCAATAGTATAACCGTTAAGTCCTATTATAAATACGTCTGAATACTTACCTTCATTAATCTTTTCATCAATTTTGCGGACGGAATCTTCAAAGTTATATCCGATGTGCACGGTTTCGCATTGTTTTCCGGTCTTAAACCCCTTTGATTCTTCTGCAGATTTAATAACATCAGAAAAATCTTTATTTACAATAGGAATTACACCTTTTGAATAAGCTAAATCAGTGGTGTATAACCTGCCTCTGTACAGATTTTCCACGTTATATAAAGAATGCCTTGTAAGAATTATGGGACCGGGGAAGGTCGCAAAATCAAGAAGACAATTTTCCATGCCCTGTCCGTATTGTCCTTTTAGTGCAGAATATTCGGAAAACTTCGGGAACGTATGTGCAAGCATCATTTCATCATGCGTGTAAACATCAATATTTTTGTCTTTTAAAGCATCAAGAACATCTTCTAATTCTCTGATATTTGAACCTACAACAAGTACGGCTTTACCTGGCGTCGTTGAGTATGAAACCTCTGTTTTCTGCTGAATTCCGTATCTTTCTTCTTGAGCGAGCCTTAAACGTTTCATTAGTTTATTATCAACTACAGTGTTATCAATTATTAAATTTTTTATTTTTTCAATGTCCTGTTCTTCTGTATTTAGTGAATTAAGAAGTTTTAATATTGTAATATATCCTTCATCTGCATCCACGCCGAAGCATTCTAAATCAAGAACATTAATACATATACTTTTCGCAAGTACAAATAAAACCTTATACAAATCGCGAATTTCCTGCGGGATTGAGTTTGCTTTTCGCAAAAACTCCTTTTCTCCCATACGGATTGCCTTTACTATATCAGTTTCTTTATTATATTTAAGAATAGACTTTAAGCATTCCGGTACAATATTTTTTTCCTTGCACAAATCTTCATAGAGTTTTGTAATTCTGGGAAGCTCTTCGCTAAATTTTTCGGCTGCTGCTTTAAAGTCTTTTTCGGAAAATTCCGGATTAGAAACCATGACAGAGATAGTATTAAGCATTAAATTTTTTATTCCATTGTCCTCATTTCCGTTCTCATACAATTTCAGAGCATAATGCGCCCCCAATCGTAAATACAGCACAAGAACTTCCTGCAGCGAAGCTGTTTTGGGATTGATTGAACAAATTCCGCGGGATACGCACCCGTCATATTGATAATCTTCATTATAACCGTACATCATAGTAAGTATATGATAAATTTAACTATGTAATTTTATATTCCCTGTGTGGATAATATTCGGGGATAAATGTAAACTTTCATGACAAAAACCTTGACAAATTTTTATATTTAGTGTAAGGTGCATGGGTGTGTTAAAAAAGAGGGTAAGATTATGAAAGTTTATGCTATCCGAAATTATGGTACAGACACTCCTGCTCCAAAAATGAACAGAACAAAAAGAATGCAGGCAGGAGCCGCAGTGCGTCAAGATGAGCCAAAAGCAGATACCGTAGCCTTCAAAGGTAATAAGAACATGCTTAAAGGTGCAGGTATCGGGGCATTGTGCGGTCTTGGATTTATCA
Source organism: Candidatus Gastranaerophilales bacterium (assembly GCA_944325515.1). GTDB lineage: Bacteria > Cyanobacteriota > Vampirovibrionia > Gastranaerophilales > Gastranaerophilaceae > CAG-196. The sequence continues at coordinate 1,236 of CALVAO010000029.1, read as the reverse complement.
CCTTAATCTCTGGCGGTTTAGCTACACCGCTTGCAGCAGGTCTTTATGCTGCAGCTATGGGCGGAACAGGAGCTGCTGTCGGTAATGTTCTTGACAAAACATCTGAAAAGAACAATGATGAAAAGGACTAGATATCGAGAGATTGTTTGTGACCATGAAAGGAGAATTGAATACAGATTCAATTCTTTTTTTGTGCTATAATTTAACAATAATCGGAGAATAAGACTTATGTTTAGTACTGATATAATTTATGAAGTAGTTACTTTTTCAATAGGCGACACAAAAGCAGGAACAAAAATGGGGAAATTACAATTAAAAGACCCTAAAAACGGTGAAGTTTTGAACTGTATATTGTGGGAAGAAGCCCTTAATCGTATGGATATGAAGCTTTTTAGGAGCGGGAATGAATTACGAATTGTATCCGGTTCGTTTAATGAACGATATAATAACTGTCTTGTTACGGCACTTGAACTTATTAAAGAAGCAAAAACAGGTATTGATGAAGAAGAGCAGGAAAAAGTTTATTCTGAAATTCTGGAATATATAAATAAAATCAGTGATGAAAATTTAAGAGATTTTGTATCTAAAATATATTCAGAAAATAAAGAAAAAATTCTCATCTGTCCTGCTGCAAAACTAATGCATCATAATTATATCGGCGGTTTAATGGTACATACACTTGAATGTTTAAAATACGCGGAAACAAATATGCAAATCTTCTTTCAACGTGTAAAGCAGGATGAAGTTTATGCAGCCTGTCTTTTGCACGATATCGGGAAAATTTATGAATATACCGTAAATACAGAATCCGGCTTGATAGACTATGATGAAAACTTCCGTAAGGATTGGATTTCGCACTCTCAATACGGTTTTTCGATATGCATGACTGCAGGTTTTAAACGGGTTGCCAAAATGATAGCAGCTCACCACGGGCGTACAGAGTGGGGTGCCATTGTGGATTTAAACGAAAAGGATTTAGAACCATATGTATATCTGATACATCATATTGATGATCTGTCAGCCAAGTTTGGCAAAACAAATGTTGCAATGCTGGGATAAAGTATCAACATAAGTCTGCTCTGAACTCTTAACGCCATACTTTTATATACGTTTCAATCAAGAGAAATATCTACAACTAAGATTGCGTATAAGTATCAGTTTCAGTAGATATTTCTCTTGATTGTAACGAAAAATTTACAATTAATCAGCAAATAAAACTTTCCAAATAATGTCAGA
>CALVAO010000028.1 GCA_944325515.1 Candidatus Gastranaerophilales bacterium | reverse complement strand
GAAAACGTGACATTTAGTCACCTTTTCCTGCACGCAAACAGACACAGTGAGTCTCGTCGTCCGCTTATTTTTTGTATAAATTCTAAATAAATTGCGACGGGACTGAACTCTCAACGTCTGTAAAACTTACGTTTTCCGAACGTCGCTCCCTGTACTTTTTTGTCCAGTATGATTTGTATGGATAGATAGATTATTTTGGAAAAGTTGGCTTTGTGTGGGCATTTTCGGGTCGGAAAATTTTTCTTTTGTTCGGAACGTGTATAAACTTAATATGTTTTTTCTCTAATTTGGCGTATTTTTGTTTTTTTTTTTTAATATATTAGAAATTATAAAAAATGAATATTTAAAGAATTAGTGGTTCTACTTGTAATAGTATTTGATGAAAATAGTATTTAAATCCAATATAGTTCTCCTTTATTTTGCCAAAACATTTAAAACACCATCTTCCAAATCTTGAATATTATAAAGAGTTTCCAATACATCAAAAGTTTCTTCTAGGTTGTTTTTGGCACTATTCCAACCACAGCCATCGGTAAACCAGATAAATGTAACCCCTTCTATTGTTGCAACTTCTTGAGCAAGTGTTTTATAACTTCTTGCTGTTTCATTGAGTTTAGAACCGCCACTTGAATAGAAATTTGTTTCAATCAAATATATCTGTTTGTCTGTTTTTATTACGAAATCAAACCGTTTTTCCATTTTACCTTGGTTTGAAATCGCTGATAAATCTATCTTCCATTTATTTTCAATTTCATGGATATACATTTCTTTAAAATAAGTTTCGTTTTTGAGAAAACCTGCTTTTTTAATATATTCTTCAACAAGGTTTTCCATTAGGTGCCCGCCCCTGTTTTTTCTTCCGTTACTGTCTAGTCCAGTTTCAACACCTGTTGCATAGTCTACCAGATTGCTTATAATATGATTTTCTAATAAATCAAACAACTTAGTTTTTCGCATAAACATTTTATATTCTTCTATACTGTAATTCTGCTTTTTAAATGAAAAGATATATTCTCCGTCTGTATCTGTAACTGAAATTTCATTAGAGCGAACTGCTAAAAGCAGAGGAATACATTTTATAATTAAAAATATGTCGGATTTCCTATAACTTCTTGTGCAATTATTTCTTTATAACAATACTCATTATTTTTGTCGAAATTTTTTATAAAATCTTTATAAGCAGAATTTTTATCTATTCCTCGTGAAAATCCTAAGACTTGCATATTTTCAATCTCTTTATTATTTATATCTTGAGTAAAGCCATCTCTTGTATAAAATATAAAAGTTTTCATAATAAAGTGTACTCTCCTCTTTTGGTAAAAGCCAAATAACCATAATCTCTTAGAATTTGTAGTTGCTGTCTTATTTTTGCTTTAATATTATTGTTTTTTGGATGTTTTAATTTTAAAAAATCTTCAAACGTATATATCTCATTCAATGTAAAATCTTTTTTATTTAATAAATCAATGCATTTCATTATATCTAATAACCAACCTTTTAAATAATCTCTTTGATTTCTTAGAAATAACATTTTATTAAAATTCGAAATAACTATATTTTTATCAATGATTTGTTTATTATAAATTAGATAAAGCTTGCCAGATGCTGGGATTGATGATACATCAATATTGCATCCTATCCACCCAGCTCTGTGTGCAGTTTTTAATAAAGGAGGTCTTTTTATAATAATATTTTTAGTAAAATAATGCTTAGGAATAATTAGTAAGTTATTTACAGAATAATTATTTAAATCATAATTTAAATAAAAAAAATTAGGAATATCACCATTTTCAATTTTTTGAATCATTGTATAATAAGCACCATCAACTATTTTAGCTCCTAATTTTGATTTATTACACTTTAATTCAAATTCTTCTTTACATTTTGCGCAATAAAAATCTCCTACAGGCTTATTGTTTTCAAAATGTGTTAATTTACTTCCACATCTTACACAATAAACATTATCATTTACCCAGCTCTCACTCATTACTCTTATTTTTTGAGAATTTGAGTGATATCCTTCTGCTAAATTTGTATTAAAAAATAAATTCATACTTATACAATTTTTCTTGAATACTCCTATTCCAAGTCTATACCGATGAACTTTCTTCCCAACCCTAATGCCATTATACCAGTTGTTGAGCTTCCTGTGAATGGATCTAAAATTAAATCGCCTTTATTAGTTGAGGCAAGGATTATACGTCTTAACAATTCTATAGGTTTTTGAGTAGGATGTTTGCCGAACACTTTTTCAGATGGCTTTGGTGTTCCTATTGCCCATACAGAACGCATCTGTTTATCGGGCTTTTTGATAAAATCTTCTCCCCAATTGCCATTTTTCATTGCTTCATAGTTAAAAGTATGCTTTGAATTATTATCTTTTTTACCCCAAAGAAGTGTTTCATGGCTTGCCGTAAAATATCTGCAACTCATATTTGGTGAAGCGTTTGGCTTAAACCAACAAATATCATTTAAGATTTTAAATCCTGCCGTCTGCAAAGCAAAGCCGCATGCGTAAATTGAATGATAAGTCCCAGAAATCCATATTGTTCCGTTAGGCTTTAAAACTTCCTTACAGGCATTAATCCAAGCCTTATGAAATTTGAAATCTTCTTCAATTCCTTTGCTCTCATCCCATTTGCCTTTGTTCACCGAAACCACTTTTCCGGCATGGCAGGTAATTCCTCCGTTAGATAACATATAAGGCGGATCCGCAAAAATCATATCAACAGATGCAGGAGTTGCCCGATTTAAAATCTCAATACAATCACCATGAAATAAGGTTACATCATCTTTTTCATAGACCTTTTGCATAGGTTAATTATAATATAAAATTCTATATTGTTATAGATTAGGTAATTTTTAAACCAGCTGCTTCTGCTATTTGTTAAGTTATCTGCTTACTTAACTGAATATATTTAGTTTTGAAAAGCACGAACAGGTTGTTTGGACAAAATAAAAAGCCCCGAAATTCGGGGCAAAAATTTTGTAAGATGTAAGATGGGGTAAAATTATGTTTAAGAAAATTTGTTTATTTGCTAAAGAGTTAAATTATTTAACCAGTGTTGAAATGAATCTTATAGAATCATCTGCAAGTTCACGTACGAAATCTCTAGCAATCTTAGAAAGAGGTCTGTTGTCAATTTTATCGAATATAGCATAAATCGGGTCGCCTCCATTATTAAATCTCATTTGTCTGTCCTGTTTTTTTAAGTAGTAGCAGTGAAAATCTGCTGGAATTTCAATGGCTCCTGCCGGTTTTTTGTTTCTTTCAATTGCGTCATATGTTGCTGTCATAATTTTTACTCTCTCTCTTATTTAATTATCTCTTACATATATATAAAGTATTTAAGTTTTAAAAAATTGCCTTTTTTTATGCATATATTAAGAAATGTTAAGATAAATTTTTTAAAACTTGGCTCAAACGCCCTTAATAACTGGCATGCAGAAATTAATATTTTTTTTAAAATTTGATTTTTAACCGCATAGTTAATGTGAATTTAGTGTATAATCTATTTATGGAGAATCTTGAACAGATTAAAAAGGCTGTTGAAATTGAGGTTAAGTACAAGTATATCAATATCAACGGCAAAAGCAGGAGTTTTTCGTCGTTTATATGCTCGGAACTTAAAAGGGAGATAAAGAATTCCAAAAACCCTAAGTGGAAGGTTTTATTAGAGCATTTTGAGCGATATTCTACGGATGCGCTTCCGCAGAGAAAGAAGTCCTTAGAACGCCTTGTCAGTGTTATTAAAGCAGAGATAAATCCTCCTCCGGTTCCATCTGGCGAAAAATTAAGCTTAAAGTCTGATGTAATGTATTTAAAGGGAATTGGTCCAAAAATTGCTTATATACTGAATAAACTCGGGATTTATACTGTTTCGGATTTGCTTTATTACTTCCCGCGCAAGCATGTTGATTATTCTACAAGAACAAGAATTAAGGATTTGGAGGTCGGGGAAACAACTACAATTTTTGGAACCATAAAATCGGTTGAGGCATTTACGACTAAAAATAATTTAGGAGTTGTAAAGGTTAAAATTAATGACGGAACCGGCAGAATCAGTTTAAACTTTTTTGCATCAAAATCCAATAAATATGCACTTGAAAGAATGAAGGGACAATTTCCAAAAGGTTCCGGTATAATGGTTTCCGGTCAGGTTAAGTTTAACAGTTATGACGGGATGCTTACTATGGATAAGCCGTCTTATTCTATTATGGATGATGATGTCTTAAATCCGGCAAACTTAAATATAGCCAGAATTGTTCCTGTTTATCCTTTGAGCGAAAATCTTAATATCAAGACCTTGAGGCGTGCTGTTTATAATGCATTACAATTGTTTAAAGGAAATATTGAAACGATTTTGCCGGAATATATTATTGAAAAATATCACTTAATGGAGAAGAAAGATGCAGTTGAAAATATGCATTTTCCGGCAGATAATAAAAGTTTACAGCAGGCACGATATACGCTTGTTTTTGAAGAGTTGTTTTTAATTCAGCTTAAACTGGCACTCTTAAGAGCAGAAAACAACAAAACCATTTCCTCAATCCCTCTGGTGATAAAACCGGAGGGGCTTGTTACAAAATTTATTGAAGGACTTCCTTTTGAGCTTACTTCTGCCCAAAAAAGAGCTGTAAATGAAATTTTAAACGACTTAAATTCCACTAAACCAATGCAAAGATTACTGCAGGGAGATGTCGGGAGCGGTAAGACCGTGGTTGCGGCTATAATGCTTCTGGCTGCAATAGAAAACGGGTATCAAGCCGCAATTATGGCGCCTACGGAAATTCTGGCACAACAGCATTATAACAATCTGGTTAACTGGCTTACGCCATTAGGCTTAAAAGTAGAACTGTTAATAGGAAGTATTGGCAAGAAACAGCGCAAAGAGTCTGAAACAAATTTGAGAAACGGGCAGGCGCATATAGCGGTGGGGACTCACGCACTTATCCAGGAAGGAGTGGATTTTGCAAACTTAGGTGCAGTTGTTATTGACGAACAGCACAGATTCGGGGTAAAGCAAAGGCTTGCTCTAAGAAAAAAATCACAAAATCCACAGGTTTTGACTATGACAGCAACTCCTATTCCAAGAACTCTTGCTATAACAATGAACGGGGATCTGGATTTGACAATAATAGATGAGCTACCGAAAGGCAGAAAACCTATTATTACGACAATAACTAATTCAAGACGTCAGATAGCCGAATTAATCAGACATGAAGTTGCTTCCGGCAGACAGGCGTATATAGTTTATCCTTTAATTGACGAGAGTGAAACATTATCCGCAAAGGCAGCCACAAAAGAAAAGGAAAGGTGGCAGAATGAAGTTTTTCCGGATTATAGAATCGGACTTTTGCATGGAAAATTAAAAAATGATGAAAAAGACGAAGTTATGGAAAGGTTTAAGAATCGGGAATATGATATTCTTGTGTCAACGACCGTTGTTGAAGTAGGTGTTGATGTCCCGAATGCAACTGTTATTGTAATTGAAAATGCGGAACGTTTCGGGCTTTCTCAGCTGCATCAACTTAGAGGACGTGTAGGCAGAAGCGATTTGCAGTCATATTGTATCCTATCTACTTCCGCAAAATCACAGGAAACCAGAGCAAGGCTTGATATTATGACACAAACAAACGACGGATTTGTAATTGCGGAAAAGGATTTGCAGATAAGAGGTCCCGGTGAATTTTTAGGTACACGCCAGAGCGGTCTGCCGGATATGCTCATTGCAGACATTGTAGGCGACGCTAAAATTTTGGAGCAGGCACGGTCTGAAGCTATAAATTTCGTAAAATCTTACAATATAGATGACTTTCCGCTTTTAAAAGAGGCTAAAAGCTTAAACTTTGACGGTGATATATTCGGCGCAGGATAAAGGAGTTTTTTATTATAACTATTATTGCTGCCATTTACCCCAATGTATTTTTTGTTCAGCCGTATATTCTATCTGCTCTACAGATGGTTTATCTTTAGCCGGATAACCCAGTCCTATATAGCACGGCAATAGATAGTTTTCCGGTGCACCTATTGCTTTTGCAACATTTAGCCCTTCTTCTCCCACGGGAATTCTCATTGAACATGCAAGATTTTCGGCAGTTGCTGCCAGAAATATATTTTCTATTACACACCATATCGAAGCAAACGGATTCAAAGAACTCACAGATGCGGGATGCATTACACCGGAATTAGATTTGAAAAACGGCAAAATAAGATGTGATGAATTAAAGAGCATTGAATACTGACGCGGCATTGCAATCGCATACATTTTTTGCTGCAAAGTCCCGTTTACAAGAGTTTGTTTAAGAATATCAAGTGTCGGCTCTATTCCCTGTTTTACAAATTGAAGGGCATTTTCTTTATCTTTTTTATCTTTTATTACAACAAATTCCCAGTTTCTCAAATGGTCGTGAGTTGGAGCTTTCAGCCCTGCATTAATAATCCTTGCCAGAACTTCATCCGGTACTATTTTGTCTTCAAAATCCCTTACAACTCTTCTCTTGTTTATAACTTCATAAAAATCCATAAAATTTCTCCTGTTTGATTTCTAAACGTATTTGCTCACCGATGGCAGAAATACAGTATCAGTACACCTGTATTAATAATGATTCCGGTTCCCTTAAATTAGTGTTGTTGAGTACAAAATAATCCATATTTCATTTTAATTTTAGCAAATGCGTTTAAAGAAAACAATTATGCTATTTCCGTTTTTTCTCCTTTTTGAGATTTAACTGCAGGAGAAAGATAAAGAAAATAAATATAGTTTAATTGGTTTGTAGTATAATCAGACTATGACCAGCCAGGATTATTTAAATAACAAATTTGATGTAATCGTTGTCGGAGCAGGACATGCCGGATGCGAAGCGGCTCTCTCTGCAGCGCGTTTGGGGTGTAATGTTTTATTATGCACATTAGATGTCAATAATATTGCGCTTCAGCCTTGTAATCCGGCTATCGGCGGACCGGCTAAATCAACACTTGTCAGAGAAATTGACGCTTTAGGCGGTGTTATGGGGGAAGTTGCTGATGCTACTTATATCCAGATGAAAACCCTTAATTCATCAAAAGGTCCTGCTGTTCGGGCTTTAAGAGCACAGTCTGATAAAAGAGAATACACGCAATATATGCGCAATATTCTGGAAAGTACTGATAATATATGGATTAAGCAAACATGTATTACTGAAATAAAAGTAAAAAATGGAAAGATTATCGGCGCAGTTGACGAATACGGACTTGAGTATTCTTGCCGTGCAATAATACTTACTACAGGAACATCACTTGAAGGGAAAATGTATGTAGGGCTGCAGGCATATTCCGGAGGAAGATTGGGCGAACGTGCTGCAATAGGTTTATCAGAATCCCTAAGAAAACACGGAATCCGGACTAAAAAGCTTAAAACTGGAACGCCGGCAAGAGTCGATAAGAGAACAATTGATTATTCTAAAATGGAAATTCAGCCTGGAGATGAAAAGTTAAGTTTTTACTCTTTCAAGCCTAACCGTCCTGTAAGACCTCAGGTTCCATGTTACTTAACAAGAACAAATGAAGAAACTCATAAAATAATAAGAGCAAATCTTGATAAATCACCCATGTATCAAGGACTTATACAAGGTGTCGGTCCCCGCTACTGCCCTTCAATAGAAGATAAAATTGTACGATTTGCTTCAAACCCTTCCCATCATATATTTATAGAGCCGGAAGGATTAAATACCTATGAAGTCTATATTCAAGGCTTTTCAACCAGTCTTCCTGCCTGTGTTCAAGTAGAAATGCTGCGTTCCTTGCCTGGATTAGAAAAAGCTCATATTATTAAACCGGCTTATGCAGTAGAATATGATTATGTTCCGGCTGTTCAGACAAAACACTCTTTAATGTCTAAGGATATTGAAGGCTTATTCTTTGCAGGACAGATTAACGGAACTAGCGGATATGAAGAAGCCGCAGCGCAGGGATTAATTGCAGGAGTAAATGCCGTTAATTATCTAAATAGTGCCGACCCCTTAGAACTATCAAGAGCTTCTTCATATATTGGAACACTTATTGACGATTTAGTTACAAAAGATATTCAAGAGCCGTATAGAATGCTCACTTCACGTTCTGAATACAGACTGCTCTTAAGACAGGATAATGCAGACAGCAGGTTAACAGAAATCGGACATAAGATTGGATTAATTGACGATGCGCAATATCAAAGATTTTTAGATAAACAAAACAATATTCAAAAAGAAATCGAGCGCTTACGAGAAACAAAAATACCTGCCACTGACGCTGTAAATAATATTCTGGCAAGAGTAGGAGAAAACATTGAGCGCGGAATGCGGCTTGCAGAACTTTTAAAACGACCTAATATTAATTATGACATATTTAAAGAACTTGATGACACAACAAAAAATTTAAATTTAACAGATGATATTGTGGAAGAAGTTGAAGTTTTAATAAAATATGACGGCTATATCAAGCGTCAGCAGGAACAGGTGGAAACTTCTGAAAAATTAGAAAAATATAGAATTCCGGCAAATATTGATTATTCAAAGATAAAACATATCTCAACGGAAACAAGGGAGAAATTAGAAAAAATAAGACCTCAGAACCTCGCTCAAGCGTCCAGAATTGGAGGGGTTAAGCCTGCTGATATTTCTGTACTTATGGTTATGCTCAAATGATATAAAAAATTATTACATTCATCTGTGCCTTATGACAACTTTTCCATTACACTTCATTATAGGACTTTCTGTAATAATTAAGTGGAGCTCTTGTTTTGTCATCCGTTGAAGCATTTTGCAGCCTACATAGGATATTTAAAAGAAAATGTGCAGCCCTCAACTTTTACATGCCTGCATTCTATTAATACGGATTCACCATAAGCAGGACCTTTAAAAATACTTATAATAAATGCTAAATATGCGTATTATATGTATCTCGCTATATTAATTCTCCATAACTTAGCAAGTAGTTTAGGATATTTTTCATCGTACACCAACATACTATTTAAAAATCTAACGGAACTTTCCTCAGATATATTTGAATTTATAAAGATAGAATCCTTTGCGATCGGAATTTGTCCCAAGTCTTGATTTTTATACAATGTGCAGAGCAATGGATAGTTTACTGCATTATTTTTAAAACAAGAAATAAATTTTCCGACTGGATCAAAAATAAAATCTCCCATATGCAAAAAATAACAATTTTCTGTATAAAAAGTTTCAATTTTTGTCGAATGATTATCTTTCAAGTAGGTACAGAACCAGTCAATGTTAAGTGCTTGGTCGCAATCTTTGTATTTTTTTTGCCATTTTCTATCTGCGGTTTTAAATTTATCAATTAACTGGTTAATATTCCTTGTATAAGTAACTCCAAACGTCCATGCCTTTGAGCGGGTTCTTGACCTCCACATGTCATAGGAAAATAATGAGATATCATTTTCTATTGCATGCTGCTCTGCTTTTTGCAAAAGTTGTGCAACTTCTTCGGGTGGAGCAGCAATGATTGTATCATCTGCATCAATATTCCAAAAACTTTTTATACCGATTTGTTGTGCGTGAAAAAATGTTGTCAAATGTGCATATGCAGCATTTGCCCAAAAACCGGTTATAATTTCTTGAACCATTTTTGTCAAAGGTTTTTTAATACTTCTGACAAACTTTATATTTTCGTTATAAAATTCGACATTTTTCAGAATATAACGTCTTAATTCTTCTTTATCACAAATAATAACAAAATCACCATTAAAGTAATGAATAATATCGATCCAATGTTGTAAAGCCTTAACTGTGTAAAAAGAATAACTATTGACTTTTAAATAAAAAAACGGTCTTTCTTTGTTAATTTTTGTTTTATTTGAAGGGAAAATTTTTATAACGTTTTTTTGCAATCTTTCTTCTTTTTCGTATTGCAAAATCGTCAGATTTAAGAATTTGACTTTTCGTATTTTTTTATTTTTTAAATTAATTTTTTCCAACTTAAATAATTTCATCATGCCTCCATCTTTAAAATTGCTTCTACTCTTTTAGAGAAAGTTCATACATATTGAATTTACGAATTTTAGATTTAATTTGTCCATAGTCTAATCTGTGAATTGTTAATAATTTGTACTCATTATTCAATTAAAAATTGAGTATAAATTAATATTATATGAATCGTACTCATTTTTCAAGAATTTAATGATTTCTATTAAGTTCATTTAACGCATTTTACACCTAACATGAAATAGAGGGTTTTAAATGAATAAAAAAGAACTATTAGGAAAAAGATTAAGAGAATTAAGAAAAAGAAAAGGCATCAAGCAAGAAAAATTGGCAGAGCTGATTAATGTTGATCCTACAACCATAAGCAACATAGAAAATGGTAAAAATTATCCTTCCATGAGTAATCTTGAAAATTTATTAGCAGTATTAGATTGTACTTTTACTGAAGCTTTTGATTTTGAACATAAAAATAGTAAAGAAGATTTAATAGCACAAATCAACAAAAGGCTGGAGGATAACCCTGAAAAAATAGAAGATTTTTATAAAATTGTTATGGCTCTTACAAAATAATTGCATGCATTTTGCTACACATTTAAACAATTATTTTATGACCTGAATAAATCATAATACTGTACTAAAATATAGGTTTTAATTTAAGTTTAAGCCTATTACAATAATATTTTTTATATATTCAGCATTATAAATACATTAAAAATGGGGCTGTTTCTCTCCAAACTGTGCCTTATTCTCCTTGTAAAAATTGGGTCACTTCTAAAAAATTATTATCATAGATACTTCAATATTATCTCTTTATGCTATTTAAATTTGATGCTATTAATGCTGTATAGGGTTGAAATTTTGGCTGAAATAGTGTATATTATATATGTATAGTCCTAGACGATGTACCACATTTGTGGAGTTGCTAGGGCTTTTGCTTTGCGTACGGTGAGCCGAGTGCGAAGGACTTTTGCGAAAAGAACAAGTGTTCATGAAGCAAAATCCGTAGACAAGTTTAATGCGAACCGGCAAGAAAGACATCTTTAAATCTAAAAGTATTTTCAAATATTTCTGCATAATCTTTTGAAAGCGAATACAAAACCCTATGCATTTTGTCATAACAGTTTTCAATACCGTTTTTGTTATTTATTATTATTTCATGATGAAATATACGATTTCTTAGCCTTAGAATTTCTTTCAACTCCGGAAATATTACTTTTGTTTTATCCCAGGTCGGACTGGTAAAGTAATTATCAAAATCAGGAAATACATTACTAAAGAAGTCCTGTTTATCCCACAAACTGTTTTTATACGATTTCTTGCAAAGATTAACCCAGAAACCAAAAGTTAACTCCGCAATTATAGCACCGGTTGAAGGTGTGTTGTGCTTTCTTTTTAATTTATTATATGCTTCTAATAAAATATTTCTTTCATTGTCCGAAAGGATATTCTTATTACTGACTTCTTCTAATAACCAGTTTTGCCCTTTTAATTTTGCAACAGCATTATACAATCTGTTTCTTAATGCAATTTCTAATGCCGCAATAACAGGATAAAAACTTTCTGAAATACGAACATTATAAATATATCTGTCTAAAATCAAGTCTATACCATCATTGTTATCATATTTGTATGATGATAACCTATCAAGACTTATATTTTCTGTAATTTTTGAAATATTTTCGTTTAAAAATTGCATGACCTAATTATAGCACAGATATTCGTCTTGAAATTTATATAGGTAATTTTATACCTCACCACCCATAAACCTTTCATCATCAGCCGGAGAATAGTCTTATTCTTTTTAATCACCGCCGGCTGTTTTGACATCGAAAAAATCTCACAGCCGAAAACTTGTGTCCGCAACTAAAAAACCGTATCCTGCTATGAAACGGGCTGTATGTGGTAGGGTAAATGCATTGGAATAATTAAATGCTATAAAAATTGTTACACTTCTTATTCAATCAGCGAGAGAGTTTTCAGCTTTTTTATTCCAATGTGTAGCAAAATGTGTTGCAAAAACTAAAAAAGTGACTTTAGAAAACCTCTAAAAGTCACTTATATCAAATGGTTGCGGGAGCTGGATTTGAACCAACGACCTTCGGGTTATGAGCCCGACGAGCTACCAGACTGCTCCATCCCGCGTTAAATTCTCTTACACCCCATTATTAAACGCTAAAAAACAAAAATCAAGACCCATGATTTTTTATTTAAAAATGAACCTTCCCTACAATAATTATAGGTATGTTTGTAGGAGCGGTATGTCACCGGTAAAATAGATTAATTTTTTAGAAAACCGCCGGCGGAAAATTTATGAATAAAATTAAATGGCTGCCGGAAATTTGTATTTAGTAATAGAAATGTTTAATAAGTATTTTATAAATACCAATAACACTGATTATATCAAGCAAGGAAACTAATTTTAAATAATTCTTATGAGCCAACGAGCTATGTAAAAACAAAAAAGAAAATTTGTGATATACTCGCATTATGGCATTTGATTTCATAATTTATAATACAACAAATACTCAATCTTTTGTAAACAATATTGCAAATTTTGCAGTACCGCTTATTGCCGCAGGGGGTGGTGCTTATATAGGAAGTTGGCTAAGTCAAAAGAATAAATTAGAGAATGATTTTAAAATGGATATGCAGTATTTAAGCTATGCAAATTCAGTATTATTTGCGATATTAAACTCTTTGTATACCTTAAAACAGCAGTTTGTAATAGCTCCAGAAGTTGTAGAGGAAATGAATTTGTTAGAAACAGCCAGAAACAATACTTTAGAAATATATTTACAAAAAAATGATGAAAAGAGTATTAAAGAGAAGTATAATCAGTTTACTTGGCTTAGTAAACAAATTATTCAAGCTGATTATTCATTTCCTATAAATGAAGAAAAAATGAAAATATTGGTTGATGTAAACCGAAATATCTTTACTCTTATACTTGGTTGTAAAGAATGTTTAAACACTTTAAATTGTATAATTAAAGAACTAAACTCTCATCTACATCTTGTTGAAATTGATATGCTTAAATACTTAAAACCAGATGCAGGGTTTTATCAAAAATGGTATGAATTAAGAAATGCTTTAAACATAAATGTTGATGATTGTATTGTAAATGTTGATTTGCTTATAAAATGTCTAAATAAAGCTGGAGAAATTTTATCAGTTGATAATAAAAAGATAAAATTTCAACCAATTTATGTTAAGCCCCCAGATAATAAATTATTACCTAATACACAACCTATGTATCACAAACTTGCCGAATGGGTAAATGGATAATCCCCCATACAACCCGTCTCATTGCGTGATGAGGTTTCTTAGTCATGGACACAAGTTTTCGGCTGTGAGATTTTTCTCGGTTACAAAACCGCCGGCGGTAATTAAAAAGAATGAGAGCATTCTCTGGCAGATGATGAAATGTTTATTGGCGGTGAGGTATAAAATATTATTTAACATTCTGATAACTTAATTCTTGCTCACAGAATTCATTTGGACTAATTTTAGAAATTTTAAAAG
>CALVAO010000027.1 GCA_944325515.1 Candidatus Gastranaerophilales bacterium | reverse complement strand
AACTTTATTGTAGGATAAAAATACTTTTGTATTTGCATCTTGCTTTTTTATTATTTTTTTATTTGGACACTTGTGCCTTGTGGGAGAGGGTTAGGGAGAAGGGGGTGTATGTTTTAGTTATTTTAAGTCGGTGCGCAATTGTGCGCACCATACTCTATTCCTTCCCTGGTTGGGGAGCTTTAGCACATATTTTAATGTACATTAGACAGTAGCGTGCGGTCACTACCGCACTCTGCTTTTTAACTAATCTATTTCTTTAGGTCGTTTTGTATATAAAAATTTCTTTTTAATTTAAAACGTATTGAACGCTGCTTTTTATCACAATGAAGTTCTGCAAGAGGTTTCTTTGTAGTCAGTTTTGAATTTTTTGATAAGCGTCGTAAGCATTATTGTGCATAAAATTATAGCAGATACACCTAAACTATACCAGAAGCCTAAAAGATTTAATTTCAAATGCAAGGCAAAATAACAGCCCAGAGGAATTGATACAAACCAGTATGCGATAAGATTTGATATCATAACTATATTCGTCTGTTTAATTCCCTTAAATACTCCTGCAAGAGCAACCTGAAGCCCGTCAAATATCTGGAAGAAACATAGTACATAAGCGACCGGAATACAAACTTTAATTAATTCCGCATCATTAGTAAATAATCTTACAAGAAATTCCGGAATAAGCCCGACTACAATCGCAGAACAGGTCATAAACGCAACGCATAATCCAATACCGGTGTAAGCATATGTTTTTAATGATTTATAATACCTTGCGCCGTTTGCAAAGCCTACTTTTACGGCAGTCGCATTTGATATAGCAAGCGGAACCATAAAAGATACACTTGTTAGAGTACATACAATATTTTGAGCCGCTGCATAAATTCCCCCGACACGTCCCATAATAACCGTTATAGCATTAAATCCTATGAATTCTATCATAACGGCAAGTGATGCCGGAGTGCCAACTTTTACTAAATCATTATAATAATTTTTGTCTTTGTGATGCTTAATATTTACTTTTCTGAAACAATAGAAAAACAGAACAAACCCCATTAAGTATCTTGTAATCAAACTTGCGACAGCAAGCCCGCCTGCACTCATCTCCGGAATAGGACCAAAACCGAAACAGAAAATTATATTTAAAAACAAGTTTACAAAAATACAAATAACCGTCAATATATTAGGAAAAACAACAATTTCAAATGCCTGTAAAAATTCTTTCGCAGTTGTATGCAAATACGCGCCAAACGTGGAAAATGCAGTAATCCAAAAATAATCCTTAATCATCGGTATAAGCTTTTCTTCAAAACCCAATTTATCAATAAGCGGAATACAGGCTAAGATTAAGATAGAGATAAAAACCGATAAAATTGCAGCAAATTTCAAAGATGGGTAAAAGTATTTTTCAGCCTCTTTCCCTGCTCCGCGGTAATTTGAAAGTATTGCAGAGATACTTCCTAAAATCCCATTTCCGAAAATCATAATACAATTAATTATCGCAGTTGCAAGACTAACCGCCGCAAGTGTATCAGTAGAATGCCTTCCTGCGACAATAACATCGCCCACCCCGATTAATATAAAGCCAAGATTACCTAAAATAATGGGGCCTGCTATATTTGTAATATCTCTAATATAAAAACTTCTGACCAGCATAAAAATATTGTACTATAAGGGGTAAATGTAGTAAATAATTACTATGTTCTTCTGGCGGCACAAGATAAATTCATAAATAGTAGCTGTATATAAGTGTGGTACTGTGTTTTAAAGTATTATCTTCAAACATAAGATAGACCCCTCCCCGAAATCAAAGATTTCGACCCTCCCACAGGGGGCGGGTAGGCTCTACGCCTGGCGTGGCAGGTCCCTCGCCCCTTGCGGGAGAGGGAAGAATTTCAAGTTGAGCCCCAGCGAAACTTAGAAATTCGGGTGAGGGGTCTTTTTTATATCCAGATATCATGTAATATTCCGCAATTGCAAATTGCGATAATCTACGGAGTTTGTTTATAAATTTATCTTGGACAGTAATGCTGATTTCGGGGAGGGATACATTAAACAACAAAAGTAATATCACTTAATTTAAAAGGATTATAATGAATTTCCTCCATTGTATTCCAGGGGTTGATTATGCTTCGAGCAGTAGGTCAGGCATTGCCTGACATTCACTTATTTTCCACATTACAGGTTAGATTTTGCGCTTCCATACAGAACCGCCCCCTCACCGCATCCGTAGTTTTCGGCTCCCGCCTCAAACACGGCTGCTCCTCTCCTGTAAGGAGAGGGAAGAATTTCAAGTTGAGCATAAGTGAAACTTAGAAACTCGGGTTAGGGAGCTTTTTTATATATCGATATCATTAAATATTCCGCAAATTCTTTTTGTTGAAAATTATTAAATATTTATTAGAAAAAAGCTTGAGCAAATAGACAGGAACAGGAATTCTTGCTCTTAGTGTTTTATTATGCTATATAATAAATAAAACTAAATACTAGGAAACTACGGTGAAAATCCGTGACTGTGCCGCAACCGTTAAAGCCGGAGTACTATGTACGTAGGAATATGGTCGGCAGACATAAGTGAAATTTTTATATACAAAAATTTTCTTACAGGTCTGCCTCTGCTGTATATACTACAAATTCATGCAAGACTGCGAGTCACAGTACTGCATAAAGCTTTCTTTGCGGCGCAAAAGCTGTAAAGGAAGATTTTTATTGGCTGGTGTAACTTCAAATGTAAATAGTGTAAAAAGCGGACTTTGTCCGCATGGAATGTCTCCGGGTGCTTGTCCGATATGTTTAGGCATGGGCGGTGGCGGGAGTTCACGCACCGGCGAGCGTCCGCAAAAAGCCGGCGAATGGAGCTATCATCAATGTGCTATGGTTGGTGCTATGATGAAAGCTAGAGCGCAAAGGATTGAAAACCATGAAAATAATCTTAAACTGCACGCTCAAGCTGTTTTAGAGTTCCAGCAAAATCTTGAAAAAATGGCACAGAAAATGATTGATTTTGCAAACAAAATCTCAAATAACTTTATTTTAAAACCGGCTGCTTATATAATAGCGAATATAATTGCACCTGTAATAAATAGAATCAGTACAATTCCCAATATTATTTTTAATATAGCGGATAAGTTATCACAAATAAAACAAAAATTCGTTGACATACAAGATAAGCTAAACTCAATGTTTGGTGAAGCAAAAGCCTTTATTGACAAAAAAATATCGGAACTCGTAAGTTCAATAAAATCAAAATTTGAAGGCTTATTTAAAATTTTTAAAAAAGATAATACAAAAGATGACGATACAAAAATTGATGACGACAAAAAGATTTTTAATCTGAAAAAATTTATTCAAAAGATTAGGGAAAAGAAAAAAGATGATACCAAAGATAAATCAGGATCTTGAAACCTCAAGACACCAGAAAAATATGACTGATACACAAAAGCGCAACGACACTTACATTAAAGAAGGTGTTATTGTTAACTCTTATATTAAAGATCCTCTGCTTTCGCTTGATGAAACCTGCGATACTCTTGTTATTTCTAATACAAAAATAGATTTACCCCAAAAAGTTTTTGAAAAAGAAGAAAAAAAACTTAATCCAATTATCCCTATTTGTGCAGTAACAGTCGGAGTAATGGGGCTTTTAGGCGGATTTACTGCTATGATGAAAAAGTTTTCTAAAGGCCGGCTTGAAAGTACAAAGGAGTATCTGCTTCCCGGGATTACAAGAAACCATTGTATAAATAATGAAATCCACCAGAGTATTTTTAGTATGATACAATCGCCCAGCAGAAAAACTATTTTAGCCTCATTAGGGGTCATAACTCTGGGTTCTATGGCGTTTATGGGGAAAATATTTATTGACGGGTTTAAGGAGGTCTGGGTTAAAAGGCAGGAAGCTGATATTCAGAAAAACCTGCAGGAAAACTTAATTGCAGTTGAAACACAGGCTTTTTCGGGGAAAATTCAGATAATAAGAAGTATGTTATCCTCTAAAGCAAAAATTTTTTCAAAGGAACTCGCTTTTCAAAGTCATGAAAAAGATAAGAAGCAAGAGAAGCAGAATGCTTTATATTATATTGGCGGATTAACACTCCTTGGGATATTAGGGCTCGGATATTTTTCTGCACGTAATATTAGAAAGAGCGATGAATTTATCTCAAAAGGAATTAAAAACACTAAAAAAGGGCTGGATAAAGTTATAGATAATTTTAATCAAGGAAAGCCCATTAGTGATTTAGAGGGTCATAAGGGTGAAGTTTTAAAGGGAAAAGATGCGTATAAACTGCTTATTGAAAACATGCTGGAATCTATATACGCCCGCCCCGAAGAAGTCGAAAATACAGTCAACAAGATGAAGCTTCCGGAGGGTGAGAAAAAAGAATTTATTGCACACCTTAAAGACGTAATGAATCAAGCAACAGAGAAAGTTAACCCGATGATGGGCGGCTCCGGCAGAAATAAGATTACATATTTCTCACACGTTAATGACTACCTCTCATTTTTCTATGATTGGCTGATGAACCCTAAAAATCCGCAGTTTAAAAATTTGTTCTTTGGAATTGCAGGGATTTCAGCTCTGGCTTATGGCGGAAAATCCGCAGCAGAAGCTGTAAAAGAGGTTCAAGTAAAAAAATATAATGCGGAAATTGAACTGAACCTTCAAAAACGCCTTGTCTCAACGGAACTTAGAAATTTTAAAGCAAAAAAAGAATCCGCAATAGAACCTTTATGTGAAGAGTTTATGAAGCAAAAGGCAGAGGGAAAATCTCAAAAAGAATTAAAAATAATGGCAGATAATATTCTGTTTGAGATAAAGAATGGACCGCCATTCGTTTACTCATAAAATACACTAATATATTTATCCCTTCATCCCCCCCCTTTTTTTATTTACCCCTACCTTCATTTCCCCCCCTTACAAAACAAAAAGCCGCAATCTGTTGCGGCATTAACTCTCGTTAGATAAAGGAGTGGAGGAGAAAATAAAGAAAAGAGATTATACTTTATATATTCCACAGTATATAATTTTATAACACAAAGTATATAAATTTTTACAAAACTTCATATTTTATCTTTTATATGTTTGTAGTATAATCTATATGCTCATACGAGGAGGATTATAATGGTTAATATAGCAGTATGCGGAGCCAATGGAAAAATGGGGCAGGAAGTTATAAAAGCTGTCAGCAATGCCGAAGATATGGCTCTTGTTGCAAAAATTGACATTAAAGACGGTGAATTTGCTACAATAAAAGATGCTAAAAATTCAGTAAAAATAGATGTTCTTGTAGATTTTACCCAGCCGAAGTCAATATATGAAAACGCTCTTTACTGCTTAAATAATAATATTAATATTGTAATAGGTACAACGGGGCTTACGGATGAACAGATAGAAGAATTAAAAAAACTCGCTGGAGAAAAAGAGTTAGGCTGTTTGATTGCACCGAATTTTTCAACAGGTGCTGTTTTGATGATGATGTTTGCTAAGATGGCATCCAGATACTTCAAAAATGCAGAGATACTTGAACTCCATCACAATCAAAAGAAAGACGCTCCATCAGGGACCTCTATAAAAACAGCTTTAATGATGGCAGAAAATAATCCGGATTTTACTGATGGCAACTGTCCGGAAACAGAAACCTTAAAAGGTGCCAGAGGTGCAGAATCATATAATAATATTCATATACATTCCGTAAGAATGCCGGGTTATATTGCTTCACAAGAGGTTATGTTCGGCTCTAACGGACAGATTTTGACCATCAGACATGATTCAATGAACAGAGAATGTTATATGGACGGGGTTTTGAGAGCTGTAAGATATGTCTATAAAAACCATAATTTTGTATACGGATTAGAAAATATACTGTAGGGAGATGGAATGAGAAAACCAAGAATAGCAATACTCGGTGCAACAGGTGTTGTTGGAAGAGAAATTACAAAGATAACAGAAGAGTTAAATATAGAATACGAGAGTATAAAGTTCCTCTCCAGTGCCAGAAGTGCGGGAAACAAAATTAATTTTAAAGGCGAAGAATATATAGTAGAGGAAGCAAAACCGGATTCTTTTAACAATGTTGATATTGTTATGGCATCAGCCGGAGCTTCTACAAGTAAGGAATTTGCACCGGAAATTGTAAAACGCGGAGGACTTATTATTGATAATTCTTCTGCATTTAGAATGGATAAGGATGTTCCTCTGGTTATAGCCGGTGTGAATGATGAAGATTTAAGACAGCACAAAGGTATTATAGCTAATCCGAACTGTTCAACTTCACAGTTAATGTTAGTTCTTGAACCATTGAAAAAATTTGGAATTAAAAGATTGATTGTATCTACGTATCAAGCGGTTTCCGGAGCAGGGCTTGCTGCAATTAATGAACTTCGAGAAGATACAATTGCAAACCTGGAAGGTAAGTCTTTTGAAAATAAGTGCTTCAAAAAGCCTATTTCTTTTAATGTAATTCCACAAATAGATGTCTTTTGTGAAAACGGATATACAAAAGAAGAAATGAAAGTTGTTAATGAAACAAGAAAGATTCTTCACCTTGATGAAAATACACTTATATCTTGTACTGCAGCGAGGGTGCCTGTATTTAACGGACATAGCGAGGCAGTAGATATAGAATTTGAAAATGAAATAACACCGGATGTTGTTAGAGAAATTTTAAAATCATCATATGGAGTTAAAGTTATTGATAATCCGGATAATTATGAATACCCTACAACAAGGGATGCCAGCGGTAATAATCCGGTATTTGCAGGACGAATTAGAAAAAATCTGGCATTTAAAAACGGAATATCATTATGGTGCGTTGCTGATAATCTCAGAATAGGAGCAGCGCTCAATACGGTTAGAATTTGTAAGAGAGTAATAGAAATGGGGCTTTATTAATGAAAACACCAAAAATATCAAACGTTTCAATCAAACCTACAGAAAGAAAATTTAAAAAGGCTAAACATTATGCTGAAAAAACAGGAGTTCTGCCAAAAGAAATGCCTGTAGAAAAAAAGATTTATTTAGAAACAAGCGCTGATGCTTTTGCGCGGATAAAAGACAAAATACAAATAGCATTGGATAATTTGAGGGGACAAAAATAAATTGGGTAAGTCAGTTTCTCAGCATGAAATAATAGAGATTGTAAAAAACGGGCAAAGACATGGAAAAACATTCGCTGCTACAAACGGGTGTTTTGATATTCTGCATGTCGGTCATGTAAGATACCTTCAAAAAACAAAATCCCTTGCAGATTATTCTATTGTAATGTTAAACTCTGATAAATCTGTGAAAATGATTAAAGGCGAAGGAAGACCCATTAATAATGAGCAAGACAGAGCTGAAATATTAAATGCTTTGAGTTGTGTTGATTATGTGGTATTATTTGAAGAGAAATCTCCGGCTAATTTGCTGGAAGCAATAAAACCGGATATTTATACCAAAGGAGCGGACTATACGCTGGAAACGCTTCCGGAAAGAGATGTAGTATTAAAAAACAATATAAAAGTAGAATTCATAGACTTTGTAAAAGGTAAATCTACAACTAACGTTATAAATAAGTGTTTAGATAAATAAAAGGAGTGTATTATGAAAACTTTCACATTGGAACAGATTGCTCAGATTACAGGCGGTATGCTTTCAAAAGCAAAAGATGTCGCTATAACAAGAATAGCACCGCCGCTTCTTGCAGATGAAAACACACTGGCACTTGCTCTTGGAGAAGATGAAATTGCAAATCTTTCTTCTACAAAGGCACAGGCAGCTCTTGTTCCTCTTGGTGTTAATATAGACGGTTTTTCAACCATAGAAGTTGAACGTCCGCGTTTAGCGATGATGAAGCTTATAACAATGTTTTATGAAGAACCGCATGTGAATTCCGGAATTCATCCTACAGCAACGGTTCATCCATCAGCAAAACTCGGACAAAATGTTTCTCTGGGACCGAATGTTGTTGTTGGAGAAAATGCTCAAATCGGAGATAATACAAAAATTCTGGCTAACTGTTATATTGGTAACGGGGCTGTAATCGGCAGTAAGTGTTTCTTCCATCCGGCAGTCTGCATCGGTGACAGGGTAAAAGTAGGAAATGAAGTTATACTTCACCACGGTGTATCTCTGGGTGCTGACGGTTTTAGTTTTGTTACTGAAAATCCAAACAATATTGAGCAGGCAAGAAAAGATGGTGAAATCCGAAACAATGACGTAGAACAGGTTATTTTCAAAATTCCTTCAATAGGTTCTGTTGAAATAGGAAATAATGTAGAAATCGGTGCAAATACTGCAATTGACCGTGGTACTATTGAAAATACTGTTGTCGGAGATAATACCAAAATCGATGACCTTGTGATGATTGGACACAATTGCAGAATCGGCAAAGGTTGTATGATTGTATCTCAAGTGGGTATTGCCGGCAGCTGTGTAATTGGTGATAGAGTTGTAATTGCAGGTCAGGCAGGACTCGCTGACCATATTAGTATCGGCGATGATACGATTATTGCTGCTCAAGCCGGTGTTACAAAGAGTTTCCCTGCAAAATCTATTGTTGTAGGTGCACCGGCTGTTCCGAGAAAAGAGTTTATTAAACAATTAAAAATTATTAAAGATGCCGGAGACTTGATTGCTAAATTCAAAAAATATGAGCCGCTTTTACGTTCTTTTGAAGAAGGCGTAAATGAAGGGACAAGGGTATAAATACCGGATAAAAACATAGAATACTCTTGGAAGGCAATGGTTTAAAGGATAAACATGGGTACAATTAAAACAGAAATAAAAACATCGGGCAAAGGACTAATGAAAAACAAAAACTGCGAGGTGGTCATAAAACCATCCCGCGGCACCGGTATCCGTATTTTTTCAAAAGGTGCGGAAACGCCTTTCAATGTTTGTATTGAAAATTTGTACTCAACAGATCATTGTGTTACCCTCTGCAGCAAAGAACACAGAACACTCCTCGGGGATTATAAATACAAGGTTATGCTCTGTGAACACTTTATTGCAGCATGTGCAATCTGCGGTATAGATTCTATTGATGTCTATCTTTCGGAAACAGAAATGCCTATTTTTGACGGAAGTTCAAAGGTGTGGGTAGAACTATTTAAGCAAGCCGGTATAGAAGGTGTAAACAGAGATTTGTACACTATAAGCGAACCCGTATATTATCTTAACGGCAAGACCAGTCTTGTTATTTTACCGGATAAAGAGTTAAGAATAACATATGCTGTTAACTATGATCATCCGGATTTAAAAAACAGATGGGTTACTATGGATAATAACAATTTACAGGAAATTATTGAAGCACGAACTTTTGGATTTTACAAAGATTTAAAGAAATTCCAGATGCTCGGGTTTGCAAAAGGTGTAACTATTGATAATACAATCGGGCTTAAGGATGAAGGCTATACAACTGTGCTGAGAAGCAATGATGAACCAATAAAACATAAAATACTGGATTTAATCGGGGATTTGTATCTCACAGGAGTTTCACCTTTAAATATGAGGGTTCAAATACTTGTAAAAGAAGCAGGTCATGCCGTACATGCAAAAGCTGCACAAATTCTAAAAAATAAATTAGTAAAAATATAAGGAGAGGTTTATGACAGAAGAAAAAAAAGACGAAATTTTATCATTTGATACAATGCAGATTATGGAAATGATTCCGCATAGATATCCGTTTCTTTTGGTAGATAGAATTACTGAATGTGTGCCGGGTAAGTATGCAAAAGGATACAAAAATCTTACAATGAACGAAGAATTTTTCCAGGGACATTTTCCTGGTAATCCTGTAATGCCAGGTGTTTTACAGCTTGAAGCTCTGGCTCAATGCTCAGCTCCTGTTTTAATGGCACTTCCGGAATATAAAGGAAAGCTCACATTATATGCTGGTGTTGATAATGTAAGATTTAAAAATATTGTAAGACCAGGTGACAGATTTGATATGGTTATTGAACTGATTAAAGCAAAAGGACCTATCTGCAAGAGCCATGGTATTGGATATGTTGACGGTAAAGTCTGTATTGAAGCAGATATGACAGTAGCTTTGAAATAATAAAAAAAAAGGAACCATCCGGTTCCTTTTTTATTTATGAATTTTTTGGATAACTTAATTAACTCCGATTCTTTCAAGCATTACTATCGCATGAGCTTCTATGGCAAGTTTACCTCCGACTGCATCAAGTTGTTCTTTTGTCTTTGCTTTAATAGAGATGTCCATTTTATCAAGTCCTAAAAGCGGAGCCAGTACTGATTTCATTTGCGGTATATAAGGCATCATTTTAGGTTCCTGGGCAATAATATTTGTATCAATGTTATTAATCCAATATCCTTGAGCTTGAACTTTATCATACACTTTTTTTAGCAGTAATAGACTATCCGCATCTTTGAACCTATCATCTGTATCCGGGAATAATGTTCCGATATCATCCATTGCAAGCGCACCTAAAAGCGCATCAATAATTGCATGAACAAGAACATCGGCATCCGAGTGCCCTAAAAGTCCTTTTTCATAGGGTATCTTTACACCGCCAATGATAAGCTCTCTGTCTGCAGCTAGTTTGTGAATGTCATAACCTAAACCTATTCTGAAATTTTGTTCAACCATTTTAATTGCCCTTCCAAAAAATAATAACATCCTGTATATATTACATACCACATTTATAGCTTTCTCTAACAAATAATGTTATATTTCTTAACAAATTGTTATATATTACCAAAATCTTCTTCTGCCAGCCACTCTACCAGAGGCTTATCTTCACCGAAGAAAATATCAAACTCTTTTTCTATTTTCGGACCCCTTAAAAATTTTCTGCCAATATTATAAGCCAGCGGTTCATGCCCTTCAAAAACCTCTGTGACAATTTGCTTTAAGTTTTTATCATATACATTTGCATAATTCAAATCAAGGTTTACACAAAAAGGTATTCTTTTTTTATCTTTGTCATCATATGATATCAAACCGAATGTCCTGCAAATTATGGCTCTTGCCGGATAAATCGAACACTGATTGTTTATAAGAAACGGGCATTCATATAGTTTCTCTCTGTGTTTTTTTAAGAGAGTAGATATATTTTCATTAATTTTATCTTTAATACTGTCTTCAAGTTCATTATAGTAAAACATCATATTTATATATTCGAGCTCGGAAACGGGGTATTCTCCTTCTTTGCAGCAATATGCGCAACCTTTTTGACACTTTATAAAAGGTTTTTGAGCTTCAAACATTTTGGTAAGTTTGTTGTCAAGAAATTTTAAATATTCTCTATATCTGGTTATCACTTTTTATTCCGTTTCGCAATTATTTCTTCACGTCTTTCAAGTTTACTGTATAACTGCCAGTTAATTTCGCCGCCGATAAGTATTAATATTGATGTATAATAAAGCCACATCATCATTACAGCAAAACCGGCAATAGTACCATATACAAAGTTATATGTATGCAGGTTATTTATATATACGGAAAATAGCCACGAGCCCAGCAGCCATGATATACAAAAGAATATTGAGCCCGGAAGTGCACTGTGTCTGCGCAGTTTTTCATTACCGCTTAAATCCGGCAGGATATAGTAACTCAAATACGCCATAATAAATAATGTTAAAAATGCAATAGGCCAGCGGACAAATAACATTATATTTGCCAGATGCTGTGTCATACCTATATAAGCGACCAAAAACTTTATAATAACCTTACCGAATACAATTAATGTAATACTCAAAAATAATACAAGCGTGCTTACAAAAACCATAATCAGTGCAAGGAGTCTGGAATATAAAAAACTTCTTGTTTCTTTTACTTTATAAGCTCTGTTTAACCCTTTAGCTACGATTGCCACAGTGTTTGTTGATAAAAATAATGTTATACAAAATCCTAAAACAGCGACCAGTCCGCCTTTTTTAAAGAAAAAGACTTCATTTAAAACTGTATTAACAACATTTAATACATCTTGAGGCATAATACTCTGCATAAATACGAATATAGGCTGCATAAAATTTTGTTTTCCCATATACCCGAATAGTGCAGTAAGAAACAATATAAACGGGCAGATTCCTATACAGAGCATAAATCCCATTTCGGATGCCATTCCGAAAAAGTCGTGTTCTATTACAGAATTTATTATATTTCTTAATGTTTTGAATTTATATTTCACAGTGATATTTCTCTCAATACTTTATTAACGGCATCGTCGATATCAGTTTTTATAGTGCATCCGGCAGCAAAAGTATGTCCGCCGCCTCCGAATTTAGAGCATATTTCGGCGACATCAATTTTTTTGCTTCTCATAGAAAATTTTGTTAATTTTTTATCAACTTCTTTGGCAACAAATGCTACCTCTGTTGTATCTATTGCGCGCAGAGTTTCTGCTATTCCGTCAGTATAGTCATCACCTGCGGCGAATTTCTCAAGATCTTTTTTGTATACTGTTGTATAAGCTATTTTATTGTCTTCTAAAAAAACAGCCTTATTAACACAATAGTTTTGGAACAGCACAAAATTTTTTGTTTTTGTTTCATAGCATTTTTTGTATATATAATTAGGATTTGCTCCTGCATCAACAAGAGCAGCAGCCGCTCTTAAGGTATTAGAAGATGTATTTTCAAACCTGAAATTTCCGGTATCAGTCATAATTGCTGTATATAAGCAAATCGCGGCATTAGTATCTATTTGCCAATTATTTTCTTTAAAATAATCAAACAGGACTTCTCCGCAGGAGCTTGCGTCCGGATTAATTATATAGTAGTCGCCAAATTTAGGATTAGTTTTATGATGATCAATATTAACCGTACATTTTGCTTTATCAAAAAATATTTTAGAATCAAGAATCCGCTCTATAGATGCAACATCAAGTGTAATCACAAGATCATAAACAAGAGATTTATCAAAATATCTTTGCGCAAGTTCTATATTGGGCAGAAATTTGTAGTTGTAAGGAATTCCGGATACAACATTCATATCCGGACGTATTTTAAATCTGTTATAAATCATGCTGTATAAAGCGCACATAGAGCCGAGGGTGTCGCCGTCCGGATTCATGTGAGTTAACAGCAATATCTTTTTTGACGATTTTATGATATCATCTAAATTACAATTCATAAATTTATATTATCATAAAAAATGAAGAAAGTATTATATACAGATTTTGAAGGGGTAGATAACATCATAAATTCTATGATGGATAATCCGCAGCTTAAAAAAGCAATCACGCGTACAAATCTGTATAACTTCTGGGACAAAATTATTCCTGCAAAGTTTAAAAACAAATCTAAACCTTTTTCGATGCAGTACGGCGGTGTAATGGTTATAGCCTGTGAAAATCATATAGTGGCTCAAGAACTATCACTTTATAAAGTTATCTTGCTTAAAAAATTTGAGCCTTATCTAAAGGGCTTAAAAATGAATGTAAAAGATTTGAAATTTGACCCTAAAAAATGGGAGATGTAAATCCTCTTGATATTTTAGAATTAGCTCTTTTCAACTTTTTCACCTGTATTTTTTGCAAAGTCCAGACCGTCATATTCAGTCAAATTTTTGATGCTGTCTATATGCATAAATATATATTTAGTTCTTTCTGTCTTCTGAAATTTTAACTCTATATGTTTGGTACATTAACATTTGTATTAAAGAATAATTTTCTTACAAAAATAAGAAAGGAAAAATCAAATGAATATTGTAGAACCAATCAGAAAGAAAAGAGAATTAAAAAAAATAGAGAACATTTTAAGAAAACAAAATCTACGGGATTTAGTACTTTTTACAGTCGGCACGAATTGTGGTCTTAGAATTTCAGATATTTTGAGTTTAAATGTCAAGGATGTACAAGGAAAAGACTATATAAGTATTATAGAAAAGAAAACCGGAAAATATAAACGATTTCCTATTAATTCAAAGTTAAAACCTATGTTTGCAAAATTTACACAAAATAGGGACGCTGACGAACCTTTATTTATTTCTGTTTTTCATAATAGAATGGAAAGAACGCAGTGTTACAGAATTATAAATGAAGCTTGCAGGAAAGCCGGAATAAATTGTAAAGTCGGAACACATACTTTAAGAAAAACTTTTGGCTATCATCATTATCAAAAGTTTAAGGATGTTGCAGTCTTACAAAAAATTTTTAACCATTCTTCACCGCAGGTAACTCTTCGGTATATTGGTATTGATCAAGACATGATTGACAAAAGTTATAATAATTTTATTCTGTAAATTCAACATAATTACACTTTTGTTGAA
>CALVAO010000026.1 GCA_944325515.1 Candidatus Gastranaerophilales bacterium | reverse complement strand
AAATCTTGCATCATTTTAATCAAAATGGTGCAAAAAAATAAAATGTCGGGCTTAAGTGTTAGAATCGGCGGAAGGCATGGCTAAGGATTTTCCAATAAAAGAAGTTGCAACAATTCAATTAATAAAGAGATATTACGAGGAGCAGAAGGATTTTCGCAATCTTTTGTTCTTTTTGCTTGCTATTAATACCGGCTTGAAGATTAATGAAATTTTAAATCTTAATGTAGAAGACGTCAAAAATAAAAAGTACATAACAGTTAAGCAATGTGATGCAGGCGTGAAGAAAAAAATTCCGCTTAATAAAGAAATTCAAGAACTTATTAAATTCGTAATTAAAGATTTGGATTTAAAATCTCCATTGTTTATCTCGATTAGAGGCAAGCGCATGGAACGTACAGCTGTTTATACGCAATTTAAGAATGTGTGCAGGTCATTGGATTTGAGCAATATTTCCATAGCTTCATTGCGTAAGACATTTGGTTACCATTATTATCAAAAATACAAAGATTTATCTTTTTTGCAGTGGCTGTTTAATCAATCCACAGTAATAGCAACGATGAAATATATAGGAGTGCACGAAAATTTGAGTTCACGTTTCAATCTGGAGTTTAGTTTATAAAACAGGAGTATAAAATGAAGGTCGTAATACTATCCGGAGGTCTTGGGACAAGATTATCCGAAGAAACAAAATTAATACCAAAACCAATGGTAGAAATTGGCGGTAAACCGATTTTGTGGCATATTATGAAAATCTATTCATATTATGGTTTTAATGATTTTGTAATATTAACCGGCTATAAATCGCATGTAATCAAAGATTATTTTGTACATTATTACCAGCAGTATTCTGACATTACAGTAGATATGCTAAACAATTCTGTTGAAATTCATCGTATTCAAACAGAGCCGTGGCGGGTTACGATGTTATACACGGGACAGGATACAATGACCGGCGGAAGAATAAAGAAAGCGCAGGATTATATAGGGAAAGAACCGTTTTTGTTAACTTATGGTGACGGTGTGAGCGATGTTAATATTTCGGATTTAATTAAGTCGCATAAATCTTCCGGAAAACTTGTTACAATGACAGCTGTTCAGCTTCAAGGACGTTTTGGTGCTCTGGTAATTAAAGATGGCGGAATGATAACTTCGTTTATGGAGAAACCAAAAGGTGAAGAATCGTGGATAAACGGCGGTTTCTTTGTCTGTGAACCGGAAGTATTTGATTATATTCCAAAAGGCGATGATGTGATTTTTGAAAGAGCACCTTTGGAAAATCTCGCGCGCGATGGACAGCTCAATGCTTACAAGCACTGTGGATTCTGGCGCCCGATGGATACATTAAAAGACAAAAACGAGCTTACGGAAATGTGGCAGAACGACAGCGCGCCGTGGGCGGTTTGGAATAAAAATGAGGCAGTGCATGTTTAATAATATTTATAGAAACAAAAAAGTATTTTTAACCGGTCATACGGGATTTAAGGGAAGCTGGCTGGCTTTGTGGCTTTCAAAATTAGGCGCGGAAGTCTGCGGATATGCTCTGGAAGCTAATACAGAGCCTGCAATGTTTAATATTTTAGATATTAAAAATAAAATATCTAAATCTGTTATCGGGGATATTCTTGATACTGAAAAACTTGAAAAAACAATGCTGGAATTTCAGCCGGATATAGTCTTTCATCTTGCTGCCCAGCCTCTGGTAAGACTTTCATACAGAGAGCCCGTATTAACATATCAGACAAATGTTATTGGAAGTTTAAATGTTTTAGAAGCATCAAGAAAATGCGCTTCGGTAAAGGCTTTTGTGAATGTAACAACCGATAAGTGCTACGAAAACAGGGAAATAAACAGAGGATACAGGGAAGATGAGCCGATGGGCGGTTATGATATGTATTCTTCTTCCAAAGGATGTGTGGAAATTATGTCCTCGTCTTACAGACGTTCTTTCTTAAAAGACGGTTATGCGATGGCAACGGCAAGAGCCGGTAATGTTATCGGAGGCGGTGACTGGGCTGAAGACAGATTAATTCCTGACTGCATAAGAGCTATTAATAAGGGAGTTGATATAGAGATTAGAAATCCTGTTGCCGTACGTCCGTGGCAGCATGTTTTGGAACCTTTGAGCGGTTATCTGCTTCTGGGGCAGAAACTTCTTGAAAACGGGCAGGAATATGCTGACGGATTTAATTTTGGTCCGAATGAAGAAAGCGTATTAACGGTTGCAGAAGTTGCAAAGAGAGTGACGGAATTTTACGGCAAAGGTCGTGTTGTTGTAGGCGAAGCCAGCCCGCTTCACGAAGCAGGACTGCTGATGCTTAATATAGAAAAAGCCAAAAAAATATTAGGCTGGGAGCCTGCATATAAAGCTGATACCGCAATAGCCCGCACGGTAGATTGGTATAGGCATTTTTATAACAACGATACAGATATGTTTGATTTTACAATAAGCCAGATTGAAGAATACGAGGAAAGTATAAAATGGAACAAGAATTACGCAATAAAGTAAAAGAAGCTGCAAGAGAATATTATCAAGCAGTATACGGCAATAAAAAAGAATTTGAATATATTCCGCCATCCGGCAAACTTCTGGGCGAGGAAGAGCTGATGAATATGATTGATGCCTCTCTGGATATGTGGCTTACGGCAGGAAGATTTAACAGAGAGTTTGAAAGCAGGTTTGCAAAATATCTCGGCGTAAAATATGCGCTTTCGACAAATTCCGGTTCAAGCGCTAATCTGCTTGCTTTATCTGCGCTGACTTCTCATAAATTAGGCGAAAGAAGGCTGAAAAAAGGTGATGAGGTTATATCTGTAGCATCCGGATTTCCTACAACAATAAATCCTATTATTCAAAACGGGCTTGTTCCGGTATTTATTGACTGCGAAATAGGAACATATAATATTGACGCTGATAAAATTGAAAACGCAGTTACCCCTAAGACCAAAGCTGTATTTTTAGCCCACACTCTCGGCAACAGCTATGATTTGGATAAAATTATGCAGATTGCGCAAAAATATAATCTATGGGTAATAGAGGACAGCTGTGATGCTCTCGGCGGGGAATACAAAGGCAAAAAAATCGGAACCATCGGGCATATCGGAACATTTAGTTTCTATCCCGCTCATCATCTCACTATGGGCGAAGGCGGGGCTGTTGTTACAAATGATGCGGAATTATATAAAATTATTATGTCCTTTAGAGATTGGGGCAGGGATTGCTGCTGCCCGCCGGGGAAAGACGGCGTTTGCGGTAAGAGATTTTCGCAGAAGCTCGGCAATCTTCCTTTCGGCTATGATCACAAATATACTTATTCTCATATCGGATATAACCTAAAGATTACAGATTGGCAGGCTTCTCTTGGGTGTTCTCAGATAGAAAAACTGGATTCATTTCTGGAACGGAGAAGCAGAAATGCGCATATGCTTAACGAAAAGCTTTCGGATTTAACAAGCTTTTTAATACTGCCGGAAGTTAAAGAAGGAGTAAAACCATCGTGGTTCGGCTACTTGATTTCAGTCAAGCCGGACGCACCTTTTACAAAGCAGGAGATGGTAGAGTTTCTTGAAAAAAACGGGGTAGGAACAAGACAGCTTTTTGCAGGTAATATTCTAAGACAGCCTTGTTTTGTTGATGATGATATCCAACTTAGAATTAACAATAGTGAAGTTATTTCATCAAAAGATTTAACAGAAGAGCATTATAAGCAACTGCCAAATACGGATTATATTATGAATAATACGTTCTGGGTAGGCACATTCCCTGCATTGGGAGATGAGGAAATTGATAGAATTTCTGGAACTATCAAAGAATTTATTAATAGTAAAGTGTTTAATGCTTGTACTGTTGCAGGGAAATAGGTGGGAAATAATGAAAGATTCAGTATTAAAAGAAATAAGAAAAACTATCGTTAAAATGGTACATAAAGCAAAAGTTTCTCATGTCGGTGCTGCGATGAGTGTTGTCGATATATTGTATACTTTATACTTTGATGTAGCAAATATAAATAAAGAAAATATAACTTCTCCTAATAGAGATATTATTATATTGAGTAAGGGGCATTCAAGTGCCGCTTTATACTCAGTTTTATATCATAAAGGATTGATATCATCTGATTTTATTGAGAATTATTCAATAGATGGAGGTTCTCTTCCTTGTCATATTGATAAGGAAAAATCTCCATTTTTTGAAATGTCTTCCGGTTCTTTGGGACATGGTCCGTCTTTAGGAGCGGGGTTTGCTCTAGCAAAAAAAATGGATAAAAATTCTGGCAGGATTTTTGTAATATGCGGAGATGGTGAATGTAATGAGGGTTCCGTATGGGAAGCTTTAATGTTTGCTTCTACACATAAGCTTGATAATTTTGTTTTTATTATTGATTACAATAAATTTCAAGGTTTTGGGGCTACCAATGAGGTTATAGAACAGTCAAATATTGCAGAAAGAGTGAAATCCTTCGGGTTTGAAACTTTTGTTATTGATGGTAATAATACAGACGAATTGAAAAAAGCTTTGACTGATAAAAGCGATAAACCTATTGCAATTATAGCTGATACAACAAAAGGGAAGGGCGTGTCATTTATGGAAAACAAGCTCGAATGGCATTACAAATCCCCTAATGATGAACAGTTAGAGATTGCATTAGCGGAAATTGAGAAGAAATATTAATGAGAAAAATATTTTTAAATACATTAATAGAGCTTGCCAGAAAAGATAAAGATATTGTATTAATTACTCCAGACATGGGTTTTTCAGTACTAGAACCATTTTTTGAAGAATTTCCTAACCGTTCAATAAATTGTGGAATAGCGGAACAAAATGCAGTATCTATTGCAGCTGGTCTTGCGTTGATGGGCAAAAAACCGTACGTGTATACAATTATTCCTTTTTTAACTGGAAGAGCTTTTGAGCAGATTCGTCTAGATGTTGCTTATATGAATACTAACGTTAAGTTAATTGGCATAGGAGCAGGTTTTACATATGGTACGGCAGGTGCTACGCATCATGCGATTGAAGATATTTCTTTAATGCGCAGTCTGCCTAATATGACAGTTTGTTGTCCCGGAGATAACAATGAGGCAGAACAGATTGTACGACAATCTGTTAATAGTAATAAGCCTATGTATGTGAGAATTGGACGTCATAACAGAGGTATTTTTAATAATAACAAAATTGAAATAGGCAAAGCTTCTATAATAAAAGAAGGAAAAGATATTGCAGTAATTTCTACTAGTAATATGTTGCCGGATGCCGCTGCTTACTGTAAACAGCTTGAGAACAACGGGCGGCAACCGTATTTTATCAGCATGCATACAATTAAACCTTTTGATAGGAATATAATTGAGGAGTTGGTTAATGTAGGAGTTGAAATCCATACTCTTGAAGAACACAGTATAATCGGAGGTCTTGGTAGTGCTGTTGCCGAAGTCATTGCAGAAAGCGGGAAGGGGATTAAATTCAAAAGAATAGGTATTCCCGATACCTTCTCTCATTATGTTGGTAGTCAAAAGTTTTTGAAAAAACAATTTGGATTATATTTTGGAGAAGAGGGGTAAATGCAGGAGTGAAAAATATATTACTAACAGGTTCTGGTGGTTTCATCGGTTCACATATTAAAAAAGTTCTATCAAAAAATTTTAATCTTTTTGCACCGAGAAGTTTTCAACTTAATTTACTTGATAAAGAGGCGGTAAAAAAGTACGCGGATGAAAATAATATAGAATATATTATTCATTCTGCCTCATGCGGGGTTCGGATTACTCCAGATGCTACTATAGCTGATGTTGCAAAGCCTAATATAAAAATGTTTGAAAATCTTGCGGAACTAACATCAAAAGATTGTCCGATGATTACAATCGGATCCGGAGCCGAATATGATAAGAGTCGTGCGCTTTGCAAGATTAAGGAAAGCGATTTTGGAAAAAGTGTTCCTAAAGATCCTTACGGATATTCAAAATATCTTATTTCAAAAATGATAGAGGAAAGAGATAATATCTTAAATCTCAGATTATTTGGAATTTATGGTTTGGGAGAAGATAAATCCCGTGTTACATCCTGTATAGTAAATTCAAACATTGCAAAAGAACCTATTGTATTAAATCAAAATGTAAAATTTGATTTTTTATATATTGAAGATTTCTGTAAAATTATTGAGTATTTTATAAATAATTTTACAGAGGAAAAATTTGTGAATGTAACTCCGACAGAAAGTATAGAAATTGTTGATTTAGCAAAAATAGTAAATGATTTCTCTGATTTTAAATCAGAAATTATTATTAAAAATCCCGGTATGAATAGAGAATATACAGGGGATAACTCAAAATTATTAAATCTTATAAAGGATTTTAAATTTACATCTTATGAAGATGGGATTTTTTATTTTTATGAAAGTATAAAAAGGGAGACAAGCTGTGGAGTGTAAAAATTTAGATGTATTTGTTTTGACCTATAATCGTGCTGAATATTTAAGAATAATGTTAGAGAGTTTGTGTACTCAGACTGCTACAGGTTTTAAAATTAAAATTTTGAA
This sequence comes from Candidatus Gastranaerophilales bacterium, assembly GCA_944325515.1. Classification (GTDB taxonomy): domain Bacteria; phylum Cyanobacteriota; class Vampirovibrionia; order Gastranaerophilales; family Gastranaerophilaceae; genus CAG-196. The sequence continues at coordinate 8,092 of CALVAO010000026.1, read as the reverse complement.
TAATTGTAGTACAGATAACACTCTTGAAGTTATAGAAGAAATAAAAAAGCAATATCTCGATAGAGATATTGAGGTAATTACCCATGAAAAAAATCTTGGGAATGCAGGGAATTTTATTCGGTCGCAAGAGCTTGCAGAGAACGAATACACTGCTATTTTCCATGACGATGATGCAATTCATCCTGAATATATTGCAGCTGCAATGACTTTGTTTAAAATTCATCCTCAAGCTGTTATGTGTACAGGGCATAAAAGTCTAATATGGAACGTTGATAATAATAATTGGAATGCTTTGTATAAGAACTATCATTATTATTCAAAAAATAACGGTATTTTGTTAGGATTATTAATTCATCGTACAGTTTTTGCCGATGCTATTTATAATACAGTTGCATATAAAAAAATCTCTTATAATCCTAAAAGATATGGAAAACTTCATGATAATATGTTTATGTTTGAATTAAATAATTTGGGAGATATTATTTTTATACAAGGAATTTGTATGCGTTGGCGACAACATAAAAATTCGGATTCAAATACGTTCTCAACCGGACCATTCCCTAATGAAATTTGGAATATAATACAAGACTTAAGTAAAATATATAAGAAACATAGATTTTTATATAAACCTCTATTATGGAATTTTTCATATTTTCTATACAATTGGTCATGTTTATCAAAATTTTTAACTTGGGATGAATTTATAGATGAGCTTGTCAGAAGAAATGTTTTTGGGAAATTTGAAAGTTTTATGTATATAAATAAGTTTTGTATAAATAATATAAATAAGATGATTGTTCAAAGGGCCAAACATTATAAAAAGAAAATTGCAAGGGGTTATCCTCCTGTGAGGTTTTAATGTTGTGAATAATAGAATATATTTGGAATAAAAGCTAGGGAGAAAAAATGTTAGAGAAATTCTTTTCAATAAATGAAGATAATAACCATAAAATTGTGAAAATTTTAGGTTTTAAGTTTAAGTTTAAAATTAATTATATGAATTTTAAGTTTATCCATGAGTTAGAAAGTGAAGATTTTATAAAGGATAGAAATATTTACGAACAATCATCAATATCTATTAAGAGTACAGTTTATAGAGAAATGATGCAGATGCTTGATTATTTAGCTGCTAGTTGTATAAAAGATGAAACTTTATATAATACTATAAAAATGCATAGTGAACAGTATGGAGTTAGTTATAAAACTTACGTAGAAGATTCTTATAATTATTATAAGTTTATAAAGAAAATTGATAGAACAAAGATTAAACCAGCAACAGGTAAGTTAAGAATTTATCAATTGGAAAGTGCAAAATATTGCAATAAAATGTTATCTGAATTAGAAAAGGAAACAGGAATTAAAGCCATAATATTTTATGGCTCACTTTTGGGAGCGAAATATCATAATGGATTTATCCCTTGGGATGAAGATGTTGATTTTGTGTTAATGAGAGATGACTATGAAAAGGCTGTGAAGTATTTTACTACAAAATATCCCGTTGTTGACAGTAAGAATTGGAATTGGTCTAATTATATGACAGAACTTATTAAAAATTTTGATAAGTATAAAAATCAAACATTTTGTTTTAGAATGCCAATATGTTTTAAACTAATAAAGGGCACAATGAGAGATTTTAAGGTTATTGATATTTTTTCAATGGATAACTATCCTAATAAATTTAAGAAAAAAGATTATCAAAACTATATAAATGAAATTTCTATAAAACGTGGAAATAAATCATTTGGAGATCTTTCAGTGCTTATAGATTATTTAATTAAAAATGATCCTATAATAAATAAAAGAACTAATAGAATTTATTACGGTATCGATAATTTTACTTTTTTTGCATATAAATATCGTAAATATTTTCTTAAATCTGATATATTTCCATTAAAACAAATTGATTTTGAGGGAATGAAATTTTGGGCACCCAGAAATATTGATAAATGTTTAGACAAGATTTATGAAGATTTCAAAACTATTCCACTTATAGTTACATCTAAACATTTTGAGGAATATAAAGAAATATCTAAAGAGTTGTTAGCAGATGTAGTAGATTAAGGAGTAATTAACATGGTAAAAATCTATATAGGCATGAGTGCAGATTTACTGCATCCGGGGCATTTAAATATTATTAACGAAGCAAGAAAACTTCTTGATAGCAAAGGCGGCGGAGAGCTTATTGTAGGACTTTTGACAGATAAAGCGATTGCAAGCTATAAACGTCTTCCATATATGACCTGGGAACAAAGAAAAGTTGTAGTTGAAAATGTTAAAGGTGTAACCTCTGTTGTTCCGCAAGAAACACTTGATTATGTTCCGAACTTGCTAAAAATAAAACCAGATTATGTATTACATGGTGATGATTGGAAAACAGGAGTACAGGCTAAAACACGTCAAAGAATTGTAGATGTAATGGCAAAATGGGGCGGAGAAGTTATTGATATTCCGTATACTGAGGGTATATCCTCAACAAAATTAAACCAGGTTTTAAAAGAAGTCGGAACGACTCCTGAAATAAGATGCCATAGATTAAGAAGACTACTTGATTCAAAAGAGATAGTTACAGTATGTGAGGCTCATAATGGTTTATCCGGCTTAATTGTCGAAAATACTTCAATCGATGAAAATGGGCATAAAATTGAGTTTGATGGAATATGGATTTCATCATTAACTCAATCTGCGGCACAAGCAAAACCGGACATCGGTTATTTAGATACAACAACGAGGATGACTACATTAAATGATATTCTTGAAGTTACTACAAAACCGATAATTTATGACGGTGATAACGGCGGTCCTCAAGAGCATTTTGTATTTACGGTAAAAACTCTTGAGCGGCTTGGTGTATCCGCAATTATTATTGAAGACAAAATCGGACTTAAGAAAAATTCTTTGTTTGGTACAGAGGTTTTTCAGGAACAGGATAATCCCGAAGATTTTGCAGAAAAAATCAAAGCCGGTAAACAAGCACAAGTTACAAATGATTTTATGATTATTGCAAGAATTGAAAGTCTTATTTTAAAACAGGGGATGGATGATGCGATAATGAGAGCTAAAACATATCTTGATGCAGGTGCTGATGGTATTATGATACATTCAAGAGAAAAAACTTTTGATGAAATCAAAGAATTTGCAAAACTATACAATCAGCTGCCGAACAGAAAACCTCTTGTTGTTGTTCCATCTTCATACAGTCAAGTAACTGAAAAAGAGTTAATTGAGAACAATATTAATGTTGTTATTTATGCAAACCATTTATTACGTTCTGCATATCCTGCAATGGTAAATACAGCAAAATCAATTCTTGAAAACCATCGCTGTAAAGAGGCATCCGATGAATATTGCATGAAGATAAAAGATATTATTACTTTAATTCCGGGGGCAAAATAAATGAAACCAAAACAGTTATTTGATTTGCTGAGAGATAATAATATAAATTGTTTTGCAGGAGTACCTGACAGTTTACTCAAAGATTTCTGTGCATATATAACGGATAATACAACGGTAAAAGAACATACAATAACTGCAAATGAAGGTAATGCAATCGCACTTGCTGCAGGACATTATCTTACAACCGGAAATCCGGCTCTTGTTTATATGCAGAATTCGGGAATCGGAAACTGCGTTAATCCATTATTATCATTGACCGATGAAGAAGTATATAATATTCCGCTTTTAATGTTAATCGGCTGGCGTGGAGAACCTGATAAAAAAGACGAGCCACAGCATATTAAACAGGGGAAAGTAACCGATAAACTTCTTGATTCGATGGGAATTAAATGGGAAATATTACCGGAAGATTTTGAACAGGCAGAACCTGTAATAATAAAAGCAATACAATATATGAAAGAAACAAATAAACCTTTTGCATTTATTGTAAAGAAAGGGTTATTCGAAAAATATGAATTACAAACAAAAAATCAGAATAGTTATAATCTGAGTCGTGAAACGGCTATTGAAACAGTTATAAAATCTCTTTCTTTATCAGATGTTGTTATTTCAACAACAGGACATATTTCAAGAGAGGTTTACGAAACAAGAGAACGCTTAGGACAAAGTCATAAACAGGATTTTTTAACAGTTGGTTCAATGGGACATGCAAGTTCAATTGCACTTGGGATTGCATTAGGAAAACCTGATAGAAACATTTATTGTTTTGACGGAGACGGGGCGTTTTTAATGCATATGGGTTCAACTGTTGTAAATGCCTCTAAGAATCTCAAAAATTTTAAACATATAGTTTATAATAACGAAGCTCATGATTCTGTCGGAGGACAGCCAACAACAGCCAATAATGCGAATATTCCTCAAATAGCATTTAATGCCGGTTATAAAAAAGTTTATTCTGTTTCAGATTTAAATGATTTAAACGAAATATTGCCGGAATTTATCAACAGTACTCATACCGTGTTACTTGAAATCAAAGTTAAATGCGGTGCAAGAAGTGATTTAGGCAGACCAAAAGAAAAACCGCAAGAAAATAAAAAGACATTTATGGCAAATTTAAACCAGGTGGATTTCTGTTATAGAGGTGCTATCGAAAATTTATCTAAAATTGTAAAACTGGAAAATGCACAAAATGTTCTTGTATTCAGAGGTAAAAATTCTTATGAAAATATAAAACCTATTATTGAACAGCAGTTGAACGGGATAAATATTCAATATTATAGTGATTTTTCAACTAATCCAAAAGATGAAGAAGTAAAAATCGCAATCAATAAAATATCTAATGATTATGATTTAATCCTGGCAATAGGTGGCGGAAGTGTAATTGATTTCGCGAAGGCTTATAAATGGCAGATTGAATCAAGTAAAAAGCTGGTTGCAATTCCGACAACAGCCGGAACTGGCTCTGAAGCAACGCAATTTGCAGTCCTATATGTTGATGGGGTCAAGACATCTTTAGATAATCCGAAAATTTTACCTAATTATGCAATTATAGATAGTCAATTTGTTGAAAATAATCCGAAATATTTAAAGGCATGTACGGCAATGGATGCATATTGTCATGCTATTGAAAGCTATTGGGCAGTAAAATCAACTCCTATTAGCAGAGAATATGCAAAAGAAGCCATATTATTGTGCAAAGATAATATTGTAGGTTACGTTAATTCTAATGACAAAACTTTTGCTGAAAAAATGATGTTAGCAGCAAATCTTGCAGGGAAAGCAATAAATATTTCCAGAACCACAGCGGCTCACGCAATGTCATATGTTTTGACAAAAGAATATGGCTTCCCTCACGGTTATGCTGTTTCATTATGCATTGGTAAATTAATGGAGCTTAATTCACTGTTTGATAATCAAAATTGTAATGATAAGCGAGGCTGTAATTTTGTCGCAAGCAGAGTGAAGGAAATTTATGATTTACTTGGAATAAATAATGCTAAAGAATATTTTGGGGAATTATTTTATGATATAAATTTAAAGAGAACTAATTATATAGATATTGATAAGGCTTTTGTTGTAAAGTCTGTAAATTTAAATAGATTATCTAATAATCCAGTAAAATTATCAGAAGCTGATTTGATGAGCCTATTAGATGATATTTAATAGATTATAAGATAAGCTAAAATATAAATCATTGGAAAGAATAATTATTTTAAAAAAGGGAGTATTAAGAAATTATAGTGGCAGATTCTTCTAAATTATTATCAATTTGTATTCCGACATACAACGGTGCAAAATATATTCAAAATAATATTGATATTATCCTTAAACAAATAAAAGAATATAATTTATTAGGTGTGGAAATTGTTGTGTCTGATAATTGTTCGACTGATAAAACTCCCAAAATATTAACTGATTATGTGAAAAAATTCCCTAATATTATTCGCTATTCAAGAAATGACAAAAATCTAGGATATGACGGGAATGTTATGAAACTTTGTGATATTGCAAATGGTCGTTTTATCCATTTATTAGGAGATGATGATTTCTATTCTCCTAATGGCTTAAAACGCTTATATGATGTTTTAGTTAATAATAAAGATATATCGGTACTTGTACTGTCCAATTATTATTTAAGAAATGATCATTATGGCGAGATTGTTACTAGAAAACATTTGAATAAAGTGTATATTAAAAAAGATAGAATATATAAAGATAATCCAGATAATTTTATAATTGATGTTGAAGACAGAGCCTGGCCTAATACAAATTTAGTGTTTAGAAAAGATTATTATAAAGAAATCCCAGATTTGTCAAGGTTTTATAAAAAAGATTGGTTACATCTTTATATTTTATTGTATATAGCGAAAAAACATCCATTTTGTTATTTATTTGCTGATAAAAAACCCATAGTATTGGATAGAGTAGGAGTTCAAAGCTGGCTCAATCATACGGATGGACCAAGGATTTATTTTAATAATTTATGGGTATATAGTTTTGCAAATTCATTAGGTTATTCTCCGAAAGTCTTCGATTGGTATAGACAAAAATTGTTGACAGAATATATAAAAAATATAACATATCGTCGTTCTAATAACATATTTATAAATATCAAATATCTTATAAAATATTTTAAATATTGGGGTGATTTACCAGCATATTATACACAATTTGCTCCAAAATTTCTAATGCCAATTCAATCCTTGTTTTCTATTAGAAATGAAATTATTAATTCTGAAAAAGTTAAGATTTTAACTATATTAGGTTATAGATATATTATAAAGAAGATAGAACAAAATCTTTTAGAATTTATTCATAAATTTGATGAATCAGAAATTATTATTATGCAAAATTCTGCAGGAAATTTAAAACAATTTGTATCTGGTGAATTTTATTCTGAAATGTGTAATATATTAACCGAGTTAGAGAATTTAAATCCAGTGCCAGAAAGTTTTAAAAAAAAGATATGTAAGTTACGAAAAAGAAAATTAGTACCATATGCTTTGTACATTGGTGATTGCTATTATTTTCAATATCTGTTACATAAATTTAATAAAAAAATAGGATAATGTAAAAAATAATAAAATAAAAAAGGGAACCGAAAATTGAACTTACTAGACAAACTACAACAAAACCGTGTATATATTAACTACCGCCGGATGTTTCCGTACGTGCGTCCTGTGTGGTTTAGGGCTCTTTGCTCAATGCTAATCTGTATTCCGATAGGCTCATTAGACGCAGTAATCGCACTTGCCCTCAAACCTTACATGGATTTAGTCATGGTCGAAAAATCCATCCAATCACCGTGGTATATTCCGCTCGGCATCGTTGCTTTTACATCCGTACAGGGCGGGCTTAAATATCTTTCTGCCTACCTCTCAACCTGGGTCGGCGGAAGGATTACTAACGGGCTTAAGTTCGACTTATTTAAAAAGCTTCTTACTTTTGAAACATCTTTCTATGACAAAAGAAAATCCGGAGATGTTATTTTTAAATTCAATAATATGGCAGACAGTGCCTGCGCCGGACTCCTCGATAACTTGAGTGTTTTTACACAAAGAATCTTCTCATCAATCTCGCTTGTAGCAGTTCTTTTCTATAACTCATGGCAATTAGCTCTTATCGCTGTTGTTGTTTTAGCCTGTGCATTCGCTCCCGTTGCTAAACTCCAGAAAAGAATTAAAAGTGTTCTTGAAAAAACTGTTGTTGCCGATTCTGCCATAATTACAGAATACAACGAAGTTTTTGCAGGAAATAAAACAATAACTTCATATAACCTGCAGGAAAATGAAACAAATAAATTCCAATGGATTCTTAAAAATGTATTTAATCTTAGAATAAAACTTGTACAAAAAACCCAGTGGCTTTCACCTATGATGCACGTAATTGTGTCGGTCGGAATCGCTGCTGCAATAGGTTACGGCTCCCACTTAATCATGTCGGGACAAATAACAAGCGGTAACTTCGTATCATTTATTACTGCTCTAATTCTTCTCTATACTCCGGTGAAAAATATCGGTAATAATCTGAATGCGGTTCAACTCTCATTCTACGCGATTGAACAAATTTTTGAAGTACTCGACGCAAAACCTGCAATAAAAGACAAAGAAACAGCCATAAATCTTAACGGAGTCAATAATACAATAGAATTCAAAGATGTGAATTTTGAATATGTAAAAAATACACCTGTCTTAAAAAA
>CALVAO010000025.1 GCA_944325515.1 Candidatus Gastranaerophilales bacterium | reverse complement strand
TCTGACATTATTTGGAAAGTTTTATTTGCTGATTAATTGTAAATTTTTCGTTACAATCAAGAGAAATATCTACTGAATGACGGATAAAAATATGCTATAAAAATAATTATTATTTGGGCATCCCTTGTAATATCTAAATTTTTAAATTCACATAACTGTAATACTGATACTCCTAAAGCCTCTGCAAGAGTTATTATATAAGTAATCTTCCACACTGGATAATTTTTTAAAATATTATTTGCCCCTACGGTCTGTCCCTTCCTCCGTAGTTTGCGACAAAGCCTCTCAAACACGGCTGTTCCTCTCCCGTAAGGAGAGGAACAGCGTACTTTTTGTTTTTATTTGAACACTTATAATAAAAATAGTGTAAAACTTGCTCCTACTGCTCACTATATTTTATTTAAATTGTTCATAAAGCCAGCCTTTTTCTTCCAGAAATCTTAAAAGTGCCTGTCTGTTTTGGGGAATATCAGCTCTGGTTTTACCGTTGAGCCGCTCCTCATCGCCTTCTGTGCCGTTGACTTTTTCACAAATTGTGTTCCACTGTTCCGCTGTAACTTCCCAGCCATCACTATCCCACGGTTTTCCGGTTACTGATTCTACAATTTCTTTATACATTTCTACCTGTTCCGGTGTCATCATTTTGGCAGGAATTGTCTGCCCGTTTTCATCATATACGGTTTTTCCGTTATCATCCACAAGATAAGAATTCTCTGCCCATGCTAACCGTGCTTTCATCTCATCTGCTGTATATTTTCCGTTTCTATCGAGATTTGATGGTGAAAAATTAGAAAATTCACAAATATCACCGCCGCAGCAAGCTTCATTGTCAACCGTGCTCATTAGTCTTGTATAAGCATCAAGATTTAATTGCTGATAAAAGCTGGATTCTTCGTTGTCGCCTTCTTTCATAAGCCAGGTATTAAGCTGTTTCATCTGCTCTTTTTTCAATTCTATAATTTGCTTTGGGCTTAATTCAACTCCATACATTTCTTTGGCGTCAGATTTTAATCCTTCAATTGAATTATCCAGCCAGCCTTGCATATCTTCAAGTATTTCCTCCTTCATATTATATTTTTTTGAAAGAGCTTCATTAGACATTGAACCTTCAAGTGTTTTACCATTCTTGTTGTATGTTGACCAGCTTTGCCATTCTACATTGCTGCCAAAACCATCCCGGTTTTTATCAACTTTGAACCATTTATCAATTTCACGTCTTGCAAAAAATTTCATTTGTTCCATACAAGCATTATCACGCTCTTCCTTGCTTACAGTACCGTTATTATCCAAATCAAGCGCACAGGAGAGGCTGTACTCTTGTTCAGTTATATAACCATCTTTATTGATGTCTAAAGAATTGAATATACTTTTGTTTGCTCCTTTATTGTTACGCAAAAAAGTTTGTTCGTCGCATCCTTCAACACCTTTGGGGTTCCAATCTGTTTCTGAATTCTCAATATGTTTGTATTCCATTTTTAAATTATGTATATTTGTTAAATCCGTCATGATGAATCTCCTTATTATTTTTCTTTTCGAGCGTTTAGCATATCACGCTTAGCATTATTTAAGTCATTTTCGTGATTTTGATACATATTCTGATATTCAAATCTCAAGTCGTCTGTGATATCTGAACAAGACATTAGACGTTTGAGATAACTCTGACAGGTTCTGTTATAAGTAATCAAGTATTCACTTCTGTCTTCAGTTGAAAGATTTTTATCAAATTTGCCACGATATTTATTGCAAAATTTCTCAAATTCTTTCCAGACATCTGCAACTTTCTCTCCGCTGCCGCTCTTCTCTTCATTCCTTATAGCTTGAATTTCCTGCTGAATAATGGATTTTTTGTTTTGCCAGTATGTCTTTAAATCATCCGGTATATCGTCACATGCAAGCATTCTATCAATATATGAAATTGCCAGTTCTTTTTCCGGAATTGTTGTTGTTCTGTCCGGAACATTTTTACTGAATTCTGCGAACACTGCATCAAATTTTTCAGTCTGATTTTTGCTGAATGATACGGTGTCTTTACCGCCGCCTGTTTCTAATACGGATTTTGCCGGCTCTGCACCTGCAGAAGCATTTGAAGTTTTAATTCTGTCAATATTGTGATTAAAACCGGATAAATGATTAATAAATGTCATATAAAACTCCTTATTTTGTATAAATATATAAACGTCACATTTGGTTCTACTGTTTGGTATAATACTGCAAAAATTTTAACCCCTCCCCCTAACCCCCTCCCACAAGGGGCGAGGGGAACGTCACGCCTGGCGTTTAGGAAAAATAATTGTTACATTTATTAACCTAAATCATTTCGTTTCGGGAAAATACTGCTATTCATGGATTGTTCTCTTTGTTCTTTTTTTATTGAATTGATTTCATCCTCAAGGACTGAAATCTCCTGCTTAAGTACAGGTTTACTTTTTTCGGGGCACGACGGGTGTTTCAAAATTTTCTTTTTAGCCTCAATTGCTCTTTCTTTTTGCTCGATTGTTTCTGTACGATCGGGAATCCCTGCGGTGACGCGTTGTACAAATTTGTCAAATTTGTCGAATGATACACTGTCTCCAGCCATAATTATGCTCCTTTCTTTAGGGTAGATGAGTAATATAATTAAATTTTAGGGTAAATAAATCTTATTAGGATGTTTTATACTATATTATAGTCATACTAAGCGCTATTTGTCAAGTTCTATAATCTTACTAAAATCTTTAAACATAATTAAAAAAATAGTATTCTGTTGTAGAGATGGGTGAAATTTCTAAAAAATTAGGGCTTAGAATAAAAGAATTGCGTGAAAAGAAAGGTTTCACACAATTAAAACTTGCTGAAATTTTAAATATGGAAGCTTCTAATCTTTCTAAGATTGAAAGAGGAATACAAATTCCAAAAGAAGAGAGTCTGGAAAATCTTTCAAAAGCTCTGGAAGTTGATGTAAAAGAATTATTCAATTATGGACATTTTACTGATAAAAAGAATTTAATCACCAAAATAAATAAGATATTAGAAATTGCAGATGATAAAACCGTTCAAAAATATTACCAACTCTTAATAAATCTATAGCTATTGCTTGACAGAGGTAAATCTTTATACTAAACTCAAACATGCCGAAGTATAGTGCTGTGGTATGCCTTGCTCGGTTTTAGTACAGAAACGGGTAATAAAAAAGGGGCGGGATGTTTGAAGACTCCCAAACTAAAAGTATTTACCCACACTGAAAGGAGAAAAGAAATGCCAAAAATGAAAACCCACCGTGCGGCAGCTAAAAGATACAAAGTTACAGGCACGGGCAAAATTACAAGAAGACATGCAGGTATCGGTCACTTGCTTCAACACAAATCGGAATCAAGAAAACGTAAGATTTTCGGAGATGTTGTAATTTCTGAAACTCACGAAAAATTGATTTCTAAAGAGTTACCTTACAAGAAGTATGCTAGATAGGAGTGTTGAACAATGAGAATTAAACGTGGAAATGTATGTCGCAACAGACACAAGAAAATATTAAAACTTGCAAAAGGTTTTAAAGGTGCAAGAAGCAGAATATTTAAAGTAGCTAACATTGCTGTAATGAAAGCTCTTAAATACGCTTACAGAGATAGACGTGCAACAAAGAGAAATATGCGTCGTTTGTGGATTGTAAGAATCAATGCAGCAGTTAGAGAACAAGGAATGAGCTATTCAAGATTTGTTAATGCTTGCAAGAAAGCTAACATTCAAGTTAACAGAAAAATGCTTGCAGATTTAGCTGTTAACGACAAAGAAGCTTTTTCAGTTCTTGTAGAAACAGCAAAAGCTGCTTTATAAATTGATATTTTAAGTCTAAATTTAATCCCCTGTTGTTATTCGACAACAGGGGATTAAAATGTATAAAATAAAGAAAAAGGAGAAGGAAAATTACATATCATATACAAAGTTTTGACCGGTAGTGTTTTCCGCAGCTTCCTGCCTCATAGCTTGAGAAGCGAAGAACATTTGTTTTGCATAACTCTGGATTTCAGTGTTATATACCCTCTGGTCAAAAATGTTTTCATATTTTGCGAGATAATCACCGATAGGATTAACAATATCGGTTACAAGACCTGTTGCAGTATCTGCAACCTGTTGTAAAACTCTTTTACCTATACCAAGTTCAGCCAGTTTTTCAGACAAAGTTAATGAAAGAAGTCCGCTTTGCTGAACAGCCTGTTCTGCCTGCTGTTCCAGACGCTGCTCCATTTTCTCTTCTGCTGCAGCGTGCTGTTTAGTCGGATCATACGTCTGAGTCTTGTATGTTTGTAAGAAATTATTCAGATTAAACGATTCTGCCATATCCTTTGCCCTATATTTTGTATTAATGTTATCGGCATTTTTTTCAAAAACTTTAGGGTTTTAAGGAAAATTTTTACAAAACTTTACAAGTTTAAACAAAAAGGTAGAAATTATAGTAATTTCCACCTTTTTAATTATATTTAGATTTTATTATCTAATATTATTGATAAATAACCTTGAAATTATTTTCAAATATAGAGCCGGCGCAGCCCATACCATTACCTACTTTTGTTTCATTACAAGCAAATGGAGAGTCTGAGTTTGTATATTTTGCTTCATTATTAAGAAGCCAAGCAAATGTAGTGCCTCCTACGGGAATAATTTGTCCACTTTTATCTATATAAAAATAAAACAAATCTTTTCCCCATCTATTTGGTTTAGTTTTAGGACCATTGATGTCTACATATACTACACAAAATAATCCCTTAAAAGAACCTTTTGGAGAATAACTATAGTCATCTGAATTAAATCCAGAGCCAAATACCAAAAGTATATTATCAGAAAAATAAAATACGCGACATGAAGAGGAAAAACTCCCAGGGGAATCCCCATTGTAATGACTTATGGCAGGTTCAAAAGTTGAACTATCAAAATTTTCTGTTTCATATGAACTTCCGCTAATATATTTTGATAATAAGTCACTGTATTCAAGATTTGTTTCGGCAATTTTACTTAAATCAGTAGCGTCTTCATCGTGTAATAACTGCTCATTAGCATTCTCTAATGTAGCAACAACTTTAGACAGTGTTGGTCCTACCTTTGTTGTTCCTGCATTCTGTACTAATGCCGGTGCTGTCAATGCTGCAACGACACCGATAATGCCTAAAGTAATAAGTACTTCCGCCAATGTAAATCCGAATTTTTTCATCATATAAAAACTCTCCTATCGATTATTACTAGTATATATTATTTATCGACTTTTTGCAATATAAGTAATATAAGCCAATACTTATGTGAACTGCAGTGTATTGTTTGCAGGGAATTTTTGTTTTTACTATAATTAACATGCAAATAAGAAAGGAAAGAGATTATGAAAAAATCAATTAAAGATTTAGGCGACATCAAAGGTAAAACAGCTCTTGTCAGAGTTGATATTAACGTTCCTCTTGATGAAAACAAAAATGTAACAGACGATACTCGTATTCAAGCTATCGTTCCTACAGTTAAATATTTAAAAGACAAAGGTGCAAAAATCGTTCTTATGGCACACCTTGGCAGACCTAAAGGCGAAAGAAACATGGAATTTTCTCTTGCTCCTGTTGCCAAATACATGTCAAAAGTTTTTGGCGAAGAAATCGTATTTATTCCGTCAGTAGAAGAAGCTAAGCCATATGTTGAAAAGCTTCAAGACGGTCAAATTGCACTTTTAGAAAACATTCGTTTCTACAAGGCAGAAGAAGCAAAAGATGATGATATGACTTTTGCTCAAGAGCTTGCAAAATTAGGTGACTTCTATGTAAACGACGCATTCGGCGCTGCTCACAGAAACCACACTTCAACAGCAAAACTTGCAAAAATCCTCAAACCGGCAGTATCCGGTTTATTAATGGAAAAAGAAATCAGATGCTTATCTCAAGCTCTTGATAATCCGACACGTCCGTTTACTGCAGTAGTCGGCGGTGCAAAAGTTTCTTCTAAAATCGGTGTTTTAGAAAATCTTTTAGACAAAGTTGACAATATGATTATAGGCGGCGGCATGGCTTATACATTTGTAAAAGCTAACGGCGGTAAAATCGGTAACTCAATCTGTGAAGACGATCAGATTGATGTTGCAAAAGCTATCGAAAAGAAAGCTCAAGAAAAGGGCGTTAAGTTAGTAATGGCAACAGACGTTCTTGTAACAGACGATTTCTCCGGCAATGGAACAAACAAGTTTGTTAAAATTAATGAAATTCCGGATGGATTTGAAGGTGTTGATGCCGGACCGGATTCTAGAAAAGCTTTCGCTGATGTTATTAAATCTTCAAAAACAATTCTTATGAACGGTCCTGTAGGTGCTTTTGAAAATCCTAAATTTGCAGAAGGCACAAAAGCTGTTCTTGAAGCAATTGTAGAAGCTACAAAGAACGGTGCAACATCTGTTATCGGCGGCGGCGATTCTGTTTCTGCAGCTAAAAAATTCTGCAAGGCAGAAGATTTCACTCACGTTTCAACAGGCGGCGGAGCTTCCTTAGAATTTATTGAAGGTAAAGTTCTTCCGGGTGTTGCAGCACTAGATGACAAGTAAGATTTGGTTTAGAACATGAAAAAGCAGGGCTAAATACCCTGCTTTTTTGTTTTGAGTTTTAATATAGCTGCATTTTTTACTTTTCGTCCAACAATGTTTTTATTTTTATTAAATCCTCGAGCATTAAATATCTCGGACTTCCTTCTTCTGTAGAATGGTATCTCAAAAGATAAGAGGGATGGAAAATCGGGATACATTTTCTCTTTCTGCCTCCGATTTCAAGTTCCAAAATTTCGCCTCTAATTTTTGATATTGGAATTTTTTTATCATAAAAAGATTTTAATGCTGTTGCTCCGCAAAAAATCAAAATTTTCGGATTAATTATTTCTATTTGATTCAAAAGAAATTTTTCACACGATTTTTTTTCCTCATCTGTAGGAACACGATTTTTGGGCGGACGGCATTTTACGGTATTGATAATATACAAATCATTTTCTCTTGAAATACCTGCCTTTTCAAGAAATTCATTTAATAGTTTTCCTGCTCTTCCGACAAAAGGAGTGCCGGTTTTATCTTCATTTTCTCCGGGAGCTTCTCCTATTAAAATAGCCTTTGCAGTCTTTGCGTTGCCATCTGAGAATACAACATTAATTCTGGTTTCACCCAGAGGGCATTGTTTACATTCCAGACACTCTTGTTTTAATTTATCTAATTTCTCTTTTTTCATAGTTTTATTATACTTGAAAAATTGTAAAAATGGATAAAAATAAGAATACAGACAAGGGTGACGTGAACACCCATACACGCAGCCCTTAATAAGACTTTGAGTGCAAGAAGCGGTGTTATTACCAGCATTAGTTCTTGTTTGTTGATTTTAACTATCATTTTAACACCCTTTCTTGATAGTTAAAATGTTTGTCAAAATCATCTGCCTGTATTCGCTTTTCAATGTATAGATTTTATACCATTTTTGGGCTTGTTTGACAAAATAAAAGAGCTGAAATTGCTTCAGCTCTAAAATTTTTACACAACCTTAACCTTCGTTTTTTATTTTCTCAAGAAATCCGGAATTTGAATGTCTGAGAAAGAAGACATTGTAGGAGCTTTTGGCTGCTGTGTGCTGTTAAAAGCTCCGGAGAAGAATTCAGCCGCACTTATTGAACGATTTTCTACTTTTTGCTCAACAGGTATTTGAGACTTAAGTTCAAATCCGGTAGCAATTACAGTAATCTGAATTTCTCCCTGTATATTATCATCAACAACAGCTCCAATAATAACTCTTGCATCATCCAGAACTGCATCATTTATAATGTTTGTAGCATCTGTAACTTCATGAAGTGTCATATCCGGACCACCCGTAATGTTAACAATTACACCGGAAGCACCGTTGATAGATGTTTCAAGAAGCTGTGAGTTAATAGCAATTTTAGCTGCTTCAATCGCTCTGCCTTCGCCGGTACCGCGACCTATACCCATCAATGCCGAGCCGGATGCTGCCATTACACTCTTAACATCCGCAAAGTCAACGTTAATTAAACCTGGAATTGTAATTATATCAGAGATACCTTGAACACCTCTTAAAAGAACTTCATCCACAACAATGAATGACTCTTGAAGAGAAACTCTTCTATCAACTACATCTAATAACTTATCATTAGGAATTACAATCAAAGCATCTACAGATTCTCTGAGTTTTTCCAGACCTTGCTGAGCTTGATTAGCGCGTCTTTTACCTTCAAAAGAGAACGGTTTTGTTACAACACCGATTGTAAGAATTCCTAAATCTTTAGCAATTTTAGCTACTACCGGAGCCGCACCTGTACCTGTACCGCCGCCCATACCTGCAGTAACAAATACCATATCTGCGCCTTCAATTGCGCTTGTAATTTCTTGCTGCGCTTCTTCAGCTGCCTTTTCACCAACTTGAGGTTCACCGCCGGCACCAAGTCCGTTTGTTAATTTAGCACCGAGCTGAATTTTATTTTTACAAACAGAATAATTTAATACCTGCAAATCAGTATTCATGAGCCAGAACTCAACACCTGTCAAGCCAGACTTAATCATTCTGTTAACAGCATTTCCGCCGCCGCCGCCAACACCTATAACTTTGATTTTAGCAGGATTAACACCAGGTGCAGGCTGCTGGGTCATATTATCTGATGATTGAATGTTCTCAACATCTTTTCTTCCAAAAATATCCGGTCCTAAATTGTCCACAATTATTCCTCTTTTTTAAATCTCTATACTATACCACTATATTAACATACTATTTTAAATAGATTCAAATGTAAAGTTTTAAAGCGTAATTTTAATATAAGTTTACATGAAAAAAGCATGTATTTACGCAGGTTTGGGGATATTTTTGTAAATAATTGTAACGATATTTATAAAAACCCTAAAGTTTTAAAAAAAAATGCCGTTAACATACCTGTAAGCAAAAATGAAAAAGCAAAATAAATCGTGTATACAAAAGGGGCGGTAGTTATACCGGCAGGTTGAATTATTTACCCCGCTGTTGATTGAGAGGTATGTGATGGACGAACATGAAGCACTAATTGAATACTCAGAGATGACAACATTTGATTTCAATTCAAAGGAGTATCAAGAACTAAGAAGGGATTATCTGGAATGTAAAGATATGGCATCGCGTTTTGTATGGATTATAAAGAATATTGCAAATCGCTTAAATCCTGCTAGAAATTATTAAGGAGCAACGATGAATAAAAAAGATTTTTTAAACAAGTGTTTTTCGCCAAATTGGATTGAAATCGATTTGGATGAAATATCAGCGCAAACAGCAAAGGAGGTAAACAACTCAACGGGTTTTAATGCCCAAAAGTCACAGGAACAGTATAATAAGGAGGCACGCCTAGAGAGCAAACGACGTAAAGACTTAAATACATTATTAAAAGAATTGGACGAAATTAAACAAAGTATTGAAAGAGCTGCAGAAAAGCAGCACAGACTGGCAAATCTTATGAGTTTTTATACCGGTGAATTTGCAAATTAAAAACTTCATATTGTCGGAAAATTTGATAGAAAAAGGCGGTAGTTATGAGATACCGCCTTTTTAGTGTAAAAACATAGAATAATTTATTATTGATAAATAACTTTAAAATTATTTTCAAATATAGAACCTGCACAACCCGTGCCATCACCTACTGTTGTCTCATTACAAGCTCTAGTCCCTTCTGAAGAATATTTTTCTCCATCATCGTTTTTAAGCCAAGCGTGAGTACTACTGCCGGCAGGGGTAACCTGTCCTGATTTATCTATAAAAAATAAAAATATATCTTTTCCAAATTTATTAGGTTTTGTTTTTGTACCGTTTATGTCAACATAAATATAAGCATAGCCGCCTTTAAAAGAGCCCTTAGCTCTATAAACGCCGACATTTTGGCTATTATATACACCAATTACTAAAGATATATTATCTGAAAAATAAAATTCTTTAGAATATTGCCAGGCAACGTTAGATGCTGTATCATTCCATTTTGTAGCGCCGGGTGTAAATGTCACAGCGTCATCGTTATATGAACTACCGGCGATATATTTAGATAATAATTCACAATACTCTTCATTTGTTTCAGCAATTTTACTTAAATCAGTAGCGTCTTCATCATGTAGTAATTGTTCATTAGCATTCTCTAATGTTGCAACCACTTTAGACAGTGTCGGACCAATTTTGGCAGTACCTGCGTTTTGTACCAGAGCAGGTGCAGTTAATGCTGCAACTACACCTATTATACCAAGTGTAATCAATACTTCTGCCAGAGTAAATCCGAATTTTTTCATCATATCAAGCTCTCCTAGTATAATACTTATTCCTTTATATAATAACACATTTAGCATCTTTCCGGCAATATCAAAATATAATATTATCAAAATTTGTGTTAATTGAGCTTTGATTTTAAAATTCTGGCTGCAGAAATGAGTATATCAATGCTTGTGGAAAACGGCGGAGCATAGGTTAAATCTACATCAAGAAGGTCTTCCACCTTCATCCCGCTGGTAAGCCCTACCGATACTGTATTGACCCTTTTGTCTGCATCCCCGCATCCGATAGCCTGTGCGCCTAAAACTTTATGTGTTCGTCTGTCTGCTATAAGTTTTAATGTAACATTCTGCACCTCCGGCATATAGCCTGCTTTGTCGCGTTTGGTAATAACAACCGATACAGCATCATAGCCGAGTTTACGTGCTTGTTTTTCCGTTAAACCTGTCATAGATATATTCAAAGTTCCGTATCTCAGCACTGCAGAGCCTAAAATGCCTTCAAAATCTTCCACTCCTCCGCAGGCATTAATGGCAGCAATACGTCCTTCCTTGTTTGCAGTGGAACCCAGCGGAACCCAGACCGGAGTATCTGATACCATATTTATTTTTTCTACACAGTCCCCGCAGGCATATATATCCGGAATACTTGTCTGCATTCTGCTGTTTACTTTGATTGCGCCCGTTTTTCCAATTTCTATACCTGCTTCTTTCGCAATATCAACCACTGCTCTTACACCTGCTGAAACAATAACCATATCCGTTTCAAATCCCATGCCTTTTGCGGTTAAGACGCCGTGGACAGTATCTGTGCCGACAAATTCAGTGACGACATCTTCGTTTATAATTTTAACCAGCCCGTCTGAATTTTCTAAAATATATGTCTGAATAAGCGAAGAAATATCCTCGTCAAATACTGATAAAATAAACGGTGCTTGCTCGATAAGAGTTACATTTTTTTTATTTTTTACAAAAGCTTCAATGAGTTCTATTGCGATATAACCGCCGCCTACTATTGTAATATTTTGCGAACGGTTCATTGTATCTTTTATGTTAATACCGTCTTCAAGAGTTCTCACAGTAAAAATATTTTTTATATTGGAGTTTTTAATATCCGGCATAAAAGGAACTGAGCCTGTTGCAATAATAAGTTTATCATATTCAATAAATCCGCAGGTTCCCGCAATTAAGTCTTTGACAAGAATTTTTTTGTCAGCAGGCAGAATTTTTGTCACCCGATGCTTTAGGTGGATGTTTATTCCGCTTTTTTCAAATTCTTCTGCAGTCCTTACAATAAGCTTATGCCAGTCTTCAAAATCTCCTGCTATATAGTAGGGAAGACCGCAGGAAGAGTATGATACGTGTGTATCCTGTGTATAAATATGCACCTCTGCATCCGGAAGCATTCTTTTTGATTTTGCTGCTGCTTTTGCACCTGCTGCAACACCGCCTATAATCATTATTTTCATATTAGGATTATTTAGAAAATCTTGAATGAAAACAATTAGACAATTATCTATGTTTTTCTGTTTTGCATTATTTACTTTATTTTCAAATTATTTTTGATATGATAGTAGATAATAAAAGGAAGTGGGGAGCTTTTATGGAATTTATTAATCTTATTCTTTCGCATCTTGTAAATTTTATTGAACACATTGTAACCGGCATGGGACCGCTGGGTATAAGTTTGCTTATGGCAATCGAATCCTGTAATATACCGCTGCCGAGTGAAGCAATACTGCCTTTTGCAGGATATATCGTAAGTAAAGGGGAAATGAATTTTCATATTGCAGCCTGGGCGGGAGCTTTCGGCTGTGTTTTAGGCTCTATACCTTCCTATTATCTTGGATATTTCGGCGGGCGTAAATTTGTTGAAAAATACGGAAAATATTTTTTGATTTCCCGCAAAGACCTTGATGATGCGGACAAATGGGTGGAAAAATACGGAGATTGGGCTTTCTTTATATGCAGAATGCTTCCGGTAATCAGAACTTTTATCTCACTGCCAGCAGGGATTTTGAAAGCAAGAAAAAGAGTATTTTTTACGTTAACTTTTTTAGGTTCGCTTGTATGGAGCTATCTGCTTGTTTATGCAGGAGTAAAATTCGGACAGAATATGGAAATGTTCAAGCACCTGTGGCACAAGTTTGATATTTTGATTGTAATTATTTTTGGCATTCTGGGTGTACTTTATATCTATAAACATTTTAAACATTTAAAAGAATCTTAAAAAGGTTAAACTTTTACAAAACTGGTAATAATGGATAAGTTGCAAATAATTTCTGTTTAGTATTTAATATAAATACTGAGGTTAATGCCTCTAGTCCTTAAGAAAGTGAATTACAATTTTTTGAGTAATCCAGATATTAAACTAGCCAAATTTGCAGGATTTTGTTACGGTGTGAAACGTGCTGTAGAAACTGCAATAAAGTTAAAAAAAGAAAATCCTGATAAAAATGTATATATTTTAGGGGAACTCATT
The DNA here is from genome assembly GCA_944325515.1 of Candidatus Gastranaerophilales bacterium. GTDB lineage: Bacteria > Cyanobacteriota > Vampirovibrionia > Gastranaerophilales > Gastranaerophilaceae > CAG-196. Next base: position 2,189 of record CALVAO010000025.1, on the reverse strand, counting down.
CATAATACAGATGTAATTAATGAATTAGAAAACCTCGGGATAAAAACTATATATGAAATTCCCGCTCAAGGCGATGGTATTTGTATTATCAGAAGTCATGGCGAGGCTCCGGAGATTTTTGAAAAAATTAAAAATGCGGGGTTTGAACTCGTTGATTTAACCTGTCCGGACGTTAAAAAAGTTCAGCAAAGAGCGGTAGAACTTGCACGGAATGATTATTTTGTGGTCATCGTAGGTAAGCCTAACCATCCGGAAGTTATAGCCATTAAGGCAAACGCGGATTCATATTCTTCTAATGTCGTAGTAGCAACAACTATAGAAGAGCTTGCGCCTTATGAAGCTCAAATAAAATCACATAAAAAAGTCGGTGTTGTAGTACAGACAACTCAAATGGTTTCTTCTCTGAATTTGATTGTGAATTATCTGAATACGATTGCAAAAGAGGTTTTAATTTATAACACAATCTGCCAGTCGACGGCTATGAGGCAGAAAGAAGCTAAAGAACTTGCTAAAGAAAGTGATTTAATGATAGTTGTAGGTTCTAAAAAAAGTGCTAACACAACTCATCTTGCAGAAATTTTGAAAGACTGCACCAAAACTATTCATATAGAAAATGATAAAGAGTTAAACAAAGAATTATTAAAAGGTGTTGAAACTGTCGGTATTACAGCCGGAGCTTCAACACCTCAATCAATAATAGACAAAGTAATAGAAAGAATAAGGGGATAAGGAAGTTTAAAGGTTTTAAGTTGAAAAGACGAACGTATTAAACCAATGGAAAATAATCTGAAATTTCTGCTCAACTCTAAACTTATAAACTTCTAAACCAATCTCCTTCCAAAACAGAAAGGAATATAAATTATGACAACAACTGAAGTTCGTGACGAATTTGAAATGCTGTTAGAAGAAAGCTTTGCTAAATCTAACACTGTTGCTGATATCGTTGAAGGTACAGTAATTAAAAAAGAATCAGAAGGTTATCTTGTAAGCGTTAAGGGTGCTAAAATGGAAGCATTTTTATCAAACAAAGAACTTTCAAGCGATTCTGAAGAATTAGAAATCGGCGATACAAGAGAATTCTATGTATTAAAAGAAGAAAACAATGATGATCCGATGCAGTTATCACTTAAGAGAATTGCATATGCTCAAGCCTGGGCACAGTTAAACGATGCTAAAATTCAAGGCGATACAATTCTTGCAAAAGTTGTATCAACAGTTAAAGGCGGTGTATTAGTTGATGTTGCAGACTTAAAAGGATTTATTCCATCATCTCAATTAAGAACCGGAACTCCGTTTGACGGACTTATTGACCAGAAAATTGAAGTTAAAGTTCTTGAAGCTGATCCTAAGAAAAATAAACTTATTCTTTCTCAAAGACAGGCTGTTGCAGAACAAAGAGATCAAGTTGTAGATAATGTTCTTGCATCTCTTGAAGAAGATCAAGTTGTATCCGGTAATGTTGTAAGAATTACAGACTTTGGTGCATTTGTTGATATCAACGGTATCGACGGACTTCTTCCGATTTCTGAAATTTCATGGCAGAGAATTAAACACCCGTCTGATGTTTTAACTTTAGGTGATACTATCGAAGTTAAGATTATTAAAATTGACCATGAATTAAAGAGAATTTCATTATCATTAAAGAGAATGGGTGAAAATCCATGGCAGCAGATTGAAGGTCAGTTTGAAGAAGGACAGGTTGTAAAAGGTACTGTTAATAAAGTTACAACATTCGGTGCATTTATTAACATTTTCCCTGGAGTAGAAGCATTACTTCCTGTTTCTGAAATGTCTGATGAAAATGTAAATCCGTTTAATATGTTCAAAGTAGGTTCTGAAGTTGATGTTCTAATCAAAAAATTCACTCCGAAAGAACACAGAATTGCATTATCAGTAAAAGATATTCAAAAATAATAACGAAAATATTTTGGATGGTGCGGCGGAAATTCTTTCCGCCGCTTTTTTAACTCCAAAAACTCTTTGTATCATGCCGGAATTGCCACACTGTTGTCCATGATAATTTTAGGCATTAAAATGACTTACGTCTTATCTGTATAAAAACCCCTCCCCGAAATCAAAGATTTCGACCCTGTCTTGTATTAGCTTTAAACGACTCCTTCCCTGGATGGCACAAGTGTCCAAATAAAAAAATAATAAAAAAGCAAGATGCAAATACAAAAGTATTTTTA
>CALVAO010000024.1 GCA_944325515.1 Candidatus Gastranaerophilales bacterium | reverse complement strand
AATTTGCACCCTACACATGTATCGGTTTTATTCGTATTCTAATTGATTAATATTATATACTTATCATCAAAATTGCGACAATTTGTAAGAGGCGCACACTTGCGCACCGATACAACTGCCATGCTGAATAGTAGAGTAGGGTGCAATTCATTGCACCATTATTGGATTTAAAAATTGCCCGCGTGTATTTGTTTATGAAAAATATTGGTGCAAAAATTTGCAACCCACACATGTATCGGTTTTATTCGTTTTCTAATTGATTAATATTATATACTTATCATCAAAATTGCGGCAATTTGTAAGAGGCGCACACTTGCGCACCGATACAAATGCCATGCTGAATAGCTGTCAAGTTATAAAAAGATATAAAATATGTGTATATAGTAACTGATTATTCAAATTAATTGAATAATATATATTCAAAATAAACAGTATGTAATAATATTCTTCCTCTATATACCCTAGCCTGTTTGACCGATAAAATAATGCATTGATAAAATACATTTGTATGGGAATTTTTGACAGAAATTATTATAAATTACTCAGAAAAAAAGGATATGATATCGGAGACTATACATATATAGGCAGGGAAACATCCCTGTGTGCAGCTGATAAAATTAAAATAGGAAAATTTTCCTGCATAGGCAACCGCGTTTTGCTTAATCCAGCAATGCATCCTATGGACTGGCTTTCCGTGCATCCGTTCCAATATAAAAGAGAACTTGATTTTAAGCTGTACGGAAATATGCCTGCTAATACAAGCTCCATTGATTTTGAAGAATGCCCTAAAAAAATTGAAATTGGCAGCGATGTTTGGATTTGTGAAAATGCGATTATTTTAGGCGGTGTTACCATAGGTGATGGAGCCGTTATAGGCGCAGGTACCGTTGTTACAAAGGATATTCCGCCATATGCTGTAGCGGTCGGAAATCCTGCAAAAGTAAAAAGATATCGATTTGAACAAAATATTATAGAAAGACTTATAAAATCTCAATGGTGGCATCTTCCGTATAGTTTTATACAAACTCTTCCTTTTAACAGGATTGAAGAATGTCTGAATTTAATTGAGAAATATAGGCAGGATGAAATTTCCGGTTAATTTATGCTATTATTCTATATATGAAAAAATTTATTTATACAGTATGCATTTTAATATTATCCGCCGCCGTACAGGCTTCTGAGTGTGTGGATTATTTGTCGGAGCTGTATTCATGCCAGTATGATACACCGGTTAAAATCAAGTCAAAGTTAGAAGTTATAGACAAATATGAACAAAAAATCGGTAATGAATACGTATCCTCAATTGTTTACGGACAGGCTGATTTAAAAATAAAACACAGAAAAAAAATGAGAGTTTCATATATCTGTCTGCTTAAATCATGCACTGAGAAACCGATGTGGGGTTATATTATTCCCCGCTAGATTTTTCTTTGCAGAATATATCTCTGCATATTGTAAAGATACCGGCTCCGCCGGCAATTATTCCGTTTATGGCAAGCGAATTCTTGAACGGAGATTTAGAAAAGCGGCACTTTCTTGACAAAAAGTCCAGAACAACCCCGAATCCAAACCATGCGCCTGCCGTATATAAGCCGTCCCGCATAGGTTGTACAGGTTTATTTTGCAAAATGCTGCTGCTTTTATTGACGCCAAAACTATTCTGCGGTCTGATACAATCTATACTATATATTCTCATACTCTAGTGTAAAAAATGCCGATGGCCGGGGTCGAACCGGCACGTAGTTGCCTACACCAGATTTTGAGTCTGGCACGTCTACCAATTCCATCACATCGGCATATTCAGTTGTCAACAAATCCATTGAAGCAAAAAAATAACGAAAATACAAGGGGTAAGTTGTTATGTTCTTTTTTATTTTTTAATCTAACAGGTATGACGATAGATACCATTGTGTTATAATTAATGAGTATGAAACGAATTTTGAAAAAACTGTTTTCTAAAGTAACGCTCGTTATTCTGATTTGCATCCTTGCGCTTTTGGCATTTTTTTTCTGGGGCTGGATTGAAAAACAGGCGATGAAAGTCAAAGGAATGTATTATATTTACAAAGGCGATCAAGCGTATGCACAGGATAACATGGCAAAAACACTTGAATTCTACGAGGAAGGATTGAAGCTTTTTCCGGAACATTATGAAGCCTGGTTCAATCTGGGAAACATTTATGCGGTTTACGAAGATTACTATTCCGCAGTTGATGCGTACGAGCACGCCATTAAATATAATCCAAAATACGTTCTTGCACGTATGAATTTAGGAATTGTGTATTCCGAAGATCTGGGTTTTTTTGATGAAGCAATTGAACAGTTTGACACAATTACGCAAATTAGGCTGCTCAAATTATGGATTCCTTTTGTTTACAGTAATGTGAAAAGTGTAAAAGGAAACAGAGGCATTGCATATTATAATAAAGGCGTTGCTTATAAGCAGAAAGCAATGTATCTTCCGCTGGAAAAGAGATATCTTGCATACAAATATCTCGGTGAAGCAATAGAAGCTTATAAAAGAGCTTTGAAAATACTTAAAAAGAATTATGATATTTATTATAATAAGGCTGTTGCTCATCATCTTCGCGGAGAATATAGAGAAGCAGGGCTTGACTATTGCAAAGCTATAGAGCTTGAGCCTATGAAGTTTGAAGCTCATTACAATCTGGCTGTACTTTTACGGACACTTAACAGATATAATGATTCAATGCACGAATTGCAAAAAGCTGCTATGCTTATACTGGAAGAACCGGATGCTTCCGGTTTGCAGACCGCGTATATTTTTAACCTGCTGAATGAAGTAACACGCAACTTTATTTCAAGTGACGAATATTATACGCAAAAACTTACGGAAGAGCCTACTGCCGGCGGAAGTTATACATACATCAACGGTAAAATCGTACCGGATGAAGAGTTTGATAAAGCTATACTGGAAAATTTTAAAACCTGTGCAGGTTTTGAATTTTTTAATGAGGAAGAAGAATATTAATGGAAAATAAAGAACTTCATTTTTTATCGGAGGTTTCGGACGTATTGGCGAAAAAAGTTGATACAGCCCGACTTGCAGAGAATTTAAAAGAGACTTTAAACAAATATGTCCCAATTAAAAACCTCTCAATATATGTTTTTGATACTACAACAGGCACACTCCGCGATTGTAAAAACAACTGGCAGGTTATGGAAGATACACCGGAGATTTATGACGCTTATAAAAATATTAACAGCCGTGACTTTGTTATTAATTCAAAGGCTTATAAATTACCTCCGGTTATTGGAGAGATTACTTTCAAAATAAACTCGCTTTTTATGCCTGTAGTGAAAGACGAGAAGGTTTTTGGAATAACAGAACTGGTTTTTGAAAATGACACGCAGATTAATATGGAATTTTTATTTTTGATGAAAATTCTCGCCGGTCAAATTTCCTTAAAACTCCAGAACATTGTTCTTGATGAACAGTCAAGAATAAATGTAGAATTTCATGATTCAATGAAAAACATTGCAAAAATTATTGAAACCCAGTATGAATTGAATTACATCGTACCGCTAATCGGTGAAATGCTTGACAGATTTATTTCTGACCATTTAATTTATGTATTCTTAAAACAAAACAACGAATTCTCGCTTGTCTGGCCAAAAGCTTGTAAAGATGAAAGAATATATGAGATTTTGAAACAGCTCTCGCCGGAAACACCTTATGTATTAACTAATGATAATAAAATAGGCGCTTTCCCTCTCACATCTGAAGGAGAGATTATCGGCTGTATTGTTGCAAGAAGCACTCTGGATACACTTTCAACACGTGATATAAGTTATCTGGAACAACTTACAAGACAATCGGCAATTACAATTAATCGTGCAAATGCTTATGCAAAAATATTACAATACGCTACATTAGATGCCCTGACAGGATTAAACAACAGGCGTCAATTTGAAGTTCGTCTAAAGCAGGAAATTGCAACAACCAAAAGGCAAAAAAATCCTCTCTGTGCAATGATGATTGATATTGATTTCTTTAAAAAAGTTAATGACACATACGGTCATGCAAGCGGTGATACGGTATTAAGAACTGTTGCTTCAATCATAAAGGAACATTTAAGAGAGTCGGACATTCCGTCCAGATACGGCGGGGAGGAATTTGCGGTTTTATTACCATATACTCACATAGATGAAGCGCAGATTGTAGGAGAAAGATTACGCAAAGCCGTCGAGAATACTCCGGTTCCTATTGACAAAAAAAATATAAATGTAACAATAAGTATGGGTTTAGCCGAATTTAACCCCGAAGAAACAGGAGAAAATTTATTTGAACGCGCTGACAAAGCTTTGTATGAAGCAAAAGAAAGCGGAAGGAACAGGGTATGTATAGACAAAAATGCGTAACTTTAGAAGATACAAAGGCTCTTGCATATAAATTTGCAGAACTTGTCAAAGAAGAAGGATGTTTTGTAAACCTTTACGGAGAAATCGGGGCGGGTAAAACAGCCTTTGTAAAACTCGCGGCAGAAGCACTGGGCATAAAAGAAAAAGTTACAAGTCCGAGTTTTGTAATACTAAATGAATATCACAGCGCCTCCATTCCTGTTTATCATTTTGATCTATACAGACTGGAACACGCCGGTATAAAAACAATTACGGACGAACTTCGGGAGTATTCTGCCGGCAAAAAGCTTACCTTTGTAGAGTGGGCGGAATTCTCACAGGGTGAGCTCCCGTTTGATAGAATAGAAATTAATGTTACATATGACGATGATGACAGCAGAGTTTATGAATTTAATTCTATCGGCGAAAAGAACAGAAAAATCATAGAAGGATTAAAAAAGTGAAGATATTAGCTTTTGATACCTGTCTTGACAAAACATACATTACATTAAGCGAAGACAGTAATATTATAAAAAGTGAAACAATTTTGTCAGACGATAATAACTATCATTCTGCGTATTTGATATCAACGATTGTACGCGTACTCAAGGAGAATAATCTAACTCCTATGGATATTGATATGATAGCAACGGATATCGGACCCGGCAGCTTTACAGGAATAAGAGCCTGTACAACTGTAGCCCGAGTTTTAGCCCAGCAGGGAGAATTTATTAAAGGCGGAAGCGGTATAAAAGCCGTTGGAGTTTCGTCATTAGAAATTCTTTCCCAAATATTAGGCGAGAATAATCTAACAGCCCTGGATGCACGAAAAAATAAGGCTTATGTATATGATGGCAGAATTCTTGGAGCTATTGAGCTGGAAAAAGTTGATAAAATGGTTAAAGACAGAGTTCTAATAACCGATAACAGCCTTCTTCCGCGTTTCAGCCAATATACTGATAAAGCAGTTTCTTATCAAGCGGATAACTATCCAATAGGTGAAATACTGGCAAAACTGGCACTGAACAAGACTGAAACAGATTGGAGAAAATTAAAACCTCTATACATTCAGCCGCCTCCGGTATTCACCTAACTGTCCGACGAAAGTTCTGTTTATTAAAATTTTAATTCCTTATTTATTCCCAGAAATCAACATAATTGTCGGGTAAAAATAAATGTATGTAAAAAAATATTAGCGCGGAAAACTTTTCCAAACTTTTTACAACTTATATCTTTTCAGAAATAAATGATATTTGCGCTGTTTTATAATAAAATAAATTTTATAAAAATATTATGAAATAAATTATTATGACATCTGATTTACTTTTTGAATTTGATAAAAATTTTAATAAAAAAATTATAGGTACAGATGAGGCAGGGCGCGGTCCTGCTGCAGGCGGTGTTTTTGCATCTGCGGTGTGTTTTGAAAAAATTACACCTGGTTTGATAAAAGATTTGGAAATCTTGAATGATTCCAAAAAACTTTCCGCTAAAAAACGCAGTTCCATTTATGATGTTATTAAAAATAATACGCTTAATAAAATTATCTGTATTGAAGTTGATGAAATAGAAAAAATAAATATTTTGAATGCGTCATTAAAAGCAATGAAACTTGCGTGTGAGGGTTTGGTTAAAAATTCTGACAATCTTGTTCTTGTAGATGGAAATAAACTTATTAAGGATTTTCAATACCCTCAAAAATTTGTGATTAAAGGTGATTCAAAATCCGCATCCATAGCAGCTGCGAGCATACTTGCCAAAGTAACACGTGACCGCTATATGGAAAAACTACATGAAGAATTTCCGGTGTATAACTGGAGGCAAAATGCAGGCTATTTAACAAAAGAGCATCTTGATGCTATTGATAAATACGGTCTATGCAAATATCACCGTCCCTCATTTTTACGAAAACATTTTGAAAAACAGCTGAGCTTGCTATAAATCATAAAAAATACGAAGATATAATCTTCGTATTTTTGTCTTGTTTTTAATATCTAACAAAGCGTACACCGCGAACGTGATGCGTAAGCATCGATAGTGAGCGAAAGAGAACCGGCTTGCCGGTCAAGCCTTGAAGTGTTAAATCAAATTAGTCTCAATGCCCGTAAGGGCATAGAAAAACAGCCGCTTCTTTTCTCTTTCTTTCCGGCGCTTTCTTTTTCTTTTAATGCAAAAAAGAGAAAGAAAGCGACAATAAGTAAAAGTGCCAGATATGGTAGCGATTTTAGCCATAAAATCAACACAATAATAATGTAACACAATTTAAGATACAAAATTGCCAAACGGTTGAGTCCGCAATTATAAAAATACCCCTCTCTATTTTAGCTGATTTACGATACACAGACAGGATTTTCCAGTTCACGTTTTATGTCTTCAACTGAAACATGCAAAATCGGCGAATTGTCGTCCTTCTTTAAATACACATCTACAATTCCGGATTGTACAATAAACCTTTTGCATAAAATACATATAAAATTATGACCGTAAATGTACATTGAAGCACCCATGCATCTGTCCTGCCCTGCCTGTATAATTGCATTCTGCTCTGCATGAATAGACCTGCAGGTTTCGTAACAGGTGCCTGATGGGATTTTATTTTTTATCCTGTAGCATTCTCCGCGTTCATAGCAGGATTCTACGCCGGATGGAGTGCCATTATAGCCGGTTGCTTTAATCTTTTTATCCTGTCCGACAATTACTGCACCAACCTGTGCTCTCAAACAATTAGAACGTGAAGAGCAGGTTTTTGCCATATCTAAAAAATAATCTGTCCAAGATTTGATTCCCATAACTAAATTATATAACAAAAAGCCGAAAGTAAACTTCCGGCATACAAGTAAGTTATTTCGGGGTAAGTGTATCAGCCGTGTCTCTTCTTTATAGATATGCGGCTGAATTTGAGTCTTCGCACTCCCTCCAAACCATAGGTTCGGAGGGATAAAGCTATGCAGTCACTTCTTCTTTAAAAAAGTCGACTACTGTATCCATCACATTATCAAAGAATAAATCCAATTCCTGCGATAGTGTAATGTCTAATGAATCCATCTTTACATCTGAATTTGTGTTAAATCTTGATAACATTTCATTTTCGATACGCATATTCTAATCCTTTCCTAAATAATTCTCGGGGTTATGTTTTCTGCTTACAGTTTTTATATCGGCATTTTTTTGAAAAACTTTAGGATTTTTTGATAAATATTTACAAATATTTACACTTTGTTCCTTAATGATTTTTTTCAAAAGGTCAATACAGCTTGTAAAATAATAGTTTTTGTATTAAAATTGGCTTGTTAAAAATGATATTTTGAGGGGTGTATTAATGAAATTTACTGCAAATAGAGATGACCTGCTGAACGGTATTAAGATTGTTGAAAGAGCGACTGTAGTAAAAGGTTTGCAGCCGGTTCTTGCAAATGTACTTATTGAAACTCAAGGGTCTAATCAGATTAAATTAACCGCAACTGATTTTGACTTGTCTGTTATAACATTGATTAACGCAAATATCGAATCAGAAGGAAGATTTACACTCCCTGCAAAAAAACTCGGTGAAATTCTTGCAAGATTAAATGATGATTTAATAAATGTTGAACTTAATGGCTCAACAGCAACAATAACCTGTAAAAATTCTAAATTTGATATAATCGGCATTTCTGCAAACGAATTTCCGAAGGTTGAAGAAAATATAGCAGAAGATGACTGTATGGAAATTGAAACCAAACCGTTTACAAAAGCAATACGACAGGTTGTTTCTGCTGCCGCCGGTTATGAAACCAATAACCTTTTGTCAGGTGTTGTATGTGAGGTTAATAAAAATATTCTTGAGATGGCAGCTACTGACGGCAACAGACTGGCAAGGGTGAGAGAGGTTGTGAAAAACCACTCAACTGATGAAGAGACACCTTTTTCAATGCTTTTGTCATCACGTATTTTAGCGGAACTTTCTAAAATATCTTTATTAACAGAGTCAGACGAAATTAAAATCTGCAAAGAAAAAACCAAAGTTGTTATTACTATAAGCCAGACAAAAATAGTAACCCGCTTGATGCAGGGGCAGTTCCCGAAATATAACCAGCTTATACCGCAGTCTTTCCCGAAAGAGGCTGTTGTGAACAAGGGTGACTTAATTTCTGCACTTGAAAGAGTTGCGGTTATGGTAAGCGAAAAGAACAGCATTGTTAAATTTGAATTTGCTGATTCAACGCTCAAACTGTCCGGTGATTCTCCGGATGCGGGTAATTCTGAAGACGAAGTTGATATTCAATACAGAGGTGAACCGCTTGCAATTGCGTTTAATTACAAGTTTGTTCTTGAGTTTTTGAAAATTGCGGAATCAGAAGAAATCAAAATTCAGCTGAATACCCCGCTTTCTGCAACCGTGTTTGTACAGGTTTCAGATGATGATTACATATATCTGGTAATGCCGGTTCAATTGAGAAACTAAGTTTTTGTTACTTAAAATTAGCAATTGAAAGACATATGTCATCTGCAATTTTAGCTATTTAAGAAAAAGATGACATAACTGAAAATATGGTATAAAATAAGACCATGCTGAAAAAACTAACAGGCAAAGCATTAATACATACAATATTGATTGCAGTATCTCTTATCTCAATCTTTCCTTTTGTATGGCTTACATCGACTTCTTTTAAGGGGCTTGGGGAAGATATATTTGCATATCCGCCCAAACTTATTCCTGCAGACTTTACTCTGGCAAATTATATAGATGTTTGGGGCAGAGTAGATTTTATGGCGTATTTTTGGAACAGTGTTATCGTTGCAGCTTTGACTGTTATACTTAACCTCGTTTTGTCATCGCTTGCGGCTTATCCGCTTGCAAGAATGAATTTTAAAGGGAAAAAAGTTGTGTTTTTCTCTATTCTTGCTACGATTATGATACCTTTTCAAGCAATAATGCTTCCTGTATATATTATAACTCTTAAGCTTCATTTAATAGACAGTGTAAACAGAGTTATGGGGTATATCGGACTTGTGATGCCTTTTGCAGTAAGTGCTTTCGGGATTTTTTTGATGAGGCAGGCTTTTCTGAAAGTACCCAGAGAAGTTGAAGAAGCAGCTATTGTGGATGGATGTAATGTATTTCAGATGTTTGTCCGCGTAGTAATTCCCATGGTAAAACCGACACTGGCTGTGCTTGCAGTATTTACTTTTATAGGCTCGTGGGGTGAATTTCTGTGGCCAAGTATTATGCTTACACGTGACAGCATGTACACTCTTCCTGTAGGTATAAATAATTTACAGGGAATGTTTTCTTCTAACTGGCGTTTTATTGCTGCCGGGTCAATTATTTCAACAGTACCAATTATAATATTCTTCCTTTTTATGCAGAGATATTTTATCTCCGGAGAGAACGACGGAGCAGTAAAAGGATAATTTTTGCTGTTATAAATAATTGTGATAAACAATTCCAGCATTCAAATATGTTGCGAATAGAATCCAGATTAAGTAAGGTACTAAAATATATGCAGCAGCTCTGGACACCTTATGAAATTCTCTTATTGTCATAAATACAAAAATATCAAGCAAAATTATTATAATAAGTCCTGCCTGCGTACTTTTCATAATAAAGAAAGCCGGAATCCACAAAATATTTAATACCATTTGTATAATAAAAAATATGTAACCCTTTATTTTTGGAACAAATGTACGCTTATTGATATAAAAAATTAATGAAGCTAAAATAGACAAATAGATTATTCCCCATACCGGTCCAAAGAGGTAGTTCGGGGGCGTAAAATCCGGTTTTATTAGTGAATTGTACCAATCTAAATTAATCATATTTATATTATTTGAGAAAAGTACAATTTTTCATCAGCCGGAAGACTATTTTTGAACTACCAGAGCAACCCATTGGTCCTGGCTCATTGTTTCAATAAGTTTTAAATTTTCCTTTTTTACAGCATCAAGTACAATCTGCTGTTTTTCATTCAAAATCCCGCTTAAAACCATTATGGCATTATCTTTCATAATATTTTTTAAATCACCCATAATTTCTGCAAGTATATTATGAAGAATGTTTGCACATACAAAATCAAATTTTTTATTAATTTTATCCGCGGTATTAAGTTCAAAAAAGCATTGCACATTATTTATTTGAGCGTTTTTCTTGCAAACCTCAATAACTGTTTCATCGTTATCACAGCCATAAGCATATTTTGCACCAAATTTCATAGCACAAATTGCCAGAATGCCAGAACCGGTACCAATATCAGCCATTTCTGCATCTGTATTCATATACTTTCCAATAGCTTTCATGCACAATTGTGTCGTTTGATGAGTTCCTGTTCCGAATGCACAGCCAGGGTCGAGAGTTATAGTTATTTCACCTTCTTTAGGTTCATAATGCAGCCAGCTTGGCACAACTGCAATTTTGTCTGAAACGTGTGTTACTGTCCATTTCTCTTTCCATTTTTTAGACCAGTCCTGGTTTTCTTTTTCATCAACCGTTACCTGCCAGCTTCCGAGTTCTTCATCGGAAAACCCCCGCGACTTAAGTAATTCCCGCTCTGTTTTTAGAACTTCTACAGGATTATTATTTAAATCAGATAAAAATACTCTCAAGGTTCCGCTTGTCGTTGAAGTCATTTCTAAATCCTTATAAGCTTCTTCTGCAAGTACAATACCTTCACAGTCAAAATTTGAGAAACAAATATCAGATACTATATCTTCTATTTCCGGATTTATAGATATTTTTAATTCGTAATAATTATTCAATTTTATCTCCTTTATGCTTGAAGAATTACAAAAACATGTTAAAATATAAATACAGGCAAGGGTGACGCTGACACCCCCACCTGCAGCCCTACATAAATAGAGCTTTTAGTGTGAGAACTAATGTTATTACTAGCATTAGTTCTTCTGCGTTGATTTCAACTAACATTTTAACCTCCTTTCGTTAGCTGAAATGTTTTGTTAAAATCTTTAGCCTGTATTTTCAATGTTCAGCAAAATTTTAGCAGAAATTTATAAATAAATCAATGTATTTACTAATTTCTGTATTAAAAAACAGAGTCCGGCATGCCGGACTCTGCCACTTTAAGTTAATATAAACTTATTCTACAAATCTCCCCATAGCGCGGAATTTATCATACCTTTTGCTTCGCAATTCATCACTTGATAGAGCAGATAAATCTTTTAACGCATTTGTTATTGAGAGTTTAATGCTGTTAGCTGTCGCATTATAATCTGCGTGCGCACCGCCAAGCGGTTCCGGAATTTCTTCATCAATAATTCCCAGCTCTAATAAATCCTTTGAGGTAATTTTTAATGCTTCTGCCGCATCTGCAAATCTTGCAGCATCACGCCAGAGAATAGAAGCACATCCCTCCGGAGAAATAACTGTATAATAAGCGTGTTCCAGCATCATAACTCTATCTGCAACAGCCAGTCCCAAAGCCCCGCCGCTGCAGCCTTCACCTGTAATTATTGCAACTATGGGAACACTTAGTTTTGACATTTCGCGCAAGTTCATTGCAATAGCAGCACCTTGACCGGTTTCTTCCGCTTTAATCCCCGGATATGCGCCAGGGGTATCAATAATAGTTACAATAGGAAGCTTGAATTTATCTGCATGTTTAAATAAACGTAATGCTTTTCTATAGCCTTGCGGCTGCGGCATACCAAAATTATATTCCAAATTTTCTTTTGTGGTTTTTCCTTTCTGAATGCCTATAATCATCAGCGGTTTACCGCTTATTTTAGCAAGTCCGCCTATTATGGCTCTATCATCCATACCTTCTCTGTCACCGTGAAGTTCAATAAATTCATCACAAATCAGATTCACATAATCCAAAAACTTTGGTCTTTCCGGATGCCTTGCAATTTGTAGTTTCTGTGAAGGTTTCAATTTTGCGTACAACTCCTTTTTATAATCTTGAGCCTGTTGTTCAAAGTTTTTGATTTGATTATCCAAATCCATTCCCGAATCTTCGCTCATTTTTTTTAGTTCATCAATTTTCTTTTGTATTTCTACTATTGGTTTTTCAAAATCTAATACTACTGTCATATCTTTTTATACTCCGTGAATATCTAAAATATTAGCCAGTGTTCTTCTTAAATTCTTCCTCTTGGATACTATATCCACCTGACCGAATTTTAAGAGATATTCCGCTGTTTGGAAATCTTCCGGCAGTTTTTGCCTTATTGTCTGTTCGATAACTCTTCTGCCAGCAAACCCTATTCTTGCACCTTGTTCAGCAATAATAATATCTCCCAGCGTGCCAAAACTTGCTGTAATGCCGCCGAATGTCGGTTCAGTAAGCAGATTTATATATAAAAGCCCTGCTTCATCGAGTTTACCTGCTGCACAAGAAGTTTTTGCCATTTGCATAAGACTTAATGCACTTTCCTGCATTCTTGCACCGCCGGATGAAGTTATTGCGAGCATTGGGAGTCTAAGTTCAAGAGCTTTTTCCATAATTCTTGTAACTTTTTCACCTACAACACTGCCCATTGAACCGCCCATATAATCAAAATCCATAACTGCAGCAGCAACTCTATGCCCTTCTATTGCTCCGAGTCCTGTAATAACCGCTTCATCAAGCCCTGTTTTTTCATGTGCTTTCTTTAAACGATCTGCATATGATTCTGTATCAACAAAATTTAACGGATCACAGGGTAAAATATTTTTATACAATTCCTCAAATGAATTTTCATCAAATAATTGTTTTATTCTGGTTTTTGCATTTATTCTAAAATGATAATCACAATGAGGACAAACCATCAAATTATCCTCAAGCTCGCTTTTTAAAATTTGAGAACCGCAATGAACACATTTAGCCCATAATTCCGGAGTTTCGAGGTTAATACCTTTCATCTCCTTGGCGCGTCTTTCAATCTGCGCTTCACGACGTTTGTCAAACCATTCTTGTATTGTCATAATATACACATCCGTCCGATAAAAAAGGACGTCCTTCTCCTAACTAAATCTACTTTCTTATTCTACATCAAACAAATAAGAAAGACCAGGGTTTAATATTTTGTTACCCTTTATATTTACTCAAGTCTAAATTTGCCATTGTTTCTTTTAATTTTTCAAGCCAGTGTTTGTGCTTCAATTCGAGTTTCAGCGCATTGACATCATCCTCAAGCGTTGGTTCCTGTTTTTTTGTCTGAAATGGTTTAATGAATGAAGCATCCTGCTGTTTTAGGTTAAATTTAGGCATCCAGCCTGCAAAAATATCTTCATCACGGGTTTCGGGTATTCTGAAATTGTTCAGTCTGTCTTCAGAACCTGTATTCAAACTGGTTTTCAGAGCATTTTTTGTACTGAGTTTAGTGGTATTCAAGCTGTTCGATAAATCGTATAAAGTTCTTGCAGGGTTTGAGGAAGTTGTTTTTCCGACTCTTACGGATGTAATATCTATCAATCTGGGCATTTTATTCTCCTTTTTCAGTATAAAAACCCGTAAAAATTTTTTTTGCTTATTTAAAAGAAGGTCCGGTAATTTATACCAGACCTTCTTTTAAAGCTTTTACTGCTGCCTGTGTTCGGTCATCAACAACAAGTTTCTGGATAATGTTACAGACGTGTGCTTTTGCTGTATGTTCGCTTATTGTAAGAGTTTTGGCTATCTGGCTGTTAGATTGTCCGTCTACAACAAGCTTTAATACCTCATATTCTCTCTGGGTAAGATTGGAATGATGCTCTTTGAATGCACTTCTTGAGAGCTGCCTTGAAGGAATAACACCGCAGTTTTTGTCACGAATGAAAGGTACAACGTGAGGGTCTATCCACATTGCTCCTTCTTTTATCATCCTTATTACACTCATTAGAAAATCGGTGCTTATATCTTTGATTACATAAGCACTTGCGCCCGCATTTAGTGAAGATGTCAACTCATCTTCCGAAATGTGAGAAGTAAGCATAATTACTTTGATATTGTTATTATGCTCTAATATTTGTTTTGTTGCTTCAATTCCGGAAATATCCGGCAGACCGATATCCATAAGAACTACATCCGGTTTTATTAGTCTGGATTTTTCCACGGCTTCCTTACCGTTAACCGCCTCTCCTATAATTTCCAGTTCCGGATAATCACAGAATAGTGATTTTATACCGATACGCATTAATTTTTGGTCTTCAACAAGTAATATTTTTATTTGCATAAAAACCTCTCTTTCGTATAGGGAATTCTATTCTCCCAAAATAATATTAAAAGGTTTTGGGCAGTGTGTAATCGTATAAATTTCAGCCTGAATGCGCTATTGTTCCGCGGTTTAAATTCAGAAATATTTTTTTAATGCTTCCTGTAAATCAATAATTTTCAAATGATTTTCTAACATAGCTTGATTTCTGCCTTCGTAGGCTTTGTCATAATTATCATTTTCATCTATTGCATAATTAAAATATTCTATTGCCTCATCAAGTCTGTCCTGCAAATAATAAGCCATACCGATAAGCGTATATTCAACCTCTTTTGCTGTAGAATAACGGCTGGCTTGCAGATAATACTCAACAGCCTGTTCATAATTCTGGTTAAACTGATTTATACATCCGAGTCCGCGCAGTACTGCAGGATTTTCCGGATTAAGTTTGTATGCTTCATTTAGACTCTCCAGACTTGATTGATAATCGTAACGGTCATACTCAAGTTTAGCCTTACGCAACAGCTTTATTAGTTTAATTTTTGCATTTGATTTCTTAAAGAAATCTGATATTTTTTTGAGATTCTCAAGCTCTCTGCTCATAACTTAAACCGTGTGCATTTTCTCAAAAATGCCCTTTTTTTGAACCCACACTTCAACTTCCAGCTTGTTTCCTTCTTCAATTAAAACATTTTTTAGCTCTTTAAAATTCAATTCTGCATTTTTAATATCACACAGCATGAACATTACAAAATGTCCCTGCATCAAAGTTTGTTTAATATCTTCAATATTAACTTTATATTTCGCAAGTACTCCGGATATTCCGGACACAATTCCGACCCTGTCTGCGCCGGATACGGTAATAATTATTTTGTAATCGTCCATTAATTTTCTCCTTAGATTACAGATATTATATTATAGACTGCAGATTTCTTCAACATTACCGGCATAAAATCCTGTTTTTCTCTGCTTTTTTTGAATAAACAGACCGGTGTTCAAGATTTTAAGAAGAGCGGTCAGAATAAATACATAAACTTAGGTTCAAATCCTGTACATTAGATTTTTAAATAACACAAAAATATCGGAACGACAGGACTTTTTGAGCGTAATTCGAACGGGAGTGAGAATAGCTCGAAAATACAGATATAAAGGTTCAAATCCTGTACATTAGATTTCTAAATAACACAAAAATATCGGAACGACAGGACTTTTTGAGCGTAATTCGAACGGGAGTGAGAATAGCTCGAAAATACAGATATA
>CALVAO010000023.1 GCA_944325515.1 Candidatus Gastranaerophilales bacterium | reverse complement strand
ATTACATTTATGCTTCAAGCGAAATACTCGATTGAAGGCTGTGGCTATGTGATATTTTTATTTGGACACTAGTGCCTTGTGGGAGGGTCGAAATCTTTGATTTCGGGAGGGGTTTATGTTTCAATAAACAGAATTTTTACCGGATAGTTGTGATGGCGTTTTAAAGATGACCATTTAAAAAATCCCTTCACTACCGCTAGATTTTGAACAACATTTAACCTAAACTGAACAAGATTGCTACACAAAGAAGGAGAGAAAAATAAATCATCAAATTTCTTGACTGATAAATTCTTGTCATAAAATTTGGCGCTCCCATCATATTTTCCATCGGAAAATGGTACCATTTTTTTGCCGGTATAGAGTCCGGATCCAGAGCATATTCTTTCATTGATTTGTATAAGTCAACAGCCAGAGGAATTGTCGCATAAACTATAAAGACCTGCCAGTCCAGAATGTCAAATATGCATAAAAATATAACTGAGGTATATGCGCAAATCAAAAGCCATTTGAGAACCACAAGCGAATGAGTCTGCGATTCAAAAGAATTTGCAATGGTTTTTTTATTTTCAAATTTATCAAATTTGAAATCCATAACAGTATGAATATACAGCAATATAACGGTTATAAGCATTGTCGGGACTGATAAAATAAAAGCTTCGGCGGAGTTTGTTTTAGTCATAACATAATACACACCGCCAAATATTGCAGGACCGTATATTATGGCAACTGCCAGTTCTGACAGTTTAATTTTTGACATAAAAGAGTATATGAAAGTTATAATTCCGCCTACAAGCGTGTAATAAATTACACCTGCGCCGCATTTTAAAAATAAATAAAATCCAATCAAACACGCAATAATAAGATATACTGCAGCAATTATCATAATATCCTGCACTTTAACCATACCGGATATCAAATATCTGCATTTGGTTTTTTGAGAATTCTTCAAATACTCTTGTTTATTAAATCCCACCTGTTTAATCAAAGATTTATAATCAAAATAATCATCCAGAATGTTTGCCGCAAGATGAGTACAACATATTCCGACAAGTGCCAGAAGACCGTATATGATGTTTCCTGTACCAAGCGCTGCAAATGTAAAAATTACAAGCCATGACATAACAGTCATTGGCAGCGAAAACGCACGTGAACACTCTAAAATAGTTGTAACTTTATTAAGCAAATTTACCTCACAAGTCCGCCAAAAGCCATTACATCTTCATATGCTGCACCGGCTTCAAGCATTTCTTCTGCCGTAAAACCAAATAATGTAATTGTATCAATAACTTCATTTTTGTTATCAATATTTTTAATAACATTATCAAGAGCAGATTCTCTTGTCATATATTGAAACTTATTATTTATTCCCTGCCGCAGGCTTCTTCTTTTAGCTTTACCCATAATTATTTTATCTCCTCTAATGCAAGTAAAGCAGCTCCAATCATGCCGGCATAATTTCCGGTTTTTGCAAGTCTAATTGAAGTTGGTGTTGTCACATTATCGTGATTAACTTCATTTTCAACTTTTTGAATATCTATAAACTGTGCCATGGAACCCGATAAAACAATGCAATCCGGGTCAAATAATTTAACAAGTCCTGTGATTCCAGTGGCTATATATTCCTGCCATGTATTAAAGATTTCAAGCATTTTACTATCTTTATTTTTTACACCTTCGATAACATCATAAGTTGTAACATCCGGATTATTAAGAAATTCTTCTGCACTCCGTTTTAAAGCAGTGCCGGAAGTATATGCTTCATAGCAGTCCCAACTTCCGCATGTGCACCTTCTGCGTTTGTCGGGATACATTCTAAAATGCATGCCGCCTGCTGCACCGGATTTTCCTTTGAACAATTTGTCATCAATGATTATCCCACCGCCTACTCCGGTTCCGAATGTAAGCATTATAGAAACTTTAGTATTTTTTGATGCCCCTATTTTATATTCAGCCCAGGCTGCTGCATTTGCATCATTCTCAAGAAAAACTCTTTTTTTGCTGAGTTCTTGAAAATTTATTGTATAATACCCTTTAACCAGGTTTCCTGTAGAACCGATTACAGCCGTATTTTCATTGTTCACATCACCGGCAGTTGCTATTGCGATTATATCTACGTTATTTTCATATTTTGAGATTTGTTCTTCCAAAACCTGTTTAATTCCGTCAATAGTTTTAGGAGTGGAAAACTTATCAATCCCGCCTGTAATCTTACCATTTTCATCAATAATTGTGCTGTATATTTTTGTTCCGCCTATATCAAATGCCAAAGCCTGTTTCATTTTATTCCCTCTAAAAATCTTTTTGTAATTAATTGCGGTCTTGTAATTGCAGAGCCGATAACAACGCAGTGTGCACCCAGTACAAAAGCTTTTTTTACATCCTCCGGCTCCCAGATTCTTCCCTCCAGAATAACAGGTTTATTCAAAGTTTTTACAAGCTTCTCCAGAAGTTTGTAATCTGGACCTTCAGAAGGTTCTCCGGATTCAAGCGTATAGCCTGCAAGTGTTGTAGAAATAATATCAGCACCGCAATTAGCAGCATTTATCCCCTCTTCTAAAGTAGAAATGTCTGCCATTGCCTGTCTGCCTGCATTATGAATATGTTTGATGAGTTCTTCAATACTGCTGCCATCCGGTCTTTTGCGCATCGTTCCGTCAAACGCAATAATATCAGCACCGGCTTCAATTAATTCATTAACCTCTTTTAAACCGGGGGTAATATATACGATTTCCCGCCAATTAGACGGAAGTTCTTTAGGTTTTGTCAAGCCTATTACGGGAACATTAAACTTTTTTGCATTTCTTACATCCCTTGCACCGGCAACTCTGAGAGCTCCTGCGCCTCCGTTTATAACAGACGCCATCATTGCCTGCATACACTCTTCTTTGTATAAAGGCTCATCTGGCATTGCCTGTACCGATACAACTATTTTTCCTCTTATTTCTTCGACCGAATTCATATTAGAAATTTTAGCATAAAAATCCTTAAATAGTATTGATAAAATCTAAAATAAAATTTATAATATAAATGTAAATTTAGGGGATTTTATGAGCTACAAAAAAAAATTAACCGGCGGTATCATAATTACTGCAATTTTGTTGTCCATACTTGGTTTCTGGTTTTTACAGGAACCTTCTAAAACAAAACCTGTCCAGCCGCCTGTAGAACCTAAAAAAGAAGAGCCGGTACAAACAGTTGCAAAACCTGCAGTAATACCTGCACCTGCTAAGGTACAAGAGGTAAAGCCGCCTCAGCAGGCGCTCCCCCCAAAAAAATCAGAATTATATAACTCTTTAACGAATAATGCCCTTCCTTTATCCGCAATAGCAGAGCTGAATTCTCTTGACCCTGCGATTCAGAGCCGTGTAAATAAAATTATTGATTCTACGAACAATATTTATTTTATTATTCCGAAAGATAACGGTATCTTTTTGATATCTGAAAATCCGGCTGATTCAAGACAGGGAATACAGATGATTGAAATTACTGCTGATTCTGAAACAATAATCCCTGTTTGGAATGAAGTAAAAGAAGAAAAAGCAAATGACATATGGTTTTATGACGAAGCAGCGGAGCAAAAAATTCCGATAAAACATGTAATTTTTGATGAAGACGATGATAATGAAATTGAATACACGGAAATATGGAATTACAGAGACGATGAGCCAATAAAATATGAGATGCGGGATGATGATGACAGGGTTATATCCATAAGAAAAGAAACTGTTGATAATGGTACGAATTTAAGACAGGAACATCTTGTCTATGATGATGACGGCAATACAGAATTGAGTCTTACGATAAATTATGACGGCGCTGATATAAATAGGATTACATATTATAATGCAGATAGACCTAAAGACGGAATCTCAATCTTTAGTGATTATCAAGATGGAGTAAAGGTCAAAGAAACTGTTTATTCTGCGGATTTCAAGGTTAAAAATGTATATATACCGGAATACAAAGACGGTACAAGAATAAAGCTCAAAGTCTATGATAATAACAATCAAGAAATTGAAACATTATCAGTTGAATAAGAAAAATCCTTCGTTTTCAACCTTTCTCGGTCGAGTAAATTTATCCATAATCATACTTGCGGCGCCTACGGCAAGACCTGTTGCAGAAGCTCTTCCCGCATAAGTTAAAAGAGCCTTGGCATAAAGTTTTTTCATATTTTTTATAAGCGGTTCTGCAAGCCCTGTTTTTCTTGCGAGTTTAACCCCTTTATAACTTGCCATTCCTTCTTCTAAGACTGTCGGAAGGCAGCATAAAAAGGCAAGTTTTCCGCAATTATCTTTTACATGATCCATCGTGTCTTTTGGAGCTTCTTTGGGCTTATGTCTTGAAAACAGTGCAATAAATCCCATCCAGCCTGCTGCGACATAGCCAGGGTAACGCAGTTTGTTTAATATTTTACCGAATTTGCCTTTAATATCGTT
This sequence comes from Candidatus Gastranaerophilales bacterium, assembly GCA_944325515.1. GTDB lineage: Bacteria > Cyanobacteriota > Vampirovibrionia > Gastranaerophilales > Gastranaerophilaceae > CAG-196. The sequence continues at coordinate 18,929 of CALVAO010000023.1, read as the reverse complement.
TAAGGCGTGTCCGACTTCGTGGAAACCTATAATGGAAATTTTATCGGTATTTATTTTAATAATCCTATGTTTTGGTGAGTAAAAGGCATTTTGTCCGCAGGCTTCATCAGACATGTCATTTATAAACTGGGCAGGAATAATTTTTAACCCCATTTTATCAAGTCCGGAAATCGCTATGGATTTTTCAAAAGCATCTTTATAAAGGTCATTCCGCATATGTTCTTTGACGAGCTGTTTGTTACTAGGTATGCCGAATAAAGGCAGAGAAGACATAATCGCAGAAGACGCCATACTTGCCAGTATAAAACCATTGTTACTGTCGTTCTCTGTACGCGGAATATATTGATTGCCGTTATAATAAAATGAATTTACCATTGCACACTTATTTTTTACTACACCTATTTATAATAAAACCGATTTAGGTAAAAAATTGCTAAATTGTTACAGTTTGTTATATAAGTATTAATACATTACTGATAAAATTTCAAGCTTAGTTATGTTTAGTGGTCTCAAAAATTTCATCCGGAATATCTGCTAGTTTAGCATCATCTAAGTAAAATATATGATTTTGGAATTTATGATACACGGCAAGTCCTGTTTCATTACTTATACAGGCTTCTCGATATTTACCAAATTTTATCATTGAACATTTTTGCTTATTTATAGTTTCGTTTGTGCTAACTAACGCCGGCTGTGAATCAAGTTCAGACATTCCAACCGGTTTTTTCCAATAAACAATTGGTGCAACCATGTTTAATGCATTATCATGCCTCAAATCTTCCGGCACAGGCGATTGTTTAAGTTCAAGTTTCAGTAGGGTAGACTTCAGTCTACCTTATTATTTGGTAGATTAAGGTCTACTCTACCCGACTGAAATTTTTCCATAACAACATATCTCCATACAGAAATTGTAAAGGTTTCTGTATGGAGATAAATCACCTGTTAGTTTAGTTTTTGGGATTAGGGTGTTAAGAGATTGTATATTAGAGTTTGTGGTAAGAAATACAACGTTTTTTTGATATCATGATTATTGCCCTAATTTTTTGTGCACAAGCAGTGTTAAAAGTTGTATAGATTAATAATTTGTAACACCAAAGTAGACATTATCTACTCTATTGTATAACTTTTAAAATTTTAAATTTCCCAAAATGTACTTTACCCAAATAAACACAAACCAAAAACGAGAATAGACCGATTTAAAAGGGGGCTTTTTATAGAAATGGTGGAGCGTAGGGGATTCGAACCCCTGACCCCGACACTGCCAGTGTCGTGCGCTACCAACTGCGCTAACGCCCCTTAGTATATATTCGATTTTCAATTGTAAGCAGTTGCGTAGCGCGCAAAACTTCCGTTTTGGCTTCCTCTCAAAAAATCCTCAACGGTTCGGATTTTTTTTCGGCACAGTCAACTGCGCTAACGCCCTTTCCTGTGTACAAGATAAGTATAAAAAAAAGAGTCTTTAGGACTCTTTTTTAATGGTGGGCGTTAGAAGACTCGAACTTCTGACCCTCTCCTTGTAAGGGAGACGCTCTACCAACTGAGCTAAACGCCCTTGCACCGTATTCAATTTTCATCTTTCAGTTGGTAGAGCGTCCATATCTTAGAACCGCTCGGCTCCAACCTTTAATCTATCTCAAGAAACATTCAGCACTTTCGCCTCGCTAGGCAACTGAGCTAAACGCCCTTGCACCGTATTCAATTTTCATCTTTCAGTTGGTAGAGCGTCCATATCTTAGAACCGCTCGGCTCCAACCTTTAATCTATCTCAAGAAACATTCAGCACTTTCGCCTCGCTAGGCAACTGAGCTAAACGCCCTTGCAACATATTCAATTTTCATCTTTTCAGCTGGTAAAGGTTCATATCTAGAACCGTCCCAACCTTTAATTCTGTTCCGGCTGTCAACCAAATTTATAATAATTCAAACAAAATTTTATGTCAAATGATTTATTATAATAATCTGATTAACGTATTTTAAACTCAATTCAAATTATATACAATATTAAAATAAGAAAGGAGTTTTGAACTATGGAAATTAAAGTTGTTCAAGATGCAAAGAATATAGAAGCAGATATTCTTGTTGTAAACCAGTTTGAAGGTGAAAAGACTTCTAATGAACTGGCTAATACATATGCTGTAGAACAGGATAATTTTAAGGGTAAATTCGGAGAAACATATCTTCTGCCTACATACGGAAAAGAAATTTACAAAAAAGTTCTTGTTCTTGGAATGGGTAAAAAAGAAGAATTTAATCCTAATAAACTGAGAGAGGCTGTTGCTAAGGCTGTCAAAAAGGCGATGCAAATGGAAGCCAAAAAAGTTTCTTTCTTTTTTGACGGCATTGAATTTGATTATTCGGAACAATTTACAATGGGGGCATATATTGCAGATTATGCTTTTGACAAATATAAATCCGAGAAAAAAGACAATAAAGTACAGGAAATATATGTTCAAGCAAATGCAGACAATGTAAAGAAAGCTGAAAAAATAGCTGCAGCCATGACATTTGCAAGAAACCTTGCAAACGAACCTGCTCAATATGCAACTCCGTCAGAGTTAGCATCAATTGCTTGTGATTTAGGACTTGAGACAAAAATTTATAACAGAGAAGAATGTGAAAAAATGGGTATGGGCGCTTTTCTTGCAGTTGCAAAAGGCAGCTCACAGGAACCTAAGTTCATCCATATGAAATATCAAGTTGATAATCCTAAAAAACGTATTGCTATTATTGGGAAAGGTATAACCTTTGATAGCGGCGGCTTGGATATTAAACCGCCGTCATCAATGCTTACAATGAAAGATGATATGTCTGCAGCAGCATGTGTTTTAGGTGTAATGAGCATTATAAGGGAATTCCATCCGCAGGTAGAAGTCCACGGGATTATTGCAGCATGCGAAAATATGCCTGGCTGCAGCGCTTACAAACCAGGAGATATACTAACAGCAAAAAACGGTAAAACTATAGAAGTAGATAATACAGACGCTGAAGGTCGTTTAACACTTGCTGATGCTCTTTGTTATGCCTGCGAACTCGGAGTAGACGAGGTTATTGATCTTGCAACTCTAACCGGTGCGTGCATGGTAGCGCTTGGAACAAATGCAGCAGGTATCATGGGCAACGATGAAACGCTTATTAAAAATCTTATTGATACAGCGGAAAGAAGCGGCGAAAGATTCTGGCAGCTGCCTTTGTGGGACGAATATTTTGACAGCTTAAAGAGCGATATTGCAGATATGAAGAATACCGGTTCCCGCTGGGGCGGTGCTTCTACGGCAGGAGTCTTTTTGCAAAAATTTGTAAAAGATGTAAAATGGGCACACATTGATATTGCAGGTACCGCATTTTTAGATAAACCGCAGAAAGAGTTTATCAAAGGTGCAACTGGAGCCGGCGTAAGAACATTGCTAACTTACATTTTAGAACAATAATAAACAGGTTTGAAAAAAGAAACTGCGGGCGGAACTTTGAAAAAGTTCCGCCCCTTTTTTGAACAAAATTTCTTTTATCTCGTTATTATTATGAGGTGGATGTGATGAAAAATCTTCTATGTTTTATGTGTTTAATTCTCGGTATTGGCTCTTTTATACCGGTCGAGGCTCAAGTTATTCATAACGGGCACGGCGGGCAGGTTATTAAAGCCGGAGCATCTTACAGGACTCATTATAATCATCCCCGTCCTTACAGAAGGGCTATGTATATACTGCCTCCCCCTCCAAGATGCTGTTATTACCCTTATGCAAATTACGGTTTCGGATGCGGAAGGTATGGCTATCGAGATGGTATTTATATCAATTTAGGGGTTCCTATCAGATTTTAAACTTAATTCTTTCTCAAAACTAACACGGCTCTTTTCTTTTCAAAGATTAGAGTTTTTCTTTTTTGAGAGTTTATATGCTAAACTATTAGTATGTTAGATATTGATTCCGGCGAAGACATAGAAGTTTTGTATCGAATGGTTCAAATCAAGGGCGGGCAGCGGATTGATAAGTTTAAGACTACAGATATAAAGCGCGCTCTGAGATTCCATAAGTGGTATGTGAAAAGGTTTCAAGAAGGACTTCTGATGGAAGTCATTCCATCTAAAAAGAAATATGACTGGAAAGAAAAGAAAATCGATTATTCTTTTGAGTAATTATGACGAATCAAAAATATATTGCATTAATAGATTGTGACAGCTTTTTCGTTTCGTGTGAACGCAGACGTAATCCGGAACTTAATAATATTCCGGTAAGTGTTGTATCCGGTGAGCGAGGATGCGTAATTTCACGCTCCAAAGAAGCAAAAATGCTGGGAGTTCCAATGGGTATTCCATTATTTCAAGCTGTTGAAAAATATCCGGAATGTATTTATATAAGCGCGAACCACTATGTCTATACAAAAATCTCAAAGCAAGTTATGAGCATACTTAAAAATTTTAGCCCGAATACTGAAGTTTATTCTATTGATGAAGCTTTTGTTGATTTTACGGGGCTTACTAAACTATATAAAAAGAATTATTACAAACTGGCAGAAGAGTTACAGAAAAAAATTTTTGAGGAAACAGGAATCCCGGTATCTATTGGAGTGAGCAGAACAAAAACCCTTGCTAAACTGGCTTCAGACAAATCCAAAAGTTATAGAACGCATATATGTCTTGCAAGTAAATCACGTATTAAAGAAATTTTGTCGCATACAGAAATTCAAGAAGTTTGGGGAATAGGAAGAAGACTGGGGGTAAAGCTAAGAGGATTAGGGGTCAGAACGGCACTTGATTTTGTAGAAAAGGATGATGAATGGATTAAAAAAAGATTCGGGAAGAACGGGCTTGCTACAAAAGCCGAGCTTATGGGAACAATTATTTCTCCTGTATCCGATGAAATTGAACTTCCTAAGTCCATAAGTGATACAAAATCCTTTCTGGAATTTTCATCTGATTTGCAGTTTTTAAAAAATGAACTTTCCGGACATATACATGAAACTTGTTCAAGACTAAGAAAGATTAACTGTAAGTGCGGAACTATCGGAGTTATGCTTAAAACAAAGGATTTTCAAACTTTATATGAAAAAGTCAGATTAAATGTTCCTTCCGATTTTGAATTTGATATATCCAGAGCGGCTTTCCCTGTTTTAGAAAGAATGTATAATAGCGGAATTTTGTACCGGAGCGTCGGAATAGTTCTTGAGGATTTTAACCGTAATGAAGAGGAGCAGCTGCAGCTTTTTAACGATAATGAAAAACGTGAGCAAAACGAAAAACTTGGCAGAAGTTTAGATAAACTTGAACAAAAGTTCGGCAGAAATATAGTAAGGACAGGTTTTACAAAAGATGTACCTTTTAAACAGGGTTTTCTGACAAAGCCGAAGGAGGTGTAAAGTCTTTATCCCTGCCTCGATAACCAGTGCCGGCTCTGTATCCGGATATGGAATAAAGAGCCGGAAGACACGGCTCAATCCATCTTAAGCCGGACATTACCGCAACAGTTGCAATATCATCGGAATGCAGGCAGATATCTAAAGGCTCCGGTTTCCTGTCTTTATCCTGTATATTACCGCTCTTGAAACATTTGTTTATAACTTTTTTCCCTATAAAATTTGCTATAGCACTTCCGCCGATTATGCCGGTTAAAATTATGCCGGAAACCATGCCTAACGCTCTGGCAGATTTTGATTTGATATTCATTTTTTCAAGTATCCCCAGCGCAGCGCCTGCACCAATGTTGCACAAAAAAATATTTGCAAGATATTGATAAGCTCCCTCTTTAATTTTATTTGGAATTCTTTCTCTATAATTATTACCGGCTATACAATCTCCTGCTATACCTCCCAATATGCCTCCCAGAACAGGTATAAGTCCAAAAACAGAAAGTCGACCTATTTCAGAAAAGATGTCTTTTGAAGTAATATTTTCCGGTTCCGGTATAAGTTTATTAAGAAGTTCTTTTTCTTCTTTTGTCTGAAAATTTTTATAAATTGTTTTTATTTCTTCAATATTTAAAATGTTATTTTTTGCTTTGTCTAATATTTTCCGATTTTGTTCATCTATTCGATATTTATTATAAAAATCATTTATATAGTTATTATTAGTTTTTTTAAGAGTTTTTAAATTAACTATTTTGGGTGCAGTGTGAAAAAGCTTAGCGATTATTCTGCCGGCAAGAAGAGAAGAAGCTACTGCACCGAACATAGTCAGCCCGTTTTGCATAAGCCTATTTTTACGATTGTCCTTTGGCGTATTATAAACATCATATGCAACAACTCCGCCTGCAGCTGCAGATACCAGAACAGGAACCTTTTGTGCAAATTTCGTTACAAGTATCGGCTGGTCAAGATAATGACCGAAAATTTTTATAATGTTCATTGTTTGGTTATCCTAACATAATATAATTTAGAATTGTAAGGTAAGCCTAATTTTTTGTCAAGTATGATTATTATTAATTTTTATTAAATAACTGTTAAAAAATGAAAAAATATGTCACAATAAAAACTTGTAGAGGAGGAGTTTAATATGAAAGATAAGACTTTTTTGATGATACCCGGTCCTACACCTGTTCCGGAATCAGTAATGCTTGAGATTGCAAAACATCCAATAGGACACAGGAGCTCAGAATTTTCCTCTATATTGAAAGAAGTTTATGAAAATCTAAAATATGTTTTTCAGACAAAAAACGATGTTTTCGTATTTACTTCCAGCGGAACCGGTGCAATGTGCGCAGCATTAGAAAACCTTATTAATGAAGGAGATAATGTATTATGTCTTTCTCTCGGGAATTTCGGCAACCGCTGGGCAAAAATTGCAGAATCAAGAGGCGCAGTTGTAGAAAAAATTGAAGTTGAAGCAGGCTGTGTAATTGAGCCGGAAGTATTAAAAAAACGGTTGGAAGAAGATTATGAGAAAAAAATAAAAATAGTTACTTTGACACACAGCGAAACCTCAACCGGTGCAGCTAATGATATCAAAGCATTGTGTTCAATAATAAGAGAGCATGGAGCCATTTCAGTTGTAGACGGAGTAACCTCTGTTTGTGCAATGCCATGCAAGCCGGACGAATGGGGCATTGATGTTTTAGTATCCGGCTCGCAGAAAGGTTTTATGGTGCCGCCGGGACTTGCATTTTTAACCGCAAATGAAAGAGCATGGAAAGTTTATGAAGAGTGTAAACATCCGAGTTTTTATTTTGACTGGGCAGCGCATAAAAAAGCTGTACAGGGCGATACTACACCATTTACACCTGCTGTTAATCTTATTGTCGGACTAAGGGAAGCTTTAAGGATGATTAAATCCGAAGGTATTGAAAATATGAATGAGCGCCACAGACGGCATGCAATGGCACTTAGAAAAGCTTTACGTGCAATGAATCTTGAACTTCTTGTCAAAGATGACAAAAATGCCAGCTGGTCTATTACTTCAATACTCCCGCCGGAAGGGATTTCTGTTCCGGATATAAGAAGCGGGATGAAAAACGATTATGATATTGTTGTTGCAAACGGACAAAATAAATTAAAAGACAAGATTTTTAGAATCGGCACCCTCGGGTTTGTTTCCGACAGAGATTTAATTATGGCAATAGGCTCGCTGGAAGCAGTTTTGTATAAACTCGGGCATAAATTTGAACCCGGGAATGGTGTTAAAACCCTTATTCAAGCATTAGGAGAAAAATAATGAAAGTTTTAATAACAGATAAAATAAATGAAACTGCCGGAAGTATTATTTCTCCGGCGGCAGATGTTGATTTTCTTCCGACTATGCCAGAAGAAGAGCTTATAAAAATTATTCCGCAGTATGACGCTTTGATGGTAAGAAGCCAGACAAAAGTGACCGCGCGAATTATAGAAGCAGGCAAAAACCTTAAAATAATCGGAAGAGCAGGTGTTGGAGTAGATAATATTGATCTTGATTCTGCTACACAAAATGGAATTATTGTTGTAAATTCACCGGACGGAAATACAATAGCTGCAGCTGAACATACCGCAGCATTAATGCTTGCAATAGCGAGAAATATTGTGCCGGCTGCTGTTTCTACAAAAGAAGGTAAATGGGAAAGAAGTAAGTTTACCGGAAGAGAACTGTATAACAAAACACTTGGAATTATCGGTTTAGGCAAAATCGGTTCACACGTAGCAGAAATTGCTCTTGCTTTTGGTATGAAAGTTGTTGTATATGATCCGTTTACTTCAAAAGAAGTTGTTGAAAAACTCGGTGGAGAATATATTGCAAATCTTGATAATTTTTGGGAAAGATGTGATTTTATAACGGTTCATGTCCCTAAAACCAAAGATACGGTAAATATGATTAATAAAGAAACAATTGCAAAAATGAAAACGGGCGTAAGGCTTATAAACTGTGCAAGGGGTGGAATTATTAATGAACAGGATTTAAAAGATGCAATAGAATCCGGAAAAGTTGCTGCAGCGGCAATTGATGTATATGAAAATGAACCTAATATAGAGGAATGTCCGCTTATCCATTGCAATGGAAATATTGTTTTAACTCCGCATCTGGGCGCAAGTACGCAGGAAGCCCAAATTAATGTAGCGCTTGATGTTGCGGAACAAATAAAAGAAGTTTTAACCGGCGGTTCAGCATCTTCTGCTGTAAATATTCCGTCATTAAGACCGGATAAACTTGAACCTGTTAAAGATTATATGCAAATAGCAGAAAATGCTGGAGAACTTGCTATGCAAATTTCCGGCGGTATAGTTAAAACAATTGAAATTACGGTGCAGGGAAGTCTGGCATCGCTTGATATTCAACCGTTAGAAGTAGCAGTATTAAAAGGGGTGCTTTCTTCAATTCTTGAAGGTGTAAATTATGTAAATGCTCCGTTTCTTGCGAAAAAACGCGGTATTGATATAATTTCAACACGCTCTAACACAAAGTGTAATTTTGCAGGATTGTTAACCGTAAAATTAATTACAGATAAAGATTCAACAGTTGTTGCAGGAGCGCTTGTTGCAAAAGATATTCCAAGAATTGTTAAAATTAATGATTATGAAACAAGCATACGTCCGCAAAAACACATGCTTCTAGTTCCGCACGTAAATAGACCTTCAATGATTGCACAGGTTGCAAAAGTAATCGGTGAAAATAATATAAATATTGGCTCTATGAACGTTGTACAAAAGAATGATAAACATGAAACAGAATCTATCATGGTCATTAACATTGATACAGGGGTGAACGACAATACACTTGGAGAAATTAATCAAATAGAAGGGGTTCATAATTCTAAATATGTCAATCTTACAGCGCAGGAATAATATTAAACTGGCAGTTTTTGATTTTGATTCCACTTTGATGGACGGTGAAACAATAGAGTTTCTTGCAAAAGAGGTAGGATGTGAAGATAAAGTTAAAGAAATTACGGCAAAAGCAATGCAGGGGGAGCTTGATTTCTTTGAGAGTTTGCAAGAGCGGGTTGCACTGCTAAAAGGTCTGTCTATTAAAAGAGTTAACAAAATTTGTGCAGAACTTCCAGTTATGAACGGTGCTTTTGAGGCTGTAAGAGGGCTAAAAGAAACGGGATGTAAAGTTATTTGTTTTTCCGGCGGATTCAAAAATGCAACAATTCCGTTTGCTCAAAAACTCGGATTAGACGGAGAATTCTCTAATATTTTGCACGTGAAAGATGAAATACTTACCGGATTTGTCGGCGGGGAAATGATGTTTAATGATTCAAAAGGACAAATGCTTTTAAGACTGCAGAAAATCCTTGGTATTACACCTTCAAATACAATTGTTACAGGTGACGGGGCAAACGATTTAAGTATGTTTAAATATGCAGATTATAAAGTTGCTTTTTGTGCAAAACCTGTATTAGAAAAAGAAGCAAACATCATTATAAAAGAAAAAAATTTATCAAAAATTTTAGAATATATCTAAAACAGGCAGGGATTACCCCTGCCTGCTCTATTAAAGATTGGAACAATTTATACTTACTCCAATAATACTGCAGAATAAATATTTTAATAACATTTATAAATCAGGTTCTGATTTTGAAACTCCGCAAATTCTTTATAAATATAGGGAATATCAATTGTAATTTCACCTTTTTCGTTGTCGGGTGTCAGGTTATAATCATTGATAAAATTTTTATCAAGAGCAATTTTGTATCTGCCTGGTGAAATTCCGGAAAAATAATAATTACCCGAATCATCGACTGTAGAATATGCGATTTCGCATCCTTCTTCATCAAATAAACTTACTATAAAATCATTTACGGGCATTTTTCTTTCAAAATCGTCCTCAATAAGCAGTTTGCCGGAGATATTGCCAACGGTACTTTTGAGCGGAAATTCAACGCGGGTTGTTTTCCCAGGTTCTACATAAATAGCCTGTTTCAAATCCGTCTCGGGTGAAAGATTTGCGTGAAGGTTATCACCGTCAAGTTTTACTTCATAATATCCCTTTTCTACATTTTGAAGCGGACAAAATCCGCTTCTTTTGGTTTTTATCGAATGGCTTTTCCAGGAAACAGTTATCGGGACATTTGCTACTTTTATGTCGTCTTTATCAAAAATTTTGTTTTTGTTTTTATCAATATAGGCTGCAATTTCAACAAAACCTTCATTTGGAGATGTTGTACCGATTGATTGCAGCCCGTTATCAGAAAAAGCAAATGTATCATTAAACGTAAAATTAATTGAGTGGCGCGCATTGGACGGTATATACATGTTGTTGAACATATAACCCATAGCAGTGTTATATTGATAATTAAGACTTATAATCATTCCTGTTTTAGTACGGTAGCCGAGAGCTATGCTGTAAGTAAATCCGCCGTCAAGTCCTTGATATTTATATCCGGTACCGAGTGCAAGAAGTATTCTTTTAAATTCCGGAAATTTATAGTTCACTTTTATCATATTGTAATCATTTTTTGCTCCGCCGGATTCATAATTGACCGTTTCGTGTCCGAGAGATAAGACCCCTTTATTTTTAGGAAGTCTTAGATTTGAGTTAACATACATTGTATTATATGTACTTTTAAAACCATTTGAATAGCTTGAATAGGAAGAATTGTATTCGGTATTATAAGCATTTCCCATGTATCCGGCTTCCAGAGAAAGTTTTGAATTAATGTTTTTAGACGCATTCAAGTTGTAATAATAGTTAAGATTATGTCCCGTACTGTTTTCTCCGTATCTAAGATTGCCGTTAAATCTAAGTTTGGCGAAATCGAAAAGATTTGCTCCCGCATTTATGTGAGCTTCGTCAAAAGTTGTTATTCCTCCGGCATATCTTTGGTCAAGGTTAGAAAAATAGCGTGTATAGCGTATATTTGTATTAAATTTTTCTCTTGAATAGTTATATACGGCTTCGGCACCGAGTCTGTCACAAATAAACCCCGAGTCGGAGCCTGCAACGTAATAATTGGGAGACTGCTGATAGAGTCTCATTTTAAGAGTAGAGTTTTTGTAATCAAAAATATTTTCAAGAGAGAGTGAATATCCTGGAGAATAGTTTGCGGAATCGTAATTAAAATCACGCATCAGAGAGACTCCGGCAAGTGCGTTTAATTTATAAAACTCGTTTTTGTACAGGCTGAGTGTATTAATTAAACTCACACCTTCCATTGTATTCGGGTTTCGGTAAACTCCGGAGGAGAGGATTGAGTAATCAAAATTTGTAAAAATTGCATTGTTATTTTTTTGAATAATTTTGTCGTAAATAATTTTTGTATCAAGACTCATTTTGTCTGTAAGTCCGTATTCTCTGCGTCCTCCTGCAACAAATTTTTTAGACGTCATTTGATAGATATATCCGTTAGAACTGAAAAGACGGTTGTTAAATCCAGAAATTCCCGCAAAAACGCGTTTTCGGCTTTCCCCCTTTTTAAGTTCGTATTTATTTTCTCTCTTTTCGTACTCGTTATAGTCAGAAAGCTGTGCTCCTATAAGCATTGTTCCTATTGAATTATAATTGTCCCTAAAACCGGATACCTGCCCCAGTTCGTAAAAATATTTATCACGCCATTTATTTTTGTATGTAAAACTCAAACCTCCAAAGGAGAAAAACTGCTGTGTGTAATTGTTTGTATTAAAATTCAGCGCGTAATCTCCGCCGTATAATTTCCCTTTAAGACTCATTCTTGTATTGTTATTAAACATTACATTGTTTTGGATTGAATTCAGATAAACCTGTTTTGTGGAATCATTCATCATAGAATTATTAAGTTCCAGAGTGTCAAAAGAGATTTTGCCTTTTTCTTTCGGCTGCAGAATATTTTTATCTTCCTCTTTTTCCTCTGAAGTATTTTCAGATTTCTGATGTATATATTTGTTAAAAATATTTACGCATAATGAACTCGTATCAATTTCCACAATTGAATTAAAAATGTTTTCTGCCGCATCTTTGTCAATAAAAAATTCATCGGCTTCAATAATTCCATCTTTTTGAAATTTTACGCTATCTGTTATTTTTTTATTATTTGAAAATACTCCCTTTTTGTTAACAGTTATATTTTGGTTCTCAAAATTTAAAAAATCGGCTTCTTTTTTTGAATGATTTACATTTACAGGTAAATTAAAGATTTTAGCAATCTGTTTAACCGGAATATATATATTGTCGGAAACGATTAGGATTTCGATATCATACTGCTCGTTCTCATTAAGACATAGATTTGTTATTGTAGTTTGTTCCGTACGGGCAAATGCTGTGCAAAAACTGCTGATAATTAAAAATGCCAGTATTATAAAAATTCGCATCAAGGTTTCCTGTAAATATTCAGAGTAATTGCTGCTTCATAAACACCTGCGTTGTCTTCGCTTACGGAATATGTATTTCCGAGCGGAGTATTTCCTATGGTTTGAATAATATTCATATCCTGTTCTCCACCGCTTAAAATTTGACAGCAGAGTCCACCGTTATGATTTATTGGTTTAATATCAAACGGGGAGCTGTTTATTACCGGATATGCGATAATATTAGGATTATTTGACGGGGCTCCCGACTCTATATCTGCTGCAGACGAGGCATCGGGTAAATGTTCTTTATTTCCCAGCATCAGATATAAATTGTCATTATTCAAAACATAAGCATTTTTTATTCCACTAAGAGTTTCTATACTGCTTGACAGTATAAAATCATATGTATTGTCATCACCGTTTGTTTTAATGTTAAATATGGCTTCTAAGCCCGATTGATATCCGTTTTGCGGATCTATTCCGCTGTTGTTTTTGGATGAAGGAATGGTTTTTACAACAGCGGATGAAGGCACTATCAGCGTTAAACGGCTTTCCATTACGGCAGTACCGAAACAAATCGGTACTTGCAGTAATGTTAAGATAAAAGAGAAAATAAGCTTATTTTTCATCTGAATAACCTATGTTGTCGTATCTGTAAGTGTAACGTGAGCTTCGTAAACGCCTGCGTTATCATCAAATGAGTATGTTGTCGAATCAACGGATGATGAGATAGTCGTTGTGGCAGTGGTTATACCAGGATTGACCTTAAATTCATATTGATTTTTACCGTCATTATATTGCGGTTCAACTGTTGTTGCTCCCGCAATTTCAACGCCGGAAACAGGATATGCAATTGCATTTGCGTTATTTGACGGAATAGCTGTTCCCGTTCTGATATCTGCCAGAGCAGAGCCTGTCGGTTTTTTGGTTGTGTTGGTTAAAATAACATATACGATTCCGTCTTTTTTAAAGAATGCTTTTTCCGGTCCGTTTTCGGTATCGGCTTTAGCTGTCAGATATAAATCGACGTTATCATTTGCCCTTATCGTAAATACAGAGGAAAATCCCGTATCAAGATTACCTGTTGCAGGATCAATTGTTTTTGTCTGAATATCGGTTTCAGCTTTGATATCGACAAAAGGTGCAAGAGTTGCACGCAAAATCTGCGTGTCGAAAGTTTCTGCTTGTGCGCATATACAGGATGCGCACAGAACCAGCATTGAAGTGAAAAATTTTGTTTTGTTCATGGTTTCTCCTTAAATAGAATTAGTAATATTAAACGACACCTCTTTTATGAGGTTTTTATTTTCTCCTTTTTCGTTTTTATAAGTTAGAATGACTTTTAAAATGTAATTTCCCGTTTCAAGATTTTTAGGAAGTTTTCCGGTTTCTTCAAAAATTCCGGCAGCCCGTATTGTATTGCTGTTCATATTAAACTCCTGTATAAGGGTTTTATCCTTTATTATTTGGGCTTTACCTCGGTATCGGACTTTGCTGTTTCCCTGTGAACTTAGTTTCATCTTATATACAAGATTTCCGTTTTCTTTATCAACGGTTAAATCGTTAAATGTACCTGTTTTGATAAACCGTCCCTTGTCTATATAAATCGGAATACCGAGTCTTGTTTTTACTACAAGTCTTGTATTTACGTTTTTATTTTTGTTGGGGAGTATGATTTCTTTCGCCGCAACATCCTCGATAAACATAACCATCCGTGATTCTCCGTCCGGCAGGCTTTTTAGGTCTGTAAAAGTGACCCTCACAAGCTGCGGGACTCCGTTTTTGAGTGTAAATTCATTCGGAACAAATCTGGCATGCGGAATTAAATTATCCGGATTTGCAGAAACTGGTTCTGAATGCATTTTGCCTTGGTCGGTTATTGTGAAGTATTCGGGATAGAGTTTATATCTTATTGTTTCATTCTTATCCGCTTGAACACTGAATGATGTTGTAAGGTAATTTCCGTTTCCTTTATTTGCGTTTAATTCTATCAATGTGGGTGCTACTTTAACGGCAGCAAAGGATGGAATAACTGTAATAAGCAGCAGATATAAGAATAAAACAGTTTTAAGCAGGTTTTTCATGTTATTTTCTCTCCATTATGTAAGTCAAAGGGTATTGTCTTATTCCTTCTTTTATATACTTATCCGTATCGGAATTATTGAACGAATATTCAATAATAATGCTTGTCGGCACATTATTCCCGCTTTCAAATCCGTCAAGAGTTGATGAACCTTCTGCTAATAGGTAGCGTTTGTTCGGGAAAATGCGTGTGAGATTTTGTTCGTAATTTGTTATATTGCCCGTATAACTTTTTATTAAAAATGAGTATTCGCCTTCTAGGTTTGTTATATTTGAGGTATCGAGCCAAAGGCTCCAGTTAGTATTAGAGGATAAATCGAGTTTTATGTCATTTTTGTTTTTTATTGAGATTTGTTTGTTAAAAACATCTTCTTCGCTTAAGATTATCAAAGGTTCTCCGCTGAAAGACGATATGGTTTGTTTTTCGTCTATAACAAAACTGAATAAGAAATCGCATTCGTATTGCTGGATTAAGCTTGTCCTGTTTACAAATTTTAACGGTATAGAATATGTGCCGGCAGGAAGCTCTCCGATATTTTCAAGCCGGAGGGTGATATTTTTTTGTGCGGTTCTTGTGAAATCCAAGTCTCCCAGGCTGTCAATATAAAATAACTGCATACCGATATTGCTTAGCTGGTATGATTCCCCATCACAAATCAGATATAAATTATTTACCGGAATTTTAATTCCCTGGTTTTCATTATTTGTAATGTATGGTTCCATAGCACTTGCAAAAAGCCTTGAAATACCAATTTGCGGATAAGTAAGATTTATATTTGCTGTAATTAAGGATGAAGTAATTACAGGTACTCCAGTCTGCTCTGCCCGCATAAAAATATCAGCTTTTACTTCGGGTTGTATGAATAAAATAAATAAAGCCAGAATATAACTGATTATTTTTTTCATTTTGTATAAATCCTCAAGTCATATTTAAGGTATTTTAAGAGTAAAAATAATGACCTGTTGTGGAAAACTGTCGGGGGATTTCTGATATATCTTGACGGGTAATTTTAATTCTTTCTTTTGTTTATATAGTTTTATTGAGATGAGAAAAAAAATCTTTTTAATAATATCAAGCATACTTTTTCCCGCATATGCATTTGCGGGAAATCAAGCATCCCAGCTCCTGCAGAGCACGGTGCCGGAGGTTTTGCATATAGATAAAATAATTGTGGAAAATGTGGAGTATGAAAAAGATGAAGAGCTTAAAAATGTTCAGATAAGGCAAACCGAACTTGTTGACGAGCATTGCTGCTGCCTTTCTCTAACCCCTTTTTCTGTTAGGATTACGACAAATTTATCCGAGCCAATACAGGTTAGTGCCAAAATGGAAAGCTGCTGCAGCACCTGCGGAAGATATCCTTTAGATAACGAGGATTTAATGGTTACACCTTCATCTTATACTATTAATAATCCGCATGACAAAATTGAAACAGATTTTTTTACACCAAAAGTACATGCACATGATGATACTGTTTGCACAACATACAGAGCGCATTTGACGGTTACGCTCGGGCGGGTTTAGTGATGATGAAAAAAATAATTGCACTGTTTATACTTATTATGTTGACAATCCCTGTATCATATGCAAGAGTCGGACAGCCGTCATTTGTTTTTGCTATTAATGAAAACCCCGTAGCAAGCTCTTCATCTCCCGGGGGAAAAGAGAGCGGACTCTCGGGCGGAGCCGTTACTGCAATAACACTGGGTTCGATTGGCGGAGCAGCACTTTTGGGGCTGGGAGGCTGGCTGTATAAAAGAAAAACCGCACAATGTCTTACAGCAGGATGTATAAGAGGCTCTGTTGAACCGCTCCTGCCTTTTTGTATTGAACAAAATCCAAATACGGAATTTTATGCGCGGATAAATAACAACTATCCTTATCTTAAAAAGGCTTTAAGCTTGAATGAAATTCATTATTGCCCGCATTCCAAATACCTTTTGGTTTATGATACTTCTATTGAAAAAAGAGTTTTTGATTCCGTTAAATTCAATCTGCCTCACGGTGTAAAATCAATAAAGATAACGCATGTTACGGATGCATTTAAGAATGGGGATTTCACAGCAGAGCTTTATTTAAACAAGAAATATAAAACCGCAGATAATCAAACAGAGTCTGATATACTTGCCGGAATTAAAAACGAAACGGATATCGATGGAGTCATAATGAAAACAGTTTCTATAGACACTTCACAGTATGAATCCGCAGTTTATGTAATATCAAACTATTCTTCAAAAAGAATATATGCAATAGTATTTGAATTTATTTTTTAGTAGTCATAATTGTATTTTTCTTTTCGGAGCAGGAATTTTTTCAAAAATATGGTAAACAAAATATGAGGCGGAAGAAAATATGCGGATTTATATTGTTCATTCGGTATGAATATTTTAGTCTGTAGAAAAATATGCTAAACAGGGCTGGGTATAAGCCAACAAATAAATTGATTGTATTATTTTTACAATAAAATATTTAAATTTAATTATTAAAAGATAATTTGTTGCTAATTCAAATGTTTTTATTACATTTGTAACCTAAATAATAAAAAACTCCGCTGATTGTACGACATTGGAACTTTTTGCCAAAATACTGTATTAAAACCTTGTTAATATTAATAACTTAGATATTTATTCCATGATAAAATCATATTATGCATTATAAAGATAAAGTATTATATATAATAGCAGGTGCAAATGGCAGTGGTAAAAGTACTCTTGCGGAAGTTCTTTTGAAAGAAAAAAATTTGGTATTTCTTAATGCAGATGAAATAGCAAAAGAAATTGCACCAAATGCAATTAATAGTGTTCCTATATCTGCAGGCAAAGAATATTATAAACGCTTAGCACAATATTTTAAAGATGACCTGTCATTCGCTGTAGAATCAACTCTTTCGGGTAATAATATTACAAGGATAATTGATAAGGCAAAAAGCCAAAATTACAAAATTATTTTAGTCTATTCTTTCTTACAAAGCTGTACTACATGTATTAAAAGAGTAAAAACACGTGTTAAAAATGGCGGGCATGATGTTCCTGAAGAAGATATTATTCGCAGGTATTACAAAAGTATAGCTAAATTTTGGGATGAATACCGTTTGCAAGTTGACGATTGGACATTGTTTTATAATGGTTATGATTATGCACCAGTAGTTGTGTCTTTTGGAACAAAAGAAAAATATGATATAATTAATAAAGAGAAACAAGAATTATTTTATAACATATACAAAATTGCAAAGGATGAAATAAAAATTAATGACTGATAAAGATGCTTTAGAATTGTTGAATATGTTTACAACGGCTGCTCAAATTGCAAAATCAAGAAATAAACTTGAGTATACTTTGAATTTGAATGAAAATGATTTGAACGAGTTATTCAAAAAAGCATTCCCTTTTATGAAAGATAATGTCAGCAAACAATGCATTATAAAAAATTTGTTGACAAATAATTAATTTATTTTGTCTTGTATTTTTCGTCCAGTAAACTTTTTTCCTAATAAAAAACTCCCCACACTGTACGATGTTGGAACTTTTTATAGAAGAATTATACAACAAAATAACAGACATTAATACTACTTGCATATTTAATCAAATAGAGATTTTAAAACATTTAGCCTGATGTTTATAGAGAGATTACTAGATGATTCAAGATAAAAGTTTCACTCCAGAGGTTCCTTAAAGTTGGTTCCGCAGATTTGTAAAATTAATATTTTCTATGAGAAATTCTCAAATTTGATGTTATTTTTGAAATTTACACTGTAATTATTGCCAGTATTAGACTTTGCCAATTTTTATACTTAACGATTTTATTGAATTTGAGGAATAAAAATTGCGCAGATACAAGTTCCAAAAAAATTCAAACATATATAATCTCTGCTTCCGACTTATCCTGTCTAAAATTCCGACCTGTATGTTTGTATTCATCTTATATGTTATTTTACAACCTTAATAAAAAACTTCCGGCTAAAATTTCAAATGTCCTTGCCGAAAATAATCAAACCATTCGTACAAGTTTAAATATATCCTAAAGTTCCGCCACATAAGGGGTACAACCAAAAGTCGATAGGGTAGACTTCAACGGACACTTCGTGGACTTTTCAAGTAATTTGGTTTGATCATTTTCGGACACTTCCGGCAGGTTAAAACCTAAACACAAAGCCACTTTTCAGCCAATAATCATTTTAACCGTACACG
>CALVAO010000022.1 GCA_944325515.1 Candidatus Gastranaerophilales bacterium | reverse complement strand
TGTAATAGTTAACAGCCTTGCTTGTGATGCTGCCATTCCCATATGTAGTAGTCCTTAAGTTAGTCCCTTTGATATAGTTAACGGCATAATTGTTCAAAAACTTTAGGATTTTGAAGAAAATTGTTACATTTCGTAATAAAAAACAGATATTTTCATTTTAGAAAATATCTGTTTTTGTTTGTAATAAATTTTTAAATTTTATACGAGTTCTACTGTATATTGAGCATTTCTTTCTGCGATTTCTACAAGGCTCTTGGAAACAGCCAGCATAGAAATTTCTGAATCAAGTTTGTTGACGCAAGATCCGCATCCGATAGCTGAAGCGCCTGCCGCGAATGCAAGAGATGCAGTTGTCGGGTTAATGCCGGTTGCTGTCATTATCGGGATATCAACGTTTCTTGAAAGCTCGATTGTATTAGAAATAGTAAGTTCAGCTCTTTCTATCAAACCTCTTACACCATTTGAAGGTGTTTCATTTGTAAAATGACCTTCTGTTTGAATTAAATCAACACCTAAAGCTTCTAAATCTCTGGCTAATTCAATTTGTTCACCAACTTCCAATTCTCCAGGTATAGTTACGCAGAAGAATACATCGTCACCGATAAGCTCTCTTGTTTCTCTAGCAAGTCTTAAAACTTGAGAAGCTGTGAAAGTTTGTCCTTTTTTGTAAAGAGCATCAAAGTTTCCTAATTCAACTGCATCAGCACCTAAAGCAACTGCGTGTGCCAGTTCTTGAGGGTTAATAGAAGATACAAATAATGCAATATCAGTTATATCTCTTGCCATAGCAATAATATCCGGATCTGCGCATATATCAACGGCATTTGCTCCGGAGTTTGAAGCTGACATAACAACTTTTCTTACGCTTTCTGCATCAAAGTTATCAATACCTGCAATAATTTTTACTGCTCTTTTTTCGTTTAAAGCTTCTTTAAAACTTTCAATTCTTGACATAATTTTCTCCTTTTAAGTGTTGATTGTGAAATATCTCGTTTATTATACATTAAAATTTCAAAGCTGGCAATATATAGACAAAATACATCAAGCAAGGCAATTGTCTCGTATACTCTTCTTTGTAAAATTTTTATTACAAGGGGGAGATATGCTAAGAAAATTAATAAGTACAGGTCTGTTGTTGGCAACGCTTTCCTTACCGGCGTTTTCATTTGCAAGAAATGATAAAATTGCTGTTAATATATACGAAAAAATAAACCCTGCTATTGTGTCAGTTGATTCTCAAGTTCCGGACGGCATGTCATGCGGTACAGGTTGTATAATAGATAAAAGCGGTATTATTTTAACGAGCGCTCATGTCATAGATATTGGCAAAACCGTTATTGTTACGATGAATAACGGGCAGAATTATAATGCAAAAGTCCTTAAGCATCTTGGAGAAAATAAAGATATCGCATTGTTAAAAATTGATGTCCCGCAGGATTTAAAGACTGTAAAACTAGGGAATTCAGAAAAAGTTAAAGTAGGAGAAACAGTGCTGGCAATAGGTAATCCTTTTGGCTTCAGCGGGACTCTCACTCAAGGAATCGTTTCAAGGATAGATTATGCAAAGAACAGGATACAGACCGATGCTGCGATTAACCCAGGGTCTTCCGGCGGTCCGCTTTTGAATACAAAAGGTGAAATTATTGGTATAAATCAAGCGATTTATAATCCGGATAATAATATTTCAAATATAGGTATAGGCTTTGCTACACCTATAAATTTGGTAAAAGAGTATCTTAAAGACAATGGCTGAATAGTTTACAATTCCCTCAATAATATTATAATATTGTATATGAGGTTTTTACTGATAATACTTACTATTTTATTTATGAATTTGGCTATGGCTGCGGAAGTTGAGCTTAGAGGGTATGATGAGTTTGACATTCCGGCAGGAACCCATATCCCTGTGATATCTCTTCAAGAGTTCTCTACTGCATATTGTGAGGAAGGTGACAGCGTCAGTTTTATAACAACCTCTGATATATTTCTTTATGACAAAAACATAATTCCGGAGGGTTCCAAGCTTACGGGTTATATTGATAAGAAAAATGAACCCATTATCGGTACGGATGCTGCGATGAAAGTTTTTGTCAATAAAATGTACCTGCCAGACGGATATGAAATTCCGATAAAAGCGTATATATATACATCAAATAATAATATTATCGGTGGCGGACTAACTCCGCCGGCAAAATATATCAGAATGCCGCATTATCAGCGATGGGCTATGTTTAGAGCGATGGGAACTCTGCAATGCGTACCGGGAGGAGAACGTAAAATGGGTGAGCATGTTACAATTTCATCGGGGGCAAATTTGATAGTCGTGCTGGTTGCACCGATTCATATGACTCATACATTAATAAATTGACAAATTCCGGATTAATTATAAAATGTTACTAGGGGGAGGATTTATCTATGAATAAAAAATTAACTTCTTTAATAATGGTATTTTCACTTTGTGCGCTGCCTTCTGTGTATGCGGCTTCAAATTATTCATATCAGCAAACCCAAACTCAGCCCGTTTATAACAGTAATTATGTGCAGCAGCCTATGCAATACAGTGCAAATCAGCCGCTGCAGGGTAATGTTATTATGGTTCCTTCCGGAACAACATTTCCGGTGATATTGACAACACCGCTTTCGTCAGCAACTGCTTCAGCAGGACAATCGGTAAGCATGGCATTAGGGTCAGATTTTTATTATAACAATAAACTGATTGCGCCGGCAGGAAGCTCTGTTATTGGAACCGTGATAGAAGCTTCAAAAGCTAAAAGAGGAAGTATGAACGGGAAATTGTGCGTAAGATTTACGCAGATATGTACTCCGTATGGAACTCAAATTCCTATTTCTGCAGTAATAAAGACGGAGGATTCTTCCGGGGTTTTAATCGGCGGAACAAAAATGGATGTAACAAAAGAATATGCTAAAGATTTAGCAGCAGGAAGTGCTGCAGGAGCTTTATCGGGGCTTGTTTTCGGTGCTCTTGCCGGTGGTGATGTCGGAAAAGGTGCTGCATTAGGAACAGCTGTGGGGGCTGGCGGAGGTCTTGTAAAATCTGTCTGGGATAAGGGAAATGAAGTTGAAATCCCTGCAAATTCAAGTATTGAAATTTTGCTTACGCAGCCGATTACGGTATCAGCATCAAGTTATAGTTATGAAAATTAGTAACAAGGATAATTTAATTTATCTGCAAATTTATTATTCTTAATAAGTAATATTAGAGAGATTTATAAAGTGTCAATGTTAAGTAAAAAAAGTTTTATACTAGACGAAGAAGAGGATAAAAACATAGAGGAATATAAACTTCCTTCTCTTGTAACAAGCAAACCGGAAGTTATTCCTATAAAAAAATCTTTTGCAATATCGACAGCACTGCACCCGGCAGTAGTTTTGCTTATTTGGCTTATTACTATTGCTCTTGCATTAATGGGAATAAATTTGAGTCTTTTCAAACGTCCTAACGCTCAATTAAAGAAAGATATTGAGTTTGTGCTTGTTGATAAGGAAGCTCAGCCGAGGGATCCCAATACAAAGAATCGCTCTGATATGAATTCAAGGAGCGGGGGGATAAACGATCCAAAAAGGAAGGTTTCAATGCCATCACCGGCACCCAAAAAGGCTTCTAAACCTTCAGCAGCGGCTAAAAGTGCAAATAAAATTATAAAAAAACAGCAGCAGCAAATTAAAAAACAAGCGGTTCAACAACAGAAAGTCCAGCAGCAAGCTAAAAAAACTGTCCAGACACCTGCTCAAAAACCGTCACCTGCAAAACCTGCTGCACCAACAGCAAGACCGAGCGTAAGACCGACTTCTGCACCGGCTCCGGTAGCTAAACCTTCAAGTAAGTTTACCGTACCTGCTCCTAAAGCGGCGCCGGTAGGAAAAACTTTATCAACCGGTCCTGTTGGCGGTACATCAGCTCCAACCGGTGCAAAATCCGGTACTTCCGGAGGCGCAAAGGGAAGCAGCTATGCTCCAAAACCATCTTTTTCACCTTCAGCCGGCAGCGGTAGTAATAGTCCTCTGGCGAGAGGTTCTTCCGGAAACGGTAATCTTGGAAATCCCGGAGGCGGTGGTGGTGCTCCTGGTATTGATGCTCTTAGAGAACCTGACTTTGGACCTTATATGAGAGAATTGCAAAGAAGAATTAAACTCAACTGGGATCCGCCAAAAGGAAACGAAAGCAAAAGAGTTATATTGTTATTTAAAATTGCAAAGGACGGAAGGCTGCTTTCATGCAGGGTACATAAGTCCTCTGGATTGCCGTCGGCAGACCAGGCAGCTTTAAAAGCGGTAGAATTAACTGCACCATTTAGACCGCTGCCGGCAGATTTTAGAGGTCAGAGCATAGATATTCAGTTCACATTTGACTATAATGTATTTGGAGCGAAATATTAGGGTTAGTACGATGTTAGATTCCAGAAAGATGTACACAATATTAATAGTATTTATAGTAGCAATGTTTTTTATTGTTACAGGAGCAGTGTTTTATGCAAATGACACGGATAATAATATAACATCGGAAACTGAAACTCAAATTCCGGTTGATGATACTCAAGAGAACCCCCGAATTAAACAGAAAAAAGTATCTGTAGAGCCTTCTGTTGAAACAAAAACTAATGACATTGTTGAAAAGAGAGCTGCTAAAGAAGATTATATTGCATATCTAAATAGCATTCTTAATAATAAATGGAAAAGCATTTGCAATAATAATAGTACAGAACCTGTTGCCAGCTATGAATTGGTTTTGACCCCAAGTGGCGGGATAACTAATTATAGAGTTAAAGAAACTGGCATAAACTATGGAAAGTACAAAAACATTTTAACTCGTGTAATTAATAATTTAGCACCGTTAAAACCATTACCGGAGGATATCGAAAATCCGTCATTTAGTCTGGTTTTCCAGAATAATGGAAGTGTTCTGGTTAGTTTAAGTGAGACAAATCAAGAAAATCTTAGTAATATAGACAATAAGACTGCTTATATGTCATATTTAAGCGAAGCTTTGACTGAAAAATGGGAGCAGGAATCAAAACAAACTGATAGTGAGGAACTTGTTGAAGGTTTTTTACTTGCATTAAATAGTGATGGTAGTGTAATATCTCTGAAAACTCAAGATATAGGCAGCTATGTTGGAGAATACACTGATGTTATTAATCAAATAGTAAATAATTTAGCTCCTTATAAGCCTTTGCCATCAGATTTTGAAAATGATGAAACCGTTTTTAATCTTAACTTTCTCGCCAATGGTAAGGTTACAATAGAGGAAAGAGTGCAAACAGAAGATTATTTAAGTAATAAAAAAGTTGAGGAGGAAGCTTAAGAAAATGGTTTAGCTTAAGCATACTTACACAATAAAGAAGATACAAGTATAAAAAGGAAAGTAAACGAATTAAATGTTTGAAGATTCAAAATACAGAAAAATATTAGATATTTCGGCTATAGTACTTATAGTTCTTCTTGTTTTGCAAGTTATTCATCTAAAACAAGAAAAGAATATAGTTTCCGATATCAATGATATTAGAGTAACTTCTTATGAATCTAAAGTGCCCCAAATACAAAATGATGGAGCTAAAACTGTATTGAATAAGCGCTTCAGACAAGATGAATATAGAATACCTGCAGCAATAGCGCAAAGAAGTTCAAACAGTATTGAATATACAGATTATTTAAAGACAAAACTGGCTAAAGAATGGGATAATGTTAATGCTGATAATTTGAATGGTATTAGTGCGTATACGATTGAAGTGTTTCCCGACGGGAAGTTAAAAACTTTTGCTAAAGTCGGGCAAATAAATTCTAATCAAAAATATGATAAGACAATTGAAAGAATTATTAAAAATATATTTCCACTAAAATCTTTGCCTGCTGAATGGAAAAATGAACAAGTTGTTTTTAATGTAGGCTTTGGTTCAAATGGAAATGTACAAGTCCGTAAATATAGAAAAGAAAAGGCTTCTGTGGAACAAATAAAACGGCAAAAAGAAATAAATGCGATGAGAAAAGCTCAAGGATTTGAAGAATTTCCTGTAAGAGATTATGTTTATGTGAGCGATAATAATATTCCAACCACGAAACCTCTCTCAAAGACGCAAGCAAAACAAGCGAAAATGGCGAAAGTAAAAAATCGAGAAAATCAGATTACTGCTACTTCAAGAATATTAACAGGTGATGAACTTAAAATTTCTAAAATAAGGTCTTCGTATCTTAATTATATGACATACTGTGTGCGTTCAAACTGGAAAAATCCTACAGGAAATAATAATTATTCATTAGGACTTACTTTCAATATTGATAAAGATGGACGTATAACAGCTTATGATGTTTTGCGCTCTTCTGAATCTGCTGCTTTTGATAAGGCTGCAATCCAATGTCTCTTAAATACAGCTCCATTTAAACCAATTCCTGCAGAATTACAAATGGACGGATTGAATGTTCAAATATATTTCAACGGTGTAGAAGTCCAAGTAGGAGCAACTTCAAAGTTAAAACCAACCTACAGACTTACGTATGATATTGACCAAACTAATAAGACTTGTAAAACAATAGAAATTAGTCAAGCAAAACGTTTAAGAACTATGAGCAGCTATCCAACCTCTGCACCGTCGAATTTGCACTGGGAATTAGGACGTCAGGTTCAGCATAATTGGGAGCCGCCCTTAAATGTAAATAGCTCAGTTTGTCTGAAATTTAGGGTTCTAAGAACAGGAGCTGTACAAAATATTCAGTTTGAAACAAAATCATATAATGATGCTGCTGATATGGCTGCATACAATGCGATAAAAAATCTTAAATTATCGCCATTTCCATTAACGTCAAAAAATATGTATGTTGATGTTAAGTATTGGTTTTATGTAGAAAATAATAAGGAGTAGAGTAGAATGAGGAAACTTTTAACAATATAGTTTTACTATAATACTCACTTTAGATATGCAGGTAGAGCATACTTGCTTGACAATAAAAAATAAGAGATAATACAAAGATAAGGGGAAATAAATTATGGAACTATTATTACATTCAATTCAATTAGACTGGCCGGTATTACTGCCGATTTTAATCTGCTCTATTCTAACTGTTATGGTAGCAATAGACAGGGCTGCATTCTATAATGCAAACAAAAGAAATGTTATTGAGTTTATTCCGAAGCTTCAAAAAGAATTAGCAAAGAATAATCTCATGGGAGCGCAAAACCTCGCTGTACAATGCGGAGGAATTATCGGTGAAGTTACAGAAGAAGGTGTTAGAATTCTATCAGAACAGAAAAAAGGCTTCTCACGTTCTTTCGATATCGCATCAGCTCTAGCTACAAGAAAACTTGAACACAGATTAACAATCTTAGGTACGATAGGCGGTGTGGCACCATTTTTAGGTTTGTTCGGTACTGTTGTTAGAATTCTCTATACATTCCAGGATTTGGCTTCTCAAGGCAATCAATCTGCAGCAGTTGCAATGGGGATTGGTTCTGCTCTTATCGCAACAGCCTTCGGTCTTGGTGTTGCTATCGTTGCAGTTGTCTGCTATAACACTTTCCAATCTACGGTAAGAAGATTTGAGGACGATTTTCAGTTAATTAAGCTATTGTTCTTAAGCTTTGTTGATTCGGATGAAGAAGTTAATGTACAATCAAAAACCAGTGTAGCATTAGGGTAAGGGATAAAAGAGGCAATTAGGGTAATTAATGAGCTTCCCCCTCACCCCAACCCTCTCCCGCAGGGAGAGGGAGAGGATTAAATTATGGCAATAAAATCAGGTAAAAAAGCTTTATTTACGGAAATTAATATAACACCGCTGACGGATATCTTTCTGGTGCTCTTAATCATTATGATGGTTGTCGCACCAACATTCCAGTCAGTAGATAATTCGATAACGATACCGGAAGTTAACAGCGGTACTGCAATTGAGCAAGGAAAAGTTACAGTTTCCGTAACTAAGGACGGAACCATATATGTAGAAAGTAAACGCTCGTCTATAGAAAGACTCGTTGACGACTTAACTGCTCTTAAGACAGATGATTCAAAGGCTGAAATCGTTGTAAAAGCAGATGAGAAGGTTAAAAGTTCTGTTATTATGGATATTATGGATGCTGCTCAAGATGCTCATTATAAAAAACTTATTGTAGCCGGTGAGCCTTTAAACAAGAAGGATCAGAGAAAATTGGAGCAGATGCAGGAGGAAGCTACTTCAAATTATACTTCTAATAATACATTACAAGGTGCTTCTACTGCAATTCCGCAGGATAATAAATATGAAAATTGGAGTGAATAACTATGCGTGACAGTTTTAATGAGATTAACATAACACCGCTTACTGATATATTTTTGGTTCTGCTTATTATAATGATGGTTATTGCTCCGCTTTTAGACCAGCAGGGCTTAAATCTTGCAGTTCCGGAAGTCGTAAATAAGGAGCAGATAACAAAAGACCCTAAAATAATGAATTTTAGTGTTACAAATGATAACAGATATTTCTTTAATGACACGGAAATTGCTGCGGCAGATTTAGAAAGTACTGTTGCTCAAAATGCTAAAGAGTATCCGGACGGTTTGTTAATTCAAGTTGAGGATAATGCGTGGCACGGTGCTGTTGTTAAGTTAATGGACAGTGCCAGAAATGCGGGGGTTACAAGCATTTCGTTATCAAGATAGTGTAGGAAGTATAAATCTATGTTTGAAGCTTTTATTTGGATGTTTAAAGCTGAAAATTTAAAAAAGCATCTCTTATATTTTTTATTAACATATTGCAGCTTTTTTGCTGCAGCTATGATATTTTCAGTAGCGGCTTATTTTTTACAGAAGTATTTTATTTTCTCAATTTTATGTTATTTAATAGCGGCTTTATTATTTATAGCTCCGTCTTTGTGCATACAAGGTTACTTTTGGGAGCTTACGTCTAACATTATATCAAGAGATGTTGATATTAAGGCTGCTAATGTTTATAACGGAAAAATAAAGCAAGTATTTAAAATAGAGCTTCCAACATTGAATACTTGCAAATTTATATGGCGCGGAATTGCGTCAATTGTTGCCACAATACTAATGTTTTTGCCTTTTGTTATGCTTGTAGTTACAACTTATTTTACCGGAGTATTTTTGCTGCCAATGGTTAATATTGGGAATTATGAGTCAACATATTTGACATCTTATTTATTTTTGTACTTGTTTTTATCTTCTTTTATACCTGCACTTTTATGGAATTATGCAAGACAGGATTCTGTTGTCGCAGTTTGGAATATAAGAAAAGCAATCTTTATTATGGGTAATTATACAGGAAAATATATATGGAATACACTGCTGTTTATTGTGTTTTATGTCCTAAATTATGCTGTCATTGCAGGAATTGGCTTTTTACTAAGGGTTTATGACGGGCTAGCTCTTGATGTTACAGCTGTTATTAGAATATTGTTATTCTATCTGCTTTCTATGGCAGTTTATTTCTATAGTTTGTATGTTTATGCTTATTTGCTTGGAACAATTGCTCCTCCTGCAGAAGGCTAGACAATAAGTTTTAAACACAAATCATCAAAGATATTAGCCGGTTTTATTCCGAGTTTTGCCTGGCGTTTTGCTTCTTCTGTAAATTCTATATGCTTGATAAATATTACCATATTGGGATTTGATTTCAATAGCGAAAGCATGTAATTTTGTATTCCGTCAAGAACAGAGTTTATAGAATAATCATTTAATAAATTTTGTAGTCTTTGAGAAACTTCAAATGCATCTTTCCTCTCAAAATTGAAGTAATTAAGAAAAACATCACTAATACAAGAATAGTCATAATTACATGCTTCCTTTGAAGGTACAAAAAAACATTGAGAACGGGAAATTATAGTAGATAAAACATCATCAATATACCTTGTAAGAAAAATAAATGTTACTCCCGGCTGCGGTTCTTCAATAATTTTCAAAAGGGAATTTGCAGTTTCTGCTTGAAAATTAACAGGGTTGATCCCGCATATATTACCTTCGTCATCTCTGTCACAAAATATAAAAACTCTGTGAAAATCTGATGAAGACATTAATATTTCTTTAATCATATGTGATTGCTTGATAGAAATAACTAATTTAGAATCATCATCATCCGGTTTGTTGTCCAGTCGTGATATGGTTCTTACTTCCGGATGGGTTCCTTCTCTAATCCATCTGCAATTAATACAATTACAGTCATCAGATTTACTTTCCTTACAGTTTAAAAGTCTTGCTATTTCAAGTGCCAGAGTGTACTGAGAGTTAAAATCACTGCCATAAAATAATATGCTTTGAGGAATTGCATGATTTTCTGCTTCAAGAGCTTTTGTAAAATAATTGGTTAAAAAAGGGTACTTATCTGATAATAGCACACTCAACCTCCTGTATAATATCTATGGCTTCTGCTGATTTTATTTTGTACTCGGCATCAAAAAGATTTTGTTTTAGTTTTACTAAATCAGACACTTTTGTATTTTTCAATTTCTGTAATGTTTGTTTTACTACAAACTCATGTTGACCTGTTAATTTCGCAAGTTCTGCCGGAGGCGTAGAAGATTTTGTTTTTAAAATTATCCATTTCCGGAGCATGGTCTGTACTGCCGATATTATTTCGAGCGGATGTTTTATATCAAGAAGTTTTTTAAATTCCAGAAGAGCCCTGTCTTTTTGACCTTTCATGATTAATTCGGTAAAATTAAATAAATCTTGATTGGAAATACAGATTTCTTTTACCATATCTTCTGTAATATTTTTGTTAGGATACGCAATGAGTTTTAGTTTATCAAGTTCAGTATCAAATTCCCTCAGATTATTTCCTATTTGTACAATAAGAGCTTCTGCTGTTTCAGAAGATACTGTTATATCTTTTGACTTAGCCCTTGTTTTTATCCAGTTAGCTATATCCGCAGTTTTGTATGTTTTAAACGTAGGAAATTCTTTTGCATTGTATTTAGAAAGAATTTTGTATAGTTTTCTTCTTGAATCAAGTTTTTTATTTTCATTGCGCGGTAATCTTACTACAAAAACTATGTCATGTGTATCCGCGATGTTTGCTAATGCGTTTTCAATATCTAATAATTCAGACTCTTCAAAAACAGATTTATTTGTAAGAAAGTAACTTTCTGCATTAATAATAGTGAGCATTTCTCCAAACATCATGGGAGGTGTGCGTAAAACAGTAATCAAATCCGCATAATTCGGATTATCCAGAACTTTTAAATTCATAGACTTAAAATCCGGATTGAGCTTTGCTGTCATTTTTTCAAGCTCAAGTTCAATATTAAAATCTTCATCCCCGTAAAAGAAGTAAACTGCCATACCTGTATTATACTACAGATATGGCGATTACAAAATTTTCTATATTTATGCGGCGTCTATAGCAGAATACTTCGCCGACTTAGAAACTACCCCGTAACAGACCATAGTAAGTCTTTTATTCAATTCCAGCATCGTTCTAAAGTTGTTAGCAGAAGTATTCATTGCGCTCATCATATCATCAGCTGATATTCTTGAGACCAATGCTCCTTCATCGTGATTATCTACTTTTTCTTGTGCATACTTTTCAACCAGTAATTTGTCAATAAAATCTCTAGCTCCGACTGCCATAATACTCTCTCCTATATTTAATTGCTATTCTCTATGTATATATAAAGTATATAAAGTTTAAAAAATTGCCTTTTTTATTATTTATTATTAAGAAATATTAAGAATTAGTACAAAACCATATAAAAATGATATATAATATTAGTATATGTATATCGTCAAAAACTTGAAGGACTATAACCTGTCCCACAAGCAGAGGATTTTTGCCGGCTACTTGAAGGATAATGTGGATTCGTTTGTTTGTTACGAAAAAGTGACAAACCGTGCAGCTATGCGTAAATATTTTGCTCCGGATAATGATTATATAGAATATACAACAGCAATAGCCGAACCTGCTGAACTTTTAGCAAGGGCTTTTGCTGGATAAATCTGCGCAAAAGATTAAAGTTTTCTGTATCCAAAAAGCATAAATTATGCTATGCTTAGTTATATGAAGAAGATATTACTATTTTTTATATTGATTTTATTATGCTGTAATCTTGCTTATGCAGAAGTTGTAAATAAAATAAAATTCAAAGGTGATACGTACCAGTTGTTATACAGCGTCAAAAACAAAGAGCATAACGGATATTTGAATGAATATTTCAAACAGGGAGAAGATTATAACAACTGGACAGAGCTTCTAGCTGTGCATCATTTCCCCAATGCCTATTCTCCCATAGATCAAGCAGAAGCTTTCAGAGGATTTTTGAATTCAATAAATTGTCCTAATGCTTTAACTATAAAAGAAGAAGATAATAGCGCAATAATAGATTTTATTTTGCTGGATGGAGATAAATTGCCGATTATTATGGAATTTAACGTGTTTAAGTATGAAAAATCTCCGGAATGTGGAACAATTGCGGTTCAATATGCTAAAAGATATATTGTATCAAATGGTTTGGAAGTTGAAGATATAAAAAAAGAATTTGCAAGAACAAGAAATGCTGCGCTAAAAAAAGTTAAAAAGTTTGAAATTCCAGAAATTATTAAAGAAGATATTGATAAGTTGAAATAAAACTTAACTATTTGCACAAATTATACCATGTCTGATAGCATATATTTGGAAGATAGTCGTTTTAGAGGAAAATTATGAATAAAATAAAATTATGGGGAGGGATTTTAGGCACTTTGCTGCTTTCAATAATGCCATGCAGTGCTGCGATGACATTCCCTAATATAAATATAGGCGTAGGAAATGCAAATACTCCGCAGGATTTTACCAATGGTCTGCAAATTCTTATTTGGCTTACTATTCTTACTCTGGCGCCCAGCATATTGATAATGACAACATCTTTTATCAGACTGGTAGTTGTTTTATCGCTGACAAGACAAGCGTTAGGAGCGGGAACGCTGCCGCCAAATCAAGTGATTACAAGCCTTGCTCTGATTTTAACATTTTTTATTATGGCGCCTACTTTTAATGAAATAAACGAAAAAGCTCTTCAGCCTTATATGAATAATCAAATAACCCAGCAGGCTGCACTGGATAGGGGTATTATTCCCGTTAGAAATTTTATGTTTAAACAAACTCATGAAAAAGAATTAGCTTTGTTTGTACGTATGGCAAAGATTGAGAAACCCAAAAACAAAGAGGATGTTCCGACTTATGTTTTGTTGCCAGCTTTTATTTTGAGTGAATTGAAAACCGCTTTTACAATAGGATTTGTTGTATATTTACCGTTTCTGGTTATTGATATTGTCGTTTCCTCGGTTCTTGTATCAATGGGGATGATGTTTTTGCCGCCTACTATGATTGCGCTGCCGTTTAAATTAATAATGTTTGTAATGGTCGACGGGTGGTATTTAGTAGTAAAATCTCTGGTGGAAAGTTTCGTAAGATAGAAGGTAAAATAAGATGAATCAAGATGTAGTTATAACTCTTTTACAAAAAATGTTTATTTTAACGCTGGAAATATCAGTTCCAATTTTGCTTGTTGGAGTTGTTCTGGGGCTTTTGGTAAGTATTTTCCAGACAGTTACACAAATACAGGAATCTACACTGACTTTTGTGCCTAAAATAGTTGGATGCGTACTTTTGTTAATCTTTTTGATGCCCTGGATAATAGGGATATTTGTTACAACGGTGAATGAGTTTATGGATATGATTCCACAACTGATTGGCGGAATGTAATGTTTAATTTGGATGTATTATTTTCAGTAAGCAATATAATTCTATTTATGGCAATTTTTACGAGATTGTCCGGACTTTTTGCGTCTGCTCCGATTTTTTCAACATATCCTATTCCAACACAAATTAAGGTATGGCTTGCTGCCTGTATAGCGTTTATTTTATTCCCGATAGTTCAGTATAATACTTCATTTGTTGTTCCGAATTCCGTACCTGCATTGACATTGATATTAGTGAAAGAATTTTTGATAGGATTTGCAATGGGTTTTTGTGCAAACATTCTTTTTTCCGGTATTGAACTGGGGGTAAATACATTTGCTATTCAAATGGGACTTTCTGCCGACCAGGCTTTGAATCCTTCTTCCGGTGGAAATTCACCGGTTATAACGCAGGCATACACGTTTTTAGCCAGTATGCTTTTTATAGCTCTTGGGACGCATCAATGGCTTTTTTCAGCTATTTATAATAGTTTTAAAACTATGCCAGTAGGGTACACTTTTGCATTTTCTCCGGAACTTATAGGACAAATAGTTTCTGTAAGCGGTCAAATTTTTGGAATAGGATTAAGTATTGCGCTGCCTATTTTTGGAATTTTATTTATTACGGATGTCCTCTTAGGGTTTACTTCTAAAATGATGCCTCAAATGAATATTTTTATGGTTTCGCTTCCTTTAAAAATTTATTTAGGTCTGTTGCTGTCACTTGTATTTATGCGTCCTATGGCTGAATATATAGCGGTTTTAATAGAACAATTTATGACCCGAATCGCCGGCATGTTTTAATTATTTAAAAAATAAAGCAGTGATGCTATAATCATATTTGATGGGAAACGACGGAGCAGAAAAAACCGAAGAAGCCACCACCCGACGGCGAACGAAAGAAAGAGAACGCGGTAATGTTGCAAAAAGCCGTGATATGGACTCTGCTCTTGTTATGATTGCGGGGATAGGGCTTCTGGCTGTTTTATCAAAAGGCATGTTTGAAAATATTCAAGCTATGTTGAGAGAAACTTTTACCCATCTTAATCCTTCCGCCTTTAGCACCGATAATATCATGGGGCTTATGATGCCGTATTTTTATTATCTTGCAGTTATAACACTCCCCTTTTTGGTTCTGCTGTTTATTTTTTCTATTTTTATTATAAGACTTGATGTAGGTCCTGTTTTTGCTCTTGAAAAAGCTAAATTTAATCTGGAAAATCTTTCCCCTCAAAGAATGCTGCAGAATGCTAAAAGAATGTTTAATCCTTTTGAACCCCGTTCTCTTGTTGAGTTTGCCAAATCAATTCTAAAAATTGTTGTGGTCGGAGCATGCGGTTTTTCTGCAATAAACAGCAGAAAAGGTGATTTGCTCGGTCTTGTAGGACTTGAAACTCCTGTTGCAATTAATATACTATTATCTGTTTTGATGAATATGATAATCAATATGTGTCTTGCCATGTTGATTTTAGGGTATCTTGATAAAAAATACCAGAATTATGAATACGAAAAATCAATCAAAATGACCAAGCAGGAAGTAAAAGATGAGTACAAGGATACGGAAGGGGATCCTAAAATTAAGGCAAAAATTAAATCTATTCAAATGCAGATGGCGCGCCAGCGCATGATGTCATCGGTTCCTACAGCTGATGTTGTAGTTACTAACCCGACTCATTATGCTGTTGCAATTAAGTATGACAAAACTAAAGCACCGGCACCTATGGTAGTAGCGAAAGGTGTAGATTATCTAGCGTTTCAGATTAGAGAAATTGCAAAAGAAAATAATGTTCCGATTGTTGAAAACAGACCTGTAGCGAGAGCTTTGTATAATACAGTACCGGTTGATGGTGTTATTCCTTCTGATATGTATGTTGCGGTTGCAGAAATACTTGCTTATGTTTTCAGACAAAAGAATGGAGATAATACTTAGTGATTTTTGCACTTTTTGTATAAAGAAGGATATGTTTCCTCAAAAAATCTTTCAAAAGCAGAAGAAGCTGTCCATATAAATGTATATCTCAAAGAATCTTTAATTTTATTTAATATAGAGCGGTTGTTAAATATTATTGGAGAATTTTTAAGCTGCGGCTCCATATCCGTAAGCCTTTTTACATTCTGGTCGCGTATAGCATCTCTCAGTTCGTTTACATCAAAATTCATTTCGTCTATAGTTTTTAAAAAGTCTTTATCATTAATATTCTTATATGCATAATCTAATTCCGGTAAATATTTTATGCCTTTATCCTTAATAACGTCAAGTAGTTTAGCGTTTTCTGCATTCATAACTTTTTCCATTACCGAAATACCGTATTCATCCGTACAGTTATAATCAATTTTCGGCAAGGTTTTTAATAAATTAATCATTTCGTCATACTTATTTGTATCAACATCGGATGGTATAATATCTGCAATAGAATTAATAATATTGCTTTCAAAATTTAAAATTTCACCTTTAGAATCGCTTACTTCATAGCTTTTTAGAAGTTTTAATACATTATCAATATTTGTGTAATCAGCTTTTTCTAACTTCTTATATGGAGTTCCATACACAGATTTTACAAAATCAGATTTAATTTCTTTAATTTTATCTTGCGGCTGTTCATAAATTTGATATTTATAGCGGGACTTATATATTTTATCTTCTAAAAATTTTGGATTACTACTTTTTTTATTAGGGTTTTCTTTTAAATAATTCTCAATATTGCCCTGCATAATATTTACATACTTTTCTAACTCTTTTGTAAAATCATCATTTTCAAGTGTATATGTGTGCTTAAAAATAAAATTATATATATCCCATAATATCATATTGGAATAAATATACTTCCTTTCTGGATCCAAGCTTTTATTATCTAAGCATTCTGCCAGGTCTGGCAAAGCTGATATGTTAAACTCATCAAGATTATGGCTGAGTAC
The DNA here is from genome assembly GCA_944325515.1 of Candidatus Gastranaerophilales bacterium. Classification (GTDB taxonomy): domain Bacteria; phylum Cyanobacteriota; class Vampirovibrionia; order Gastranaerophilales; family Gastranaerophilaceae; genus CAG-196. The sequence goes on along the minus strand of CALVAO010000022.1, from coordinate 7,539 downwards.
ACTTTCTGCTTTGTTATTCTCCCTTGAATATAAATCAAGAAGCCCATCGGGGTTTCCGTTATCAATAAAGATTTTCCTTATAATTTGAGCTTCTTTTTTATCAGCGTTCCAAATCGGCGGATTATTGTTGCGATAATCCAGATGGTATTGCTCATCAAGGAATTTCTCAAATATCCATGGTCCCATCTTATAATTTTGAGCATTTTTATCTGCAACAAATATATCGGAACTTGATAAAACTTGTGTATTTTCAAAAGTATTTTTTACAATATCAGCTTTTATATTTTTATCTGCCAGATTTTTTTGATACTGTTTTGTCATGAGAATACGTTCAGTATCCCCGTCACTTTCTCTTATACGCTCACTGACATCTTCATATGCAAGATTTCTTTTTTCTTTAACATAATCAAGAACTTCTTGAAGTTTAGCTGTAAATTCATCATTTTTTAAATCTTCTGCATATACATATAAAAACCGATAAATTACTTTAAGGAAATCATCATAATGCCCGAATTTAAAGATTTTATTCCCTTCTTCTTCAATTCCCAAAAGTATATCCGGAACCGCAGAAAGGTCATGTTTTTCTAAATCGTTAAATAAACGTCCGTCGCGCAGTCCTAAATATAGTACCGGAATTTCAGTGGCTTTATCATTTGAAATCAGAATTTCTCGAATTCTCTTTGCCTGCTCCGGAGAAGCATAATATATCTTAGGGATACGAACAGGTGACCATTCATTTTCACGAAGAAATTCATCAAGCCTCTTTCCGTCCAGCTTTAAAGAAGCATTCGCAATGCTTACACCTGCCATAATTCCCGTAGCTGCAGCAACACCGCTTGCCAACTGTTTGCTAAATTTATCAATATTATAATTACGTTGAAAAATCGGAGTTTTTTGTTTTTTGCTGTATGGAAGCTGTTTATTATTTGCTGTGTAATATTGTCCGATTGGTGATATTTTCATTAATTTGCCTCTTTTGTTTGTTTTTATTATCAAAAATCATAAAATATTTATTTGCTATTATGTTTTAGAATGTTAAGAAAATTTTACATAAAAGCTATATTGTACTATTTGATTAAATAATGCTAAAATATATATGGTGGAGGATAATGCCTGTGTAAAGGCACAGTAGATGAATGGAATTGGGTAAATTAGCAAAATTACTAAGCAATAATGATATAGTCCTGGCTATCGGCTTGGTCGTTATTGTGTGCATGATGGTAATACCACTGCCTGCTCCTCTATTAGATTTACTGTTGACAATTAATATTTCATTAGCTGTTGTAATTCTGCTTGTCTGTTTATATACTCAAGAACCGCTTGATTATTCGTCTTTTCCTACTGTTTTGCTTATAGCAACACTGTTTAGGCTTGGTTTAAACGTTAGTTCTACCCGTCTAATTCTTCTATACGGAGAAGCCGGCAATGTTATTAATTCGTTTGGAGAATTTGTTGTCGGGGGCAACTATGTTGTAGGTGCGGTTATATTTTGTATCCTTGTATTAATCAATTTTATGGTTATCACCGGTGGTGCAACCCGTGTAGCTGAAGTATCAGCAAGATTTACATTGGATAAAATGCCAGGTAAACAGCTAAGTATCGACGCTGACTTAAACTCCGGACTAATAAACGAAGAACAGGCAAAAGAACGACGTCGAAAACTTGAAAGAGAAACCGATTTCTATGGTACGATGGATGGTGCTTCAAAGTTCGTAAAAGGCGATGCTATGGCAGGTATCGTTATTACGGTTATTAATATTGTAGGTGGTTTGGTTATTGGAGTTGTCCAGCTTCATATGAATATACAGACAGCTCTTTCTACATATACAATTTTAACAGTTGGTGATGGTCTTGTATCTCAAATACCGGCACTTCTAATCTCTACCGCGACAGGTTTGATTGTATCGAGAGCTTCAGGCAAGGATGAATCTCTTTCTCAAGATATTAAAAAGGAAATGTTTTCAGACCCGAGAGTTTTGGGTGTTGTGGCTGGATTAATAGGCTTTATGGGTATTGTCCCCGGTATGCCTACTGTTCCATTTCTTTCAATTGCTGCTGTAACAGGTGCAATGGCTTATTTTAAATCAAAGCAGAAAAAAGATATTCAACAAATACAGGAGGCTCAAAAGGTTCAGCAGGAGCATCAAGAAAAACTCGGCAAAAAAGAAAAAAGAGCTAAAGCGACCAGAGAAAGTGTTATGGAACTTTTAAATGTCGATACTATAGAAATAGAAGTCGGCTACAGGCTTGTACAGCTTCTTAATGTGGAAATGGGCGGTGATTTGCTGGAACGTATTGCGCAGATAAGACGTCAGACAGCTTTGGACTTAGGTATTGTTCTGCCTTCTATAAGGGTTCGTGATAATCTCCAATTGTCACCAAATTCATACCAGATTAAGCTAAAGGGGGTTGCGCTTGAATCCGGAGAGGTTTATCCGGAGAGATATCTTGCAATGTGCGCGGGAGATCCTGTCGGCAATTTAGCTATAAATGGTATTCATGCTATAGAGCCTGCATTCGGGCTTCCAGCTCTCTGGATTGAGTCTAAGGATAAAGATATGGCAGAAATGTCCGGCTATACTGTTGTATCCGCATCCGCAGTAATATCTACTCATATAACGGAAGTAATCAAAAAATGTGCTTCTGAAATACTTTCAAGATACGATGTACAGCAGCTTATTGATAACCTTAAAAAAGAAGTTTCAGAGGATTATGTTAACGATATAATGAAGGATATTACAGTCGGAGATGTGCAGATAGTAATGCAGAACCTGTTAAAAGAGGGAGTTGCCGTAAGAGATTTAAAAACTATTCTGGAAACAATAAGCTTGCAGGCAAAAATTAATAAAAATCCGAATTTCTTGACCGAGCATGTCAGACAGGCACTTTCCAGAAATATTTGCAGACAAAATCTGGCGGATACAGGCGAACTTTATGTAATTACACTGGCGCCGGATGTAGAAAATACTATTGCGAAAGGTGCAAGCCCCGATGGTCAAAGTGTTACTCTTGATCCGGCATTCACAAGAAATATGTTTGACAAAATGAATTTGGAACTGGAAAAGGCAATTACAACAACCGGTAACCAGCCTGTAATATTATGTTCATCTCCAATACGGCTGTTATTCAGAAAACTTGTAGAAAGAACTTATCCACAAATTTCAATTATGTCATATAATGAAATTAGTCCGAGCGTAAAGGTCAAATCCGTCGGCATGGTAAAAATGGAAGCTAAAAGATAGGAAGGGTATATATGAGAGAACTTATAAAGAAAGACCAGCTTGTTACAATTATTCCGCAAGATTTTAAGAAAACCAACAAAGGACGTGTGCTCGAAGTTTCCATGGACGGGTTCAGAATGGAATTGAAATATAAGCCCGAAGGACTTATGATTAATCATATTTGTGATTTTTATTCTTTTACGGAAAACGGATATTTATATTTTGAATCATACATTCAAGCTCTGGAAAATAATGTTATAACAATAGCAAATCCTGTAAAACATAGATTCCTGCAGCGTCGTAAATTTACACGTATAAAATTCCTTGAAGATTTGGAACTTACATATGATGATACTGTTCATAAAGTCAGAACGCTTGACCTTTCTGCAGGCGGTATGAAAATACGTACTAAAGATAATATAGATATAGAAAAAACTTATGATGTAAAAATAAAGTTAAGTGATGAGCAGGAGATTAAGTGTAAATATCAGCTTATAAGAGTTGAAAGGGATGACAGCGGAACATATACAATATCCGGCAGGTTTACCGGTTTAAGTAATATTGATAAGATGACGCTTGTTCAGTTCTGTATGAAAAAAGATATGGAAAATCTTAATAAAAAATAGGAATAATCTGTTAATTCGGAGGTCATGTGGGATACGCTGAAAATATCAGATTACTTTTTGTAGTAATAACAATGATTGTAATAGGAACCGTGAGTATTGTAAGAGTCGGTTTTATTGATATGCATGCAATTCTAACAACGGCTGCAATTCTTATTCCTGCAATAATTGTTATGGGTTATTTGGGGCAAAAAATCGGAGAAATTGTTGATAATCCTAAAAACCGTGCGGATGCAGATTATAAGATAGCAGTCTTAAATGCTCTTAAAAAAATGGATAAATCAATTACACTTCAAGAATTAAACGAAAAATTAACAAGACAGGTGGCAGAACCGGATTTGCCCGAAACGGAAAATGACGATGATATCGATGTATAGCCTTTGTTGACAATAGAATGTTGAATGCTAAAATAGAACTCTAAGGAGTTGTATATGAGAATTGACAAAATTAATACACAACCAAGTTTTAATGCCGTTAACAAAAAGTATTTCGAATGGGCAAAAAAAGACTATAGTCTTGAAAAAAACGTGTCTACTGAATGGTTGGACAGAATTAGTTTTGATGTTTTTCTGTTTAAAAGTTTGTCGAGGCAAGATGCCATTGATACTATCAATGCTGTAAAAAAATATATGAATAAAACTGATGAAGGAATTGAATCGACATTAAGCTCTCTACACAACCCTAATCCATAGCTTTACTAACAACTGCTCCAGCTATAGCTCCCACTCCCATTCCGAGTAGAGAACCTGTCGGACCGAGATGCTTTGCCCCGATTGCACCTAATACGCCTGTTGCACAGAGAGTTGTTCCGAGGGTTAATGCTGATTTACCAGCCTCCGCAAAAAAGTTCTTGCCGTTAGAAACTTCATGCACCACATGCGCTGCTTCAATACCTCCGAGAGCTATCGCACCGAGTTTACTTGTTCTGGTTAATGCTAAAAACAATTTAGAAAAAATAATTGCTTTTTATGTAACATTTGTTACATAAAAAAATTAAAAAATTTGTTTATGATAAAATTTTGTATATGTTAGGGAGGATTAAATGAAAGAGTCGTATTTTCCGCAGGAAATAGAAAAGAAATGGCAGGCTGTATGGGAAGAAAATAAAGCTTTTCATACACCGGATAACAGTGATAAGCCAAAGTATTATGCATTATCAATGTTTCCATACCCGTCAGGCAAGCTTCATATGGGGCATGTAAGAAACTATACAATTACGGATGTGATTGCAAGATTTAAGAAAATGCAAGGTTATAATGTTCTTCATCCAATCGGATGGGACAGCTTTGGTCTGCCGGCAGAAAACGCAGCTATGCAGCACGGCGCAGATCCTGCTAAATGGACTGATGAAAATATTGCTTATATGACTAAACAGCTGAAGATGCTCGGACTTTCTTACGATTGGGAAAGAGAGGTTACGACCTGCAAACCGGATTATTACAAATGGACTCAATGGCTGTTTATCCAGTTATTTAAGAAAGGGCTTGCTTACAAAAAAGAAGCCGCTGTTAACTGGTGCGACCACTGCGGAACAGTGCTTGCAAATGAGCAGGTAATCGACGGCAAATGCTGGAGATGCGACAGTGTAGTAGAAAAGAAATACCTCTCACAGTGGTTCTTTAAGATTACAGATTACGCCGAAAGACTCCTTGAGGATTTAGATAAGCTTAAAGGCTGGGGTGATAACGTTAAAACAATGCAGGCTAACTGGATTGGGAAATCTAAAGGTGCTATTTTCAGATTTAAAGTAAAAGAAGTTGAAGGGCTTGAAGTCCCCGTTTATACTACACGCCCTGATACTGTTCACGGTATAACTTATCTTGTCGTAGCGCCTGAATATAAAGATATAGAAAAACTTACAACTCCGGAAAACAAACTGGCAGTTGAAGAATATCGGGCAAATGCAAGAAAAATGTCCGAAATTGAAAGACTTTCGACCGATCGTGTAAAAACAGGCGTGCCATTAGGGACACACTGTATAAACCCGTTTACCGGCGAAGAATTTCCGCTCTGGACTGCTGATTATGCACTTGTAGAGTATGGAACGGGTGCAGTTATGGCAGTTCCTACACATGATACAAGAGATTTTGATTTTGCTAAAAAATACAATCTTCCAATGAAAGTTGTTATTCAAGACCCGAAAAATCCGTCTGACTGCAAAGATGCAGCTTATACGGAAGAAGGAGTTCTTGTTAATTCAAACGAATTCAACGGAATGAAAAATACGGAAGCTAAAGAAGCGATTACACAAAAAGCTGTAGACGGCGGATTTGGCGAATTTAAAACTCAATACAGACTTAGAGACTGGCTGATTTCGCGCCAGAGATACTGGGGAGCGCCAATTCCTGTTGTATATTGCGATAAATGCGGAATTGTGCCGGAAAAAGAAGAAAACCTTCCTGTAATGCTTCCGACTGACGTCGATTTCTCTGTTGTAGGGAAATCGCCGATTACAACTTCTAAGACATTCGCAGAAACTACCTGTCCGATTTGCGGTGGAAAAGCCAGAAGAGAAATGGATACAATGGATACCTTTGTATGCTCAAGCTGGTATTATTTACGGTATTCGGATGCTAAAAACGATAAAATGCCGTTCTCAAAAGAGCTTGTAGATAAATGGCTTCCTGTAGACCAGTATGTAGGCGGTATTGAACACGCTATCCTTCACCTGCTCTACTCACGTTTCTTCACAAAAGCGCTTAAAGATTTAGGGCTTTTGAGCTTTGATGAGCCGTTTAAAAATCTTTTAACTCAAGGAATGGTTCTGAAAGACGGTTCTAAGATGTCAAAATCAAAAGGCAATACGGTTGATCCGGATGAAATATTTGAAAACTACGGCGCTGATACTGCAAGATTATTTATCCTGTCAGACTCACCTCCGGCAAGAGATTTTGACTGGTCAGACGCAGGCGTTGAGGGCTGCTATAAGTTCCTTAACCGTGTCTGGAGACTAGTTAGTGATAATCAAAAATACCTTACTAAGGACTATGAGCTTAAATTCCCGCTCACAAGAGAGAATGATGACCTTGTAAGAACTGTTCATATGGCAATAAAAGGTATAACTAATGATATTGCAAATGACTTCCAGTTTAATACTGTAATTTCAAAATACAGAGAACTTACAAACGCTATTTACGATTGGAGAGGAAAAGGGGGAAATAACAATGAATTGTCTGACGAGGACAAGAATGTCTTAAGCTTTGCCATAATTTCTCTAATCAAATTAATGGCGCCTGTTACAGTCCATATGTCGGAAGAAATTTGGCATGACTTAGGCGGAAGCGGTTCTATTCATGATGAAAAATGGTGTGAATGGGATGAAAACCTCGCTAAAGCAAGCAAGATTACACTTGTTGTGCAGGTTAACGGCAAAGTAAAAGACAAAATCGAAGCTGACGAAGGGGTAAATGATGAGGAGTTAAAAGCAATTGCCCTCTCTAGTGATAAAATTAAAGAGCTTACAGCCGGAAAAGAGATTGTTAAAACAATTGTCGTACCGAAGAAGCTTGTAAATATAGTTATCAAATAACAAAAAGAGGGCTTAAGCCCTCTTTTTGTTATGGTGGGCGATACAAGGCTCGAACTTGTGACCCCTTGAATGTCGTTCAAGTGCGCTACCAACTGCGCCAATCGCCCATATTAGATTTTCAAACTTAGCGTTTAGCAGTTGTGTAGCGCGGAACACTTCCGTGTTC
>CALVAO010000021.1 GCA_944325515.1 Candidatus Gastranaerophilales bacterium | reverse complement strand
CTTGGGTAGACTAAGTCTCTGTCCCTTTTCATATTAATTGAGAAAAATGCGCTAAGCAAGGGTAGACTTCAGTCTACTCTACCCGACTTTTAAGTAATTGTAGTTGTAATTTATAAAGTTTCTATGTTATTATAAAATCTGTAAGGAGTGTGTATTATGAAAATAGCAGGAGTTAATTATAGTACAAGTTTCGGACAGCCAGCATTCCAGGCGGTTAATCAAAAGTATTTGAAATGGGCAGAAAAAGACTATAAAATAGTCAAAAATGTAAGCGGTCATTTATTAGAATCACTAACAGATGATGTAATATTATTTGGTGATATTTCAAAGAAAGATGCTATTGATACTATGAATGCCATTAGAAAGTATGTCAATCGAGACAGCATGGAGGCATTTGAAAATAGACTAAAGGCTATAAAAAATTCTTAATCTATTAATTTAGATATATTATTACCTGCAATAGCACCGATTCCCATACCGACAAGCGAGCCAACGGGACCAAAATATTTCGCACCAATGGCTCCACCATAGCCAATTCCAGCAATTGAGCTTGTTAAATTTATTGCAGATTTTGCAGTAGCCTTTATTGCATTTTCTCCATCTGAGATTTCTTTTATCAAATGTGCAGTCTCTAATCCTCCAAGAACTGCTGTACCGATTTTTGTGGTTCGTGTCATGGCTCTTGCTGTTAATTCTCCAAAGGCTGATTTTGTTATAAATTTATTTGCGTCTATAAAAATAGGGTTTTGTTCCGTATGTGTGATATTTTTAATTGTTGTTTCTGTTAATTTTTCTTCAATACTAAACTTTTTTGCAACAAAATCTTTTAAATTTGTATTCCATAATGTTGTATCATTTTTAAAAAGCCACTTTGCAAGTTTAGGGCAAGGGCTTGTCTTGGGGTTGACGAATTTGTGTAAAAGCGTTCCTCTAAAAAATGAGAACGGGTGTTGTGCAACTTTATAATCATAAGATGGGGTAAATTTTTCACCTAGTGCGGAAGCTTTTATCTGCGCATAAGCAGATTTCATATCTCTCCAATCTTCCGGAGCGTTAAGAACTGCAAGAGCTACAAGCCCCGTTGCGGGAACAAACTCTGAATGTTCAACTTTATCCGGCACTCTCTCTACACGCCTAAAAGTCGGTATTATATCAAATATTGAAGGCAGTTTATTTTCTTTATCTACAGCATTTTTTACTCCCTCATAATCCTGCTGGATTTGGGGTAATTTGTCTATTTGGTTTTGATACATGATTGGATTAACTGCGCACATTAAAACATCACCTTCAACACTTATATATATAAAGTTTTGATATGAAGAAAAATTGCCTGTTTTCTCCTAAATTGTTATAAATTTTAATAAAAAATTAGACAAGCGCTAATCTCTATAAGTACATATATGGTATTTTTATCTCAAAAAATTGCCAAACTGTTTTGAAATTTGTGCTATAATCAAGCTATGAATATTAACCCGATTAACAGAATAAACACACAGAATGTAAGTGCAAAAAACAATCAGCAAAAATCCGTTCATAAAGCGGAGAATTGTCCTAATGAAGATAAGTTAGTAAAGGAGCTTGAGAAGATGAGTATGATGAACAATGTTAATATTGGTAATAAAGATTGTGAGTTGAATCTTTCGCATGAAGAACTTGAAAAAAGAACTCATAAAGATTATTTGACAACAAAAAAAATGCTTGCAGTTGATGCGCCGGAATATCTGGCTCTGGCTGACGGTGATAAAGAGGCTTTGAAGCATCTTGTGAAAGCTGCAGTCGTTTTAGATAAAGTAAATATGCAGCTTGATAATCCGAATAACCTGCCTTTTAAAGAATATTTAGAAAAAGAAGTTGAAAAAGGTAATGAGGATGCTAAATTAACAAAAATTCTTTTTGACGCGCAAAAAGGAGTTTGCTCTCTTGATAGAGAAAGCAATATGATAGAGTTGATGAAAGGTGTTTCGATGCGCCCCGGAAAAGGTGTTTATCCACAGGATTTAGAAAAAGATGAGTTTCATCAAATCTTAATCAATATGCTTAAAGAAGGAAAAGTGGACGAAGTTGCGAAAATTCTCAACCAGCGCTCTGTTGTAGAAAGAGCCGGAAACGAACTTGTAGCAACGGATTATGTAGATAAATTCAGAGATGATTTTGCATATATGGCATCAGAACTCGAAAAGGCTGCGGAAACTTCTACAGATGCCGATTTTAATGAATTTTTGAAATTACAGGCAAAGGCTTTAAGAACAGCTGACCCGATGTTAGACGCTTATGCAGATAAAAAATGGGCAACTCTTCAAGATACGCCTTTAGAGTTTACAATTACAAGAGAGAATTATTCTGATGAATTAACTGAAACTGTAGTAGAAAATCCGGAACTTAAAAAGCTTTTAGATGAAAACGGAATTGTGCCTGTTGCAAAAGATTTTCTCGGTGGAAGAGTCGGAATCGTTAACAAAAAAGGTACAGATGCAATTTTAAATGTTAAAAAGTTTTTACCTTTAATGGCACAGAATATGCCGTTTAAAGATGATTATATTCAAAATATTACACCGGACGGACAGGATTCAAAGCAGACAATGGTTGATGTTGATTTGGTTGCTGTAACAGGTGATGTCGGAGAATTTAGAGCAGGAATCACACTTGCTGAAAACCTGCCGAATGATGATAAACTTTCTATAAAAGAATTGGACGGCGGAAGAAGAAATGTTTATCACAGACAAATCCGTCTTATAACATCAGAAGATGCAAGAGAAAAAATGAGAAAAAGATTAAATGCAACTCTAAATCCGGAATTGCATAAGTATTATAATGATGAAGCAGACCACTGGTTTACGGTAGGGCACGAAAACGGACATTCTCTAGGACCTAAATCCGGAACAGAAGGTTTGGGCAAATATAAATCAATTATTGAAGAAAATAAAGCTGATATGGTTTCTCTTGCGATGCTTGACATATTGACAGAAGCCGGCATGTACACTCCGGAACAGAGAAAACAAATAATCGTAACTTATGCCGCTGATAATATGATGACTTCAAAGCCGACAATGAGTCAAGCTCACCGCGTGCGTTCTGTTATGCAGAATTACTATTTTATTAAAGAAGGAGCGATGGAGATTTCTAAAGACGGAGTTTTAAACGTAAATATTGATAAAATGATTCCGACTGCCAGAAAAATGCTTGAAGAAATTATTCAAGTTCAAATGAAAGGTGAATTTGCAAAAGCAGAAAAATATGTAACCGATTATTTTGTCTGGACTACGGAAATGGAAAAAATGGCGGAAAATATTAAGCAAGTTTCAAAAACTCTTAATGGCAAAGTGGAATCTCCGCTTGCAGAAAAGTTAGTAAGCGAATAGCCTGTTAAGAATTGTTAAGAATTGTTAAGATAAAAACCTCCTAATAGCAATTTTTGCTGTTAAGGGGTTTTTATATAACTAGTGTAGAAAAAGGGTTTATATATGGAAGTTACAAATATTTCTCCAAAAGTTCAATTAAATAAAGCATTTAGAGCAAACGCGCCGGAAATGATGATTGATGATAGAATTCATCAGGAAGAAAAAGGATCTGACAGTTCTAAACTTCTTCTCAGCGCAGGAATTCTTGCATCATTGGGTGTTGCAGGTGTTGCTTTATATAAAAATAAAAACTTTAAAAAAGAAATTCAAGAAATAAAAAATAAATTGCAAGATTCTGAGAAAGTAGCAGAAGAATTGAAGAGCAAATTAAAAGAGGCAGAAGACAAGGCTGTAAAAGTTCAAGAAGCAGCGCCTGCTGCAAAAACGGCAGAAAAATCTGCTGATATACACGGACTGGAAGAACAGAATAATGTTTTAACAAACGAAAATAATTTATTGCGCTCACAAATCGAAGAATTGAAAAAGAATACTAAAGAAAAAACAAAAAGTTTCTTTGAAAAAGTAAAAAAAGTGTTTACAAAAAATACTGATGAAAAAGTCCAAACAGCGCAGGTTGAAAAAACACCAGAGAAACCAGTAACTCCGGAAGAAGCTCTGCAGGCTTTTAATAATTTATCAAAAAGAGAACAGAAACAAATTATTGCACAATTGAAAAAACTTTTAAAAGAAAAGCTTAAAATTATGCAGAAAAAAGCTAAAGCACCTGTAAATATAAAAGAACAGCATGTAATTAAGTCTTCTGCAGCTGATAATGATATCTTTAACATGCGTGCGGTTGTTGAAAATACCCGTAAAAATGCAGGACAAACTAAGGACAATGCTGATTCCGGAATAAAAAAGTTTTTAGGTGATATTAAAGCAAAATGGCAGGAAGCAAAGAAAAAACGTCTTGAAAAGAAACAGGAAAAAGCTTTAAGAAAAGAAGCCGAAAAGGCTGAAAAGAAAGCTCAAGAAGCTGCAAAAGAGGCAGAACTAAAGAATACACTGCCAGCAAAAGCACCGGTTAGTGAAGTTATTCCGGAAAATATACCGCAGGAAGTCGTAGAACAGGTTTCTCCAGATAAAAAACAGGTTGCAAAAAAGAGTTTTATAGAAAATATAAAAACTAAATATCAGACGATGAAAGCAAACCGTGCGGCAAGAAAACAAGAAAAAGCTTTAAGAAAAGAGACCGAAAGGGCTGAAAAGGAAGCTCAAGAAGCTGCAAAGCAAGAAGAATTTATAAATGGAAACAATGATATTCAACAACAAAATACTCCTAAAAAAGAAAGCAAATTTAAAAAATTCTGGCGCGAATTATTCGCTGATGAAGAAGATGAATGCTAATAGAATTAATTTATGACGGATGGGCAAACTTCTAGCCATAGATATTTTTCTGTTCCTATTTTATCTCCAATATGTTAAATTCATCATCCCACTCAATACAGCCCTTAGGTTCAAGGTTATGATAACGGTATGTATTTTCTATAAATTCCGGTTTAAAAAATCCCTTTTTCCCTAAAATTTTAATAATTTCCGGCAAAAGCGCGGTGCTTCCAGCAATTGTACCATCTGCAGAGTATGCTTTCTTTCCGTCATAATAAACTTTTGAATCCGCAAAAATCGTTTCCTTTAAACCACTATATGTTATTGGAAGAGCATCACTGATTAAAATAACTTTATCCGCAGGTTTAGCCCTAAAAAACAATTCAAGAGCATCATCGCTCACGTGAACGCCGTCGCCAATGATTTCGGTATACACATTATCGCTGACTAATGCGGAAAGAGCCGTAGACAAACCCCTGTGCGTTATAGAAGACATGGCATTAAATGTATGCGTAACACCGTCTGCCTTGCCCCATCCAATGCAGTGTCCCGCTTGGACTTTAACCCCTTTTGATTTTAAATAATCAATCAAACCTTCATCAAGCTCCGGAGCCAGAGTAACGATTTTGATAAAATCATCTTCCAGTTTTTGATAATTTTCAACAGTTAGCGGTAAAAAATGCGCAGGGTTGTGAATTCCTTTTTTTAAAGGATTTATAAATATTCCTTCAAGATGAATACCGATAATAGCATTGCACTTTGAAGCTGCCTGTTTGATAACGCTTATCTGGTGTTTTATATTATCGACAGAATCAGTAACAAGAGTCGGGAAAAAACCGCCAATACCGATTTTACGAAGTTTTGAGGCAAGTTCGATAATTTCATCCGCACCGGCTTTATTAAAATCAACGCCGTATGCACCGTGAAAATGCTGTTCTATAATTAATGGAGTTTTCATCTTTTATGCCCTTCCTATGCGTAATCTGTACAATATTGTCTTGAAAAATTGGTGTACTTCCCGCATAATTTATAATCCAGAAGATTATTAAGCTCCGAAAATTTCTTTGACCTTCTCTCTGTCATCAAAATGTATTGTTTCATTTGCTAAAATTTGATAATCTTCATGTCCTTTGCCGGCAACTAATACAACATCATTGGCTGCAGCAATTTTCTTAGCTTCCTTTATTGCAAGCTCTCTATCCGGTTCGACAATTACATTATTGACACTCTTAAATCCTGCAAGAATGTCTGTAATTATCTGCTGGGGATCCTCAGAGCGCGGATTATCACTTGTTACAATAACTTTATCCGCCAATTCTTCTGCTATTCTGCCCATCTTGGGTCTTTTGGTTGCATCTCTGTCACCGCCGCAGCCAAAGATACATATCAGCTTTCCGTCACTCGGCTTAATGTCCCTTGCTGCTTTCAAAACATTTTCAAGCCCGTCCGGAGTATGAGCATAGTCAACAATTACAGTTGGTTTATTTAGTACAACTTCAAACCTGCCGGCAACTCCGCCGAGTGTTTCCAGAGTTTTTATGGATTTTTCTATGTCAAATCCTAAAGCAAGCGCAGCTGTTATTGCCGCTAAAACATTGTAAGCAGAAAACATACCGTTCATTTTTAATTTAACTTTATATTCGTTTCCTTTTACACAGCAGGTGAAAGAAGCACCGTCATGATTAAACAAAACATCCTTTGCTCTAACATCTGCCGCCATTTTTATACCATACGTATATAGACTAACCGTAGGTGATACTACTTCCATAAATCTTGCAGCATATTCATCATCTGCATTTATTACGGCAAAATCACCTGCAACAAGTCTTTCAAAAAGCAGAGCCTTGGCTTTAAAATAATTATTCATTGTAATATGAAAATCCAGATGATCCTGCGTTAAATTTGTAAACACAGCCCCGTTAAAATCACAATAATCAACTCTGTGCTGTGCAAGAGCATGTGAAGATACTTCCATGACAACATTTTTTATGCATTTTTCATTAACTTCATAAAAAAGCTTCTGAAGTTCCGGCGCCTGCGGTGTTGTATGTTTTGCATCATGATAAGTATCTCCGGAAAAAAACTTGTGTCCCAGCGTGCCGATTAAAGCGCAATCTTGATTATTAGCTTCAAATAGTTTTTGTATAAGATGAGTTACGGTAGTTTTTCCATTAGTGCCTGTAACACCTATTATATTGAGCTTCTGAGAAGGAGAGGAATAAAATAAATCAGCAATCTGAGCAATTGATTCAGTTGTATCGGATACAACAATCTGAGGTATATCAAGATTCAGCCTTCTTTCAACAACACAGACAGCTGCACCGTTTGCAGCGGCTTCTTCCGCGTATTCATGCCCGTCTACATGTTCACCTGTCAGACAAATAAAAATGTCGTTGGGTTGTGTTTTTTTAGAATTATAAGAAATACCCTTAACCTCTTCCGATAAATCTTCCATATTTACAAGCTCGATATAACTGATATTATCCACTAATGTTTGTAATCTCATTTGTTCTACTCCTTTTATTTATTACTCAAAATAATTCTCTCTCTTGATTTCTCTTAGATTTTATCCGGCTGCAGATTCAAAATACGCGCAATCTGCGTGGATATTTCCTTGAATATCGGTGCAGCAACAGTGTTACCCCAAATTTCACCGCCTTGAGCGGAATCTACGATTACATAAATCAAAACCTGCGGGTCTGAAGAAGGCATATAACCTACAATGGAAGTATAAAGCTTATTTGTATATCCGCTTCCATTTTCTTTTGGTTTAATTGATGTCCCTGTCTTAGCTGCTATATTAAAACTATCAGATTTAATTGCAGATTTTCCTCTGTTAATGCTTTCTGTTAAAAGTTCAGTAACTACTCTTGCATGCTCCGGTGTCATTACTTGTGTTCTTTTGATTTTAACAGCCTCTTCTTCCGGTGAATACTTTATAACATGCGGTGTTACTTTGACTCCGTCATTTGCTATTGCAGCAATTGCCGAAACCATTTGTATTGCTGTAACTGAAGACCCGTAGCCGTATCCCATTGTTGCATGGTCGGAGCTGTCCCATCTGGCAGGCGATTTTAAAAGTCCGACAGACTCACCAGGCAGATCAATACCTGTTTTTTCACCAAATCCGAATTTTTTAAGCATGTCATAAAATTCAAATCTGCTCATCATCTGAGCAACAAGAACAGAACCTACGTTGCTTGAGTGTTCAAATAAATACACTAAATCAATCATACCCGGATTCGGGTGTTTATTATAATCATAGTTTTTGATTGTCCACCAGCCTATTTTAATTTTGCCGGTATCGTTAATTTTTGAATATCTGTTAATTTTGCCAAGTTCTATTGCGGATGCAATAGTTATAGCCTTAAATGTTGAGCCTGGAGGAAATACATCCGTAAGTGTCCAATTTTTTATTTGAAAACTTGTTGCGTTCTTGAAATTGTTAGGGTCAAAATAGGGATAAACCGCATACGCAAGAATTTCACCATTCCGCGGGTTCATGACAATTACTGCGCCTCTGTGAGCTTTAAACTTTTCAATTGCTTTCATCAGTTCTTTTTCGCATACATGCTGAACGGCAGCGTCTATTGTTAATGTTACGTCTTTACCTTTAACAGGTTTTGTTGCCGCGACTGGGTCGGTAGAAATATTATAAATAACCTTGCCTTTCGGAGTCATCTCAAGCTCGGAAGCTCCGGACACAGACTCGAGCTTGTCTTTTGCCGTCAATTCGACTCCGGAAGCTACATCCGCATCAAAATTATAATAACCCAGAACATGCGCTGCAAGAGTTCCCTGCGGATACGTTCTAATACTCTTTTTGTCCATTGGAATTTCTCTTAGGTTAAGCTTCGCAATCTGATCTCTGGTATGTCTGTCTACATTTTTTTTTAAAGAAATTAAAGAAACGTCCTGCCGCAGCTTTTCGGTCAAATCTACCTGTGAAATTTTTAAGATAGGTGCCAGAATTTTTGCAAGTTCTTCCGGCGTATGTACAAAGTCTTCTTTTCTTGCAAAAATATCATAATACACAGTATCTGTCGCGAGTTTAATGCCGTTTCTGTCGTATATATTGCCGCGCATAACAAAAGAACTTGCTTTTCTTTGATTTTTCGCCTTTACCCTGCAATGTCTTATATCAAGCACCTGTACACAAAATAAATATATAACGAATAAAAAGACCGCAAAAATGAATATACACTGAAGCCACATTAATCTTTCGGAAAAGATTTTGTTTCTGTTAGTATTGTTACCTTCCCGCATATAATTTCCCTACCCTTTATAATAATATCATAAGCATATATATTTATAAAGGCATGCTTTAAAACCCCTCCCCCCAGCCCCTCCTGCAATGGGCACAACTGTCCATGATAATTTTAGAAATTAAAATAACTAACGCACTATCTGTATCCCCCCTTGAAATCAAAGATTTCTACCATTCCACAAGGGGAGGGTAAGCTAAACGCTAGTTGTGACACGCCCCTCGCCCCTTGCGGGCATAACTGTCCGGTAAAAATCAAGATCTTGCCGGCTGCAAAATAAACCGTCAAACTGTTAAGATGCTGAAACGCGCCTTAGACTGTTGTAACACTCACTAAAAAAGACTTCTTTGCCGGCTTGTTCAGCATGACTATTAAATTAATGCCATATTTTACCGCACGGATGTGCGAGAATTACGGGGAAATGTTAATTTTTTTGCAAATTCCATGTGTCATGCCGATTTAGTGTAAAAAATACACTGAAACCATGTAGACCGGTTGGGCTATTTTTTAAGTGTATTTTTGACATTTTATCCTCTTTGCCTCGATTTTATTGAGTTTCACAAAAGTTAACAAAACTACATCTACCCTCTTGACATTTCTTTTAATATAGTGCATAATGAAATTGTTAAATGAAGTGTATATAAAACACTTAATTATAACAGAAAGGTCACAGAGGTGATTAAAATGCAAATAACTAAAATATCAAATATCAACTTTAAAGAATATACAAATAAAAATACAGAATCTCAAAACGCAATATTGATGCTTAGAGACCCGAATGCTTCAGTAAAATTTCAGCAAAATCAGATTTTTGCACAAAACGCTGATACTTTAAGCTCTAATCCGCTTAAAGCGCTTGGATATAAATTATACAGAACATTCAATATGATTCATAACAATGAACAAGCCGGAGAAACTGAACAAAAACAGTTTAGAGCAATAGCTTAATCATTTAAACCCTTAAAAATAAAATAAATCTATAATATAATACACACACATAATTTAGCGGTAATTTGGTTAATTATCGCTTTTACTTTTTTTATGTACAATTTTGTTTCAGACCTTTTTTTTAAATCAGTGCAGCAGAATTGCAGTAATTTACTAAAAAAGCAGAATTGTTTCTATTTGAGTTAGTGCCTGTTCCTCTTTATTTAAAAGAAAAGTTTGCCAAGGAAAAATGGCAAACATTAAATAAACACGAGGATATTAAGAGAGAGTATAAAAAGTCTTTTTTTAGATTTCAGCTGTTTTACTTAAACCATTGTCAGCTTAATTTCTTGATAATTGTCTGGATTTTTATTTATCTTACTTATTCCTTACATATATATAAAGTCATTTTGTTTTCAAAAATTGCCTTTTTGTAACAAAGTTTTAAAATTGTATGCCTTCTATAGCTACATTTTACATACTAATTATCAAGCTAAATTTCTATTGTCCGAAAACGGTTTTAAGACGCTGCCAGAAACTCATTGTTTTTAATTGTAGTTTTAAATCAAGCGGCATTTTTTCTGTAGGTGCCGGAATTTTTGTCCATGCCGGAATAACTTCATCTCCAATCGCACCAGTTGTAAGTCCTTTAGCTTCTACAGCCTCTTTGAGATATTTGATATCAAATTTCTCTGTTGTCGGATTTTTTGAAGTTTCATTTATAGCAAGACCGAAATCATCTACAGCTTTTTTTGCAATATCTTCAACATCACGTTGAGAGTATTTTCTCTTATGCAAATCTTTTACCAGTTCTTGAACATTTGATTTGTTATTTTCAAAGAAATTGAATTTCTTTACAGCCTTTAAACCACGTAACTGGAATTTGAGGGCAGCTTCCAGTTCTGTTGTATTCGGCAAGTCAATTTCAATCATGTTTTTAAACCTGCTTAGAGAAGCTTTATCAAGATTTCCGGAGGAAGGATTAACGTTTGTCGTCCCTATAATTTTTAGATTTGAACATTCTTGTATCTGGTCCAGACCGTTCAAGAATGCAGTTCTATTCTCTGCAAGATGCAGGTTATTAGCTCCGCATTTTTCGCGTGGAACAAGCAGTGCATCAATTTCATCAAAAGATACTACATATTTTTTATTAGGATTCTTTTTTGCTGTTTTATAAAGCTGATTAAATACGTTTTGAATCTCAACAGATGTTTGACCTATATATGGAGATGATACGTCTGCAAATTGAACTTTTGTATATTCTGCACCAATTTCTTTTGCAAGCATTTGACCACTAAAAGTCTTACCTGTACCGGATGGACCGTACATTAAAATACATTGTTCCGGAGTCTTCATGCCGGTATATTCTATAACAGCTTTATCTACACTGCCTCTCTTTTTCATTTTTTGAATAAATTTTCTGACTTTCGGATTGACACAATCGTCTGATAAAATCGGGAAATCTTTCATTTTACCTATATCTTGCCACTCTAATTTTATATTTTTAGAAGCAGTATTCGCCCCGCCTTTTTTCAAACCAATAATTGTCCCGACAGCCATTGTTGCAAAAGCAGCTGCAAGGACAACTTGAGCTATAATACCTGTTTTATACCATTTTTCTTTTGATTTTTCTTTTTTAGCAGCTTTCTGTTGTTCCGCTGCCTGTAATAAAAATGCGTCATCGATTGCTGCCGCAGGCATAGGCGGGGTATAACGGTTATTATAACTTATTGTATATGGTGCTGTATCTGCTTTGAAGGCTATACTGTTTAACTTCACTTTTGTTTCTCCTTTTATTTCAGTGAATTAATCAGAGCTTGTATTTCTGCATCTGTTGCATTTAAATTCTCTTTATTATTTTTTATTGTATTTACTATATCATCTATTGTTGTTTTAGCATCCGGCGTGTATTCTTTATTTCTTGCACTCGGTTCTAATATACCTTTTACAAGTTTTCTGAAAGATGTTCCGCGTTTTTTATCTGCTAAAAAGTCAACAATCTTGTCCAATTTTTCATTATTGATATCCTTAAGTGCATCGTCTACCCGCGGATGTTTCGGACTCTTGTAATAATTTGTAATTGCAAGTTTTAACTGGTCTTTAGTCGGAAGATCTACAAGAACTTTTTCGGCAAATCTGTCTAACATTGCGCTATCCAGTATCTTGCCTTCCATTCTCGCAAGTTCCGGATTAATTTTCAAGTTTGTAGCTCCCATAACTATGATATTTTCTTTATTGGTCAGTTCGTTAAAACCTTTTTTGAAAGCATTCAAAATATCTTGAGAGAGTTTTGCATTAGCACCGGCATCCTGCATCATAACAGAATCTATTTCATCAATAAATACAAAGTATTTTTTATCCGGATTCTTTTTAGCCTGTTTAACAACTGCTTCCATTGTTCCCAGTACATTTTGTTCGGATTCGCCATGCCATTTAGAATTCATCTTAGAGATATCCATATCTACAAATTTGGCATTCGGGAATTTCTTTGCAATAGCATATGCAAATGTATTTTTACCGGTTCCAGGAGGACCGTAAAACAGTATTGCAGTTCCGTTTCCGCCGCCCATCTCCGCAATTTCTTTGTGATGCTCTATAAAGTTTGTTATACGTTTTTCTGCTTCTTTTTGGCTTTTAGGAAGCGCTAACTCGTTCAAACTCAATTCTTTTGACAAATCTTTATATGCCAGCTTGAATTTTTTGAAAATTCCTGCCTGTTTAGCCATAAACCCGACACTTGCTGCTAACATTGCAAGGATTGCAACTTGAATACCGGTATTTAAATTCTGCTGTTTCTTTGCATTCTTTCGCGCTTTTTCCTGTTGTTTAATAAACGTATCAACTTCATTCTCCTGCGGAATCGGAGCCTGGGCTCTAAAGTTGACATTCTGATTAACAGGAATGATTGTATTATTAGTGTTTATACCGTTAATTGTAGTCATACGAACTCCTAACACTAGTACTTCTAACATGTATAAAACAAAATATTAATCAAAATTGCTCTAATGTAAAGAAATGTAAAAATTTTCTCAAAAAACCTAAAGTTTTGGCAAAAAGTGCCGATATACATGTAAAAGGGACAAAATAAAGGAAAGCAAAATGGGATTAGCCTGTTCACAAATCAGATTATTAACACTTACTGCCCGCAAAGCTGATTGCGAGTACGGCATCTCTATTGATTCCATGCAGAAAATGGCACTCACCAGAGAGCAAACCCAGCTTTCTCAAGAATACTACAGCAAATTGCAATCCAAGCAGATTTCTTACTATGCTAACGGGCAGTATAACAAGATTAATTACAATTATTTAATGGGATATGGATTAAATTATGGAGCAATACTTAGTGGAAGTCAGCCGTTAAAAAGTGATTATTCCATGATTTTGACAGACTATAAAGGACAGGTAGTTTTAAGTGATTCTTATGCAAATGCCATTACATCTGTTTTAGGCTCATCGATTATGAATTCTAAAGGACAGGGCGGAACTTTCTCGGTTGATAAAATTGCTGAAATAATGGCTGCATTATTACCGGATTTTACTGCTGAACAGTTTCAAACTGTTATTGATAATGAAAAAGTTGAATCCAGCGGAGTTTTTAACACAACTAATACACTTACAGGAGAATCTACAGGTGAAGAAGTTGTAAAATCAACATCTGACGCTACAACGGAAAAAATTCAGAGTCTAATAGACTTCTATTATCCGATATTCTCTGCAGCTGCAGCAAACGGCTGGACTACAGAATATAATAAAGAAATGGAAACCAATGATGATTATTTAAGTGATGCAATTGTGAACGGAACATTCCAGCTGGCATCAGTTGGTTCAGAGGGAACGTACGAGCCTGGTACATCTCTGACATATTTCACAACGGCAGGACTTGTACAAGAACGTACGGATTCTGACGTAAGAGAAGAAATTACCGCATGGTATAATGCCGAAAAAGAAAGAATAAGCGAAAAAGAAAATTATCTTGATATTGATATGGATAATCTTTCTACAGAGCTGGAATCCATAAATACAGAAATTCAGTCAATACAATCATTAATTGACGACGCAATCAGTTCGGTATTTGACTGGGGCAGCTCATAGGGCTAATATTCGCTAATCTTTTCGAGAGCCTGCTTAAGATTATCGGCGCAATAGCCGAGTCTTACATAGCCTTCCATTTCCATCGTTTCACCGGGAAGCAGAGCAACGCCGCTTCTTTTTTGGAGATTACGGCAAAACTCGCGTGAAGGCATATCGTAGTTGTACTTTAACAGAACCGTTGTGCCGCCGGATGGAAGAACACAGCTAAAACGGGGATTTTGTTTTAGCCATTCTTTTAAGATACAGACGCCTTTTTGCATAATCTCAAAATTTCTTGCAGCAATAAAATCTCTGTTTTCCAGTGCAATTGCTGCAAAATAATCATCCAGAGCGCTTACACTTATTGTATTATATTGCCTTTGATGATTAATTTCATTGATTAAATCAAGCCTTCCGGCAATCCATCCGACACGCAGCCCCGGAAGCGAATACGTTTTTGACATACTGCCGACAGAGATTCCTTTTTCATATATATCCGCAACAGATTTAGAGTAAGGATTTCCTGTCAAGTTTAATCCCCTGTACACTTCGTCAGAGAGTATCCAGACATTTTTTCTTTGTGCAATTTTAACAATCTCATCAAGCATATTATCCGGTATAACTGAACCCGTCGGGTTATTGGGAGAATTAATACAAAGTAGTTTTGTTTTTGATGTTAATATTTGTTCTAACTTTTCTAAATCCGGCAGCCAATTATTTTTTTCTTCTAAAAAATAAAGTTTTACATTACACCCGAGAGCCTCCGGTATAGAATAGTGCTGCTGGTAAGTCGGAACAATTGATACAACTTCATCCCCTTTTTCAAGCAGCGACAAAAAAACAAGCTGGTTTGCGCCTATAGCACCATGCGTTACTGTTATATTCTCTACATCTTGATTGCAATACAGCGATTTAATTGCGGTTTTTAATCTTAAAGAGCCTTCAATATCACCATAGCCGAGTTTTACATCAAAAATTTCTTTTGAAAAAGGAAGTTCATTTATGCTTAGAGGCGAAATGCAGGTTGTTGTTAAATCAAACTCCGCTGCTTCACTATATTTATTCATCCATTCTTCAATTTTAAAATCCGCTATTCTCATAAAAATATACTATCATAAAAGGATTGTTTTCTTTAAATGTTCCTGCTAGAATCTTTTTACTATGAAAAAATTAATTATATCTTTATTTACAGGTTTAATTATGTTATCACCTGCAATGGCAGCCGGTAACATAGATGTACTTCCTACAATGCAGAGCAAAACAAATGTTCAAGACAGGGTCTGGGTCGGAACTTTCCAGATTGTTTGGAACGATTTTATGGACAAAATCGCCTTTACACAAATCAAGTTTCCGGCAGGGACTCCGGTTATTGTAAATGAACTCAACAAACAGAGTTTTACAGTCGACCAGCTCAATGAAAAATGCTATTACAGATACGTAGGTAAGATTAAGAAAAATACAAAAAAAGTAATTACCAGAGCAATTAAGAAGAAATTTAAGGAAACAAGCGATCTTTTAGCTCAGCTTGATTTAACTCCTGCAAAAAACAAATTTATTGTCTATGCAATGCTTAAAAAGGACTTTGAATTTGTTAATCCTTTTGACAAACTAGGTCAATCAGCATTTAGAGATACGGAAGCAGAATACTTTGGTATAGACGGTCAATCTGACAAAACTTTAGATGAAGGGGTTAAAGTTCTTTTTTACAACAATCCTTCTGATTTTGCGGTTATGCTTGATACAAACGGCAAGGACGAAGTATATTTGTACAAAACAGCAACTACAAAAACTTTTAACTATATTTATTCCGATATGCTGAAAAAACAGCAGGCATATGAAGGCAGTACGGAATTTAATGATGTAGATGAGCTAAAAGTTCCTAATCTTAAGTTTTTTGAAGAAAAATCTTTTGATGAAATAACCGGCAAAAGAATTAAAGGTACAAATCTTGTTATTGACCAGGCAATGGAAACAATTAGGTTTGAGATGGACAATACCGGTGTTAAGCTGAAAAGTGAAGCGGCTATGATTGCAATGATGACAGCTCTGGCTCCGCCTTCTGAGCCAAGGCAGTTTTATTTTGATGACACATTTGTTGTATTCTTAAAAGAAAAAGGAAAATCAAAACCTTATTTTGCTTTGAGGGTTTATGATATAAAGAATTTTCAGTAGTTTCTGATGAAGGCGGGTTATCTTGAATAATCCGCTTTTCTGATGATAATATGTAATTTTTTATTACAGAATTTTCTTTTTGCATGTTTCTATATTAAAATATTAATATTATAAAGACTTCGTTCTTTTGGTCTTTAATTTGGTTAATCAATAGTTGGGAAGAGTTTGAATGAGAAGAAGAAGAAAATATGATTTATACATAGTAATATTTTTAGCAATATTTACCGTTGGTTATTTCATTTATAACAACACATCTGCAGAATCCAGAGGTGTGGAGAATTATTCTGCGGCTTTGGACGAATATAAAGCTAATGATTATGAAAAAGCGTTTCAAAGCTTTGGCAAAGTACCATCGAGTTCGTCTTTAAAATCTCCGGCTCTTTTTAGGCAGGCAAGATGTGCTACTAATATGAAAAAGCCCGAACTTGCCATAAAAAAATATAACCGTATAGTAAAATCAAGTTCAAAATCCTCAATTGTTCCAATAAGCGAATATAATATGGCAAATTTAATGTTTGAAACGCAGGATAAAAGAGCCAAAAAACATTTTAAAAGAATAATTAAAAAGTACCCATCCAGTGATTATGCAATAGCATCCGAGTATTATCTTGGTCTAATGGAACTGGCTAATCCGCCTAAAAGCCCTAAAAGGCTTGCAAAATCACAAGAACGCGCTTTAATACATTTTAAAACATATATTGAAAAAGCGCCCGACGGAAGGTTTGCCTTAAAATGTATTGATGAAATAAAAAAACTCGAGCCGAAACTGACAAATTATGACAATCTAATGATAGCAAAGACTTATTATGCAAACGGGGATTTTGATAAAGCAAAAGATTTCTTAAATAAAACAACTCTTGCGGAAAGCTGGTCTGACTTTGCAAAAAATGAATACAAACTCGGAAATAAAGACAAAGGTAATTATTACACCGAATTAGGTTTAAAGGAACACGCTGCCAATACAGAACCGGATGATGTCTATGAAGTTATTGACAACTATATTTCAACATTCCCTCTGAGAAAAGACGGTATTGTAAAACTAAGCAATATGGGACTTAATTCAACCGGCGCGGACTATGTTTCTTATCTCAATTGCAGTGAAGTCGTTGGAGAAAATGTTAAAGAAGCTTGTTTCAGAACCCTGTATGAAAAATATCCCAGCGGTCAATTCTCTGCGGATTCTCTGTACAATATTTTTATAACCAAATATCTGCAAAAAAAGTATTATGATGCGCAAAGGCTGGGATTTTTGCACTTAAAGAAATTCCCGAACGTTAAATCCACACCGGCAGTTACGTATTTCATGGGTAAAATAGCTTTCAAACTAAAACATTATGAAAGCGCAAATAATTATTACAGAAAAGTTGTCACGGATTATCCGGATACATATTATGCTTATAGAGCCAATTATAATCTATATAAAGATGACGGAACATTGCCGTTTTTAGAACTTAACGAAAAACCTGTCGTATTTCCGTATAAAAAATCTCTGGATCATAATCTTGTAGTAAAGCTTGCATATTTGAAAGATTTTGATCTTGTTGAAGAGCTGTGTAAAAAAGATAAATTTATACAAAGCTGGATAGCATACGAGAAAGGAAATTATACAATCTCTGCAGTTCTTGCAAGAAATGCTATGGATGAGCTTGAAGTCAAACCGCCATTTGATGACTTAAGATGGCGCCTTGTTTATCCTATGCATTATTATGAAATAGTCGATAAAGTCAAAGGAGATAACAATCCGATTATTCTTGAAGCTATTATCAAAGAAGAAAGCCATTTTAATCCGTTTGCAAAGAGCGGTGTCGGGGCAACGGGACTAATGCAGCTTATGCCTTCTACATACAATGAAGTTGTGAAAAAACATAACCTTCCTGCTAACTTGAACGCAGAAACCGCAAATATAACAGCCGGAAGCCTTTACTATACAAGTTTGAAACGAATGCTCGGGAACAAAGACCTTTATGCAATAACTGCCTACAACGGCGGTATAGGCTCTGTAACAAACTGGTTTTCAAAATTGATATATAATGATACTGATGAATTTGTTGAACAAATTCCTTATCCGGAAACCAAAAATTATGTCAAAAAAGTTCTGCGTACTTACTGGGTGTACGGTAATGTTTATTAATTAGTGTTTAATAAAGAGGTGGATTATGAAAAAATTTCTTTTGTTTTTTATGACGTGCTGTCTGGCATTTTTTTGTACAGGATGTGTAAAATATTCTTACAATTATGAAATTGATAAGAAGGATAAAGTCACTCTTAATGAAACAGAGGCTTTTAATACAGCATTATTTCAATCAATAGACCCGCTGTTTAATGAAAAATGGCAAAATACATATAATAGCACAGCGTCGGAATACAAAGAAAAAGGGTATGAAGTAAAGGAATATAATAAAGACGGCTATATTGGCATAACTGTTGCTAAAAAAGACATTGATTTAATGGATTTATCAAAAAATATAACAAAAGAATTTGTTAAAGACCTCCAGCAGCCGGTGAGTATAGAAAAAGGTTTTCTAAAATCTACATATAAGATACATTTATACTACAATCTTCAAGACGTAAGAAATAATATTGCGGCAATGAACAACGTATTAAACTCAGAACAGGGATTTCCTGCTCCTGTGATGGAATTGACAATCAAAATTCCTTATAAAGCAGTTAGACATAATGCATCAAAGGTTTTGGATAACAATACATATTACTGGAATCTGGTTTCAGAACAGCCTGTTGATATAGTGCTGGAATACGAAAAATATGACTTTTCCGCTCTGGCAATGATTATATCATTGGTCGGTGTGTTGCTTCTGTTATTATGGGGCTTCAATAAGTCAAAGGAAGATATTGGATTTTAGTTAGTATCTGAATAGCTGAAAATCATCTGTTTAGATGTTATTAGGCTGCACAAAAAATTATATACTTGTATGTTGTAATAATAAATAATGGAGATTTAGTATGGATTTAACAGTAATTACCGGAATAGCCGGAGTTGGCGCAGTATGGATATACAGTGTTTATGTATCATTAATCAAAAAGAGAAATAAAACAATGGAAGCATTTTCTTCTATTGATGTACAGCTTAAGAAAAGATATGATTTGATACCTAATATTTTGACAATTGCGCAAAAATATATGGATCACGAACGCGGTTTGATGGAAGAAGTTACAAAACTAAGAACACAGGTAATGGGGCTTCCAACAAATTTTGAAAATATTGACAGAAAAATTGCTCTTGACGGTCAAATTGCAGACAAAATGGGACAGCTTATGGTTGCGGTTGAAAATTATCCGCAGATTAAAGCAGACCAGACTATGATAACAGCAATGCAAACTTATAATGAAGTGGAAGAACATATTTCAGCAGCAAGAAGATTTTATAACTCTGCAGCAAACGAACTTAAGAACGCTGTTGAAATTTTCCCGTCCTCTTTAATTGCAAGAATGGTGAATATTAAAGCCGTTGACTTCTTTAAAGCAACCGAACAGGAAAGAAAACCTGTGAGTGCTGCAGACTTTTTGAAGTAACAGGATTAGAGGCTTTAAATGACAGACACAAAAAAAGATATATATGCAGATTTTGACGCGATTTATGATACTAAAATCAAACCAAAATTGCAGAATATGGAAAATTTTCGTCTTGAATGCAAGAGAAAACATGACATTTTGGGTTTGATATGTCTTGCCGCATTCGCTATATCTGCATTAGCATTATATCTGGCGTATAAACTGGGTTCCGTGTATGCTTATATATTAATAATATCAGCTCCGGTATTCATATTTGGATGGGTAAAACAGAACCAAAATAACAATTATTTTCGCAAAACAATAAAAGAAAATCTGCTTATCCCTATTTTTTCTCTTTTTGGGAAATTTCAGCTCTCGCAGACAGAAACAATCAGCCTAAAAGAGATAAAAGAAAACGGATTATTTAGGGAAGCAAAAAACAAAAAAGATGATGATAATATTGCAGGTAAGTACAAAGATATTCCGATATATTTATGTGAAACGAAGTTGTGGCATTCAGAAAGCAAAGAGAATCTCAACGGTAAAAAAGAAATTGTGCGGGTAGAAGATTTTAACGGGCTTATTTTAAAGATAAAAATGAACAAAAACTTTGAAGGGGCAACCGTTGTAAGGCAGCGTCCGAGTTACGATTATCTGGTAAATATAGTTAAAGAATTACAAAAAAAATATCCGTCATTAATAAACGAAAAAATTATCAGTTTTCTGACATCTCCAATGGTAAGAACATACGGAAACATGAGAATGAAAGGCGTATCTATAGGCTTAAACGGTATCAGTATAAAAACAAAGATTAATCCTAAACCACGCAAATTGGAAAAAGTTACTCTGGAAGATGTTGAATTCAATGAATTTTTTGATGTTTTCTCTGACAGCCAGATAGAATCAAGATATTTGCTAACAACGAGTTTTATGGAGCGAATAAAGACTATTCAAGCAATTTTCTTAGCTCTCGGGGTTAGTTGTATTTTTAAAGATAATTATTTCTATTTATTCCTAAATCACTGTATGAATATAGAATCTTTGTCTATAGAAGGCAGCTTATTTGAAGTAGGCAGCATGAAGGATACATTATTGGATAAAAAGATTTATCAGAGAGCTTTCTATGAATTAGTTTCTATATTCCAGCTCATACAGCATTTCAAACTCGACCAGAGAATTGGAATGTGATTTGGGGGTAAATTATCATGTCGGACAGCAAAACATATCAACAGATGCGCAGAGATTTCCAGGAATTATTTTTCAAAAAACTGGAGCCTTTTTTAGCACAGTATGAAAGTGAGAGAAAGAAACAACTATGTAAAGCATATATTTTGGCATCCCCGCTGGGCGTTGCAGGTTTATTCTTTTTATGCTTTTTATTCAAAGAAAGAGGTGCGTGGAAAATTGCTCTTTTCTTTTTCACATTATCCTATCTTACATGGCGCTCAATAAAAAAAAGATTTGAAAAAGATATCAAAAAGAAGATAATGGATTCTGTATGCAGTTGCTTTGGCAATCTTCAATGGATTAGCGAACCATATGTAGAAGATAAATTTTTTCAAAATATAAATCTAATCCGTACTTATGATTCAAGTTCTTATGATGATATCTTTAAAGGAGAATATAATGGTGTCAACTATGAAATTATCGAGTCGAAATTTATACGCGGGAAAAATTCTGTATTTGACGGAGTTATAGTAAAACTGGATATGAATAAACCTTTCAAAGGAAATACAGTGATTTATCCGGAGACATCCATGCATTTATCACCTTCATCAAAATTAGTTCATACCGAACTTGAAGATACTGTTTTTAATCAGAAATTTGATGTGTTTACAGATAATGAAGTAGAAGCGAGATATCTTATTACTCCTTCTTTTATGGAACGCATAAAGAAAATGAGAATTGCCTTTTATGCAGATAAAGTTGCGTGTTCTTTTTATCACAAATATTTATATATAGCTCTTTATACAACAAGGGATTTGTTTTCACTATGTTCTCTCACAAAACCTGTAAATGATGCAAGGCAGTTTTTTACAATGTACGAAGAGATTATATCAATAATTAAACTAATTGACCACTTTAAACTCGACCAGAAAATAGGGATGTAAATATTTGATAAATCGTAGTTTTTTCTGTAAAATGAGTTTATGGAAAATGTTGGATTAGATATAGAAGCATTAAGACGGGCAGAAAAATCTCTCAAAAAATCATATGATATTTATCTGAACGGAAATGACGATATTGAAATGTGTAACATCTATGCAGACTCCTGTGTTAAGCGTTTTGAATATACTTTTGAAACTGCCTGGAAAACTATGAAAAAATATTTCAAGCTTCAATACAGCAAAAAAGAAGAGGAGCTTACCATGAACAATATATTCCGGTTTATGGAAAGCTACGGTTTTGCTGAATCCTGGCTTAAATGGAAAGAATATTACAGACAAAGAAATAATACTTCACATGAATATAATATAGAAAAATCCAGAGAGATTATAAAAATCATACCGGATTTTCTTAAAGACACTGATTTTCTACTAAAGAAATGGGATTCTATACAATGATTAAAGGAATAACTCCCGAAGAAGAAGTTATAATAAAAAATATCCTTGAACCTTATCTGACTGAATATGATTTTTTTTATTACGGTTCAAGAGTAAAAGGGAATTACGAAAAAAGCTCTGATTTAGATGTTTTAATAAAAGGAAAATCAGAAATACCTTATGATAAGCTGGAACTGATAAGATTTCTTTTTGATAATTCTGATTTGCCGTTTGTTGTAAATTTTGCGGATTTTTATTCAATGGATGAGAGTTTTTATAAGTTAATAGAAAAGGATCTGGTAAAAGTATAATATGCAAAGAGGATTGTTTATAACATTTGAAGGCGCCGATGGCTGCGGAAAAACTACACAAATAAAGCTTCTGGACGAATATTTGCGCGCAAGAGGAAAATCAACATTGCTGACCAGAGAACCTGGGGCAAAAGGGCTCGGAGTAAAATTAAGGGAAATCCTTTTGAATTACGAAGGTCCGGTATCTCCGAATTGTGAATCTTTTCTTTTTCTGGCAGATAGGGCGCAGCATATAGATTGTATAATTAAACCCGCTTTAGAAGAAGGAAAAATTGTTCTCTGCGACAGGCATACAGACTCTACTGTTGCGTATCAAGGCTACGGCAGAGGTTTGGATATAAAACAAATTAATATGCTGAATAATATTGCAGTGAACGGAATAAAACCGGATTTAACAATAGTTTTTGATATAGATATTCAAACTTCTCTTGCAAGAGTCGGTAACGAAAAAGACAGAATGGAATCTGCCGGAATAGATTTTTTTAACCGCGTCAGAAACGGGTATTTAGAAATAGCAGAAAAGGAACCGGAGAGGGTGAAAATTATCAATGCTTCTGATACAATAGACAATATACATAAAAAAGTTGTGGAATTAGTCGAAAAATTATGAATATACAAGAGCTTGAACAGCGTATAAATAAAGACAAACAGGGTATTGATTTTGAAAAACTTAAACAGGAACTTAAGGATATAGAAACCCGCCTTCAAACACCGGAAGTTTGGTCAAATCAGAATTTAGCATCTGAATTAGGACAAAAAATACGAGAAATTAAAGAAACTCTTGAGATGTTTTCTAATTGGAATAATATTCTTGAAGATGCTAAAACTGCGCAGGAAATCGGGGATGAAGAACTTATTAAAGAAAGCGAAATAAATCTAAGTTCTTTAGAAAAAGAATTAGATAAATACGAAATTCAAAAAATGCTTTCCGGTGAATATGATGAAGCGGATGCATTTCTCTCTATAAATGCCGGCGCAGGCGGTACCGATGCTCAAGACTGGGCAGAAATGCTTTTGAGAATGTATACAAGGTGGGCAGAATCCAAAGGCTGGAAAGTTGAACTTATAGATAAATCAGAAGGTGAAGAAGCCGGTATTAAATCTGCAACAATAAAGATAAGCGGAAAATACGCATATGGATATGCAAAAGCAGAAAAAGGCGTTCACAGGCTTGTAAGAATTTCTCCATTTAATGCAAACGGCAAGCGTCAGACTAGCTTTGCATCATGCGAAGTTTCTCCGATAATTCCGGATTATGAAAAAACAATTATTATACCTCCGGAAGATATAGAAGTTGACACAATGCGCTCCGGCGGTGCAGGCGGACAAAATGTTAACAAAGTAGAAACCGCTGTAAGAATTTTGCATAAACCGACCGGAATTGTTGTTAAATGCCAGCAGGAACGTTCGCAGCTTCAAAATAAAGAAAACGCAATGCAAATGCTTGCATCCAAGCTTTTAGAACTCCGTCAAAGAGAACATGAAAAAAAGCTGGCAGAACTTAAAGGCGAAAATTTTGATATAAATTTTGGTTCACAAATCCGCTCATACGTTTTCCATCCCTATAAACTTGTTAAAGACCATCGTACAGGCTTTGAAATGGGAAATGTAGATGCTGTTATGGATGGTGATATTGACGGATTTATTGAAGAATATCTCAAATCATCGTCAATTTCTCAATTAAGTGACTAGGTGACTGCGTGATTAAGCGACTAAGAGGGGTAAATATACTTGGAGTTTATAATTTCAAGCTTAGCGTTATTTATACGTGTACAAGAAGAGAAAAAATACAGAAGAGAGAACTATGCAAACTAATAGGGAAAATATAATTGCATGAAAATTTTTAAAGAGTTATAATAAATCTGTTCTGAGCGGATGTAATTCAGTGGTAGAATGCAACCTTCCCAAGGTTGACGTCGCGAGTTCGAGTCTCGTCGTCCGCTTATTTTTTGTATGAATTCTAAATAAATTGCGACGAGACTGAACTCTCAACGTCTGTAAAACTTACGTTTTCCGAACGTCGCTCCCTCTATTTGCTAATGTCTGCTGCCAATATCCATATAAAACTTCACGGAAAACGTGACATTTAGTCACCTTTTCCTGCACGCAAACAGACACAGTGAGTCTCGTCGTCCGCTTATTTTTTGTATGAATTCTAAATAAATTGCGACGGGACTGAACTCTCAACGTCTGTAAAACTTACGTTTTCCGAACGTCGCTCCCTCTATTTGCTAATGTCTGCTGCCAATA
>CALVAO010000020.1 GCA_944325515.1 Candidatus Gastranaerophilales bacterium | reverse complement strand
AAGTTTCGCCTAAGCTCAACTTGAAATTCTTCCCTCTCCCACAAGGGGCGAGGGATTACCACGCCAAGCATCAGTAGGGTAGACTTCAGTCTACCTTATTATTTGGTAGACTAAAGTCTACCTACCCGACTACATCCCTTGTTACTATTGTCAAGTAAAAATCAAGATTTGTAAGCAAGATATTAACCCGCCAATAACTGTCATGCTGAATAGCCGTCAAGTGATAAAAAAAGATGAAGTACGTGTATATAAATAGAGGCGTATTTCAGCATCTTACCAGCTGGAAATAATGCCTTTTAATTTGTAAGATCTTGAACAGCTTGAAAATCGGGGGTAAAAGGAAGAAAATATTACTTACTCTTCTCATTCATTTACCCCTCATTTACCCCTCATTTACCCCCGATTTTCTACGCTTTCAAGATGACAAAAACAAAATAAATAAAAAATTTATTATCAAATAAAGTAAAATAAAAAAACGGGACAACCGGCGAATATATTAATACTTTTCTATTTGCGCCTCGTTTTTAATTTTCGTTTGTGTTATAATTTTATTCGTAAAAAGTCCGTTAGATATAAAAGGAGAAATATGAATAAAAATCAATCAATCGGAATGTACGTAATACTGGGGATTATGGTCTTAGCATTTATTTCAATGTTATTTTCCGGACCTACCTCAAGCACGGAAGAACTGTCTTATACTACCTTTTTACAAAAAGTGGAAAATAAAGAAATCAAAAGTGTTAATATGGGCAAAGATTCTTTGATTGCTCTTCCCGTAAACCAGCCGGAGCCAAAAAAGACATCAACCAATCCTTGGTATGGAGATGTAAAGCCTCCAAAATTACAATATAAAGTTGTACTTCCAGATAATTCCGATATATTGAATAAACTAGAAGAAAATAATGTAGAAATCAGTGCAAAGCGGGCAAGTGATTCCGGCTCAGCATTTGGTATAGGCTCTTCCTTAATAACTATTCTTCTTGTGCTTGGTTTTATAATGCTTATTATAAAATCGATACAGGCAGGAGGTGCACAGGCTATGTCTTTTGGTAAAAGCCGCGCAAAGATGCTAATGGACAGCAAAGTGAAAACAACATTTGCCGATGTTGCAGGTATTGATGAAGAAAGAAAAGAACTTGAAGAGATTGTTGATTTTCTTAAGCATTCTGATAAATATGTAAAATTAGGAGCAAAGATTCCAAAAGGAGTTCTTCTTGTAGGCTCTCCCGGTACAGGTAAAACCTTGATGGCAAAAGCTGTAGCCGGTGAAGCAGGTGTTCCGTTTTTCTCTATAAGCGGCTCCGATTTTGTTGAAATGTTTGTCGGTGTCGGGGCTTCCCGCGTAAGAGATTTGTTTGAACAGGCTAAAAAACATCAGCCCTGTATTGTATTTATTGATGAAATTGATGCAGTCGGGCGTCAGAGAGGTGCAGGTTTAGGCGGCGGACATGATGAAAGAGAACAAACCCTTAACCAGCTGCTTGTTGAAATGGACGGATTTGACGAAAATACTAATATAATTATATTAGCTGCAACAAACAGACCGGATATTTTAGATAATGCTCTTTTAAGACCGGGAAGATTTGACAGGCAGATTGTGATTAACAAACCGGATGTTTTAGGACGTGAGCAGATCTTGAATGTTCATGCTAAAAATAAACCGCTGGCTAAAGAAGTAGATTTAAAAACTCTTGCAAAACGAACTCCCGGATTTACCGGAGCAGATTTGCAGAATCTTTTGAATGAGGCAGCACTGCTTGCCGCAAGACATGATAAATCAGAAATCGAAATGCCGGATTTGGAAGAAGCTATAGATAAAGTAATGGCAGGACCGGAAAAGAAAAGCAGAATTATTTCAGATGAAGAAAAAGAGAATACTGCTTATCACGAGGTCGGGCATGCTCTTCTGGCAAAACTGCTTAAGGATTGCGATCCGCTGCATAAAGTTTCTATTATTCCAAGAGGTATGGCACTCGGGATAACTCTGACCCTTCCAGAAAAAGATCATTTAACAATGCGTAAAAATCAGCTTCTGGATAGAATAACCATGATTTTAGGCGGACGTGTCGCAGAAGAATTGATATACGGCAAAGATAATGTTACAACAGGCGCGTCTAATGATTTGGAAAAAGTTTCTTCTCTTGCGCGCAGCATGGTTACAACGTATGGTATGAGTGAAAAAATGGGTAATCTTGCTTACGGAAAAGATCAAGAGCATGTATTTATGGGCAGAAATTTTGGTAATACAAGAGATTTCTCCGAAGAAATTGCTGCTGATATTGATAAAGAAGTTAAGAAAATTGTCGATGCTCAGTATGAACACGCTAAAAAACTGTTGAGTGAAAATAGAGATATGCTTGAATATATTGCTAAAAATCTTCTTGAAAAAGAAACTCTTGATGAAAAAGAGTTTGAAGATTTGATGGATGATATAAGAGTTCAGCGTGGCGAAATTCCTGCAAAAGAAGAAAATAATGAAGGAGAAGAGCAAAATGGATAGAGATGAATTAATCTTGAAAGAATATGAATCTTATTGCACACAAAAAGAAAACTTTATTGACAGAAATTTTAGGACAAACAGATTTTATATGACAGCAATTGTTGTTTTGATATTTGCTCTTATATATACAAGCAATGTGGTCTTTCTTGATAAAATATCAGCAACTCTTATTTTTGCGCTTTTAGGTGTATCAATAAGTGCTTTGTGGTGGATGAATGTTGACTCTTATAATACGCTTATCAAAATAAAATATTCTAATGTTATAGAAAAAATCGAAGAAAAGTTTCCTGTAAAACCTTTTACGGAAGAATATGTCAGTATAGAAGAATCACGTAAAAATAAAGTTTTTATGTTCTCTGATATACAAAAACTTATTGCTGCAGGTGCGGCTCTATTCTTTTTTGCGGTTTGTGTGAGCGAAATAACACCGCTTGTAATAGCAGTATTTAATAAATTTGTAAACCTTTTATTGAAGGCAAAATGCGGAATATAGCGGAGCTTAAGAATGGCAAAACATAAAGAAGTCGGAATAGCATTAAATCTGAATTATTTAATCGTATCGGTAGTTGTACTGGCGGTACTGACGCTTATGGTGCTTTATATGCCGGGACTCACCGAGTTTGATGCAAATGTGTTGCATTCATTCCGGCTTGCCCTGTCGCCTTATCCGGTATCTTTTGCACAGTTTGTTACGGAATTCGGACGTTCTTACCAGATGTTCTGGCCGCAGCTGGCAGCAGGAAGCGTTCTTGTTTCGCATAAACATTATATGAAAACATTTCTTTTAATCTTTTTTACGCAGGCAACGTATGCAGTTACAATTTTTATCAAGAATTTTGTCTGCCGCGAAAGACCGACTGCTTATCCGGAATTTAGCTTTCCATCCGGACACACGTCAACTACGATGTGCTTCTACGGAATTTTAATATATCTGGTGCTCACTTATGTTAAATCCGATTTCTGGAGATATTTTTTGATTATCTTATTCAGCCTCTGGATTTTGCTTGTTGCAGTAACAAGATTATGGCTGGGGGTTCATTATCCGGTTGATGTTATAGCAGGCGCATTCCTCGGATTTGGAATGGTTAATTTGTTTATAATTACATCAAAATTGCTCAGCAGATAAATTTTATTATTTTTTAGAGGCAGTTTTTAGCATATATCTTACGCAATCTTTAGAATTGTGGCTTTGTCTGGCTATTCTGTAACAATTTTCAACAATATGGTTATAAGCTTCTTTATCTTCTAAATAACTTTCAATTTTAAAGACTAAATCTGAAAAATCTTCATAAAATGGCATTTCGCCGTCAAAAAGTGCAAGTTCTTCTCTAAAATCACTAATCATAAGGCGTTTGCAGGCTGCTGTTTGAAACGTTCTGTAGTTTAAAGAAGATATTCCCTGCGAATTCATGTTGAATACTATTTTAGAATTGTTGATAGCTTGAGCCATATCTTTTTCGTTATCAATAAATCCGCGGTAGCATAAATCTATTAATTCCGGATATTGTGCACGTTTTCTTGCATCTTTGTAGTGTCTGTCAATAGCGAACCATGCGACATTGAGATGCGGAAGTTTGGTTATAAGTTCCTCGAAAAAACTTAACCTGTAATCTGTATCTAATCTGCCTGCAAACATTAAATCAAATTCCGGTTCGATATCTAAATCTTTGTATATTTCAAAATTGACAAAATGTGGTAAATAATGAATATTTTTAAAGTTTTCGTATCCTGTTAAAACTTTGTCCCAGTAAAATGTATAATTGTCATCCTCTTCAAGATATTTTACATATTTCTTCCAATCTTCGCCGGAAGCTTTGCTTCTTATATCGTCAGAAAAATAGTTGAGCGATGGTATGTCTAAATTGTTATCAATTTTAATTTTCAGCGCAGAAAAATCATATCCGGCTATGTAATCATAATCACCTTTTAAAAGTTTTTTTAAATTTTTGTCAAAAAGCTCATCAAAAACAACAACCTCGCACCCATTCTGGCTAAATCCGTCTATCATACTGCTGGTTGTAAGTCTCCCTCCGATACTAACCGGTAAGATTGCTAAAATTCTTTTCATACTTAATACATTCTAGCATTTTTAAAAAAGCTTTACAAGGGATTAAGGTTTAATTATACTAAAATATATAAACAATTCTTTTTATGTTGTAGAGAATGAGTAAAGTGCGTGAATAATTTTATTTCTTTTTCTACAGAAAAGATTTTGAACATTAACAGTTTAGTAGTGTAGTAAGTAAGTCAGAATGATGAAAGTCTTTTTGCTTACTTTTTCTACAGAAAAGATTTGAACATTAACAGTTTAGTAGTGTAGAAAGTAAGTCAGAATGATGAAAGTCTTTTTGCTTACTTTTTCTACAGAAAAAGTAAGCGCTTGTAGCTCAGTAGGATAGAGCGGAGGTTTCCTAAACCTTGTCTGCCGTGGGTTCGACTCCCTCCAGGCGCACTTACTTTTTTCTTTACTGAAAAGAAAAAAGTAAGCAAAAAAGAAAAGAACACAAGGTAGCCGGACATTTTGCAGGACTACTTGGGAAATTTATTATTACTGGTCCGGCTCATTTACGGGTGTAAGGGGTTGGGCGCCAGGGGGTTAGTCTTGGGAGCCACATTGGTACGTTCTTTTTATATTTTATATAGTCTTCGCCGAAATTCTTTTCGAGTTGTTTTTCTTCAAAGATGCGAAAATGTATATTGTTGATTATAAAAAATAGAATTACCCACCATAATATTTGTATTGAATTTAAGAGAAAGTATTCAGATGTAAGGATTAAGAGAATTCCAATAATCATAGGATTCCTTACGTAGCAGTATGGTCCTTCAATAACAAGGTTCTTTGGCGGATTCCAGGGAGCCGGTGTGCCCTTGCCGATATTATTAAATAATACCATTGTCCAGATTGCAAGAAATAAGCCTAATATAAATAAAATTATTCCTATAATCAAAAAAACTTTATTAGGCATTTTGTAGGAATAGTTAGATAAATATAGTATTAAAGAAGGTATTATAACTACTACATTAAACGGTAATATCAGTATTGTTTTTAACCATTCAAACATAATATGATTTTGTCATGAATAATCTGTAAAAACAACAAAAAGCTATTTCTTTTTTAAATTACTGCCCCTTAACGCATTTAAAACAGCAAGCAGAGAGACTCCGACATCGGCAAATACCGCGCCCCACATTGAAACCATTCCAAATCCGCCCAAGATAAGGAATAAACCTTTTACTCCGATTGCAAATACAATATTTTGTTTAACGATTGTCATTGTATTTCTTGCCGTCTTGATTGCATCAACAACTTTAGAAGGATTATCGTCCATTATTACAACATCCGCAGCTTCTATTGCGGCGTCAGAACCTAAACCGCCCATTGCAATCCCGACATCTGCTCTTGTTAAAACCGGAGCATCATTTATTCCGTCTCCGACAAAGATTACACTGCCGGAAGCATTTTTAATAGCTTCTTCGACTTTCTCAACCTTATTTTCCGGCAAAAGTTCAGAGTAAACATTATCAAGTCTTAATTCTTCTTGAACTTTATCCGCGCTTCCTTTGGTATCACCTGTAAGCATCACGGTTGAAACATTCATCGCTTTCAGCCTGCTTATTGTTTCTTCAGACTCCTCTTTAATTTCGTCAGAAATCACAATATAACCTTGATAAGCACCATCTATAGAAACATAAACAATTGTTCCTGCCCTGTCAATTTTTTGAGGCGGATTAACAAGCTTTGCATTTCCTGCAAATACTGTATGTCCTTCGATTTCGGCTTTAACTCCCTGCCCTGCAATTTCTTTAATTTTTACGCCCTCCGGAATTTCAGAACCGTAAGCCTTTTTTATGGCAAGCGCAATCGGGTGATTTGATGCGCTTTCAGCGTATGCAGTGTATTTAAGTAAATCCGGATATTGAGAATTAATCTCCGTAACCTTAAACACGCCCTTTGTCAGAGTTCCGGTCTTATCAAACAAAACCGCATCAGCCTTAGAAAGAGTTTCAAGGTAACTGCTTCCTTTAATCAATATTCCCTGTCTGGAAGCTCCGCCGATTCCGGCAAAGAAACTTAAAGGAATTGAGATTACAAGCGCACACGGACATGAGATTACGAGAAATGTCAAAGCTCTTACTATCCAGTTTCCGGTAAAAAATAACGGCGGAACTGTAGCTATAAACAAAGCTGAAACTACTACAGCAGGTGTGTAGTATCTTGCAAATTTTGTAATAAAATTTTCGGTTTTAGCTTTTTTAGAAGCAGCATGTTCCACAAGTTCAAGAATTTTAGATGCGGTAGACTCTCCAAACTCTTTTGTGACCCTAATTTTTAAAACGCCGTCAAGGTTAATACATCCGCTTGAGACAGTATCCCCCTCTCTTACACATTTAGGCAAAGATTCTCCGGTTAAAGCTGAAGTATCAATTGAAGCTAATCCGTCGATTACAACCCCGTCGAGCGGAATTTTTTCGCCGGTATTAACTGTAATAACCTCTCCGACCTTAACTTCCTGCGGTGCAACCTTTTTGCCGTCAAGGTTTGCATAATCCGGTCTGATATCCATAAGCTCTGTTATAGAATGCCTTGATTTTTCAACTGCCCTATGCTGGAAATACTCGCCAATCTGATACAAAATCATAACCATAACAGCTTCCGGAAACTCTTTTATCGCAAGAGCCCCGACAGTTGCAATTGACATAAGAAAGTTTTCGTCAAAAACACGCCCCTTAACAACATTTTTCAAAGCTTTATACAGAACATCCCCGCCTGCAATCAAGTATGCAAGAATAAAAAGCGGTTTTAATTTATACCCTCCAACAAAGAGCGCAAGCGCAATAAGCGTTCTAAGGATTGTATAATTTTGTCCGTGTTCTTCGTGATTATGATGTTCGCACATATTAGTTACCTCTTATATATATTATAGTTGAACAACTATTCAACTGTCAAGAGTTAGGGTAACAATTCTTTACATTAGTTTGACAATTGAGCAACTGTTCAATTATAATAAAAATATGGATAAGAAGATAGAAATGCCGGATACTACTTTACTATACGACCTTTCAGATTTTTTTAAACTGATGGGGGATAGTACAAGAATACAGCTTTTATGGGCTTTAGAAGAGAATGAGATGTGCGTGGGGGATTTAGCAGCGCTTCTTAATATGACGAAATCAGCTGTTTCGCATCAGCTCAAGATTTTGAGGAGCTCCAAGCTTGTTAAAGCTGAAAAACGCGGGAAAAATGTTTTTTACGCGCTGAGCGACCATCACGTAAGAACTATTTTAGAGATGGCATTAGAGCACGTTAATGAATAAGTATTAGAGATTTAATGCATAAGAGAACAATTCCCCGACTCTGGCATTATATGCTCTTCCGTCATCTTTAGTAAACAGGTTTTCCCAGTGGCTTAATGCTGTTCCGTCTTGTGAATAAGATGGATTTGTCATCATTAGATGGTGAGTGTTTGTATCGTATCTTAAGGGAAACAAATCTTCCATCTGCATAAAGCTCGGGAGTTTATCGCTCGGATATTCATACGCAAAAAGGGTGGAATTTATTCTGTTAAGTCTTTCTTCGTAGCTTCTTCCGCCTTCGTCGTTATCGTTTGAGACTTCAACTCCGGGGGCATAATCTTTATCGTATTTGAGTTTTTCAGACCAGCAGCGGACTTTATCAAAGTTATCCGGCGGAACAAAGGCGGTACCTGTTGTAAGTCCGAGGTTTCTATAGCGTTCAAAATCGCCTGTACTTTTTTCTCCGGCAAAGCTTATTGAGGTACATCCGGAGCGGGAGCGGATTTCGTATAGAATATACTGCATCTGGTTGTATTCCGGAAGTGCGCCTACTCCTGTATAATTCCCCATATCGTAGCCACCAATGTGTTTAGCCGAATCAATAAATATGGCTTCAAAGCCTGTTTTGATGAGTTTAACATGTTCATTGATAAACAATTCCTGATGCTCGGGATTTTTCCAATCGAATGTTATATCATCTCCGTCAGCTCTTGCAATTTTTATCTGGTCGGCAGAAATTACGGTCCTAAACCCTGTTTTAAGCCCGTGAAGATGGGCTAAGTCATTAAACGCGCGAAACTGCTCTTCGCCTGAAAGATTTATATCATAATCAATAATATTACCGCTATAGCCTGCATTGAGCTTAATTCCATATATAGAATTTTCTTCGTCCACTCCTTTATTAAATCCGTCGCCGTAGATATTGGGGAAAATCTGCGACAAAATAACGCAGTTTGCCCAGCTTTTTGCAGAAGGCGGAATTGCAGGAAGGATTTTTATTGAACTTAATATTCCGTTTTTAGTTCTATCTCCTGTCATTTCTGCTATTGCGCGGTTATTTATTTCGATATAATTAGCGCTTCTTCCCCACCTGTCGCCATAATCAGGTGTTTCTATATTATCCGGAAATACCGGATAAAATTCCAGTGATTCGTTTATAGTCACAAGCGATTCAACAGCTTCTTTAACTGTACGGTTTAAAAGTTCTGAAGGCAGAATATTTCCTATCCATTTTTTAAAGCCCGATGTATAGAGGTGTTCAATACTCCAACGGTCGGGCTCTAAATTTATATTTTCGCCTAAAGCTTTTAATAATTCATTTACTGCATTTGTCATATATTTTAGTTTATTTTATAAAATTTAAATTAAATCCTCCAGTGCGGTATTATCGAGCAATGTGTTATTCTTTGTTAGTTAGTATTTTCAGCTAAAAGTTATTACAAAAGGGGAGAATAGGTTAATAATTTAAATGTAAATATGTTACAAAACTTAAACATTTCCTTTAAAAAAGTTAAGTAATACTTGTATTTAGATTTTGTTTTATTTATGATTAAGTTAAAATGTATAAGTTAGTCAAAATATAAGGAATAGCAAAAATGAATCCTATCATTAAGAATTTAGAATCAGAATACACTAAACGTGAATTACCGGATATGAATCCTGGTGATACTGTTCGTGTATTTGTTAAAATTGTAGAAGGTAACAAGGAAAGAATACAGGCTTACGAAGGAACTATTATTGCAGAACACGGTTCTGGTATCAACAAAACTATTACAGTAAGAAAAGTATTCCAGGGTGTTGGTGTAGAACGTGTATTTTTAGTATATTCTCCACGTATTGAAAAAATCACTGTTCAAAGAAAAGGTGATGTAAAACGTGCTAAGCTATACTACTTAAGAGAACGCTCCGGTAAGGCTACACGTATTAAGGAAAAAATCGAAAAAAGATAGGGATAAAGGGGTAAATCATAGGGTGAAAAGTGATGGCTAAAGAAAAAATGCATATTCACTGGTATCCCGGTCACATCGCTAAAGCAGAGCGTCAGCTTAAGGAGAAACTTAATTTAGTTGATGTAATAATTGAGGTTCGTGACAGCAGATTACCTTTATCAAGCAGTTATTCAAACATTGAGAAGCTTTTGGGTGATAAACCAAGGCTTCTTTTGTTGAATAAGGCTGATTTAGTTGATAAAAATGAATTAAAGGACTGGATAGAATATTTAAAAAGAACCACTAATTGTCCGGTAGCAGCTACTGAAGCTAAAGGTGCAAAAGATTTATCCGCAGTCGTAAAAACAGCAGTTGAATTAAGTGAACCAAAAATACAAGCATTAATGGCTAAAGGATTATTAAGACGTCCGGCAAGAGCAATGGTTGTAGGAATGCCGAATGTTGGTAAGTCCAGTATTATCAATAAACTAACAAAATCTTCTAAAACAAAAATTGGCGCAAAAGCCGGAGTTACAAGACAGCAGCAGTGGGTTAGGATAAATCCTAAATTGGATTTGTTGGATACGCCGGGTATAATTCCTACAAGACAGGATGATCAGATACAAGCTGCTAAACTTGCCTTTGTAAGTTCTGTTTCTGACAATGCATATTCTCCGGAACCGGTTGCTAAAACTCTTTTAGAAATGCTGAAAGATAATGAATTAGTAAAAGAATATTATAAAACAGAAGATTTAACACTGGAGAGTATTGCAAAAACTAGAAATTGGATTCTAAAAGGCGGACAGCTTGATACAGAACGCACTGCAATATATGTCTTAAAGGATTTCAGAGAAGGTCGTTTAGGGTTATTTATATTAGATGAACTTCCACAATAGAAACAATCTTTTTTCAAAAACAGACAAGACATCGTGCGGGATAATCATACTACTATTTGGTGTTCATTTTTATATGAGTATTTTGGTAGTATTGCAATAATAAAACGCGTCTGTTCCTTCTCTTGTGGGTATAAAGTTAATTTTGGATAAAATTAAACAATATTTTGGTGTAATTCTTTGTTCCTAATTTTGTTTAATATTTCTCATCTTTTTCAAGAGACACGAGTATGCTATATTAATAAATAAAAGAAAGGAATATTGTGTTCACGGAACTTCTGTCACCTGCAAAAGATAAAGAAACCGCAATTGCAGCAATTGACTGCGGAGCAGATGCTGTTTATATGGGAGCATTTGCTTTTGGTGCAAGAAGAAATGCACCGAACTCGCTGGAAGATATTAAGGAAGTGGTTAACTATGCTCATAAATTTTGGGCAAAAGTTTTTATTACTGTTAATACAATACTTAAAGATGAGGAAATTGAAGAAGCTTTTATACTTGTAAAAGAGCTTGATAAAATAGGGGTTGATGCAGTCATTATACAGGATATGGGACTCTTAAAAAGAATTATGGAAGAAAATTTAACAATTCCTGTTCACATGAGTACACAATGCGATAACAGAGATTTTGAGAAAATTTGCTTTTTTAATAAATTAGGAGTTCCCCGTGTTGTTCTTGCAAGAGAATTATCGTTAGAACAAATTGATAAAATTCATAAAATTAATCCGAATTTAGAATTAGAAGCATTTGTTCACGGAGCTTTATGTGTATCATACAGCGGTCAGTGTTATTTAAGCCAGTATATTGGAGGGCGCTCTGCAAACAGAGGAGAATGTGCACAGCCCTGCCGAAAAAAATATACTATTGTAACAAAAGATGGTGAAGTTATTGCAAAAGATATATATGCACTCTGTTTGAAAGATTTTAATGCTTCTTCTCACATAAAAGAAATGATTGATGCCGGAATTTTTTCATTCAAAATTGAAGGACGCTTAAAAGATATTAATTATGTAAAAAATATCACTGCATACTACAGGCAGGAACTGGATAAGTATTCTAAAAAAACATCTTCCGGCAGAAGCATTTATCCGTTTTTACCTAATCCGGAAAAGAGTTTTAACAGAGGTTTTACGGATTATTTTCTAGAAAAAAGGAAAGAATGTTTTTCTTTTAAATCTCCAAAATCATTAGGCGAATATCTTGGGAAGATTACAGAAATAAAAAAAGATTGTTTTAAAATAGATACTACAAAAACTATCTCTGCA
Organism: Candidatus Gastranaerophilales bacterium; assembly: GCA_944325515.1. Lineage (GTDB taxonomy): Bacteria > Cyanobacteriota > Vampirovibrionia > Gastranaerophilales > Gastranaerophilaceae > CAG-196. The sequence continues at coordinate 20,787 of CALVAO010000020.1, read as the reverse complement.
CAGGACGGTTTGACGGATGGAAATGATGGAATTCTTGTTAACAAGGTTATTAACGGATATATTTATCCGAATAAAAGCTTTAAATTTTTAAAGGGTGACGTAATCTATAGAAACTTTGATTCTGTTTTTGAGAAAGAGTTGCAAAAACCTGTAAAGCGCCAAATCGGCGTAAATATAAATGTGTCTAATAGTCAGATAATTATTACGGATGAAAACAATATAAGTATAATGATAAGTGTACCGAATGGTGAAAAAGCACAAAATCCACAAAAAATGCAGGAAATATTTATAAAACAGTTCTCAAAAACAGGAGAGAGTGATTTTTATATTATTAGTATTAATATAGAAGACGAGCTGCCTTTCTTGCCTGTAAGTGAAATAAATGATTTAAGACGCAGGGCTTTTAATACACTTACGGAAGAACGTATAAAATCATACAAACGTCAAATTCAGCCGGCAATTCATTATACACAATATTATAAAAAAGAAGTCGATTACAGAGCAAACATTCATAATGAAAATGCTGTAGATTTTTATAAAAACTGTGACGTTAATGTTAAAGAAATGTCACTTGAAAAACATATGCCGGAAAGACAAATAGAGCTTATGCGGACAAAACACTGTATCAAATACGCTTTAAATATGTGCAAATCTGATAAAAATCTTATTATAAAAGATGAATATGGTGTTAAATATCCGTTAAAATTTGATTGTAAAAATTGTGAAATGGCAGTACTAAGTCCTAATACAAAAAACGAATCTTAAAAAAGATTCGTTTTTAAGTATGGTATATTTTACGGCTTATTCTGCCTTATCAGCTTCTTCTGTTTCTTCAGTTTCTTGAGCAGCATCTTTTTGATTATTTTGAATTTGTTCAGTTTGAGCAGCTTCTTCTTGAGCTTGCGCCTGCTGTGCTGCAGCAGCCTGTGCCATCAAAGCATTCCATTCTTCTTTTGTTTTAATATCTTTTATTTGTTTAAGAGATGCTTCCAGTGCTTTCTTTTCCTCTTCTAACTGTGTTAACATCTGCTCTGTTTCTTCGGAAGTCAATTCTTGAGATATTAACATCGGACCGGAATAATCCTTTTCCCATTGGGCCATTCCTAATGGAACCATTGATGCAGGAGATGTTAATGCTGTCTTTAATGTACCGCCGTAATCTCTGCGAGTATGTCCTCCTATTGAAAGCTGGTATTCATTTTTAGTCCATGTTGAAGGTTTATACCATGTTTTTGAAGCATTTGGAGAAGGCATATATGCTGATAATTCTGAAATATTAGCATCCGGATGTTTTGCAAGGTATCTCATCAAATCTGTTTTTGCATTTACCAGCTCTTTAACAGCTTTTGAGTATTCTGCCTGTTCTTTTTGTATCCGTTTATAAAAAGCTTTTAATTCTGCCTGCGGTATTTCTTTCCCTTGAATTCTATTTGGGTATGCTGAAGCATTCCTGTTATTAATTCTTTTAATAGAACTTGTGCCGGAATTTTCTTTTATTAAATTATCGTATAATGTTTTTTCACGGGTATTTGTACCAAAATAATTATTGAGTTCTGTTCTGTTTTTGTTCAATATAAAACGTTCTTCTTTGAGTAGTGCAAGCCGCTGCTGCTCAGCAGGTGTCAAACGACCATTTAATGTTTGAAGATTCTTAATTGTCTGTATATCGGCATCAACTTTTGCTATTTTTTGATCTACAGATGCCTGTAATTGTGTTTTTGCATTATCATATTTCGCCTGTCTGCTATTAAAAGTACGCCAAGCATTTCCGGCATTTTGACTATATGTTTTAACAAATCCTGTAACTCCGCCGCCATTAGTGTGAATTGCATTTATATCGCGTCTTACAGCATTCTTAGTAGCTTTTGCAACGTTTACAGTCATATCTTTTACAGTATTCTTAGCTCCTTGAGCAACTTTACCGGCTACAGAAGTTTTTGATGCGGCAGAAGATGTACTTGATGCAACTCTTGCACTTTTTCCAAGTCCTTTAAGACCCGCAGCTGAAGCTAATCCGACAAATGCCCCGGAGCAAATATCCTGCTGCGCCTGGTCATATTCGGCAACCGTTTTTGCATTATTGAGCTTCTTAACGCCTTTAGCTACACCGACAGCTCCGCTTACGACACCGCCAGCCAGCAGACCGGCTCCGATTACGGGTCCAACTCCGGGGATAAATGTTGCTCCGACTGCCGCAGCTGTTATTGCAACATTCTTTAAGCACTTTTTCCAGTTCCAGCTGCCGTCTTTTTCAATCCCGATAAAACTTTTACCCATATTTTTTAATGCAGTACCTGCATTACTAAGCCATCTTCCTGCCTTGCCCCAGAAACCTTGTTCATGAGGTTTAGGCGCAATTATTGCCGAACCGTCCTTTTGTTTTGAAGAATTAACCTGCTTAAGCTGTTTATCATATTCTTTAATTTGTTCCTCAAATTGTTTTATATGAGGTTCCTTTTCTTTTTCCAATTCTTTTAAATCTTTAGCCTGCAATTCTTTTTTCTGATTTTCTGCGATATTTCTTGCAGCTTCTTCTTTAAGTCTGGTTTTAAAAGCTTCATAAGAAACATCTGAATCAGAAACAGCTGCTGAGACCGTATCTGTAGATGAAGCAGATGACGGAAATGAAATACCTGTATTCCAGAAATTATTTTCTCCCCAGGAATTTCCAAAATTATAATTATTAAATCCGTACGGCATGCTCTGCCAGTAATTATTGATTCCTAATCCGTATCCCATAGATTAATCCCCTTTAATTTATATCCCGTTACATATATAAAGTTAATCATATTCTGGAAATTGCCTTTTTATTAACAATTCTTTACAAACCGTTTGGCTAATATTTTTTTGATATACTTATAATATGAAGTGTGGTTTTGTAACAATATTAGGGCGTCCTAATGTTGGCAAATCTACTCTTTTGAATCAGATACTGGGACAGAAGATAGTAATTACAACAGACAAGGCGCAAACTACAAGGAAGAGAATAAAAGGTATATTAACAGAAGACAGGGGACAAATTATATTTATTGATACCCCCGGGGTTCATAGACCTCTTAATAAGCTTGGTGAATTTCTGCTTGATGAAGCCAAAGTAGCTGTGCCGGATGCCGACTTAGTATTATTTCTTGTAGACGGATCTGAATCCGCCGGCAAGGGGGACAGGTGGATAGCGGAAAATATACTTAAGAATGCTAAAATTCCGGTGATACTTGTTATGAACAAATTGGATAAAATCAAAAATATGCAGAAAATAGAAGAAAATATGATGTCCTACAAAATGCTGTTTGATGAAAATATTCCGCTTATAAGAATTTCAGCAAAAACAGGAAGAAATAAAGATACTTTACTATCTAATATTTATAAGAAACTTCCAGAAGGAGAGTTATTGTATCCGGAAGATATTGTTACAGAAGAAAATATGCGTTCTGTCACGGAAGAAATTATAAGAGAAAAAGTTTTAACCAATACCGAAGATGAAATTCCGCATTCTGTAGCCATAAAAGTAGAAAAATATGAAGAGACTGAAGATATAGACAGAATCTATGCAATTATATATTGTGAACAAAAAAGCCAGAAAGGCATTTTAATAGGAAAGGGCGGGGCTTTGCTAAAGAAAATAGGTACAGAAGCCCGATTAGAGTTAGAAAAAATTGTTGATAAAAAAGTCTATTTGAATTTGGAGGTAAAAGTGGAAAAAGATTGGAGAAAAAAAGATAATATTTTAAAAAATTTCGGATATAAATCCAAAGATCAATAGCAAAAATAATTTTTATATGTTTTATTAATAATGTAAGTGTGTGTAGGAGATTTAGTATGAGAGTACAAAACATTCAAAATCCAGGTGTTACATTTAACCCACGCAGTAACAGAAACACTGCGGCACCCTCATTCAAGCGTAACTGGTCAGAACATGCAAGCTGGGGCGCTAATTATGTGAAGCAGACCGGAAAAACGAATTTTAAACTCTTTTCATTTCCGGATGCGAAGGCTGTATTTGTAGAAATAGCAGACAAAGCAGCTGTAAAACTTGCTAATGTAAAAGACCGTCTTGTTGGCATTCTAGGACTTACCGGTGCTGCCGCCGCAACAGCAGGCTACAGTGTCAGTCCGGTAGATGACAAATCTAAAATTTACCCTATGGAAAACAAAGGTGACGGTGTTTTTGAAGCTAAAGGTATTAAAGCAACTCCTGATGATAAATACAGATATATTGTTGTTACAAAAGATAACGATGTTAATCTTGTTAAAGACCCTTATGCAAAAAAACAGGAAAATATTCACGGTTGGAGTTCTATTTATGATACAGAAAATTATAAGTGGAAAAATACTGACTGGCTCGAAGGAAAAGACCCCAGAAGAATCGTAAGAAAACCGAATGAACCGTTAAGAGGTCTTGAAAGACTTGTTATAGATGAAGTAAACATTCCGACCCTAACAAAAGAAGGTACTTTTGAAGCTGCAAAAGCCCGTATTGATAAAATTGCAAAAAAGGGTACTGCTACAGCAATTGAACTTATGCCGGTAGAAAACGCATTCTCTAAACAATGGGGTTATGACGGCGTAGATAAATTTGCAGTAAATGAAAATTTGGGGCAAGCTGAACAGTTAAAAGAACTTATTGATTACAGCCATGGTAAAGGCTTAAATGTTATTATCGATATGGTTCCCAATCATATGGGACCTGATGGAGATTATTTAAGCCAGACCGGTCCATACATCAAAGGCTCCGGAGAATTTGGCAACCTGCTGAATTACGAAGGTGACAACAACAGATATGTAAGAGATTGGATGTCAAATGCAGCACTCTGGTGGGCTAAAGAATTTAAAGTTGACGGTATCCGTTTTGACTTAACAAATAAAGTAGGTTCAGATTATCTATTACGACAAATTGCTGTAGAAGTTAATGAACATGCTCCGGAAGTATTTCTTATAGCTGAAGACCATGAACATAAACGTCACTCTATTACAAGCTATTATGCTCCTCCATATATAACTCATGATGAGCAGTTAGAATTTGTAGACGGTAATGTTGAAAATAACAGAAAAGGCTTGAGGACGAGTCCTTGGAGCATCGGCTTTGACAGTGAGTGGGATTCTCAATATAAAGAATCTGTTGAAAAATCCGTTCTTGAACCAAATACTTTTGCTCTTAATGATTTAGATAATTATATTAAAACATCTCACTACAGAGTAAAATATGGTTATAGCCATGATGAAATAGGCAACGAAGATGGAACAAGATTTATTCCCAAGTATATTGCAAGACATTTTAATCTTTTTATTGACGTTGCAGGTAATAGTGATGCGGAAAAAGGACAGAGAGCTGCACATGCAGCACAAAATCTTGCAGAACTTATTGTTTCAAATGAATTTGCGAAAATGACTAGCAGTGAACTTGCAAAAAAAGAAAAATCCTTTGGTATAAATAGGTTCATTTCTAAACAAGATCTTATAAACGTCATGGAGACTGCTGTTGCAAAACAAAAGCTTATGCTGGGCACTGTTATGACAACTCCGGGTCCTAAAATGTTTTTCCAGGGAGATGATGAAGCTGATTTGTCTTATTTTAAATTCTTCAGAGAACTTTCTGACGACGTCGATAAAAGAGAAGCAAATCCGTCTTTAAGGGACGAGATTGTAAGACAAAAAGGTTATGATACCCTTGAATCAGTTGCAAGACCGGATTCAGTTGTAGGCTCTGTAAAAACCGGCGGCTTATATAAAACTTTAAGAGAAGAAAACATTAAATTTAATTCCGATCTTAAAAAGTTATTAGATGAATCTGAAGTACTTGCAAAAGGCGAAATGATAGGAACATACAAGGATAATGTTCATATGGTTCACACTCATCATTTAAAACTCGGTAATGAAGAGCTTCTGGTTATCAAAAACTTCGGATACGGTTTCCACAGTGATAATTATTCTTATTATGGTTTTCCGCAGTATGGAAACTGGAAAGAAATCTTTAACAGCGATGCAAAAGAATACGGCGGTTCCGGATATTCTAATGATGACAGAACTGATATAAATTACAAGAATCAAAATCTGTCATTAGCTCCAAATAGTTTTATAATCTTAAAGAAGGTTTAAGTTAAATCCAATAACAAATTTGTAAAGGGATAAATTGTATATACAATTTATCCCTTTACTTTTAAATACTTCATGATACTATGAAGAAAAGGAAATGTTGATTATGACAATTTTTGCAGTAAAACATCATAACTCTCATCACAACCCGGAAGGGCTGAGAGTTTTGTGCTATCTCTAAAACTCCTTGCAAATCGGCTCTTTCGGGATATTTAAGAGAGATAAGAGTACGATTAACAAAAGGAGAAATTTTAAATGTCATTAGTTAATATAATATCAGCAATAGGCAACAACAGCAGTATTTACCCTCTTATTGTTAGGGATTGTGGAATAGAAAACCCCGCAAAGATTGTAATGACTTATAATCAAAATCTTAAAGATTCTAAGCAAATGGCGCTTAATGCTACAAGGGAACGTCTTATTGATGAATACGGTACTTCCGTAATATGGCTGGGCGGAATCCCTGCAGTAGATGCAATTTGTAATTTCGGTATAAAAAAAGCAGGCTTTAATCCTAAAGTCAATATTAATCTTTTAAAAGAAAATAATAAACAGGGGCTAAAATATAATATTGATAAGTTCAAACAGCTAGCACCAAACGAAGTAAAAGAAATGGAAAAGGTTTTAAAGAACAAATCTCTGTATCAAAAATTACTTGCAGGAAAATTCGTACTTTCAACAGGTATTCCTATTGCATTAATGGGATATTTTCTCCCTAAATCCAATTTTGCCTTAACCCGAAAGATAAAAAAGAAGCAGGATACAATACAACCAATAATGCAGAATACTGTTTCTGCGGGCGAAAACCCGTCATTTAAAGGTCTGGCATCAACGCTTGCCAATATGTCTACTGTAAACAAGATGGCTGTCACGGATGGCGGACTGACAGTGGGCAGAGTCGGTACTGCACGCAACAAATTTGAAAAACTTGAAATGGGCTTTAAAATGTCTATGATGATGTTTCTGAATTTTGTAGCTCCAATATGGATTGCAAAAGGTTTTGATTCGTTATCTAATATCATTTTCAAAACAAACGTTAATTTAGATCCAAATTTACTTAATGACAAAAATTTTATAAATATGATAAAAAATAACAATCTGGAAATGCCTCAAAAAGACAACTTAATAGATTTTTTAGATAAAAATGCCAACTCAAAATTTGCAAAGCTTGCTGAAAAATACTGCGGCGTTAAATATTTAAAAAATGGTATTCGCGATCCGAGGGCATTTGTTGATGAAGATAAAATTAATAAGTTCAGAAAAGAGATAGAAAAATTTATAAAGCAGGCAAAATCAAGCGGTAATATTGACCGGTTTGCAAGAAAAGCTTTGATTGCAAAATCTGCCAATATTATAGCAAATGTCGGTATTTGCAGCTTTTTGCTCGCCATAGCTTTACCTAAAATAACATTTATTCTTCGGAAAAAAGTTACAGGTTCAGATGCAGAGCCAGGCTTGGTCAATTCAAACACTTCTAAGTAGATAGAATAGTCAAGCTCAATAGAATTTGTCTTGATTAAAGCTGCTGTTGCTTTTATACATTCATTGCAACAAAATCCGGATGTTCTATAACAGCACGTACATAGTTGTAATAATCATTTTTATAGCCATATTTTTCAATATTTTTTAATATTTCTTCTTTGGTTATAAAACCTTGATTAAATGCAATCTCTTCAAGACAAGAAATCTTGACCCCTTTGTTTAATTCCATAGTCTGTACAAACAAACTTGCCTGCAGCATAGAGTCATGAGTTCCAGTATCAAGCCAGGCAAATCCGCGTCCTAATATTTCTACATCCAATTCACCCAGAGAGAGATATATTTTATTTAAATCAGTAATTTCTAATTCTCCTCTTGCAGACGGAGTTAATCTTTTGGCAAAATCGCACACTCTGTTGTCATAAAAATACAGACCTGTTACTGCATAGTTGGATTTTGGGTTAAGCGGTTTTTCTTCTAAAGAAACGGCTTTATTATTTTCATCAAATTCCACAACACCAAATCTTTCCGGATCCTTGACCGTATAACCGAAAACAACCGCGCCGGAATGTTTTTCCAGAGCATTTTTCATAATGGTAGAAAATCCATGTCCGTGGAATATATTATCACCAAGTATTAAAGCAACATCGTCATTATCAATAAAATCTTCTGCAATAATAAAAGCATCTGCAATACCGCGTTGAACATACTGAATTCTGTATTGCAGTCTTAAACCAAATTGCGAACCGTCGCCAAGAAGTTTTTTAAAGTTGTCATAATCGTTCTCATTCGTAATAATAAGAATATCTTGAATACCCGCAAGCATTAGTGTTGATAACGGATAATATATCATTGGTTTATCATATATAGGAAGTAATATCTTAGATATAGGCTGTGATGCCGGATATAAACGGGTACCAGCCCCTCCTGCGAGAACAATCCCTTTCAAAACAATTCTCCTTAAACTTTAAAACTTTTAAATTCTTTTACTTTCTTTTCCACACAAGCATTATCATACAGACAGTCCGGATGAATATTCAGCATCTGGCGTTTTTGACCATTCAACAGAACTACAAACGGAACATATCTGCCGCCGAATTGAAGCAGAAGTTTTTTTCCGTATTTAGTTGAAGCATCAGCTTTAACAAATTTATAACTATTTTCATACGTTTTAGCCAGCTTGTTGTATGTCGGTAAAAAATCATTACAATATGTGCAGTCCGGCGTATAAATATACAAAAATATATCTGCACCCTTCGCCATAGCTTCTTCAAACTCTCCTGCAAAAACGGGCAGAGAAATTAAGATTGATAAAATTAATAAACACTTTTTTAACATGATTAGATAATAGCATCTAAACATAAGATTTTCAATAGGTAAAATATATTACCGTTTTAACTGTTGACTTTCAGTTTATAATCATTAAATCTTAAGTATGACTAAGGATTATTACAAAATATTAGACATACCGGAGTTTAGCAGCACAGAAGAAATAAAAAGTGCATACAGGAATCTTGCAAGAAAATGGCATCCAGATGTTGCAGGAAATTCGCCGGATGTAATTCAAAAATTTAAAGAGATAAACGAAGCATACGAAATTTTGTCTGACAGGATAAGAAAAGCCGATTATGACACTGCTAGGAGATTCTATTCTTATGCAAAAGATAATCATTCAAAAAACTCCGGCAAGTGTGATAGCGAAACTAAAAAAAATGAAGAAAAATCTTTCAATTTTAATTGGAGTGATTTCTTTTCCAGACCAAACAGAAATTTTGAAGATAAACCATCCAGAAAAGGAGATGATATATATTCAGACATAGATATTTCTGTTTTTGAGGCATTAAGCGGTACTACTAAAATAATAAACATGCTTCAAACGCAAGTCTGCTCTAAATGCAGGGGAAAAAAGTTTATAAACGGCACAAAATGTCCTTACTGTGGCGGCAAGGGGGAAACCTCTGTTTATAAACGTTTTAATGTGAAAATTCCGGCAGGAATAAAAGATAAATCCAAAATCCGTCTTGCGGAAGAAGGAGAAAAGGGTGTAAACGGCGGTAAAAACGGTGATTTATATTTAATTGTTCATGTGCGTGAACCAAAAAGCTACAAGACAGAAGGATTAAATATCTTGAAAACAATTGCCATCTCCCCTCATGAAGCTGTATTAGGCGGTAATATAACGGTTTCTACAATCAGAGGCAATGTATCTTTAAAAATAGCTCCTAATACAAGAAACGGACAAAAAATCCGCCTTGCTGGATGCGGTATAGAACAAAATAAAAAAATTGGTGATATGATAGTTACTATAGAGATACAAATTCCAAGAAACCTAACTGCAGCAGAAATTAATTTATACAAAAAATTGCAGGAAGTTTCCGGACTAAATATCCGAGAAAGAATAGAATAAAGTGACAAAAATCAAGGAAATTTTCACCTCTATACAAGGAGAAGGTCCTTTTATAGGATACAAGCAGCTGTTTATACGTTTTTGCGGCTGCAATTTAAACTGCAGATACTGCGACACAGATTTTGATTTAAATGATGCAAAAGAATACACTATTGATGAGCTGTTAGAAATATCTGCTGCTAACATTGACTGCCATTCTGTTTCCTTAACTGGCGGCGAACCTCTTATACATTCAAAATTTTTGCTGCCGTTTGTAAAACAAACTTCTTTACCTGTATATCTTGAAACAAACGGAACATTATACAACAATCTGGAAGAAATTATTGATTATATAACCTTTGTTTCTGCTGATATAAAATTGCCGAGCACAACAGGGGAGCCGGCAAAGTGGGAAGAGCATGATAAGTTTTTTCAGATTGCAAAATCTAAATATTTGTTTGCAAAAGCTGTTTTTAGTAAAGATATTACCGAAGAAGAGATTCTTACAATGTGTGAATTATGCAAAAAACATAATATAGAGTTGATTTTGCAGCCAATGATGAGGGGAAAAGAACTTTCTGTTGATTCGGAATTTATGCAGAGAACATTGAATTCTTGTTTGAAGATTTACACAAAAGTAAGGTTAATACCGCAGGTTCATAAATTTTTAGATGTTATATAGCGTTGAGGGGTTATTGTAACATAACTTAAAGTTGTAAACTTTATAAAGTATATCTCTTTTATTTTAAGTTGCTTTTGTTGTATCATTGGATAATAAACTATATTTAGGGAGCGGCAATGAGAATAGAAGCAAAAAATCTTGTTAAAATATACGGCGATAGAAGTGTTGTAAACGACGTAACATTTTATATGGATAAGGGAGAGGTTGTTTGCCTTCTTGGTCCTAACGGGGCGGGGAAAACTACTACATTTTATATGATAGTTGGTCTGGTAAAGCCTAATACCGGAACTGTTCATATTGATGATAAAGATATTACAAACTGGCCGATGAACTTGAGGGCAAAAGCCGGAATTGGATACTTGCCGCAAGAAAACTCTATATTCAGAAAATTGACAGTAGAAGAAAATATACAGCTTGTTTTAGAGATGAACGATAAGCTTACTGTGAATGAAAAGAAAGCAAAGCTTGAAGAACTGCTTACTGAATTTGGTGTACTCAAACTGAGAAAATCTCCAGCAGTTGCGCTGTCTGGCGGAGAAAGAAGACGTGTAGAAATTGCGCGTGCACTTGCTGCTAGTCCGGATTTCATGCTTCTGGACGAACCGTTTGCAGGGATTGACCCTATAGCTATAGGCGAAATCAAAGATAATATTAGAAAAATTTCGGAAGATAAAGGTCTTGGAGTTCTTATTACCGACCACAATCCGAAAGCTACTCTATCTATTACAGACAGAGCGTATGTAATTTTTGACGGAAAAATTAAAATTCAAGGTAAGAGTACGGATGTAGCAAATGATCCGGTTGCTAAGGAATTTTATTTAGGAAAGGACTTTAAGCTGTAGTATGAAAAAGCTTTTCACTGTCTATGACAGATATATCTTTACTCAAGTGCTGATTACAACAATTGTCGCAATTTTATTGTTTACAATCGTTTGGATTGCACCGGAAATGCTTTTGAATACAATAAAAAAAATTCTTGCGCATGAATATACAGTTAAAACAGGTGTGCTCGTTCTGGTGTATGAGCTTCCGAAAATATTCGGCAAAGCTTTTCCGGTCGGTTTGCTTCTGGGGTCATTATTTACATTTGATAAATTAAGCAAAGATTCGGAATTAACTATTTTTAGAGCTGTAGGAATGTCTTTTTCACGTATTCTGGCGCCTCTTCTGGTATTAAGTTTAATAGTAACTTACCTGTGTTTTGTGACATATGATAAATGGATTCCTTATTCCTGTCAAAAATTACAGGAAATAAAAGGCGGGGCTGCTGTAACACAATATATTTATACTAAGAAGGATGAAAATAATTATCCGGAGCAGGCGGTTGTTGTGTCACGTTTCTTTAACGATGAAATGAATAATGTAATTGTTATGAATTTTTCTAAACAAATTTTTGATGATTTGCACGGGCTGGAAAATATTCTGGTAGCTGAAACAGGGCATAAGGGGAAAGACTTAAAAGGAGAACCATGCTGGGTGCTTAGAGATGTTACATCTTATGATATAAGCGAAGAAGGTATTTTTAAAAAGATTACCCAAAAAGATCGGGTTGATATATTGAATGGAGAAGATGCGGAAGAAGCTTATACTATAATGATTAACTCTACTAAGAGGGATAGAGATATAGATAACAAAAATTTAAAACATTATGTGAATTTATTAAAAAAAGCCAATCTTGACGAAGATTACAGGCTGATGCTTAATAAGTACTACCAGAGATTTTTCCATCCCTTCGTATGTGTCTTGTTAGCAGTTATGGGATGTTTACTTGGATTTAGTAAACCGAGGGAACAAAGATTAATCGGATTTACAATTGCAATCGGCTGTATATTCGTTTATTATATAACTCTGCCGTTCTTTGATTTGCTTGCAGAAAAAGGTGTGTTACCGCCCCTTGTTACAGCAGCATTTCCTCCGGCAGCATTTTTATGTGCGATAATTATGTTTTACAAATCAAGGGATTTATAATATGAAGAAAATTTTAGTGTTTTGTGTTTTGTTATTAACAGGTGCAGCTCTTGCGGCTTCTCCGGTAGCGATGGATTATAAAGATGGAATATATCATTTTGTACTTTCCGGTGATAAAGTGAAAAAGCAAGTTCAGTTTATATCTTCACCAACACTTATAACCAATCAAGAAGCTCATAATAAGGCTGGAGCCATTTTAACTATTAATGCAGGCTTTTTTGATCCAAATAACCAGAAATCCGTTTCTTATATAGTAAATGACAATCAGACTGCAGAAGACCCCATTTTTAACGAAAATATTACAGGCAATCCTATTTTAAGACAAAATATGCAAAAAATTCTCAATCGTACAGAATTTAGAGTTTTGGACTGTGACAGCAAATTAAAGTATGAAATAGCACCGCATAATTCAAATATTGATTTTTTGTGCACAATCAAAACTTCTGCTCAAGGCGGTCCGCAGCTTTTACCTAATTTACGCCTGGAAGAAGAATTTTTTATTGTAAAAGATAAAGAAGGTAATGTGGTAAGAGAATCGGCTTCTGTATTACATAAAACACCCAGAACGCTTGTAGGTATTAAAAATCTCGAAGGCGGTGAACAGGAAATGCATATATTTATTGTGACAAATGAACACCCTATGGATATCTATGAGGCACGTGAATTATGTGCAAGTTACGGACTTGATAGTGCAATGGCTTTTGACGGCGGAAGCTCTACTTCATTAAACTATAAAGACATTAGTGTTGTATCAACAGAGGAAAATGGTACAGGCAGAGCTCTAAAATCTTTTATGGTTGTTAAAAAGAAATAACAATATTTCTTATTTATTATTTGCAAGCAATAAGCACTTGATTATGCTTTTCATATTTTAGAAGGTTACAGAAAAAAACCGGTTTGGAATTTCCCAAACCGGTCTTTTTTGTAAATAATGTTAAAACTACTTGATTTCAACAACAGCACCAGCAGCTTCAAGCTGTTTCTTGATAGCTTCTGCTTCGTCTTTTTTAACACCTTCTTTAACTGCTTTAGGAGCAGCTTCAACTAAATCTTTAGCTTCTTTTAAGCCAAGACCGGTGATAGCTCTAACTTCTTTAAGAACTGCGATTTTCTTATCAGCAGGAACAGAAGCTAAAACTACATTTACAGCTGCGTCAGCATCTTCAGCCGGAGCAGCAGCTGCAGCCGGAGCAGCAGCAACAGCAACTGGAGCAGCTGCAGATACGCCGAATTTTTCTTCCATAGCTTTTACTAATTCAGCAGCTTCTAATAATGTTAATTTTTCAATTGATTCTAAAATAGATTCGATACTCATTGTTTTTCTCCTTTATTCTTAATTTTGAGTTGTAATACTTTTTTTATTTGTGCAAACCTTCTTAGTTTTAGGAATAAATATAATTATTCTTTATGCTACTAAGCGGCTTTTTGATCTCTGACAGCTGCAATAGCTCTGACAAGAGATGACATAACAGCGTTGACAGAATTTGCGATTCCGGAAGCCGGAGAGTTGATACAGCCAAGCATTTTTGCATAGATTTCTTCTTTTGAAGGAAGAGTTGCAAGAGCTTTTGCTTCTTCTGCACTCATTAGTCTGCCATCCATTGCTGCAGCAATGATTTCGCCTTTTTTAGTTTCTTTAATAAATTGTGATAAAGCCTTAGCCGGTGCTACTTGATCTTCAAACCCGAAAGCAATAGCGATTGGACCTTGAAGTTTTTCTGCTAACACTTCGTAAGGAGTGCCTTTGATAGCGATTTTTGCAAGGGTATTTTTAGTAACCATATAGTCGCCGCCGTCTTTTTGAAGCGCACGTCTGAGTTTCGTGATTTCTTCTACGCTTAACCCTTTGTATTCGGTAACAATTGCAACTTGTGCTTTATCAATCTTTTCGCGGATAAGTGCTACCTTATCTTCTTTAAAAGCTTTTGTTGACATTTTTTGCTCCTTTGTTTCTATGAATATTTTCGACCTTTTATTTTAAACTTTGTTAACCGGATTTTAGCCAGTTTGAATTTAATCATACTAAAAAGATTTTGCAATCTTTTCTTTTTTAATCGCAAAATCTACACTATCTTAAGCTATTTATATTTAAGATTGACGGAAATTTTTATGAACCAGGATTATTTTATTTTCTGCCTTTAGCTTTTTCGCAGTTACTTTACCTTGTCCTTTTATGGCTTAAACTTGCTTTTGTTTCTTTCTTTGAAAACGAGATGCTCTGCATTTATTTTAGCTGTCTGCATCGCTTAAGTCCATTTCCCGTCCGGGTGTAATCTCGGCTAGCCTGTTGTACAATTTAAATCCTAACATAAGGATACTAACTGTCTGCGATTATATAATCAATTTATCAGAAGAATATTTTGATGTCAAGCAAATGTAACTATTTGTATCTTTTTGCTGTAATTACCGTCCAGGAGCCGATATTATCGACTTTAAAATCCATATAATTCTTATCAAGTTCTTTTATTAGGCTGTTTTTTATATGCGAGAATGTCAAAAACATTTCCGGAATGTCGGGGTTATTATAGTTTGCCTGTACAATTTCTTCATTAAAAAAGCTTACACTGTCTAAAAACACTACAGAAACAGTTTCTTCTTTTTTTATATTATCCAAAATTCTTGCAGGATTATCTTTATATTCAAACCTGTTTATTTTGCTTATAAAATAAGTATTTTTATCTGATAAAGGTATATAACGCAAAAATCTGTCCGGTTCATAATATGTGAATATAATTTTGTCCGGCTTTCGGGCTTTTAGGATTTCTGCCGGTATTCTATGACCTTCATTCCGCTCTATTTTTGATACGTAATACGGACTAAAGAAGGCTGATAAATGAACCGATAAAAATAAAACCAGCATAATTAAACCTAATTTTTTGAGCCTTGTAAACCCCAGAGAAAGTATTAATAATAGAGCCGGCAGTATTTCTATTGAATACTTTGTTATAAATACAAGCTTGCCGGAAAAAGCAAGAATTGACATAGCAATAACTGTCAACAGGCAGACCGCACTGAGTCCAGCGGCTTTTTTTATACCGGCGATGAATGGGATGAAACAGATTATTAAAGGTAAAGTCATCCACACAATATAAGCTTTATTATAGAAAAAAATCGGAGGTGCATTGATGTTGTTTGTAAGTATAGGTGATAAAAAATCACTGAATAAAAATAATATGTTCGTATATGAAAAATGACCCCACCACTGTGACGAAGGAAGCATTCTTAAAATATTTCCTCCAAAAATGAAAGCTAGAATTAATATCAAAAGTCCGATGATTAAAAAAAGAGGTGTTATCTTCTTTTTCTTGAAAATTATATAAACAGTGCTAAAAAACACATAAATACCACCCAGCACATGTACACCGAGAAGAAGTGCGCAGGAAAGAAAATATCCCGTTATATTTAATTTGGAATTATTTTTAATAAGTTTAATCGTAAAAAGAAGTGTCACTGCTGAAATCAAAAATAAAAGGGAGTAAAATCTGACTTCCTGCGAATAATAAATAAGAAAAGATAGTATTGCCGTTATTGAGGCAGAGATTAATCCGACTTTTTTAGAATATTCTTTTCCGACCAGATACATTACTGGTATTGCAGCTACGCCCGGTATTACGGATGTAAGTCTTAAAATTAAATCAGAACAACTGGTAAAAGGTTTTAAATATAAATAATACAGGGGCATATGGCACTGTTTGAGTACTTCTTCCCAAAAACCATTGTTAAACGGAGTACTGGCAACAAACCAGCTTACATACTCATCATTCCATAGACCTTCCGGTTTATTTATAAAACTGAGTCTTAATATAAGACCAATAATGATAAAAAAGAACAGCACTCCCTCTTGCTCCGTATTACTAATTTATATATAATATTTTACATGACAAAGCTGATTATTCAAATACCTTGTTATAATGAAGAGGCTACACTTCTTACAACATTAAATGCTCTGCCGGATAAAATTCCCGGTATTGAATCCATTGAGGTTCTTGTTATAAATGACGGCTCAACAGATGCATCAGCAGAAATAGCAGAAAATTGGGGTGCTTCCGTTGTTAATATAAAACCGAATAAAGGACTTGCAAATGCTTTTAGGGCTGGAATAAGCGAAGCTTTAAAAAGGGGAGCTGATATTGTTGTAAATACTGACGCTGATAATCAGTATTGTGCGGATGATATCGCAAAACTGATTGCTCCTATTCTTAATGGAGAAGCAGATATTGTTGTAGGAGCGCGGGATATTTTCGCAATAAAAGAATTTTCAGTGATGAAGAAATTTTTCCAAAAAGCCGGTTCAGCAGTCTTGCGCCTGCTTTCTTCTACAAAGGTTGATGACGCTCCAAGCGGTTTTAGAGCTTTTTCAAGACAGGCAGCCATAAAGCTTAATATCTTTGATAATTATACATATACAATGGAGACTCTTTTGCAGGCTAATGCAAAAGGTCTGAAAATAGTATCGGTACCTGTGCGTGTAAATGAAAAGCTGCGGGAATCCAGACTTGTTAAGAACATTTTTGATTATATTTTTAAATCCATGAAAACGACGATAAGGATGTTTATTGTTTATCGCCCGTTCAGATTTTTTATTACACTGGCTTATATTGCAGCTATAATAGGTTGTTTGCTTGTATTAAGGTTTTTATATTTTTATATTTTAGGAAGCGGTAACGGGCATATTCAATCATTGATTTTTGCCGCCGTATTTTTAATCTCCGGAGTTCAGCTTTGTATAGTTGCAATTATAGGAGATTTGCTCTCTATTAACAGAAAGCTTCTGGAAGATGTGCAAACAAGGCTTAAGAATTTGGAATATAATAGAAAATAAAAAACCGCATAAAGCGGCTAAAGAAAAGGGAAAAAGGGAAGGGAAAATAAGACTCTTTAATGAGCCTGTATTATTAAACTTTCTGTGTATTCGTGTTAACTAAAAATTCCGAATGTCCGGTCAATATTGTCATCTCTTACCTGTGTAATAGAGTCTATTTCTGTTGTAATTGCAGTTCTTTCTGTTTCTAATTTACTTAAATCATTATCAAATTTTGTATCTTTTGTATTTATAACATCTAATTCATGTTCGTATTCTGCTTCTGCCTTCTTTAAGTCAGTATCATCCTGTACCTCTTGCAGGTTATTTGCATTTGTACTTGTCGCAACGCTGGTTTCAGACCATTCATTTTTTGTCTCGTTATATAAATCAATAAGAACTCTGCCGGAGCTTACCATATTATTAAACCATTCGTTACCGAGCTCGCCGGATTCATACTGTGCATCTATGACTTGACATCCGCCGGATGCTTGTATGTTTTCAAAGAGTCTAATATAATAGTTAAATTCGCTATTAGGTCCTGTACCTATTTCTGCAGGATACATATCATCATATTCACCGTTTGCAATAACTTTGTCTTTGTCATCTTGTTTATTAAGCCGCATATAATCATAGATTTCAGTTAAATATTCCGGCTCAGAATATAAGACATCTCTAAAATTATTAAGTGCTTCCTGTTGTTCTGCCGGTGAACCTTCTGCAAGAGTTGCTTCATAATCAGCATAGGCATTTGCAAGATCTGAATCACTCTCACAATGAGCATCATATACCATCTGTTCAACTTCTGTCATTGCAAGATTCTCCAATTCCGTGCTATCACCAGCTTGATTTGTACCAATACCGACAAATTCTCCGTCGCTATCGCCATCCCAGCAGAAGTTTCCTTCAAATCCCATCATTGCCCAAGCAAACGAGTATTTATCATTGCAATAACTATCATAAATTTGTGCAGTTTCTTCATCTACAATAACTTTGCCGGTTTTTGAATCTCTTAGGCAGTACCATGAAGCTCTGTTTTCATCATATCCGCATAGTGTAGAGAAGTTTGCATCTATATATGTAGTACTTGCACCGTCATTAAATTTAACTTGGATTTTAGTTGCATCCAATGCATCACAATAGGCCTGGTATAACTCATCTTTTTGAGTTGCCAAAGCTATTTTCTGACTCTCGATATTTTGTGCTTTGTACTCAATATCATGGAGCCTGCTTGTAAGCGTTAATAATCTAGCTTGTGACGCTGCCATTCCCATTGTTGTTCGTAGTCCTTTATGTTTTTCCCTTGTTAATATTAATTACGGCATTTTTGTACAAAAACTTTAATTTTTTTGAAAAAGTTTTACAAAACTTAACAAAAGGTATTTGGCGCATTCAAGAAGCAACCGAAAAATAAAAAAAATAAAAATTTTTAAAATTTAGTTAATAGAAAATATAAACATTTTTTATTTGGCATAATTTTTTGTTTTTATTTTACACAAATAAATATTTTTTGTATGCAAAAAAAAAAAGACTAATATAAAATTAGTCTTTTAAAGAATTCTTAATATTTTAAAAATTTATTCTGTCATTCCCATTAAACGATCCATTACAATATCCATAACTGCAGGTGCGAGTTCTTCACCGAATTCTTCCTGTACAATACCGTAAATCATTTCAAATTGTTCCATATATCCGGCAACTCTTTCTTGAGTAGCAGAATCAACTTCTCCTATCTCTGTTGCTGCCGCAGGTGCTACAAAGAAATTATTGCTTGCAAGAAAATCCATAACTTTAGAAGGATCTACCTGTGTTTCTTCATAGTTATTAACAACAGGTTGTTCTTGAGCCTTGCCTTCTTTAGAAACATCATCCCTTCTTTGCGGAACATAGCCGCCTACGCCGTAATTACCATATCCTGAAAGTCTTCCGATTCCGTCTGTCATTTTTCTACTCCTTTTTCATTCTTTTCTTTGTAATATATATAACGGCATTTTTTTGGCAAACTTTAGGATTTTTGAGAAAATTGTTACAAATCTTTACACGGGGTGTTATTTGAAATCAAATAATTATTCAAGTTAGAACAATATCAGATAAAAATCTATAATAATATGGAAATAGAAATGAATTGTACCTAAAAAAGTGTACACAAATAAACGTATTGTACCTGCATTACAAAACCAAATAATAATGGATTGGAGTTGTATATAAAATTCTCCAATCCATCTATTTAAATTTTAATTTTATAAAACTTTATTGTCTTCTTTCAATTCTAATTGCACTATCTGGGCAAGTCATTGCGCAGGCACCGCATGCAATACAAATTTCCGGATCCGGTGCTACTGCTGGAGTCTGGTATAATCCGACTTCTTTTGACCACTGCAGGCACTTCTTACCCGCTTTATTCATCGGACATTTTGCTATACAAAGCCCGCAGCCTTTGCAAAGGTCGGTATAAACGTAATAATCAGCCTTTCCTTTGCCGACACCTTCTATTTTATATCCTTTATATTGTTTTTTTGTCATTTTGTTATCCTTTCTTTTAGTTTAGGAGTTGTATTGGTTTAGAAGTTTAGGAGTTGAGAGGTTGAGAAGAATTTAAATTCGCTTCGCTCATAGGTTTGGTTTAATAGTTTATAAGATTTTATTTTTGCTCACGCTCAAATATTTTATATCCCCT
This sequence comes from Candidatus Gastranaerophilales bacterium, assembly GCA_944325515.1. Lineage (GTDB taxonomy): Bacteria > Cyanobacteriota > Vampirovibrionia > Gastranaerophilales > Gastranaerophilaceae > CAG-196. The sequence goes on along the minus strand of CALVAO010000020.1, from coordinate 704 downwards.
TTAACTTCCTCTAAACTACTCAACCTCTCAACTTCTCAACTTCTCAACCTCCTTTACCATTCCCATTCCCATCTCAAGCGCTTGATAGTTTAACTCTCTAAGTTCCGGCTTAGCTTCAAATTTCTTGCCGAGAGCCATTTCCATAGCGTTTTTAATATCATCAAGCTTGAGTACATTTGTTGCCGCTAAAAGCACACCGAGAATGATTATATTAAACACTCTTGCGCTCAATTGTTCATTCGCAATCCTGTTTGCGTCAACACCTATTATTTCTTTGCACTTAACTTCCGGTTTCCTGGTGCAGACAGATGTATCATAGACTACAATAGAATTCTCATCAACATAAGTTTCACATCGGTCTATAGCTCTATCAGAGAGCATTATAACAATATTCCCTTTGGCAAATCTCGGCTCGCCGATTGTTTCGTCCGCAATCTGGCAGAAAGCAATTGATACCCCGCCTCGCTGTTCAACGCCGAAATTCGGGATGTAAAGCACCTGTTTTCCTGCTTCATATCCTGCTTCTACAAGAATTTTAGCAATAGACTGAACGCCCTGCCCGCCTTCTCCTGCTAATACTATTTTTGTTCTGGACATATATTGAGTTCCTTTCTGGTTTTTGGATTAATAAAATTGGTTTAGAAGTTTAGTAGTTTATAAGTTTAGGAGAATTTAAATTCGCTTTCGCTCATAAAATTGGTTTA
>CALVAO010000019.1 GCA_944325515.1 Candidatus Gastranaerophilales bacterium | reverse complement strand
GAATACCCTGCAGCATTATCTTTTGCACCGTTGATTTTAAATCCGGTGGTCATACGCTCGATTGCCTGCTGCAAACCAAGAGTAGAGCGGCTTAAGTTGGATTGGACTATTAAGCTCGAAAGGTTTGTATTAATGCTCAGCATGCAAACCTCCGTGGGGGAAGTAGGGGACTGGGAATTAAGTGACTAAGTGAATGTTGCCTTAGGGGACTAAGAGGTTGGGAACATTGACAGAGTGATGGCAGGGGTAAATAATTGCGTGCAAAAAGATAAATAAAGCCAGAAAAACGTCCCGATAACGCATCACACGCCTTCCCTCCCTGGATGGGGAGGGCTGGGGCGGGGTGAGACTCCGAAGCGGAAACTAAGCTAAAAAGGTTATTGATAAAGCTATGCAAACTCGACGCCACACTTTCAAGTCCGGTGGAATTTAGAAGGAGCTGGAACGGTTGATAAAGTTTTATTTTGGGATTTACTGAATGGATGGCTTTTGGATTAGTGTGAGATGCGTTAGTATCACCCCATCCCAGCCTTGTCTTGGATTTGCTCCACGCTCACAGAGCTTCGCCTTTAGACCTAATCGGTCTAGTCGGCTTCGTCTGTTCGCTATCCGGACTAACTCACTGACGTTCGTGTCGTCCGTCCGCAAATCCGCTCCCCATCCAGGGAAGGAGAGCGAAAGACGCGTTTTATTATGGTGATAGAGATTCTTTAATTTTTGCTTTTTTGTGATAAATAATAGTCTAAAATATTCATCCGGACACGCTTCTAGTTTTACCCCCCCCCCGAAAAGCATGACTACAAGCGGGTTATAGGCAAATTGAGTTCCTGTATATTTTTTAAAAAGCTCTATCCTATTTCCGGTACACATAACGACATATCCTTTGTTCATTATACTTTATATATGCCACATGTTTAACAAGGAATATCGCTTTTTTTATTTTTAGTTACATTTCGTTACAAAAATCTGGTAAAAAAGGCAATTTTTGACGCGGTATTACGTTTATATATATAGGATATAGGGAACTCATGAGCTTACATAATTTTTGGCACAATTTCACACACGGTTTTATGCACGGAATGTTTAACAGCAATCCGTTTTTCGGCTGTTTAGGCGGATATTACGCTAATCCGTTTATGTTTAACAGCTGTTTTATGCCGTATAGCTGGAACAGTAACCTGTACTTATATCCGAATGTAATGTCTACGGGCAGTTTTTATCCGCTTATGAATAATATAACACCTCCGTCTTTTCCGGCTGTAGAACTACCGGAGTTTAAATTACCGGACAATATCTGGGAAACACAGACGGGTAACACAAATTTTAATACGACAAATTGGACTATGCCGAATAATATGTGGCAAACACCCTGGAATTTTAATAACACCTCTTCCTTATCATCTTCAAGAAGTTCAGAAAACTCTGAAGATTCAGCTCCGATTACTTATGATGCAGCAGAATTAAAGAAAACCTGGTCGTCTAAAAAGAAAGGTCTGTCAGACGCATTTTATAATAAAGTAGTCGAAGTTGCTAAAAAAGTTAAATGCTCACCAAACGATTTAATGGCACTTATGTATTCAGAAAGCAGCATTGACCCTTCAAGGACAAACAGCAACGGCGGGGCAACCGGCTTAATCCAATTTATGCCTAAAACTGCAGAAAGTTTAGGTACTACTACCGAAAAATTGAAAAAAATGTCCGCTGTAGAACAAATGGATTATGTAGAAAAATGCCTGCTTCAAAGTAAAAAGATGGCAGGCTATAAAGACAGTGACACCTTAAGCGCAGGTTCTTTATATGCAATAACATTCCTGCCGGCTTATGCTAAAAATGAAGTTTTGACAACCAAAAATGATAAATATTATGCCCCTAATAAAGGCTTAGACAAAAATAAAGACGGAAAGATTACGAAATCGGAACTTGACAGCAGGCTGAAAGGTTATTATGCATAAAAAAAAGCCGTTTCTTTTGAGAACGGCTACCAGACTTGGGGAGGAGGTATGAAAAACCACTCAGGTTTTCCATATTAACTTTTACGACTTAATTTTTATTTTCTTTAAGACTTCTTTACAAATATCATCCATTTGCAGTATGAACTTATTTTAAGCAAAAAAAGCATAAGTACTCGACAATTAATATTTTTTTAGTTATGATAGGACTATACTAGCCCAATAATAGTTAAAGGAGAAAAAGAAATGCAAGTAATATTGAAAAAAGAAGTACAAAACATCGGTGAACCCGGCGATTTAGTAAACGTTAAAGACGGATATGCAAGAAACTTTCTTATTCCTAAGAATTATGCAGAAATTGCAACTGAAGGCGCTCTAAAGAATAGAGAACAAAATATTGCAAGAATTAAAGCTAAACAAGAAAAATTACATCAAGAAGCTCTTGCTAAAGCTGAACAAATAGAAAAATTAGGTTCTATTGAACTTTCTGCAAAAGCCGGTGAAAGCGGTAAACTTTTTGGTACAATTACTACTAAAAAGCTTTGCGAAGAAATTAAAGAAAAAGCAGGTATTGAAATTGATAGAAAAACTGTTTCTTTGAATGCACCTATCAATAAAATCGGTGAATTCACTATGCTTATCAAATTAACTTCTAAAGTTAAATCTGAATTGAAGGTTGTTGTTACAGCTTCTGAAGTCGTAAAAGAATCTGTTGAAGAAGTTGTTGAAGAAGCTGAAGCATAGTAATTTAGGTATAAAAAATACGTGCCGGCTGTATTAGTAAAATCGGCGCGTATTTTTTTATAATTGTAAGAAAGAGCAGAGATGAAAATAAATTTTAAATGCCTGCCTGTCGGAGATTTGCCATATGAAGATAATGCTATGGCAACAAAAATGATGGTAAAACTCTTTGAAAACGTACCATATCTTGCAATGCTGCCTAAAGCAGCACCGACAGAAAATATAATACACAGAACTCTTGAAAATATCCCCGGTGTTATTCTCAAAAACAAGAAAGCTGTTTTTAAAGATAAAGACGACAGTTTCAAGCAGAAACTTGCTATGCTTGACAACACTTTCAATAACCCGACAGCTGAAAATCTTGAACTGTATAAAATAAACTCATTCTTTTTCCCAAAATACTTACAAATTCTCAAACGTATCAAACCCGCCGAAACAGTCGTAAACATTCTCGGTCCGTTCTCAGTATCACAGCTTTTAACCGGCAAGGACGAAAAACAGCTGCTTGCGGACAAGTATTACCGCAAACTCGTCACACAAGCCATATCAGTTAAGGCTCTCTGGCTGATACAACAGATAAAATCAGTATCTCCGGATACTCACCCCATAATTGTTCTGGAAGAACCGCTGTTATATAAATATGGTGATGTAAAACGAGAAAACGAAGATGTTACAAGAGAAATTGTTATCAATATGTTTTCAAAAGTGATACAGAAAATAAAAGAGTATCAAGGATTAACAGCTGTTCAAAGTTTTGAAAAGTGCGACTGGCAGATTCCTATAGAAGCCGGAGTTGATATTATATCTTTTGACGCATACAACAACCCTAACAATTTAAATATTATTGCAGAAAAAATAAATAATTTTCTTATACAGGGAGGAAGAATTAACTGGGCAATTGTACCTGTTAAAAATGAAGCTCTTGTGAAATCTTTAAATATTGATCAAGTCTATAACCGCTTTATTAAAACAATAGAAGGACTTATTACTTCCGGAGTGAGCGAAAGACTTGCATATAACAGAGCACTGGTTTCAATTCAAGGCAATGTTGATAATCTGCCGCTAATTTTTGCTGAGAAAGCAATAATACTTGCCACACAGCTTTCTAAAAGAATACCTTTTAAGAGTTAGCTGTTTCCGTAACTGCATTGGTATCTATAAATATAGTATTTCTGATAAAAGCATGTGCCATTAAAAGTAAATAAGGGTTCATTTCGTTTGTCGCGGAAAGATTAACCTTTGCTTCCTGTTTTTCAAGAGTCTGCTTAGCTTTTGGCTCAATTGATTCTATATCAATTACTGCATTCATTGCATGAGAAGAGCTCTCTTCCATAAGGCTCTTTTGCAGAGTTTTTTTAGGAAAATCTTCAGAGCATATTATATATATATCTACAGAATTTGATGTTGTTAGAGTAAATACTCCTTTTACATTTCCAAAATTTTTAGTCTGTATGAGAACAGTAAGCTTAGAATCGTTTGATTCATTTTCACCCTCTTGAGCCTCTATTTCAATATCAAAATTAACATTTTCGCTCAACGGCAGCCATGGGAGATATAAAAGCATCAAGCTTTTTAATGTTTGTGCGGAGTTTCCGGAGTCTGCCATTGATATACAGGAATTAATAATACTCAGAGTTTCCTGTATTTGCTCCGATGTCATACCGCTTTTGGACGCTGATGCCATTGCTATAATTAAGTTTGCAACCGCCTGTTTGCTGTTCTTAAGTATTAATTCAGATATCGCCGGCAGATGTATCATCCCGCTGAACATCAGCATTACAATATCCCTTTGTACTGCAGCAGTTTGATTCTGCATATTTTGCAACGCCGGATTTAACGCAGCATCTGTTGTATCATCAAATAATTGTGCAATCATTTTCTGATTTTTTAAAAGTTCTTGATTTAGGTCTTTTAACAACAGCGTATTCGTATTTATTGGCTTATTCTTATCCTGTATATTTAAAAGCATCTGCCCTAGAGTCTGAGGCAGACCTAACAAATTTCTAATATAAACCGCTCTGTCCATCGCTGCAATTTGATTCATTTGCAGCTGCTGCATCAGAGCAAGTGCAGGCTGCAGATTTTGCACAACATTAGGCTGCTGAGGGGTTAAAGAATTATTGAAACCGCCTTGACTACCTGGCATTATACTTTCCTGCCTAAGCTTTTTTAAGTATAATTCCGGATTTCTTAAGCCTGCTAAAATTTTTCCGACACTGAAACCATCCATAGTATTAATTATAACAATTATGAACTTTTAATCAACATGAACGCTGACACTAAAACAAAAAAAAGAGCCATATGGCTCCTGGAATTAAGAATAGCTGGAAGTATGAAAAAGATTTAATAATTATATTTAACCCGAAGAAATCCTAAAAAACTATCAGTTAATTGGGGAATATTTTATTAACAAAACTATTGCAATATAAATATATTTATGATAATCTGATTATGCTGAACTGCTGAAATAAGCCGAGATATATAAATCAATAAGGCACAATTAATTCAGTAAGCGGCGAGTAGATGGATACTCCGATATTTAATTTATGTCTAAGATTTTAAACTATTTAAACATCGGAAGTCCGCAAGAGAAAAGGAAAGAATATGAACACAGATCCGATAGCAGACATGCTAACACGTATCAGAAACGCAAATGCAGTTTCTCACCCGTCAGTAGAAATGCCGTCTTCTAAATTGAAGGTTGCTCTTGCAAAACTTCTTAAATCAGAAGGATTTATTACTGACTATTCAGAAAGAGCAGAAGGACACTTCAAGTACTTAACAATTGAATTAAAGTACGACGAAGCAAACAAACCTGTTATTTCTAACTTGAAAAGAGTTTCTAAACCAGGGCTTAGAAACTATTGCAAAGCTAAAAATCTTCCGCAGGTATTGGGCGGACTTGGTATTGCAGTTGTTTCAACAAGCAAAGGTTTATTAACAGACCGCAAAGCCAGAAAAGAAAACCTCGGTGGAGAAATAATCTGCTACATCTGGTAGTGCTACGCACGTAGGAATATGGTCGGCTGACAAGGATAAAACTACAAGTTGGAATTTATACGACAAGTCAGCCTCAACCGTAGAACTACAAGTAGTAATTAATCCTCGAGGCTACACACGTAGTAGAATAGTCGGCGGAAAGAGAAAATGTAAGTCAAGCACTGCTTGACAATAACTTCTTCTCAACCCCTAAACCACTAAACTTATAAACGACAACTAAACATCGGGTTCAATTGGCAGAAAAGCCCGAAGAAAAAAGGAGAAAAATATGTCAAGAATTGGAAAAAAACCTATCGAAATTCCATCTGGAGTAGAAGTTAAAATTGATGGAAACCTAATAACAGTAAAAGGACCTAAAGGAACTGAATCTGTTGCTTTCAGAGATGAAATCAAAGTTTCTGTAGCAGACAACCATATTATTGTAGAACCAAATTCTGAAGATAGAAAGACAAATGCTCTGCACGGTCTTTTCAGAACACTTATAGCAAATGCCGTTCACGGTGTTTCTCAAGGTTTTGAAAAGAAGCTTGAAGTAGTTGGTGTAGGTTATCGTGCAAATATGGAAGGCAACAAGCTTAATATGGCACTTGGTTACTCACACCCTGTAATAGTTGAACCGCCTGCTGGCATTACTATTTCTGTAGAAGCTAATACAAAAATCTCAGTAAAAGGTTCTAACAAGCAGACAGTTGGTGATGTAGCAGCTTTCATCAGAAGCAAACGTCCTCCGGAAGTATACAAAGGAAAAGGCGTTAAATATGAAGGCGAATACATCAGACGTAAAGCTGGTAAAGCCGGTAAAAAATAGAGGATTAAATTAGGGGGAAGTATTTAGTCTGTTGACATATGTGAAACTAAATGGATATTCGACAGGTAAAACTCAAATTACAAATCCAAAATGTAGGTCGGTTTTTTAACCAGACGATAACTAAAAGCTCATATAAACCCTTGATTTACCATCAAGAAGGTTTGAGTAAAAAAGAAAGGTAGATAAAAATGATTAAACAAGAAATTAGAAAACCAAAAGTACAAAAAAGACATAGAGCAATCAGAACTAAAATCGCAGGAACTTCAGAATTCCCGAGATTGGCTGTTTATAGAAGTACAAAACATATTTATGCTCAATTAATAGATGATGAAAAACATGTAACAATTTGTTCTGCTTCATCTGTTGATAAAGACTTGAAAGAAAAATTAGCACACGGCGGTAACATCGAAGCTGCAAAAGTTGTTGGTGAAGCTATCGCTAAAAAAGCTAAAAAAGCAGGCATTGAATGTGTTGTATTCGATAGAGGCGGCTTCCTTTACCACGGTAGAGTTGCTGCTTTAGCAGACGCTGCAAGAGAAGCCGGCTTAATGTTCTAAAAAGCTCTAATGAATTAGCGTAAAAGAATGGTGCCAAAATTTGGCACCATTTTTTTATTTTTCTGCTAAAATATTCTTGAGGGGCTTTTATTATGAAAAATAAAAATTTATATCTACTCTTGATTGCATCACTAATTTCAGTATCGGCTTTAGATGCTGATGCGAAAATGACAAAAGAAGCACACGCGCTTTATCAGCAAGCATGCAGTTATGAATATAAAAGCGACTATAATAGTGCAATCAAAATAATTCAAAAGGCAATAGCCATAAACGGCGATGATGCAATGTTATATACTAAAATAGCCGGACTTTATTCCGATATCGGTAATTATGAAGAAGCCCTTGGCGCTTACAAAAAAGCCATAAAACTCCGTCCAAACGATGCTTTTATATATATAAGCATAGGTAATATTCTCCAAACAATGGGAGATTATGAAAATGCTTATAACTCATATATGCAAGCACAACAAATTTATCCGGAATACAAATACAACTATTTAAACCTTGCTAATATTGAATACTACAGAAAAAACTATAAAAATGCTATTGAAAACTATAATACATTTTTGAGCGCTTATCCGGAACATCAAGAAGCCAGCGAAAATCTTGCAAATGTCTACTATGTGTCAAAACAGCCGGATAAAGCTTGCGAAATATTTTCAAATATTTATAAAAAATATCCTACCGCATTTAAAGACTATGCAAACTATGGTATGGCATTATTTGATACAAAACAGTTCCAGCCTGCCGCAGAGATGTTAGAAAAGGCGCTCGAAGATAGTCCTAATAATGAAGCTGTAATGGCAAAGCTTGCTCTCTCGTATCAAAATTTAGAAGACAACCAAAAGGCATATAACACATTCACAAAACTATTTGAATTAAATCCAAAGCTTATCGCACTGAAGTTTGATTATGCAAACCTGTTAGGCAATATGGGAAAAAATGAAGAAGCAATCGAGCAGTATAAAGAATATTTAACAGCATTTCCGGATGATGCGGATGCATATAGAAATTTAGGTCTGGTCTACAAGAAAATGGATAACAATGAGCTTGCTCTCTTTAACTTTGAAAAATCATATTCTAAAGATTCTTCCAACGTAGAAACGAAAAAAGAACTGGCTCTGTGTTATCACAAAAAACAAGATTATGTTAATGCTCTCAAGTATTATGATTTTGCTCTTAAATCAGAGCCGGATAATTTTGAACTTCTTGCAAACAAAGCTCTTACTTTGCATGCCATGAATAATTATGTAGCTGCAATAGAAATATATAAAGAATTACTTGACAAACAGCCGAATGACAGGCTTAAACAAAATCTAACGGCAGCTTCTATCGCATACGGATACGACCTGTATGAAAAGCAAGATTACGGACAGGCTATTTTGTATTTTGAAGATGCAATCGAATTAAACGATAAAGAGCCTTCCGCTTATTTTGGCTACGCTCAAGCAAATGAAAAAATGGGATGCACGGATATTGCTCTTGCCAATTATGAAAAAGCTGTCCGGCTTGCACCAGGCAATCTTGAATACGCAAAAGCGCTAAAAGAATTTAAAACTGCTAATGCAAAAATTCAAGCAACATCTGTAAAAACGGATGAAACAGATATTAAAAAAACAAATCCGCAGATGAATGAACAGGCTTTGGACTATGATGATTTAATAAAAAAAGGCGACGAAGCCTTCAAAGAACAAAATTATAATAACGCTATAGATTTTTATACAAAAGCTGTTGTATTTGTTCCTGCAGATAAAGTAACAATGCTCAAAATTGCGAATTTATACAGACTTCTGGGCAATAATACAAAAGCAATAAGTTTTTACGACAAAATATTAATGCTTGATGCTGCCAATGTAGATGCCTATTTTAATAAAGGGCTTGTGCTTGCGAGTCAAAAAAATTATGAAGAATGTATAAAATGTATGGAAAAAGTTATAGAGCTGTCACCGAATTATCATTATGCATACTATTCTCTCGGACTTGCTTATGAGCAACTGGAAGATACTGAGAAGGCTCTGGAGTACTATTATTTGTATTCCGGAATTGAAACTGATGAAAAAATGCTTAATCTAGTTAAACAAAAAATAAAACAACTTGAAAAATAATGAAATTTTGTAAATTATTTATTGTATTATTATTTGTTGTCTTAATGACTGCATCCTGCAAGTATGACAGGGGGCTTATTTTATTCAATACCCAGCCTGTAACAAAAGAAAATGCTCTAAAGCCTCAGAAAACATTTATTGAAGGTCAAAGGATATATTATTTGTTTATTGCCCCTAAAAAAATGCAAAATGAATTTATCCGGGTACAAGTATTTAAAATGACAGAAGATGCACCATGGGGAGGATATGAAGTTGTTAGAACAAAAGATTATAGATTAATGCTGGATGAAAGATATTATCATACAGATTACTTTACACTTTATGAAAAAGGGCGATATGTTATGCAGGTCTTTGCTCACGAAGACTTTCAAAATCCTCTTGCACTCAATGATTTTTATATAAAATAAAATATCAGCTGTTAGCCCTATAGACATATTTGAAAAAATGTTATACAAAGAATATATAACTAATGCATCATTTAATAACTAAATCTAAAAAAGAAAAAGGAGAGTAAAATGGAAAGACTCACGGAAAGAGAAGCGGAAGTTATGAATCTTTTAGCATCAGGTCTTAATAATCAAGAGATTTCTGAACAGCTTTGTATATCAACCCACACAACCAAGGCACACGTTTCCAATATATATAAAAAACTCGGAGTTACCAACAGAGTTCTTGCAGTAAAACAAATTATTGCAAAGATGCTAAATAATAAAAATTTAAAGGATGATAAGTTCGTGGATTAACACGGATGGAGCGTCTTTATGGCGCTCCATCCGTGTTATATAACCATGTAAAAAATAACCTTACTAAAGTAAGGTTATTTTGTTAACAGTAAGCTTGACCCAAAGTCTAACCTACATATATTTTAAACTGTTACCGGTAAACCGGACTATCACCATATAATAGCATTTTGGACAAATAACAACGTGCAGAAGCAAACACAAGCAAACTTGTAGTTATACATAACTGCCCGATAGATTTACCCCGCTACCAGCTGGCTTTGGTTACGCCCGGAAGCAAGCCCTGGTGAGCCATTTTTCTTAAACAAATTCTGCATAAGCCGAAGTCTCTGTGAAATCCGTGAGGACGTCCGCAGATACTGCACCTGTTATGAAGTCTAACCTTCGGGTACTTACCCTTAGCAGCCAATTCTTCGCGTCTTAGTTCTTTGTTTATCATCGCTTTTTTAGCCATGATTTTCTCCTTTATTACAAATTTCTTCTATCAACATCATAGCATAATCGGGACTTTATAATCCATCTATGCTTTTTTACTTAAGCCTTCATTCCTTTAAAAGGCATACCTAATAATCTTAATAATTCTCTTGCCTCATCATCTGTATGAGCAGTTGTGATAACTGATACGTTCATACCTTTTACCAGATCAACTTCTTCATAAGTGATTTCAGGGAACAATGCCTGTTCTTTCAAACCTAGAGTGTAATTTCCTCTGCCGTCAAAACTCTTAGCAGAAATACCTCTAAAGTCACGAATACGAGGAAGAACAACGCAGATTAACTTTTGTAGAAAATCATACATTCTTTCACCGCGTAAAGTAACCATTGCACCAACCGGCATTCCTTCTCTTAATTTATAAGAAGCAATAGATTTTTTTGCTTTTGTAATAACAGCTTTTTGACCAGCAATCTTTGTCAATTGAGCTTGAATAGCATCAGCAATTTTTGAGTTGTGAGAAGCTTCACCAACACCCATGTTCAAAACGATTTTATGAAGTTTTGGAATCATCATATCGTTTTTGTAACCGAACTTTTCTTTCAGTGCAGCTTTTACTTCTTCATTGTATTTTAATTTTAAGCTTTTTGTTCTTGTCATTTTTCTTTTCCTTCTATTCATACGGAAGGGGCAAACCTAATTTTAAGAATATTAAAATTACTTAACCCCGCGTATATTATCTACTTTAAGCTATACGTCTAATTGTTCGCCGCATTTTTTGCAAACACGAACTTTTTTACCATCCACAATCGCATGTTTGATTCTGGTTGGTTTTTCGCAGCTCGGGCATACAATCATCACGTTGGATGAATCAAGAGGAGCTTCCTTCTTAATCAATCCGCCTTGAATACCGTATGCAGGATTTGCTTTTGTAGCTTTGGTAATCATATTAGCGCCTTCAACGACTACTCTGCCTTCTGAAGGTATTGCTTTTTTTACGTTACCAGTTTTTCCCTTGTCTTTGCCTGCAGTGATGATAACTCTATCACCAGTTTTTACATGCAAACTTTTTTTATTACTATTTGTCATTTTCGACTCCTACTATATTACTTCCGGTGCAAGAGAAACAATCTTCATAAAGTTCTTGTCTCTCAATTCCCTTGCTACAGGTCCGAATACACGAGTTCCGCGCGGGTTGCCGTCTTTGTTAATAATAACAGCTGCATTTTCGTCAAATCTGATTACTGAGCCGTCAGCACGTTTAATATCATGTTTTGTTCTAACGATAACGGCTTTTACAACTTCAGATTTTTTTACGGTCATATTAGGAGTTGCATCCTTTACAGTTGCAACAACAACATCACCTACTGCAGCAAATTTCTTATTAGAACTTCCCATTACACGGATAACTAATAATTCTTTTGCACCTGTATTATCTGCTACTACTAGTCTTGTTTCTTGTTGTATCATTTTTCCGTTCCTTTTTACTTTTCCGCCTGTCCATGAGTCTTGCGTACAGGCTCACCCCGGCGGGTTTTTAGTTTACTACTTAGCTTTTTCTACGATAGATTCTACAACCCATCTTTTACTGCCGGAAATAGGTCTTGATTCAACAATTCTTACTGTATCACCAATTCCGCATTCATTATTGGCATCGTGAGCTTTATAGTTTTTGTTTGATTCAATAATTTTCTTGTATTTCGGGTGTGGGTTGTATGAAGCAACTTTAACGACAACTGTTTTGTCCATTTTGTCACTTATTACTACACCTTGTTTTTCTTTCTTAGGCATTTTTTACCTCGTTTTCTTTTTCAGTTATTACAGTCTTTGCTTGAGCGATTAAACGTTTTGTTTTAGAAATCTCTGCGGTGTTTTCTAATTTATGCATTGATTTTTTGATTCTGCAATCCAACAATTGTTTTTTAGAATCTACAACAAATTGTTTTAACTCATCAACTGTCTTTTCACGCATTTCACTTAATTTCATTGTTATTTATCCTTAATTTAATTTATACAGATTCTTTCTCTATAACTTTAACCTTGATAGGCAGTTTTTGTGCAGCTAATTCTAATGCATTAATTGCAACTGCTCTGTCAAAATAATCAAGTTCAAACAGAATTCTGTTTGGTTTTACTACTGATACCCAGTATTCAACGTTACCTTTACCGGAACCCATACGAGTTTCAGCCGGTTTAGCAGTAATCGGTTTATCCGGGAATATTTTAATCCAAACGTTACCGCCACGTTTGATTTCACGGGTCATTGCACGTCTTGCTGCTTCAATCTGACGGCTTGTAATCCAGCCAGGCTCAAGAGCCTTTAATGCATAACGACCAAATTCAAACTCGGTGCCTCTTGTTTCGGTACCTTTCATTCTACCTTTCATCATTTTGCGGTATTTTGTCTTTTTTGGCATTAACATTATATTGTTCTCCTGTTATTTACTTATTTTGTTTCTACAGGTCTGCGTTTTCCGCGTCTGCCGGCAAAACGTTCGCCTGAAGCTTCTTTTGAATTTTTTGATTTAATGTTCATGTCTGCTTTTTCGCCAGGTAATAAGTTACCCTTGAAAATCCAAACCTTAACACCAATCTTACCCATGATTGTATCTGCTTCTGTGAAACCATAGTCAACATCAGCTCTTAGGGTTTGAAGAGGAATTCTTCCTTCTTTTGCCCATTCGCTTCTTGCAATTTCAGCACCGCCTAAACGACCGGATACCATAACTTTGATACCTTGTGCGCCGGCTCTCATTGCTCTTTGCATAGCCTGCTTCATTACACGTCTGAACGGTATACGTTTTTCAAGCTGTTGTGCAACTGATTCTGCAACAAGTAAAGCATCTACATCAATTCTTGCAACTTCAACCACATTAATGATTACCGGTTTACCTAAATATTTTGATACTTCATTTTTTAACTCTTCAATACCTTGACCGCCTCTGCCTACTACGATACCAGGCTTAGCAGTTACAACTGTTATTGTGGTATTTTGAGATTTTCTGTCAATCAAAATATCAGAAACACCTGCTGCATATAATTTCTTCTTGATAAATTTTCTGATTTTAGCATCTTCTGCTACAAATTCTGCATAATCTTTTATCTTAGCGTACCAAGTGCTTGACCAAGATCTGATTATACCTACTCTGAATCCTGTTGGATGTGTTTTCTGTCCCATTTCCTTATTTCCTATTTTGCTGTATCACTAACTTTAATTGTGAGGTGAGATGTACGTTTGAGTCTTCTGTATATACGACCTTGCGCTCTTGGTTTACCTCTTTTATATGTTACACTTTCATCCGCAAAAATTTCAGAAACTTTTAAGGACTCTGCTCTTACGCCGGACTTTTCAAAAGCGTTTGCTGCAGCTGCTTTTAAGTTCTTTTCTACAACTCTGGCTGCAAAGTACGGCATAAAACGTAACATATCAAGAGCTTCATTAACAGCTTTACCTCTTACTTCGTTGATTACTCTGCGAAGTTTTCTTGCTGTCATCTTTATGTTTGTTTGTCTTGCTTTAGCTTCCATTTTTATTTTCCTTATTTTTTCAATTAATTCTTAATCAAAAATCTGTACAGACTATTTACGTTTTGCTGTTTTATCAGAACCTGCATGCCCTCTGTACATTCTTGTAGGCGCAAATTCACCCAATCTGTGTCCAATCATTTGTTCTGTTACATATACCGGAACGTGTGTTTTACCGTTGTGAACGGCAATTGTGTGTCCCAGCATATCCGGAATAATCATGGATGCTCTTGACCAAGTCTTAACAACTTTCTTTTCTGAATTTTCATTCATTTTGTTAATTTTCTTTTGAAGAGCTTCTTCTACGTATGGGCCCTTTTTTAATGAACGTGCCATTAATTTCTCCTTTGTATATTTGTATTAATGTTTATAAAAATATTTTTTGCTAGGGGAGGGGTAAATTATTAAGATTAATTATTAATTTACCCTTGCCCGTTCAGCTTTTTAATTACTTTTTACGTCTTCTAACGATTAACTTATCAGACGCCTTGCCTTTCTTTCTGGTCTTATAACCGAGAGCAGGTTTACCCCAAGGTGTCTTAGGATGTCCGCCAGGACCTGTCTTACCTTCACCACCACCGTGAGGGTGATCGCATGGGTTCATTGTTACACCGCGTACAGTCGGTCTGATACCCATATATCTCTTTCTGCCGGCTTTACCGATTGATAAGTTTTTGAATTCAGCATTACCGAGTGTACCGATTGTTGCCATGCATTCTTTTCTTACCATTCTCATTTCGCCTGAAGGTAATTTGATTGTTACATAATTGCCTTCTTTTGCCATAACTTGTGCAAAGTTACCTGCTGAACGAACCATTTTTCCGCCTCTGCCAGGTAAAAGCTCAATGTTATGAACAATTGTACCAAGAGGAATTAATTCTAAAGGTAAAGCGTTACCTGTTTGAATTGATGCTTCCGGTCCGCTTACGATTACATCGCCTACGTTTAAACCTTCCGGAGTTAAGATGTATCTCTTTTCACCATCAGCATAGAAAACTAATGAAATTCTTACGTTTCTGTTCGGATCGTATTCAATAGTTTTTACTGTTGCCGGAACACCGAATTTTTCTCTTTTGAAGTCAATGATACGGTAAGCTTGTTTTACACCGCCACCTTTATGACGACAAGTTATTCTTCCGGTATTGTTACGACCGGAAGTCTTGTTTAATTTCTTCAATAAAGATTTTTCAGGAGTTGATGTAGTGATTTCTTGATAATCACTCTTTGTCATACCTCTTTGTCCCGGAGATGTCGGATTAATTTTACGAATTGCCATTTTGATTTTTCTCCTATAATTATCTTTTTTTTTCACTTCACTTTGTAGATTGTTTTATCTTGCCACCGCATTTTGTTATTTTCAACTACAAGTTTAATTTTTCAATCTGCTCGACAAAATGCTAAATCCTTGTTGAAGTCTTTCACTTCACTTTGTAGATTGTTTTATCTTGCCACCGCATTTTGTTATTTTCAACTACAAGTTTAAATTTTCAATCTGCTCGACAAAATGCTAAATCCCTGTAAAGTTTTGGCTTTTGTCTTGTGGGGGGATTTGACCCCTCACCCGAATTTCTAAGTGTCGCTAATGCTCAACTTGAAATTCTTCCCTCTCCCGCAAGGGGCGAGGACGTTACTGCATTAGATTGCAGTTAATTCTTCGATTGGGTCGCCTTCTACAGTTACGATTGCTTTCTTAGAAGAATCTGTTCTGCCGAATTTTAATCCCATTCTTTTTTCGTGTGACGGCATATAAACCGTTCTTACCTTCTTAACTTTTCTGCCAGGAAAAGCTAATTCTACAGCTTGAGCGATTTCAACTTTTGTAGCATCCATATCAACTTCAAAAGTGTATTGACCTAAAGCTGTTGCCATCATTGATTTTTCAGTTATAATCGGTCTTTTGATTATATCATATAATTTTTCTTTGTTTGTTCTTTGTCTACTCATTATTGCAACCTTTCTGTAATATCATTTACAGCCTTTTCAGTCATTACAACGAAATCAGCTTCCAGTAAGTCTTTTACATTTAAGTTGGAAGGAAGTAATAATTTTACTGAAGGTATATTACCTGCTGCCAAGCTTAAATATTTATTTTCTTCTGCCATTGTATCTGCGATAACAAGAATTTTGCCTGCTAGATTCAATGACTTGATAATACCTGCCATTAACTTAGTCTTTGGTTCTGTAATAGCAGAAAAATCTTTTACTACTACGATTTGTTCTTCTCTTGCTGAAAGTGCAGATTTAAGAGCTAATTTTCTAGCCTTTTGAGGCATATTGATTTCATAGCTTCTCGGTTTTGGTCCAAAGATTACACCACCACCTGCAAATAAAGGTGAACGGAGTGAACCTGCTCTTGCACGACCTGTACCTTTTTGTTTCCAAGGTTTTTTACCGCCGCCGGAAACCTCTGCTCTTGTTTTTGCACAAGCAGAACCTTGTCTTGCATTATTTAACTGTCTTCTTAAAGCTAAGTGCATTACATGAAGGTTTGGTTCTACACCGAAAACAGCTTCATTTAATGTAATTTCGCCTAACTTTTCACCATTTGTATTCAATAATTGTTTTGACATTTCTATATTTCCTTATTTATCTGTACTTCCTCTTACCCCTTTCGGTTTCCCGTTTTATATGGCAAGCCGGGATTTTTATGACTTTTCTGTCGTTTGGGATTTAACCCCTCACCCGCATTTCTAAGTTTCGCTTCCGCTTAACTTGAAATGCTTCCCTCTCCCGCAAGGGGCGAGGGCTCAAGTCCTAGTTCCATTTTGTTCTTGAAGGAACGATTGTTACTAATCTGCCTTCGCAGCCTGGAACTGAACCTTTGATTAAAACTAAACCGTTTTCAGCATCAACTTTAACGAGTTTAAGTTTTGTTATAGTAACTCTTTCGTTACCCATATTTCCAGCCATTCTTTTACCCTTGATTACACGGCTAGGAGTTGTACCTGCACCGATTGAACCCGGTTCTCTGTGGTTCTTTGAACCGTGAGCCATAGGTCCTCTTCCAAAGTTCCATCTCTTGACAGTACCCTGGAAACCTTTACCGATTGATGTACCGGTTACATCAACTTTCTGAACATCATTAAGAACTGATAAGTCGATTTCTTGACCAACTTTATAATCAGAAGGATTATCAACTCTAAATTCCTGCAAATGTCTGTAGTTGTTTAAACCGTTTTTCTTGAAGTGACCGATTTCAGCTTTTGTTAAATGTTTTTCCTTAGCTGGTATAGTACCAACCTGTATTGCATTGTAACCATCTGTTTCAACAGTCTTTACTTGAGTAACCACTGTTGAATCAACTTTAATTACAGTAACAGGAACTGCCAAACCTTCTGCATCAAAGATTTGTGTCATCCCTAATTTTTTACCTATTACACCTAATGTCATGTGTTTATCCTTTCCGACATATATACAAACAGCATAGAAAATTTTCTTTCTGCCTGTACCAATATGCCTTTCATCTTGCGAGCGCTACTGCCTTTACTTTACCTTTTGGAGCTTTCGCTCCCACGCCTTACCTGACGTTGTAGTTCACATTATATGCATAATGCTTATTAAGTTTTCAATTTTAAAGTGTTTTGAGTGTTTCACCCTTAAGGATTTACCTTGAAACTTTACCCTTGAGGATTTAACCCCTCACCAGAATTTCTAAATTCGCTTACGCTCATTAAGAAATTCTTCCCTCTCCCACAGGGGGCGAGGGCAAGCTAAGCCCTACAGCTTAACTTCAATATCAACACCTGCCGGTAAGTCTAACCTGCTCAACTCTTCAGTTGTCTGTTGAGTAGGTTCGTAAATATCGATAATGCGTTTGTGCGTACGTATTTCAAAATGTTCTCTTGATTTTTTGTCAACGTGCGGTGAACGCAATACACAATAAATACGTCTTTTTGTCGGTAAAGGAATAGGACCTGCTACTTTAGCGTCTGTTCTTTTTGCTGTTTCTACGATTTTTTCAGCTGATACGTCAACCAATTTGTGTTCGTATGATCTCAAACAAACTCTAATTCTTTGTCTTTTAGCTGTTGTCATTTTTAATTCCTTTATGTTTTATGTATTAACAAATTCGAATTGCATAACGTAGTCAAAACCTTTTCTACCACAATCCGGCTATTACATTCGACTATAGCATTCTAATCTTATTTCAAACAAAAATCAGTGTCAACAGGGGAAAATAGTTTCCGGTTTTTAACATTTACAAAAATTTACAATTATAATACTCTTCCAACCGTATCCATATATACAAAAGAGGGAAAACAGCAAGACAACACCAGATCTATAAAATCTGCCAATAGTATTCTTTTCAATATAATAATGTAGCTACAATTCGAGGGTGACAAGCAGCTTTCAAGTTCTATTGAGTCATATCGCCTATGTCACCCGACAATGTGTTCTTTTCTTTTTGGTTACTTTTTCTTTTCAGTAAAGAAAAAGTAACTTGCAAAAAAAAATTCAGCAGAATAAAATATTATTGGTCGAAAAAATCAAGTTTGGAATCTTGAAAAAAAGAAAGAAGGTTAAAAATGAAAGATGGTATCCATCCAGATTATAAAAAAACTGTTATCAAGTGTGTATGCGGTAACGAAATAGAAACAGGTTCTGTTGTAGACGATATCACAGTTGAAATTTGTTCAAACTGCCACCCGTTCTACACAGGTCAACAAAAAATTCTTGACTCTGAAGGACGTGTTGAAAGATTCAATAAACGTTACGGCAACAAATAATAGTTTTGTTAAGATTTTACATAAAAAAGAAGCCTTCGGGCTTCTTTTTTATTGACAATTATTTAAATATCAATGTAAAATTTATATATGGCAATAGTCTATTTATCGTTAGGTTCTAATATTGGCGACAGAGTTGGGTATTTACAGCAAGCTGCCGGACTGCTTAATGCAGTACCGGAGATTAATGTGATTGCTACATCTTCGTTTTATGAATCAGAACCCTGGAAAATGAACTCTGAAAACTGGTTTGTTAATGCAGTTGTCCAAGTTTCAACAACATTTTCACCAGAAGAACTTCTAAGGGAATGTCAGCGGATAGAAGCTCAACTGGGAAGAAAAAGAACAACTCAGAAAGAGTATCAAGACAGAACTATTGATATAGATATATTATTCTACGATAATTTAGTTTTACATGATAATATTCTTACAATCCCCCATCCCTATTTTCACAAAAGAGCGTTTGTTATGGTTCCTATGCTTGAAATCGCACAGGATTTTACGCATCCGCTTTTAAATAAGACGGTTATGCAGTTGTATGAAGAATTAGAAAATCCAGAAATGGTTTTGCTGTATGGAACACGAATTTAAAATTTCCTCCGGAGGGAAACTTGATTGCGGGCGTGTTGCCATAGCAGGAGGCGGAGCTGCCGGTTGTCTTTGTGCATATTTTCTACTTAAAGCAGGCTTTGATGTGACAATATTTGATATTGCAAGCCCGCTGAGAACTTTATTGCCGACAGGCGGAGGCAGGTGCAATCTGGCACATGCAGAGTATGATTACAGAGAACTTGCAAAAAATTATCCAAGAGGTGAAAAATTTTTGTACTCAGTGTTTTCCAGATTTTCGACAGCTGATACAATTGATATTTTTCAAAAAATGGGGATTAAAACTTACACTCAAGAAAACGGGCGCATTTTTCCGGAATCGAACAGTGCAAAAGATGTTAGAGAAAAATTTCTGGGAAAAATTAAAAATGTAAAATTTGTAAGAGAAAAGATTACAGGTATAGATTGCATTGATACCGGTTTTAAGATTACAACAGCCCTAAACAATTCAAGCGGCAGGAAGAATGAAAGCCGATATTTATTTCCCCGTGTAGTTGTTGCAGTTGGCGGACATTCGTCTTTGGGCTTTATGAAAAATTTAAATCTTAAAATAATTGAACCCAAACCGTCGCTTGTCGGACTAAATACAGATAAAAAAATGCCATCCGGAATTGTACTCAAAAACGTTTTATCAAAAGACTTGAATATCAAGGATGACATATTGTTTACTCATTTCGGGATTTCGGGTCCCTTAATTTACACGATTTCTTCAATAAAAGCAAGGGAGAATTTTCCGTATAAATTGACTTTTGACCTTTATCCGGAAGATTTTGAACTGCAAAATTTATTAAATACTTTCCCCCATAAAGATGTAAAAAATATTCTTTCAAAATTTTTGCCGCTAAATTTTATTAAAACACTTCTGGGAGAAATAAGCGATATAAAAGCTTGTAAAATTAACGGAAAAATAAGGGATTTGATTCTTGATAAAATTCATAATTTTTCAGTAAATATTTGCGGTACAAATAAAGGTGAAGAAACTGTAACAGCAGGCGGAGTTGATTTGAATGAAATTAATCCTAAAACAATGGAAGCTAAAAAATATGCAAATCTGTATTTTATT
Organism: Candidatus Gastranaerophilales bacterium; assembly: GCA_944325515.1. Classification (GTDB taxonomy): domain Bacteria; phylum Cyanobacteriota; class Vampirovibrionia; order Gastranaerophilales; family Gastranaerophilaceae; genus CAG-196. The sequence continues at coordinate 18,142 of CALVAO010000019.1, read as the reverse complement.
GGTGAATGTCTTGATATTGATGGTTTTTGCGGCGGCTTTAATCTCCAAAATGCATGGTCAACGGCTTTTGTTGCTGCAAACAGTATTATAGAAAAATACTGCAAATAGATGTCCGGTGTTTTTAGTATATTTAACTGTAATAAAATTACTAAAAATTTCCCCCTTTACCCCTTTACCACCGTCTGTTAGCAAATCATTTCTCATAGAGAGCGGGTAACGCAGTCCAGTTATAGCAAGCATCTTCCCCCGCCCCTTGTGGGAGGGGGCTGGGGGAGGGGTTAATATGTTTTAGTTTTGTAACATTAATTCTAACATTTCTTTCTCTTTTATTACGAAAAAAAGAGAAAGAAACGTTAACAAAGAAAGAGAAAAACGCAATTGTTTTCTACACCCTGTCGGGTGTGGATTGAATGGCTGCAGCGGGAAAACCCGCATTCTTACGCTCACTATTGTTATGCTGATGCATAACACGTTCGCGGCGCTTGCGATGCTAAGGTGATAAATTTAGAATTATTTTAAATCTTGTAGTATCACAATAATATAACGCGTATACTCCTTCCCTGGATGGGGAAGGCTGGGATGGGGTGATACTTGGCGGTTTAAATTAGTTTAATAAAAAAAATATTTTAATATAATAAAGCTTGACTATAACTTATTCGTAATATCTTAGGATTATTTGATGTTATAGAAAGATTAATTTTCAGCTTGAGTTGATAGGATTTATTAAAAGAATAATCGCGTTGTCGTTCTTATCACCCCATCCCAACCTTGTCTTGTATTTGCTCCATGCTCACAGAGCTTTGCCTTCAGACCTAATCGGTCTTGCCGGCTACGTCTGTTCGCTATCCGGACTAACTCACTAACGTTCGTGTCGTCCGTCCGCAAATTCGCTCCCCATCCAGGGAAGGAGAGCGTGCAAACTTTTGTAATATTCCACGCTCATGGAGCTTTGCTTTTTACTTGAACACTAGAACAAAAAAAAGAGTGCATTTTAATGCACTCCTAACTTTTAAATTTTATACTATTATTGATAAATAACTTTTAAATTATTTTCATATATAGATGCTCCGCAGGTATAACCCGTCGTAACTTCTGTTGCATTACATTTATCATCTCCTGTATCCCATTCTCCATTAGAACCATAAGGTATTAAGGAGCCATCAGCTTGAAGCTGGAATAAAAATGCATCACGTCCCATTTTATTCGGCTCTGCCTTGCCGTTAATATCAATAACTACAGTTCCGTAGCCGATTTTGTGTGCTATAGTTTGCTGGTTACCAATGCGTCCTTCTACATTTGCATCTATATCGACAGCAAATAGCATACCATCTTTACCTAGAGCAATTGTTTGAACTGCTGTCTGTGGCTTCAAGCCCATTAAACGCAATGCGATTTGTTGTTGTACTAAATTTTGTAACTGCTGATTATAGGGTGCAGCTACTGCCGCAGTACCAAAAAGTGCTCCCTGCAGTGCCTCACCCCAACTTGGTGTAACTTCTATCTTATCCAAGTCAATTCTATTTTGTTCCAACCATTTATCATACCCGTTAGGACTTGTTAAAGCATCTCCATTGTAATCAGTAAGCATGTCTGCATATTTGTTACCATCAGTTTCAGTCTGCAGATTTGCTTTCATATAATTTGACAAATTATTAAGATAATTTTCTTCCGCTGTACCGTTTCCGCTGGTAGCGCCGGATGCTTTAATAGTTGCCGCATCTGCAGCATTCAACATGTTTTGGTTAGCGAGTTCGAACGTTGAAACAGCTTTAGCAAGCTTCGGTCCGATTTGTGCGGAACCGGCGTTTTGTACAAGCGCAGGTGCGGTTAGCGCCGCTACAACACCGATAATTCCAAGTGTAATAAGCACTTCTGCCAAAGTAAATCCAGATTTTTTCATATAAACAGCTCTCCTATAGAAATTGAATTAAGTTACATTGAATGTAACTCAATACGTATTGTGTTACATAAGGCTTAAATTTTTGTCTTATAATGCTTATGTTGAGTGTAATGTAAGCTATTTATCAGTATGGAGCTTGCTCCAAAAACTTATTTGATTAAATTAACCCCTCTCCCTAGCCCTCTCCCACAAGGGGCGAGGGAAGATGCTTACTATAAGTAAACTGCATCACCTTCTCCTTGTGAGAGCGTATTTGCGGATGGACGGGGGTAAAGGCGTAAATAAATATATAAGTCCGGATAGCGAACAGACGAAGCCGGCAAGATCGCTTAGGTCTGAAAGCGAAGCTCTGTGAGCGTGGAGCAAATACAAGACAGGGTCGAAATCTTTGATTTCGGGGAGGGGTTAATATGTTTTATTGTTGCAATATTACAATAATATATTCTAACATTTCTTTCTCTTTTATTGCGAAAAAAAAGAGAAAGAAACGTTAACAAAGAAAGAGAAAACCGCAATTGTTTCCTACGCCCTAACGGGTGTCAACTGAATGGCTACGGCGGGAGAACCCACACTCTTACACTCACTATTTTTATGCTGACACATAACACGTTCGCGGCGCTTGCGATGCTCTTGCGTTATCTTCAATGTTGCATAGATGTGCGCACTCTCCTTCCCTGGATGGGGAAGGCTGGGATGGGGTGAGAAGAACGCATCTACATCTTACTCTCCAAGAGCTTTCAAAATCTCCATATAAACACCTTCTATATTATTATCAACATCATTATTCCAAAATCTTATAACTCTATATCCCTGTGATTCAATATAACGAGTTCTTTCTCTATCATATTCAGCATTTTTAACCTCATTATGCTGACCACCGTCTATTTCTATAACTAATTTCTTCTCACGACAAATAAAATCTACTATATAATTCCCGATTGGAAATTGTCTGCGGAATCTGTATTTATTAATGCCTCTTTTTCTTATTAACTGCCAGAGTTTTTGTTCTTGTTTGGTCATGTTGGTTCTTAATGAACGGATTTTTGTAAGTTTAGAATTCATAGGAGTATAGTAGCATGTATGAGTTTAGAATAAAAGAAGATATAGAGTGTTTGGTAATGGGGGGGAAAATGTGTAAATGCGTTCTTTTCACCCCATCCCAGCCTTCCCCATCCAGGGAAGGTGTATGCGCATTATATTATTGCAACACTACATGTTTTTTCGCAATAAAAGAGAAAAAAATGTTAAAAAGGAAAACAAAAGATTTTTAACTAATTTGGATTTTTGTATTGAAAAAGTATTGTAAATAGTGTATTATGATATTATGTAACACAATACGTATTGAGTTACATTCAATGTAACTTAATTCAATTTCTATAGGAGAGCTGTTTATATGAAAAAATCTGGATTTACTTTGGCAGAAGTGCTTATTACACTTGGAATTATCGGTGTTGTAGCGGCGCTAACCGCACCTGCGCTTGTACAAAACGCCGGTTCCGCACAAATCGGACCGAAGCTTGCTAAAGCTGTTTCAACGTTCGAACTCGCTAACCAAAACATGTTGAATGCTGCAGATGCGGCAACTATTAAAGCATCCGGCGCTACCAGCGGAAACGGTACAGCGGAAGAAAATTATCTTAATAATTTGTCAAATTATATGAAAGCAAATCTGCAGACTGAAACTGATGGTAACAAATATGCAGACATGCTTACTGATTACAATGGAGATGCTTTAACAAGTCCTAACGGGTATGATAAATGGTTAAATCAAATCGTTATTCCTGGAGGACTGCGACCATATGAGGGAGAAACTCCGCTTTTAAGGGGACATTTAATGGATAGCATTTTCGGTGCTCCTGCGGTAGCAGCACCTTTAGTTAATAATTGGCAAAATAACCTACAAAATCCTGTGTTCGTACCTAACATTCGTTTAGTCGGTTTAAAACCCCAAACAGCAGTTCAGACAATTTCTATGGGCAAAGATGGTATGCTATATGCTGTCGATATAGATGCAAATGTAGAATTGCGTATTGCCGGACAACAAACCACTGCACACAAGACTGGCTACGGAACTGTAGTTATTGATATTAACGGTAAAGCAGAGCCGAATAAAATGGGACGTGATGCATTTTTATTCCAGCTTCAAGCTGATGGCTCCTTAATACCTTATGGTTCTAATGGCTCTTGGGATACAGGGGATGATAAATGTAATGCAACAGAAGTTACGACGGGTTATACCTGTGGTGCATCTATATACGAAAATAATTTAAAAGTTATTTATCAATAATAGTATAAAATTATAAAAGTTAGGAGTGCATTAAAATGCACTCTTTTTTTGTTCTAGCCTCCAAATAAAAAGCAAAGCACCGCGAGCGTGGAATATTACAAAAGTTTGCACGCTCTCCTTCCCTGGATGGGGAGCGGATTTGCGGACGGACAACACGAACGTTAGTGAGTTAGTCCGGATAGCGAACAGACGTAGCCGGCAAGACCGATTAGGTCTGAAGGCGAAGCTCTGTGAGCATGGAGCAAATACAAGACAAGGCTGGGATGGGGTGATAAGAACGACAACGCGATTGTTCTGATAAATCCTATCAACTCAAGCTGAAAATTAATCTTTCTATAACATAAAATAATCCCAAGATATTACGAATAAGTTATAGTCAAGTTTTATTATATTAAAATTTTTTTATTAAACTAATTTAAACCGCCAAGTATCACCCCATCTCAGCCTTCCCCATCCAGGGAAGGAGTATACGCGTTATATTATTGTGATACTACAAGATTTAAAATAATTCTAAATTTATCACCTTAGCATCGCAAGCGCCGCGAACGTGTTATGCATCAGCATAACAATAGTGAGCGTAAGAATGCGGGTTTTCCCGCTGCAGCCATTCAATCCACACCCGACAGGGTGTAGAAAACAATTGCGTTTTTCTCTTTCTTTCTTAACGTTTCTTTCTCTTTTTTTCGCAATAAAAAAGAAAGAAAGAAATGTTAGAAAAAAAGTTAGAAATATATGACAAATTTTTTAATATAATAATTTTTGCCATTGAATTGCATAACACATACAAAAACAAAATACTTGAAAAACACTTACAACCTGAATTAAAGTAAAAATTTTGTCAATTCGTCTAAAATTTTTATTGTATAATAATCAGTATGAAAAATATTATTTTTATATTTGGAACTCGTCCGGAAATTATTAAGTTGGCTCCTATTATTCTTGAGATGAAGAAATATCCTCAAGAATATAATGTTATTATATGTAACACAGAACAGCAAAAAGAGCTGTCTAATCAGACTCTGGCTTATTTCGGCTTAAAAGCTGATATTAATCTGGACTGCATGAGAGAAAATCAATCTCTTGCATCTGTTCAAGCAAGATTACTGACATCTCTGGATAAAGTTTTTTGCGAAAATACAATAGATGCAACAATTGTGCAGGGTGACACAATGACTGTTTTATGCGGGGCTTTGATAAGTTTCTATCATAAAACTCCCGTATTCCATGTAGAAGCAGGGCTGCGCTCGTATGATATATATGAACCCTTTCCGGAAGAAGTTATGCGTCAGATGACTTCAAGGGTTGCAGACTTGCATTTTGCTCCGACAGAGGTAAATAAAAATGCACTCTTAAAAGAAAATATTCAAGAGAATAAAATCCATGTGGTTGGAAATACTGTAATAGATGCCCTGTTTTGTCTTTCCGGAGAAGTTGTTGAAAATTCTGAAAGATTTTATCGGGATAAAAATATTCCAATTGATGACAAACTGGTCTTAATTACGGCTCACAGGCGCGAAAATCACGGAGAAAGAATTGACAGAATTATAGATGCTATATCATATCTGGCACAAAAATATTCTGACCATACTTTTGTAATCCCTGTTCATCCGAACCCGAATGTAAAAAATAAGATTCATGAAAGGCTTGGAAATTTAACTAATATACATCTATTACCACCGCTTGATTATCCGTATCTGGTATATTTAATGAAGCATGCAAAGCTAATTTTAACGGATTCCGGCGGAATTCAAGAAGAAGCACCGTCTTTTGCCTGCCCGACTCTTGTTATGCGTTATGAAACAGAAAGGAAAGAAGGTATTGAAGCCGGAGTTTCTAAGCTAGTCGGTGCTGATTATGACAAAATACTGTTTGAAAGTGAAAAAATACTCTCCTCGTCAAGAAATGCTACAAGATTAAAAGCCCAAAATCCATACGGAGATGGTGCTTCTGCTAAAAAAATAGAACAAATTATAAGAAAATACTTTAATATTTAATTATTATAATTTTGCAATTTAGTTTTCAATTTATTGATAAAAATTTTTGATGCAGGTGAAAAGACTTGATATTTTTTCCAGACAACATCTAATCCGGATTCAAGTTTAGGGTATAAGGGCTTGAAACATAAATCACTGCCCTCTGTATTTACAAGTCCAGCCAGTGTTATGGCATATCCTATTTTTGCTTTTACCATAATTGCAGCATTATAAACGAGATTATATGTTGCTGCAATATTAAGTTTATCAAAGCTTTCTCCGAACCAGTCCAAAAAACCGCTATCTGCAGAGTATTTCTTTGACATTTGTCTTGATGCAATAATAGGAACATCAATTAAATCTTTTATAGTTATAAATTCTTTGTCTGCAAGCGGGCTGTCTTTGCGCATAATCACACCCCAGATATCTTTGTCCGGTATTGTAATATAATCATACTTTGTTAAATCAATTGGCTGTATCAAAACCCCGAAATCAAGCAAACCTTTATCAAGCTTTTCTGTTACATCTTCCGCATTACCGCTGTATATGTGATATTTTATATCCGGATATTGTATTTGAAGCTCTTTTATAACTTCTGCAATATATTTCATAGACTCTGTTTCACCGCTGCCGATATAAATATCTCCATTTATTGTATCCGTTATGGATTTAAACTCCGCTTCAGTCTTCTCTACCATATCAAGAATTTCTTCTGCACGTTTTCTCAGCATCATACCTTCCGGTGTGAGTGAAATCTTATACTTACCGCGTATTAAAAGCTTGTGCCCTAATTCTTTTTCCAGATCCTGTATCTGGCGCGTTAAAGTAGGCTGTGTAAGGTGAAGAGAGTTTGCAGCATTTGTAATACTTCCTTCTCTTGCAATGGCTAGAAAATATTTTAAGCCCCTTATTTCCATAATTAAACAATATATGATTAAATTATGCCTGTCAACTATTTTTAATTATTTAATATAAGTATTTGCTATTTTATAAAAATAGTAAATAATAAGAAATAATGCTGTTACATATTAGAACAAAGAAATTGTATAAAGTTGAAATAATCATGCGTAAAACAAACCGGAAAATTTTCTGGTAATCGAGCACTATAATATTGAAAGGAACAATATGGATATAATAAAAGTTAAAACACCAAGAGGACTTGAATTAAAGGGAGCTGTATTTGGCGATAACACTAATGATACAGTGCTTATTATGCTTACAGGAATATGCTCTAATGTTTTTCAGAATGAACTTTTATATGCAACCGGAAATTTATTGAGTCAAAACGGAATTACATGCATTATTGCACATGCACATGACTCTTTTTCTTGTTTTGCATATACCGACTTTTCCATTGGAAAGCAAAGACATGCCGGAGTTTTCAACGATGATTTTAGTATGGTTTATGAAGATGTGGAAAGTTATGTTAATTATGCAAAAAATATGGGCTTTAAAAATATAATTCTTGCCGGACATTCATTAGGTTCAAATAAAATTATTCATTATCTCGGAACAACAAAAGATGATTATGTGGATTATTTTATTATATCTTCTCCGATTGATATTATGCACTGGTGGAATATTATGCCGAACATAGATAAGTGTTTTGAGATGGCTGCGAAGATGGTAAAAGAAGGCAGAGGAGATGAAATCCTTCCGTTTTTATTCGGCGGATTTTCTCCAATGACAGCAAATACAGTGGTAAGATTTTATAACGCAGACAATTTAAAAAACTGTCCGGTTTTGAGCGGTCAAGGTGAAGTAGAATCTTTATATAATATTAAGCCAAACGGTTCTTTTATTATAGGCTCTAAGGATTCTGTAACAGGAAGCAGCCCTAAAAAATTTATGGAAACTCTGAATTTCTGGACAAAACACCCTCAGAGAAATCAAGTAATAGAAGTGGAAGGCGCTTCACATATCTTCTACGGAATGCATGATACATATGCCAGAATAATTCTTGATTGCATAGAAAAACACTTTGCACCGGTATGGGCATAATAGGAGAATGGTTAATAAAAAATATTATTTCTAAAGTATTTTTAGTTTTTATGATTTGTACATTAATTATACAAAACAATCTTTATTTTTTTAAATATATCGCACAATTTGTACCCCCGAAACCAAATGAAGTACACAGACAAGATTTTATACTTTTAAGACGCATATTTTTGTCTGCAAGATTGATTTTGGGGATTTCTTCGTCATAACATCCGTCATATATATGCGGGAAAATTCTGCCCTGTCCCTCATCAAGAAGTCTGCAGCATAGTGCTGTTTCAATGCTTGCTGCAGCACCAAGGCAGTGTCCTGTCAATGGTTTAGTAGAACTTGCAGGCACTTTATCTTTAAAAATACGATATACTGCCCGTCCTTCCATCAAGTCGTTTGCACGGGTTCCTGTACCATGCAGATTTATATAATCAACTTCTTCCGGCAAAGAATTTCCAAGAGCAATTCTTATAGCTTTCTCTGCCTCTATTCCCTCCGGATCCGGAGTGGTTACATGATAAGAATCCGTCGTTTCACCAAGCCCGGCAATTGTAATCCCGCTTCCTTCACGCTCTACCATAAAGCAAGCTGCGCCTTCACCGAGATTTATTCCTTTACGATTTTTACTAAACGGAAGCGTAGGTTCTGCAGACAATACCTCTAGAGAATCAAATCCGAAAAACGGAACTTTTGCCAGACGATCAGTACCTAGAACCAGAACATAATCAGCATAGTTCGTATCAAGAAGGTCTTTTGCAATTAAAAAAGCTTTTATTCCGGAAGAACAAGCAGTTGAAACAGCTGTATAATAATTCTTTAAGCCGTAATACTTATGTACAAATTCTGCCGGATTTGAAATTTCAGCATGCTTTTTATTATCTGATAATTCAAATTCTTCTACACCGGTATTAGTAGTAGCGCACACAACTGCCAGTCTGGTTTTGTCATATTTTTCAATTTCAAAAGAATCCAGACATGCCAGTAACAAACGATTGCAGCGAATATCATAATCCGGATTTTGTATTTTTGGAAGATGACAGTTAACAGCACCTGCTCTTACAGATTTTCCTAAAATATAAGCTGATGTGTTCTCAAAACAATTATTTACACCATCAAGAGCCTTCGGGAAAATCTCTTCTATATTATTACCAAGGTTACATATTGCATTGTATTTTGTTATTTTCATTTATTGTATAATTTTAGCATGAAAAAAGAGATTTTTTATATTCAAAAATACTGTTATATAAATTCTGCAGAGGAAGTTGACATTACGGCAATACCTCCGCTTCAAAGGCGCAAACTCAGCCCTGTTGATAAAATTGCGTTATATGTAATGGATAAGGTTTTTGATCCGGACGTCAAAGAAATTGTTTTTGCTTCCAGATACGGAGAATTTACACGGCTAAAAACCATTATTGAGCAATACAGTGAGATGAATGAAGTTTCACCTGCACAGTTTTCCGGTTCTGTGCATAATTATCCGGCGGGATTTTTTACATTATATAAAAAATTAAATATACCGTATTATGCGATTGCTTCCGCTGAAAATACGCTGTCTTCCGGACTTGTAAAATCCGTCCTATCTAACGCGGATAAAACATTATTCTGCTATGCTGATAAAGTAGGAACTGCGGCTGTAGTTTCCCAAAATGAAGGCGGAATTAAATGCCGTATAACGAATGGAGAAGATAACAACTCCGATGAATTCAGCAATTTTATAGATTTTCTGGAGGGAAAAACTCATATGTTTAACTCCAGATTATGCAAAATTGAGAGGATAAATTAATATGAAATTCTGGCGCGCACTGCTTGCAGGTACAGGTTTTCTTATTTTTGGGTTAGGTTCTGTTATATGCAACTTCTTTCTTTTTCCGTTCATAAAAGAAAACAAAGAACTATGCTCTGATATAATCCGCAGATTATGGAAAATTTTTATCAATTTTCTTGTTTGTGTTGGACTTATAAGGCTGAATATTAAAAAGCTTGATAAAATTGAAAATAAAATTATAGTAGCAACTCACCCGAGCTTTATAGATATCGTAATACTTATGAGTTTAATTCCCAGAAGCACCTGTTTTGTAAAAAAAGAATTGGCACAAAATCCCATTCTAAAAAACATAATCGGCAGTATTTTTATAACAAATGACATCGAACCGGAAGAGCTGAAGCGAGAAACAAAGTTTATGCTGGATAAGGGATTTAATATAATAATCTTCCCTACAGGAATCAGGCATAGAAAAAATGAACATTTAAAAATTAAAAAAGGAGCCTCTCTGGTTGCTCTAAATGCAGAAAAAAATATTGTCCCGATAAGAATTTTTTCTGATGATGATTTTCTTTTTATAAACCAGCCTTTCTATGCAGTAGGAAGCAAAACTGTTACATTTGAAATAGAACAATTTCCGGAAATTGACATTAAACAGTATAAAAATGAAAGTGAAATTGTAACAAAAAAAGAAATTACAAATCAGATTGAAAAAATACTTTATGATTTGTGATATAATATCGGTATGGACATAAAGACTGAATTAAAAAACTTAATTATTACATCTCTTGCTCTTGAAGAGATTAATGCAGAAGATATAAAAGACGATGAACCGTTGTTTGGTGAAGGATTGGGGCTTGACTCAATCGACGCTCTTGAACTCGGAATGGCATTAAAGAAAAAGTATAATATTACTCTGGACTCTGACAGAGAAGAAAACAAAAAATACTTTTATTCTATTAATACTTTAAGTAAACTTGTGGAGTCGAAAATTAATGGCTGAATATTCTAAAGAACAGATTTTTGAAGAATTAAAGAAAATTCTTGTTGACGAATTGGAAATCCGGGAAGAAGATATAAAGATGGAATCTAATTTGTTTGAAGATTTGGATCTGGATAGTATTGATGCTGTTGACATTGCTGTTAGAATGCAGAAATTTACGGATAAAAAACTGCCGCCGGCGGAGTTTAAAAAAATCAAAACCGTCAATGATGTCGTTGAAGCTGTATTTGCTTTAATTTAAGCTTGTTCCGGCTTTACAAACAATATTTGCAGAGGTTGGAATTCTGATACAAATTATAAAGCGGATGAAAAAGAATATTAATAAAAACACAATTCAAGGAAAAACGCCGGTTGAAATTCTAAAAGCCATCATGCCGTTTATTGTAATGTTTGCCGTAATTTTCGCGTTTCATTATACAGATTTGATTTTCTTCAAATACTATCCGCCGATAGTTAATTTCGGATTCTTCATAGTATTTTTTTCTTCACTATTTCAAGAAAAAACTGTTATACAAAAAATTGCACTCGCAGAAAACCCTGATGCCGGCGCAGAAACAATGAAATATACAAGAAATCTGACCTATATATGGGCGGTTTTTACGTTTATTAACTTTCTGATTTCCCTTTATACAGTCTTTATGTCAAAAGAAATCTGGGCATTATATAACGGATTTATATCCTATATCCTTGTCGGAACGTTTTTTGTTATAGAATATATAGTAAGAATTAATTTTAAGAGGAAGTATGACTGCTAATTTGTCCGAATATTTTTCTAAATATCAAGAAGAGAACAGTATTGTTTTTAAGAATGCAAAACGAAGTTATACTGTCAAGGATATAAAACAAATTTTGAAAGCCTCTTCTTCTGATTGTGATAACAGTGCAAAGCCTTTTATTGATATATTGAAGGAACTTGATAACACAAAAGAAATAAGCTTCCTAACAAGCGGCTCAACAGCCGAATCAAAATGTGTAAAAACTGCATTAGATAATATGTTTGTTGAAAGCGGAGATATGCAGGAAGAATTCAAACTTACAGAAGGGCTTGAACTTTTTACGACAACAACAGTTAATCACCGTTTCGGGATGACATGTTTTCTGCTTCTTGGAATGTATGCCGGATGTATTATTAATACGGATAGAATTAATTATCCCGAGGATATAAAAACACCGAATTCCGGGCTTGTAACAACTCCCTCTTTTCTAAGCATAATGGAAAAATATAACATTATTCCGGAATTTAAATTAGAAATAATTATAACAGCCGGTTCAAAATTGCAGGACAGCACTTTTGAATATGCTCAAAAGATTTCCAAAAGAGTTATAGAGATATATGGCAGTTCCGAAACCGGAACAATTGGTTACAGAGAAACTTATAAAACTCCGAAGCTTAAACTTTTAAAAGGGATTAATATAATTACATCTGCAAAAGAATATACAAAGATAAAAACCGCATATTCTTTAAATAATATTCAACTAATTGGAGATAGAGTAAAGGAAATAGACGGCTGTATTGAACTTTTAGGCAGATGCGACAGAGTTTTAAAAATACAAGAAAAAAGAGTTTCGGCAGAAGATATCGAAAATGAAATTAAAACATACGGCATAATATCAGACTGCTATTGTTTTGAATATTCAAAAAAAATAGCTGTAATAGCAGTGCTCAATGAATTAGGTCAAGAACTTCTCATAAAAGACGGTAAACTTAACCTTGTCAAAAAAGCTAAATCATATTTGAATGATAAATTTGAAGTTATTCCGCAAAAGTGGAAGTTTATTGATGAGATTCCTAAAACTGCAAACGGCAAAATTGACAAAAAAAGAATTGAAGAAATCTTTGATATAAACCTTTCGTTTCCGCTGATTTTATCAAGAAATATCACTAATGATTCAGCGAGGTTTGAACTTTGTTTCTTGAAAGACAGCAACTTTTTCCGCGGTCATTTTCCGGAAGTTCCGGTACTTGCCGGAGTCGTTCAGCTTTTTTACGCAAACTTTTTTGCAAAACAAGCATTCGGTATTGATTGCAGAAGAGGACAAATAAGGAAAATTAAATTTACAAATATAATACGTCCGGATAAAAACATTATTTTAACATTACAAAAGAGTGAAACCAGCATTAATTATAAATATGAAGATATGCAGCGGACATATTCAAGCGGTACTCTGCCTCTAAAAAACACTTTATAGGATTGTTAATTATGAAAGAAATAAAAACCAGAACCAGAATAAAAGTACCATTTTATGATATAGATCCGATGAATATTGTATGGCACGGCAATTATGTCAAATATTTGGAAGAAGCAAGGTGCGATTTCTTTGAAAAATTAAGATATAATTATACCTCTATGTACAATGACGGCGTAATGTATCCTATAGCAAAAATGGATTTGAAATATATTAAATCTGCAAAGTTCGGCGACAATCTCACGGTGGAATGTATTCTGAAACAACTTGAACCTGCAATTGTTATAAAATATAATATTTATCTGGATGATGAAAAAATAATGAGTGCATCAACAATGCAAATGGCGGTGGATGTAAAAACTGGGACAACGCTTTTTGAAGCCCCCAAAAAATTGACCAGAGCAGTAGAGGAGTATAATGAATAAACTTATCGGAATACTATTTATTATATTATTGGGCATATTATCAGCACACGCGAATGTTTTTGAACATGAACAAAAACTTGAAAATATTATTAATAAAGTTCCTGCTTTCGGAGATGTAGAATGTAAATTTTATCAAGAAAAATTTATGAAAAATTCCCAAATAATATTGAAATCTTCCGGAGATTTTAAGTACGAAAAGAATAAAGGCGTTACTTTTTATACAACAGAGCCGATTAAAAGTACTGTTTCCTATACATCTAGAGAATACAGGCAGATTAACAGCATAATAAATGCCATTTCAAATAAATCTTATTCCAAAATAGAAAAAGATTTTAAATTTTATTTTACTCAAAATGCGGAGAATTGGAATCTTGGCATGATTCCAAAGGCGGAATCACCTTCATACAACTATCTTAAATCTATAGAGATAGAAGGTAATCAGAGTATGATTACCAAAATGATAATACTAAGTATGGATTCCGTAAAAACAACAATATGGTTTAAAAAATGAAAAGATGGATTTTTATTATACTCTCAATAGTTCTTTTTGTATCCGGTATAATTATGGCAAAACCTGTAGAAACAGAACTCAGTGATGCATTTTTGGACTCAGCTTCTCATCTTGCAAAACTTGCAAAAATTGCGTCCAAAACTTTGAATATAATAATAGAAAGCACTGATTTTGATACAGTAGAAAACATAAAAGCAGAGTTAAATAGCGGCAAAACAAGCTTTAAAGACATTCTTGACATTTACAGTGAATACCCTGCCAATTTTTTAAGCAAAGATACTGAAAAACTTCTTGAACAAAAAAATTACAGACAGATAGAAAAAAATGCGCTTGAAAGCTTATACAATCCATTAGGGCTCTATCTGGCACCGCTTGATAAAGACCCTTATCTTCTGGCATCAGATTTTGTTATGAGCAATTCAAATCTTATGCCAAACGAAGAGAGAAAATATGGTGATAAATACTATACGGTTATACACAAAGAAATTCAGAACAATAATGACATTCAAGATATAATAAATATGCAGAAATCCGTAAAAGATGCAAATATCTATCTTACAGGGACACCTATCCATTCATATATTACCAGCACAAAATCCAATATTGAAATTAATATTATATGCCTAATTTCAACAATTGCACTTATTATATTGTGCAAACTTTATTTCAAGTCCGCCAAAATCCTTATTCATATCGCACTAAGTATTTTATTTGGATTTATGACCGGCTATGCAGTTTCATCTTTGATTTTTCATAAACTTCATGTCTTAACATTCGTTTTTTCGACCTCTTTAATCGGTATAAGCCTTGATTATTCTCTGCATTATTACTTGACTGCAAATGAAAAAGGATTTATTAAAAGCCTTACGGCATCTATGCTTACTACAGTTTTTGCTTTCTTAATTCTTTTGTTTTCGGACATAGAAGTTTTACGACAAATTTCAATCTTTACATCTGCCGGTCTTGTCGGAGTTTACTCTTATGTACTAATTATGCTTCAAGGTAAAGGATATGAAGGCGGAAAGCTGCCTAAATTGAATATCGACCAATTGAAGCCATATATTTTTGTAACAGTCTTTATTGTTATGATTCTTGGCGGAAGCAGGATTGAATTTAATGACAATATTAAAAATTTTTATACGCCGCCTAAAAATCTTCTGGAATCAGAAACTCTTTATAAAAAAGTTTTTAATCCGCAGTCTTTTGAATTTATTTTGATTAACGGAAATTCCGTAAACGACATACTAAAAAAAGAAGAAACACTTCAGCTTTCAGATACAATAGGGCTGTCTAATTTTATAGCCTCCAGAGAAAAACAAACCGCAAATTTAAAACTCGTTAAAACGCTTTATCAGAATAATTTAAATAAATATGGAACTTTTTTAAGCAAAGAGAAAAGAAATGAGCTTATCAAACAAAGCAGCAAGATTTATGACCCGGAAGCTTTTCCTCTGAATCCAAAATTTATGCTTGACAGCCGGACATCATATATTATTACAACCAGACATCAAGAAAATTCTATAAATCCGGCGGATGAAATATCTAAACATCTTGAACACCTTCGGAAAGAATGCATAAAATTCAGCCCGCTCATGTTTATAATACTTTATTTATTCTTAAGCGCTGCATACGGTATAAAGAAAGCTGCCGGAATAATTGCATCACCTCTTTTAGGTGCACTGTTTTCTATTTGCTTAATAAGTCTTTTCGGAATAAAAATAAATATGTTCCATCTGCTCGGAGTATTTTTAATAATCGGGTTTACACTTGATTATTCGATATTCCGCGCTAACGGAAGCGAAAAGTCAAAAGATGCAGTATTTCTTTCATGCGTTTCTACCGCATTCTCATTTTTTCTGCTTTCTTTCACAAGTTTTCAGCTTATAAGCTCTCTGGGTATGACAGTATTTTTAGGGATTGTAACTTCATACATCTTGAGCTTATTTATGATAAAATCAAAAAATGAGAAGCAGAACCGAACACAAAAAGAAATTTAAAGTTAATTGCGTATATGACACTCCTGGCGCGCATGATTATCCCCTTCTGGAGTGTGTTCATGACTAAAAACTGGTTTCAGATGAAAGAGCAAGGCGCAGGAACGGGAAGACTTCTTGTCAGCTATTATATCTACCGGATATTCGGCACAGCGGCTTTAAGAATAATTGCTTTTTTTGTTGTGGTTACAGTATTTTTAACAGCAAAAGAAAGAAGAAATGCCTCTTTCAAATTTTATAAAATATTAGGAAAACCTCCTTTGATAAGCAGTTTTAAACAATTTTTAAACTATGGCAATGCTCTTGTAGATAAATTTGTCTCATTTTGCGGCGATATGAGTACTGAAACATTTGAAATCAAAAACCCTAAAGTTTTTAACGGCGCTTTTTTTATTAATTCACATATCGGAAATATTGAAATACTACGTTCTTTACTTAGTCTGCCGGATGCAAAGCGGGCAAATATATTTCTGCAATCAGATGCTTGCGAGGTTTTTAATAATTTTTTAAAAACACTTGCCGTTAAAGTGAATATTGAAGTTTTTCCTGTTGAAAACATCAGCGCAGAAACCTCAATTATTATTTCCGAGCGGTTAAAAAATGGGGAAATTGTATTTATGGCAGGAGATAGAGTTTCTGCACAAAATAGCAATACTGTATATGAAGCTGATTTTTTGGGACAAAAAATATACCTGCCTTTAGGTACGCTTAAATTTGCATTAATAATGGAATGTCCAATATATTTCATAGTTTGTGCTAAAGAACACAAAAATTATATTATATATACAGAAGAATTTGTTTTTTTAGCCGATGAAAAACGTGCAGCTCGTTTAAAAAGGTTAGAAAAAGAATATGTAGAATTTTTAGAAAAATATACTTTAAAATATCCATATCAGTTTTATCATTTTTTTGATTTTTTTAGAGATAAAAAAAGTTAAAGCTAAACGGCGGCAAATGGATTTACAAAACGGGCGCAGCGCTTAATAGCGCTGCGCCCGTTTATTAGGTTTCACTTTGCAGATAATTAATCTACTGTCAATTTTTTAATATCGCCTTTTTCAGCTGCAAGCTTTGGTGCAGTAATAGCCAGTATACCGTGTTCAAGTTTAGCTGTTGTTTTCTCAACATCTATTTCTTGCGGGAAATATACGGTTCTTGAAAATTCACCATATCTAAATTCAGATTTTCTGTATCCCTTAGTATCCTCCTTATGCTCTTCTTCTTTTTTAGCATTAATAGTAATATGGTTTTTGTCTATATCTATATCTAAATCTTCCTTTTTAACTCCAGGAAGTTCAGCCTTAACGCTGTACTCTTTATCTTTCTCGTGAAGTTCTACCGGCATTGCAAATTTCTCTGCTTCCATATCTTCATTATAAATATACTCAGGGAAAAAGCTGTCAAAGTTTCTGTTTAAAATAGAACTGATTTCATCATTAACAGATTTTATAAAACTGTCCGGTGATTTTTTAATTAAGAATTTCATGATGTTCTCCTTTCATATTTCATACCTGTTACTTTCAACACTTATATTATTACTCTGTTTGTACCCGAAAGTTAATTTCTTAACCAAAAATTAACTTTTTCAAATTATGAAAATTTTTTTGTTGTGAGGGGTAAAAGTTTTTTCTATTTTTTGACTTTTTAAAACTTTAACTTTCATTCTTGCAATATTCCCGCAATATATCGCGCCTCCTTCCCTGGATGGCATAACTGTCCGGTAAAAATCAAAATTTGTAAGCAGGACATTAACCCGACAATAACTGTCATGCTGAATAGCCGTCAAGTGATAAAAAAGAGATGAAGTATGTGTTTATAAATAGAGGCGTATTTCAGCATCTTAACAACTGGGAATTATACCTTTTAATGTGTAAGATCTTGAACAGCTTGAAAATCGGGGGTAAAGGGGTAAAGGGGTAAATAAATATATAAGTCCGGAAAAGACGAAGTCTGCAAGACCGTTTAGGTCTGAAGGCGAAGCTCTGTGAGCGTGTACAAAGATTATATCGCGCAATCTCCTTCCCTGGATGGGCACAAGTGTCCAAATAAAAAAATAATAAAAAAGCAAGATGCAAATACAAAAGTATTTTTATCCTACAATAAAG
>CALVAO010000018.1 GCA_944325515.1 Candidatus Gastranaerophilales bacterium | reverse complement strand
CATGTATGAAGCACGCCGCCAGCGTTCGTCCTGAGCCAGGATCAAACTCTCCATTGTCAGAAAAGTTATGTCCATTATGTGCATCGCTGCACACGCTCGAACTTCATTTTTTGTCCTTATCACTTCTGCGAAATTAACAAGTTTTTCGTCTTCAGCTATTCTGTTGTCAAGGTGCAAGTTATTTGCTTGTTTTGTTTTTTAGGCTAGTTAAAATTTTGAACTTCGTATCAGCTATTTGAATACTTTAATCTTCCTCAAATTGTACAATCTTATGTACTACACTCATACCGGCGTTCACTGCCAACTATTTCATCTTATAACGTCAATTTGGATTGTCAACTAATTCTTTTATTTGCTATTTACATTTCGTTACATTAACGTTTTAAGATTTCAAAGTTCTATAAATGCTACGTTTATATTTCGGCATTCGGTGGTGTCCTTCCGATAAATCGGCTACCGTTGGCACCTTAGTGTAAATCCATTTTCTTTACGCACCCATAACAGCGCGTTCCAACATTATAAAATACAAAAAAATAAAAATCAAGTAGACTTAAAAAAAATTTATAAAATTTTATAAAAGTTAACAAAAATCTTAACATGTTTATTAAAACGCGCTGAAACATCCTTCTACTTTTTAAAACACAAACTATTTCCTTTTATATAAGTTCTGAAGCGTTTTAATCGTATTGTTAAATAAAAACATCTTCTTTAGATTTCTTAACCCAAAATGCTATTAACGCCAATACTGCAGCGAACGAAGCTATAATGCCTACCGAAGAAAAATCATATCGGGAGTATTCTAAAATAATTTCAACAGGCTCTTCTGAGACAAGGCTCCATTGATATTCTTTATCATTGATAATTTTTGCAGCATTAGTTTTAGAAGCCTTTACCGGAATTTTTATAGTCAAGTCCATTACCGGCTGCATGCCCGGCATGCTGTTTACAGCACTTTCAATACTATTTGAAAAAGCTGATAGCGCTTTTGGATTGTATCTTGATGTAGATGTTGAGCCATTTGCGTATACAGTTTTTTCTATCACATCTCCGGTAGCAGGATCTGTAATGGTTTCTTTAGATATTATATCGGGTTCGTTGTTATTTGAGGCATAAGTTTCAGTTTTTTCACCACCGCTTTCGGTACTAAAAGTTCCAGCCGGTGCTTTATTCATAGCCTCATCCGCATTATAAATTAAATCTAATTTATATGTAGTTTTTACAAACCCTTTTTCTACTATCACAGGCTCAGCCTGCTTGCTTTGGAAACCAGCAGGCAGATTATCTTTAAAATTACCAAGCTTTATATTATTTTTTGCAATTTTAAAACCTGCAAATGTTTCGTCCTGGTATGGTTCAACATTAAATCCTTCATTTTTATATTCCGTAGAAATTTCATTATACATTTGATCCCATTTGGATTCAAAATTAGGATCCAGAGATTTAAAGACATTAATATTAAATGCTTGTATCTGAGACCATGCAATTTCATCCTTGTTATTTATCTCTATATCATAGGAATACTTGACGCAGCCCGAACAGCAAAAAATAGTAAAACAAATTAATATTGATAAAAACACCTTTTTCATAAATTTAACAAATCCTTTTATTAGTACAGAATAATTTCAATATAGCATATGCTCTATATAAAAAATCCGCTAAATAATTGACTTCTCAAAACCGATAAAATTTTTAACAATTCTTTTAAAACTAAAACCGTGTCGTTCTGTACATTTTCACTGTTGATTGACGGACATGCTTTATAATATATAATTACAACTATGGAAAGCTTAGCATATTTATAAAAGCTGCAAGGCAATAGACGGGGATTGATTTGCGGTTGCAAGAAGGGTTGCTGATGCCTGCTGAAGAATCTGCATTTTTATATATTCGCTGGATTCTTCGGCTATATCTGCATCGCGGAGTGTTGAACGAGATGATACAAGGTTTTCGTATCTTATGGAAATATCTTCAAGAATACTTGTAAAACGATTTTCTGCTGCTCCCAGATGAGTTTGTGCCAGAGAGATTTGTTCCAGCATTCTGTCTAAATCCTCAATAGCACTCTTTGCTGTTTCTTGAGTGGAGATATCAAGTCCAAAATTAAGATTAAAATCAAACCCTAGAGTTATTGTATCATTAGGATTACCGCCAACAACACCAAATGTTGTATCAAAATTGTAATTCCGCCAGTCTGATTGAATAACTTTGTTATAAGTTAATTTATTTGATTCATTATTTGACGTAACGGTTTCTTTAACCTTTTGTATATTACCAATATTAAGTACGGATAGGATATTACTGCCGCCGCTTATTGATTCAAGATAAATATCACCTGCAGATTCAAAAGTAACCTTGCCGTCTGTTATGGAAGCATTAATTCCGTACGTTTTAATTTTATTGAAGAAATTTTGGATAGTATCTGTTGCACTTAGTGAAAGTGTTACATAAGTTCCGTCATCTCTGTGCAGAGCGATTTTTCCGTTGCCGTTTGCATAGCCTGTAATTTCCGAAAGCTTTGTATCACCTGCAAGAGTGGATGTTGATTGTGTTTGCAAAGTTTTATTTGAAGGCGTATTTGTATAATCCGTGCTGCTTGTTGTTGTGTACGTAATATCTTTACCTGCTCCTGGAAGATTTAGAGCATCAATAAGATTTTGAGATATAGAGGTTATCCAGACAGAATCAGAGCCGGCAAGTGTAAGCCTGCCGTTAGCAAAAGATACAGTTATTCCGTTTAATTTGTTTTGAAGCTCCTGTATAGTGGTATCAGCATTTACATTAATAGTTTTTGCCCCTGTATTTTTATCATTAATTTTAATAACTCCGTTTGATGTAAGCCCGAGTTCGCCTAAAGTTGTTCCGGAAGCAGCAGTTTGAGTAACATTTGTTTTCTGTGCATCAGAATCTGAATTTCCCTGTACAACAACACCTGTTGAGACGTAAGTCTTCCCGTCTCCTGCACCTGCAAGCTTAAAAATAGACGCAAAATCAGCATTCATATCAGTAATATATGCACTTGAACTGCCTGCAACAGTAAGCATTCCGTTTGTTAAAGAGGCATTCAATCCTGCCTGTTTGTTGATTGCTTCAATAATATCACCAACCGTACTTGTGCTGTTAACAGTAAAATAAAGATTTTTATTGGAATTAACTTCCAATAACTCAAATGCACCAATGTTAAAGCCTAATTCAGAGAGTTTTGTTGTTGTACTAATCATTTGTGAAGATTCTATTGTTAAAACATCTGAATCAGAATTTGTGGTAATAGTTCTTTCTGGAATTATTGTATAGCTTTTTCCATTCGCATAGCCCCCTAATCCAAGACGATTTGCAAGTCCACTATCAATATATTCTATATAATGTTCATTATCGCCATTAATCCTAAATTTTCCTTCTGAAAAATTCGCATTAATACCTAACTCACCTAGTTTATCAACAAAATCATTAATTGTAATATATGTATATGAGTCTGAACCTGTAAAATACTCCCCTGTTATCTCTTTACCATTACTCATTAATGAGATTTCGTCTTTATAAATTATAATTTCATCCGTTCCTTGTGCTAAAACCGTAGAAGTATAGTATGACTTTGAGTACTTTAGTCCTATAATATCACGCATATCAATCTCTTGGATAGGACGTGTATAATCTAAATCTCTTATATCATATATGAATTTCTCTCCCCCTTCTATCTCAATTCTACCATTAACAAACTTAGCCTCAACTCCATAAGAATTAAAAGCTTCTAGTAAATCATTAAGTGTAGTTGTTGTATTTACAGTAAATGTATAATGTGATGAGCTGCGATAATCTTCATCACCAACTTCTATTTCAAATCGTTTCTCGCGTTGAGGCATATACCGAAAGAATATCGTATCCAGTTTATATAGTTCAATATCAGCATTATCAATAACTATAAGCTCATCAACACCTAAGTTTCCAAACCTATTTAATGGAAACTTAAAGATATCATTGTTCTTCTCCATCGCCCCGAATAGTGCATGATAACCGTCTGTTGACTCTAATATTATACTTCCATTATTTATATATGCATTTATTCCGTTTGCAGTTAATAAAGAACAATATTCTGCAATAGTTGTGTCATTATAAATAGTAAAAGCACAATATTGGTATCCTAAAGCTGTTATATATTCCCATCCATTTCCTACATCAGCCCCCAAATCGGCAAAAGTTGTACTTTCATTTAAAGTATATAAAATACCATCTTTTGTATAAGTAATAAGCGAGCTGCTAATTGTTTTATTGGAAAAATAATCTATACTTTCGCCTCTTACGTCACAACCATGATATTTGATATCATCTACTATAGGGCTCCCTGTCATTAAAACCGCAGTCGTATTAGCAGGTTGTATTGTAGTAATAGTCGATAATCCAATAGCATCCGCAAAACTACCAGATACATATTTACCGCTAGAAGATGTGTCATTTAAGATTATACTTCCGTTTGAATCTATTGACATACCGATATTATATGCAGCAAGCTTACTTTTTAAATCCGCAAACGTCATTGTATTGGTAATTGTAATAGTTCCCTCTGTTGAATTACCATTATTTATTATAAGAATATTATTTGCACTGGTTAACTCTATTGCTGAAGTGATATATGCATTTTCTGTCAACGAAGATTCAATCGTACAATAGAGGGTATTTGAGGATGTCTGGCTTATGCCGCTTGTTGTCTGCGTATTGGATATTGTCGTTGTTGTTATACCGAGTTTTTGCAAAACACCGCCGGAAGGGTTTAGGTCTTCTGCATAACTGCCGCCGGAAGATGAAAAACTTATTCTGCCGTCATTCATTGAAGAATTTATTCCCGCAGAAGCAAATGCACTCAGCATATCACCGAAGGTCGTCGTATTTGTTACTGTAAATGTTGTTGTCTGGCTGCCGTTATGCAGAAGGATTTTGTTATTTGAATCAAGCGTTATAAAATCAGAGATTCTGGACGTGGTATCAGCCACAACCGATGATGTATAAACAATCACAGAATCAGATGTTACGGAAGAGCCTGCCGTTTCCGTACTGCTTTCGGATGATGTTCCTATTCCAAGCAGGTTTGCAATTTCTCCCGTCACATAATAAGAATCGGAATTTAGTGTAATCCTTCCGTTATTAATTGTACCGTCGATTCCGTAGGGCTCTAAAGCATTAAATAAATCATCAAAAGTTTTTGAATTGCTGTCAATTGTTATTGTCGCTATTTTTTGGTTGGTATCCTTAGAGTTTATATCCAGAGTTTTTCCCTGCATATCAAGCCCGACTTCCGCAAAAGTCGTTGCTGCATCCGCCGTAGTAGTTTCTGTGTAGCTTACTTTTAATGTAGAGGATGATGTCGCCGAAGTTATAACAGTAGAAGTTTCTGTTTCTATTCCCAGAGCGTCCGCTAAGCCTCCGTCTATATAAGCTCCGGAGGAAGATTCAACAGATATTATACCGTTGCTGATTTTTGTACTAAAGCCGGACGCTTCTAATATATCCAAAAATTTGCCGATTGTATCAAGGCTGTCAAATGTAAATGTATTTGTTAAACTTCCGCTTTTATTATATAAGTTAATAACCCTGTCAGTTATTCCCAAATCTTCAAATGTAGTATCCTTGTCCGCAGTCATCACTACTGTAGAAGACATATCGTTACTGCTATATGTCGAAATTCCCTGCGTACCGTTATTCTCTTCAAAAAGAGTCTTATTATTATACTCTCCGCTTTCTAAAACCCGTGAAATCTCACCAAGCCTTGAATTCAATTCAGCCTGTAATGCATCCCTTGAATCCTGCCCGTATGTACCATTTGCAGAAATATTTGCTAAATCTCTGAGTCTTGAAAGGTGCGATGATATCAAATCCAGATTTGATGAAGCCGTTGAAAGCATATCAAGCGCCATTGCTGCATTATCTTCCGCTATCTCAAGAGAACCAATACCTGTTGTCATATTAGTTATAATCCCGAAATTTGCAGCATTATCTTTTGCATGATTTACCTTAAATCCGGTTGTTAAATGCTCTATTGAATCATTTAAACCTAAAGTTGCATTTAAAATACTTGCTTGAAGCATCAAGCTCGAAAGGTTTGTATTGATGCTCAGCATACAAGCCTCCTTTGGGGAATTTGGAGACTGGTAATTAAGTGACTAAGTGACTGTTGCCTTAGGTGACTAAGAGGTTGGGAACATTGACAGAGTGATGGCAGGGGTAAATAATTGCGTGCAAAAAGATAAATAAAGCCAGAAAAACGTCCCGATAACGCATCACACGCCTTCCCTCCCTGGATGGGGAGGGCTAGGGTGGGGTGATACTCCGAAGAGGAAACTAAGCTAAAAAGTTTATTGATAAAGCTATGCAAACTCAATGCTATACTTTCAAGTCCTGTGTCTTTTAGAAGGAGAAGGGACAGTTGATGAAGTTTTATTTTGGGATTTACTGAATGGATGGCTTTGGGATTAGTGTGAGATGCGTTAGTATCACCCCATCCCAGCCTTCCCCATCCAGGGAAGGAGAGCGCAAGCGTTCTATTATAGTAGTTTGCATTATTTTTTAATTCTTGCTTTTTTGAGATAAATAATAGTCTAAAATGTTCATCCGGACACGCTTCTAGATTTACCCCCTCCCCCGAAAGCATGACTACAAGCGGGTTTAAGGCAAATACAGCAATATTCATAATTTGCTCTGCTGCTTCTTTCTTACACATATCTTAATCGCATCCTTGATTATTATACTTTATTAATACCACATTCTCAAAATCCGTAACACTTTATTTGGTAAAATTTTATAATTTTTTACAATTACATTCAATTCTTTATCTTAGATTGACGGACATGCTTTATAATATATAATTACAACTATGGAAAGCTTAGCAGAATTTATTCAAAAGAAAAGAGAAAAAGCTGGATTATCAGTAAGCGGGCTGGCTAAAAAGACTAATATTAAACTAGAAATTCTTGAAGATATTGAATCCGGCAAAGAATTGTTTTTATCTGTAACCCAAAGGCAGCAGCTAGCCAGAATTTTGAAATGCTCTCCTCAAGATTTAAAAATGAGAGAAAGAAATTACCAATTTGAAACCATTAGTGACGACGTTATAGAGAATTTGAAACGAAAAATCTTAAACCATGAAACAAACCTCAAGTGTCCTATTTGCGGAGAACCATTAATTACAAGGATTGCTAAAACTTTTGACACAGAAGATAATAAAGTTTTAACACCAAAAGCTCATTGCGTTAAATGCATTTTTCAGATTAAATAGTACTAAGAGGGATATATGAAAAAATTTCTTTTATCTGCAATTGCAGTTCTTCTAATTACAAATATATGCAGTGCAAATGAAAATAATGATTTAAGAACATTATTTTTAAGTAACAATGCCAGAATTTGCGCAATTAATCTAAGAACATTCAATGCTGATGATGCAAACGGTAATCAACTAATTGATGAAGGTGAAATTGGCGGCAATTTTCTTAATGCAATTGACAGGCTTGATGAAATTAAGAATCTTCATATAAATACTCTACATGTACTACCAATTACTCCTACAGGCAGATTAAAAGCCCTTGGCACAGCAGGTTCTGTATATGCGGCTTCTGATTTTTGGAGTATTAATCCTCAGCTGGTAGATAATAACTCTGAACTATCCGACTTTGAACAGGCTAAAAAATTCATTGACGAATGTCATGCAAGAAACATTAGGGTGATTATCGACCTCCCTAGCTGCGGTGCGTATGATTTGTTCCTAACACATCCGGAACTTTTTATAAAAGACAGCAGGCAGTGTTCTATTGTTCCAACTGACTGGACAGATGTCCGCCTATTAAATACGGGAAAAAACGGAAAGCTTAACCAAGATGTCCTTGATGCGCATAAAAGATTTGTCGATATGGTACTTAAGCTGGGAGCAGACGGCATCAGAGCAGATGTTGCAACAATAAAGCCTTATGATTTTTGGGTTGAAATTATAAAATATACAAGGAGCAGGGATCCCCAGTTTCTTTTCCTTGCAGAAGCTTCTGATTCCTGGAGAGAACCGCCGAGTTTATATGCAGAATTTACTCCGTATGACAAATTACTGCAAGCCGGATTTGACGGATACTACGGAAGCTTTTTCAACTTAAAAGAGTGGAGTGCAGAAGAGTTTATTAACCATATTAAATTTAATTTAAAGCTTCTTAATTCTTATAAAGAGCCCAAAAGCGTTATACTAAGCTTTACAACACACGACGAAGTCAGTCCGGTTATTTTGCACGGAGAAGCGTTTTCTATTATGATTGAATGGCTTCAAGCTACACTGCCGTTTAATCCTTATTGCATAGACGGATTTTTCTCCGGAGACGATTATATTTACCCCTGGGCAAACTCTAAGGCTGAAAAAAGCGAAACTGATGATTATTTCTATTTTGTCCACAGGGGGAAAATGGATTTATTCAATTTTTCAAGAAAGCCGGGCGGAAACAACAAAAATATTTTAGAAAATTTTAAAAAGGCGTATGAATTTAGACAAAATAATGCAGAATTCATTGCAAGAGGAAGTTTTAACGCTCTAAACACGGATAATGAAAAAGTCTTCGCTTTTTCCCGTACTTACAAAAATGAAACAATTATTGTTATCGGGAATTTAGACTTTAAAAATCCGCAGAATAAAATCACCATAAAAACTCCTAATGTTAGGAAAAAGACAATTTTTATAATTATAAACGGCAATGAAAATATCAAAACCGGATATAAAAAAATATTTACTGATTTAGATTCCGGTGAAATAAAAGTCATTAAAATTGCGAACAGATGAAAGGGAAGAATATGCAAAGCAATAAAATAGTTTATACAGGTATGCGTCCGACAGGAAAATTACACCTCGGACATTATTTAGGCGTAATTGATAACATGGTAAAGCTTCAAGACGAATATAAATGTTATTATTTTATTGCTGACTGGCATGCTCTTACTACAAAATATGACAAAACAGAAGGACTGAGACAGGATATTATAGATGTTGCAACTGACTGGCTTGCCTGCGGAATAAATCCGGATAAGGCTGTAATATATGTACAATCCTTACTGCCGGAAACTGCAGAGTTACATATTTATTTAAGCATGATTACTCCGCAGAACTGGGTTGAAAGAGATCCGAATTTAAAAGATATGGCAAAAATTCTGCGCTCAAAAGAGGGATTTGCCTCCCAGATAAATTATGGGCTTATGGGATATCCGGTTCTTATGACTGCTGATATTCTTACCTTTAACGCGGATTTTGTTCCTGTAGGAATTGACCAGGTTGCACACGTAGAGCTCACCAGAGATATTGCCAGAAGATTTAATAACATATATAAAACGGACTATTTTAAAGAAACACAGCCTCTTCTAAATAACTGTCCTCTGATTTGCGGGCTTGACGGCAACAAAATGGGCAAATCTTTCAATAATGATATTAAAATTTCTGATACAGAAGAAGTTACTGCAAAAAAAGTTATGTCAGCAATAACAGACAGAAGCAGAATGAGAAAAGATGATCCAGGTCATCCGGACGAGTGCGAAGTAGCATTCAAATACTGGAAAATATTCGGTTCTGAAGAAGAAGTCCGCACTGTAAAATGCGAATGCGAAAAAGGGCAGAGAGGATGCGCAGACTGTAAACGACAGCTTGGGGCTAAAATTAATGCACGAATGGCTGAAATCAGAGAGAAGAGAAAATATTACGAGGCTCATCCGGAAATCGTTGAAAGAATTCTAAAAGAAGGTTCTGAAAAAGCCCGAATTGAGGCACAAAAGACTCTTACAGATGTCAGAAAAATTATTAAAATGTTTTAAGCGCAAAATATATTTTTATAGGTTTTTATAAAAATATGAAAATTTCAGCAAAATACATAATCGGACTGACTACGCTTATAGCGTCTGCAAGTATCCCCAAAACATATGCACAACTGCCTGTTAAAGACAGCTTTGCGGTAGTAACGGCAAAAGGATGCACGGATTCAACAGTGCTTAAAAATGCACCGGAACCATATATTACTATTGCCAATAAACCGGCACAAGCATCTATGGTAGTTGATTTGAGTACAAATGTTTTATACAGGTACAACTCCAGCGGGAAAGCATTCATTGCATACAAAATAGCCAGCGGTAAAAAGAATACACCGACAGACAAAGGCGTAAGAACTGTTACTCATGTTGAAACATATCCTTACCGATACGCACCAAGGCATACTAAAAGAAGGAGAAACCCTTCTGCTTATGGTCCAAAGGTTATTTGCCTAAATAAAATTAACCCTAAAACTGGGGAGCAATCTCAGACAGGCGAATTTATACATGGGACTAACCAACCGGAAAGCATTGGAAAATACGTATCAATGGGATGCATGAGAATGGACAACGAGGTTATCAAACAAATTGCCAAAGATGTCAAAAGAGGAGATATTGTTATTATTAAATAAAATAGACCTACTTCTTTTTCTCAGACCTTGCTCTTACTGCAATCCTTACAGGCGTACCCGTAAAACCAAATGCCTCGCGGAGTTTGTTCTCTATGTACCTTTTATAATGATCCTTTAATAAAGCCTCGTCATTAACAAACAGAACAAAAGCCGGAGGCTTCACTGACGCTTGTGTAGCATACAGAATCTTTAAGCGCTTATTTCTTATTGTCTGAGGCGGATTAAGTGCATATGCTTCATTGACAATTTTATTCAAAAGCCCTGTAGAAACACGTTTTGTACATTCTTGATATACCTCAGTAACTTTTGTAAAAATTTGATTTAATCGCTGATGTGTTACGGCACTTATGTATATTTTAGGCACGTAATCCAAAAACGGAATCTCATTAGCAATTTTTTGTTCAAATTTATTGATAGTATTAGCTTTTTTATCTTCTACCAAATCCCATTTATTAATCGCAATTACCAGACCTTTTCCTGCTTCTGTAATAATTGAAGCTATCTTTTTGTCTTGATCCGAAATACCATTTATGGCTTCTGTTGCATCAATTACCATCAAAGCGACATCGCATTCCCTAATTGAACGAATAGCCCTGTCTACAGCAAATTTTTCTACACCATAATCGACTTTCGACTTTTTTCTTATTCCTGCTGTATCAATAATAACAAACTCCCTGTCATTATATGACAATCTTGAATCTATACTATCACGCGTTGTACCAGATATATCGGAAACTATTACCCTTTTCTCTCCAAGAAGCGCATTGACTATAGAAGATTTACCCGCATTCGGACGTCCTACGATTGCGATTTTTATAATTGAATCTTCTTCACTATTTTCGCCGTATTCAAAATCGGAGGTTAATTCTTCAAGCAAATCACCTACACCGCCAGATCCGTGTAAGGCTGAAATTGCTATAGGTTCGCCGATTGCAAGGGAATAAAAATCGCTTATCATTGTAATTTGATTATGAGAGTCGATTTTATTAACTGCTAGATAAACAGGTTTGTCGGATTGACGCAATATATTTGCTATATCTGTGTCAACCGGAGTAACACCTTCTATACCGTCTACAAGAAAAATAATTTTATCAGCTTCATCACATGCAATTTTAGCCTGCGTATAAATAGAAAGCATTATTTCATCTTCATCTCCGGGGACAATGCCGCCTGTATCAATAACAGTAAAAGGTTTGTTTTGCCATTCAACATCAAAATATATTCTATCACGCGTAACGCCAGGTTGGTCATCAACTATAGACTGGCGTCTGCCAACCAGCCTGTTTACAAAAGTGGACTTGCCGACATTCGGGCGCCCGACAACAGCTATTACAGGATTTCGTTTCATAATTAATCAGTTTAACAGAAACAAAAAAGCAATACAAATTATCTCAAATATTTTGAGATTTCTGCTTGAATATTATTAGCCTTGACAATATATTTGGAAAGCTGTTCATATCGGTCAATAGTTTCACCATACGGAGTCTGCATACTCATAAGCTCATCCACACTTTTATTTATATTGGAAAGTTTTGCCAGAGATTTTTTCAACTCAAAAAGAGATGCCATTCTACCCGGCATTCTAGCTATAATATTTTCACCTGCATCATTTAACCTGCGTTTGATACCCCTAACCTGCTCCTTAACCTTAGAAACCAACCCGCCTGATATTTTTG
Source organism: Candidatus Gastranaerophilales bacterium (assembly GCA_944325515.1). GTDB lineage: Bacteria > Cyanobacteriota > Vampirovibrionia > Gastranaerophilales > Gastranaerophilaceae > CAG-196. Next base: position 26,845 of record CALVAO010000018.1, on the reverse strand, counting down.
CAGACAAACTTGTGGAATTATAAATATCTGATAAGTATTTGTAATCTTCTATAAGCATTTTTTTTCTACTGAACAAATTCTCTACTAAATCATAGTCTTTAATATCTTTTGCTGCAAGAATTTGCCTATCAATATCTTTTATTTCAGCCTCAATTTTTGAAATTTTATATTCCAGTTTAAAAGTTTCATCTGTAACATCTTTATACGCGTCTTCTCTTAAAATATTATAATCATAATCATTCAGCCTCCTTGGCGGCTCTGAATGATTTGATAGAGATAATGTCTCCTCTGACTGCATAAAGAAATTACTATCATCTTTATTTATAAAAGGATGTTTATCAGCATTTACAAACATATCTTTATTCATAAACAAATTATACTATCAAAACTTCATTCCATCAATTTGTGATTTTAAGAGATGAGCAGGATAATAGTCCGGCAGAAGTTTCAGACACTCGTTTATATAATATTCAGCCTCAATGTAATTATAGACATTTAAAAAGAACCGCGCAAACATAAAGTGTAATTCCGGATCATTGTAATAGACTTCTTTTGACTTTTCCATATAATTTAAAGCCGCTGAATACAAATTATTCTCATACATGACTCGTGCTGCAAATTTATACACTTCTTGATTTATATTAACTAAGTATTCAAGAGAACCTAACAAATTTTCAACATAATCAATTTTCTCATTTTTGAGTAAAAATTCTAAATCGATTTCAAAAAAATTTCTTATTTGAAAATATGTCGGAAAGTTCTGCATGTGTCCTTTTAAAATTGAAACAAACACCTTTCCCCACTTCGCCCTTGGAGAATCAATCCGGGCAAAAAGTTTCCGAGCAGAATGCAAATCGTTATCCAAAACCGCAAGATAGGCATGCTCTATAGAATTAGGTTTGATTTGTAAATTAGAGCTGTCATTATAAAAAAAGAAAATATTATTTATTTTATTATCACTCGGCATTTTTCTTATTAATTCTTATAGAATTTTTGGATTGCTTATTGTCATCAACAAGCAGCTCCTCACCAACAGCCGTATCGGTTTCAATTTTGTCATTTAAAGCGGTATTACCACCTTTTATTAAGTCGGATACAGAATCTACTGCAGAAATATTTGTATTCTTACCTATCATATTAGCTAATTTAATTTGCAAATAAATTTCTTCACGATAAATTTTTACATCTTTATCTGCCTTTATTGCAACCTTGCAAACACCATTCTTTGCTTCGACAATAGTAATTTCAATATTGTCGTTGAGCATTATTTTTTGACCATTTTTTCTAGTTATTACGAGCATCAGTATCCTTAATTAAACTTAAACTGTCTTAAACATAGGGTAGCTTATATCATATCCAGAGCCGGACAAGACAACCTGCCCTGCTGTTTGGTTTTCTATATTAAAAATCAGAGGTGCAAGCAAATTAATTGTTGTACCTTTCGGATCATCTTGAGGTATTGAGGTTATGTTCATAACGAGAACATTTTCAGCACTCTTTATACCTAAAGCATCTACAACATTGTCCTGTAAATCAATAGTATAATCAAAAGCAAGCGATGAAACTGAAATAATCGGAAAAGCCAGAGCCGGATCTTCCACTGATTGCAGCCATTTAAACAGAGAATCTTTATTCGGCTCAAGTATAACAAATTTTGTTAATTTATCAAAGCCTATTATAGGCATCACAAAATTAAAAATACGATTTTCTTCTATACTAATTTCACCGAATCTTACTGTATTTATATTCATCACTCATTGTTTCCTAAAAACCGCTTGAAAATTGATTAGTTATTAAAGATTGAATTAATTGCGGGCTTATTGAAGAATTCTTATTGCCCATAAGCATATTCATCATTATATTTGCATCATTATCTTGACTGCCAAGAAGCATTGAGGCATCAGAAAGATTTGAATTATTTCCGATTATATCAGTTAGACCTGCTCTTTGAAGGACTCTTAGAGCTGATACGATTTCATCATTTGTAGGAACTTCACTTGAAAAATCCTTATACTCTTTGAATGTTCCAGGTTCAATTGCATTACCCCTGTTCATCTCTCTCATCAAATTTTCTATTTTTTGTTTTTCATAATCACTACGTACTTCTTTTGAAAAACCACTTCCGAATTTTCTTTGAATAAAAGCGTCTAACTCGGAATTTTCAGTAAAGTCCTTACACTGTTCTGGAGATTCCAAACATGTTTTTCCTTTTCTTGCATACAAACCTAGTTGACCTTCCGGAGAGAGTTCCAAAACTTTTGCATAATTGCTTATTGCTTCATCTTTTTTACCAATTTGGGTTGATGTGATTGCCAGATAATAATAAGCAACAGCATTTGAAGGATCTTTTTTTACAAGATCACTAAGTGTTGTATAACATTGTGCATAGTTTCCTGCTTTATACATTTTTATTGCTGATGCAAGCGTAGAATTTGATGTATTTTTTGCAATTGCAAAATTAGTAGTTGATACACATACTAACATTGCCAATAAAACTAAAATAGACTTTTTCATAATATTCCTTCTTATTAAACTTCTCTTTTATTATAATACAATAGACTTTAAATATTTATATACATCAGATAATTGAATTATACACTATATTTATAATGATAACAAGCTCCGTGTCAATAAAAATTCACAAATCTCTTTTTCCAGTTCTACATTATAGAGTTTATTAATTTCTTTTATAAAATAACACGGACTTGTCACGTTCACCTCTATAATTTTACCGTCAATTACATCTAACCCTGCCATACAAATACCTTTTGAATTCAGACTTTCCGCCACTTCCGAAAAATTTTTAAATTCTTCATCCGTAAGCTCTGCAGAGGTAATATAATTATCGTTGTGCGTATTAAACTTAAAATCGTCAGCAGTAGGGAGCTTCTTTATACAATATTTTAACACCTTATCGCCAAGAGTAAGAACTCTTTTATCACCGCGCTTTACACCCGGTATGAACTTTTGGACCATTACCAGAGTCGTTTCATTATTTGTCATCGTATTAATTATCGTTCTTGTATTCGGGTCACCTTCATATAGATACATTACACCGGAGCCAAAGCACCTGTTAAGAGGTTTTAACACTATCTGCTTATTTATTGCTAAAAATTTTTCTATGTCTGATAGCGATGCTGTTACAATATTTTCTGCCATCAAGTTCTTAAAATAAACACTGTGGAGTTTCTCGTTAAAATCTCTTATAGCGGCAGGTTCATTCACTACACGCGGTTTTGTTACAAAATCAAAGATATAAGTTGCATTTATATAATCAATGTCTACCGGCGGATCCGGTCTAAATAATACTAAATCAAAACCATTTATCTCTTTTTCAACTTTTACGTCCTTATAAAAAATGTTATTTTCATATAAAAATGACTCATAACACTTTGCATATGCGATATCGCCTCTTAATAAAAGATTTGGTATTGTTGTAATATAGACTTCATTATTTCGTTCCAATAACTCTTTTATCAACCAGAAATTCGTTACAAGCTGATTAAATTCAAAGTATTTTAATTCCAGTTTATCAATTATAAATAAAACTTTTTGCATTTTAACCTCACCGCATAAAAGGGTACCACTAAAGATACAGAAATACAAGATTACAAAGGTATTATTCTGTAGAATATTATTACGGATTTTAGCCTACCCCGTTGACTTGTACAATTGTCATGAATTATTATAAAAAAGATATTTATGAAAAGCGGTCAAAAAAAGAAAAAAGAATCATTTTTTACCAGAATTGTCAATTTTGTATTAACAATTCTGTTAGCCTGTGCTATTGGCACACAAGTCTGCACTGCTGCCAATAATAACTTAAGAATTGCACAAATAAGCGATGCACATTTTTCATCTTTTGAAGAAAATACTTCGTATAAATTCTTAAAAAAATCCGGTGCACTTTTAGACGATGCCGTTTTTCAGATAAATACATCCGGACCTTATGATTTTGTTATATTTACCGGAGATTTAATCAATGTTCCGGAAGTCAGCGAGCTTGAAAAAGTCAGTACACACATTAATAAACTGCTTTTCCCGTGGTACGCAATTCCCGGGAATCATGATATCAGTATTGATGGTCCTTTAACAAAGAATAAGTTTTTACAAACTCTTGCAGCAGCTAATGAAAACATGAACCAGAAAAATATATATTATGCATTCACACCCAAAAAAGGTTTCAGAGTTATATGCCTTGATTCTATAATTGATTATAAACTGACTGCTAACGGAGAAATCTCCAATGAAGAATTTTTATGGTTAAAAGAAGAACTCGAGAATCATGAAAAAGACACAGTAATTGTATGCACGCATGTTCCGATAATAGAACCGTATTCGAGCTCAAATCACAAGATGCAGAATGAATATGAAGTCCGAAAATTATTACAGTCGCATAAAAATCCCGTTATAGTCCTGCAGGGGCACTATCACTGCGCAAAAACTTTTCAAGATGAAAATATGCTGGTTATAACCTGCCCTTCACTAGTAACTTATCCGAATGCATTTAGAATTATTAATATAAATACAAATAAAAAACGTACACTCGTTGATGTATATCTAAAAGAAACTAATTTAAAAGATATACAGGCACGTTCCAAGCTTAGATTATTTGGTTCTGAACGGCTATACGGCGATGAGAGCGATAGAAATGCGACTTTTGAATTAGGAAGGGAAATATAATGAATGAATTTAAAATCAAGTTTAGAGGCGTAAGAGGCAGCTATCCGGTAGCAGACAGAGAGTTTTTAAAATACGGCGGCAACACTTCCTGCATAGAAATAAGAGTTGGCGGACATTTAATCATATTGGATGCAGGTACCGGGCTAATAAGCTTAGGCAATGAACTTATGCAAAAATATATTGAATCCGGCACAACAATTACAGACAGAACTCCTGTTAAGTGCACAATTTTATTAAGTCATATTCATCTTGATCATATTCAAGGTTTTCCGTTTTTCAGACCTTCACATCTTGCATCAACAAGAATGTGCTTAATGGGAGGGGTTAACTATAATGAAACTCTTGAAAAAGAACTCGCAAAAATACTCTTCACCAAGTCATTTCCACTGGATCTCGGCGATATTGCCGCCGATTTAAAAATACTGGACTTAAATGAAACTAATTATATTATTTTTAAAACCGGAGAATTTCCTAAAATCATACGGGTTAATGATTTAAAAGAAGGTGATTACACTGATGAAGATGTTGTTATAACATGTTATAAATCATATGCTCACCCGCAAAATGGTGTTCTCATATACAAAATTGCATACAAAGGAAAGACACTTGTTTATGCGACAGATAAAGAAAGCTATCCCGGTGGTGATAAAAAACTGATTAAATTTGCCAAGGAGTGTGATTTGCTTATACATGACGCTCAATATTCTACAGAAGATTATTTAAGTATTTATGTTCCTAAGCAAGGATTTGGTCATTCTACTTTTGAAATGGCACTGGATTGCAAAAAACAGGTCGGAGCAAAAAAAATGGTATTCTTCCATTATGATCCAGGCTATAATGATGAAAAATTGGATATGCTTGCAGAAGAATATGCCTCAGAAGATGCGATTTTCGCTTATGAAGGATTAGAATTAGACTTATTATGATAAAACGATTAGCTATAATATTCCTGCTCACAGTAATATTCTGCTGTTCCGGCTACAAAAAACCGTATAAATATACAATTGATGCCGGAAAAGATGCTTTTTATCATAATAATGTCGGGCTTAATTATTTAAAAGACAGAATATATTATGCTGCAATACAGGAATTTAAAATTGCAATACAATTAAGTCCCAATACACAGGCAACCGCTATATTCAAAAATAATCTCGGAGAAACCTACACGTTTATAGGCTATCCGGATATGGCGCGGGTATGTTTTGAGGATGCAATAAAATTATACGGGCTTAATTTTAAATACTATCAAAACCTTACAGAATGCTACAAATCTCTCGGGATAGTTAATTCAAAAATAAAAGAACTTAAAGACTCTAAAAATCCATATGAAAAAATTCAGCTGGGATTATTATATATTACTAACGGTGAGGTTAGAAAAGGTGTTATAATACTGGATGAAGTCTGTATGGAAGAGCCGGATTTATTGATTACACCCGCTATTAGACAATATTTAAGAGAAGTAACCTCTAAAATGCAGCAGGCTACTTGAAAAATTTACTCATAGTCTGAAAAATTTCATTATTAAAAAGTAAAGCAACTTTTTGAGGCGCTATTTGCTTCTGTAAAGAGTCTTTTAATATATTAAAACATATGGTTTGATTCTGATAAACAGAAGTCAGCGTTTCAAAAGTATGTCTTATTACATTTGGGATTTGGGCATCTTGACAAAAAAGATTGTCATTCATAATCCTTTTTGTGAGATCTGCCAGAAATGTATATGCTCTCAAAGCAACCCTTTCCTTGCTTTTGTACAAATCTTCCGGCAAAATTTCCTGCATATATTTTAAATCCTTATCACCCGGGATATGGCTGTTATTCAAAAACAAATCATTAGACTGCATCTCCGGTAATTTCATGTATATACCGGTTAAAATATCCTTATTTACTGCTTCTTCACTTAAACCGGACATTTTTTTGTACTGTATGAATTCAGATAAATCCGGTTTACCCTCGTTATCAAGCTGCATTGAAAGCATAATAAATCTAAATCTATCTGTATTGATGTCATTTGCAATTATATTTTTATACCCGCAAAAAGATTGGGCTGAACTATATCGATTAATTTTCATACTTATAATAAACCATATAAAATATTTTTTTGCTATATCTAAAAAATTATTTTATAATATTTCTATGAATAAAAAAGCCGTATTTGCAGGAAGTTTTTATCCGGATAATCCCGAAGAACTAAATAAACTGCTTGATACATATAAAGAAACTACCGGTGTAGATTACAAAACCAAGGCTATAATAGTACCTCATGCCGGCTACATCTACTCAGGGCATGCCGCAATGGCTGGGTTTCAGTACCTTGAACCGAATGAAAACATTTTTATTATAGCACCGTCGCATCATGAAAGTTTTAATAATATCGCATTTCCGGAATATACTTTTTTTGAAACGCCGCTCGGGAATTTAGAAGTTAACAATAAACTTATTGAAGAAATTTCCGAAAAATTTCCCTGCTTAATTGCTAATGAAATATTTGATAATGAGCACTCTATAGAAGTTCAGCTGCCTTTTATTCAAAATCTTTTTCTTCCGCAGAGACAAAGTGCTGTCGACTTTGTAAAAAACATAAAAAAACTGGGAAAAAAAATCAGAATCATTCCTATACTTACAGGGAAATGCGATCACCGTCTGATTTCTGATTTAATATCTGCATACTGGGAGAACTCTTCTTTTGTCATATCATCAGACTTAAGTCATTATTATACTCAGCAGCAATGCCGCCAGATAGACACCTATACGGCAACCATTATTGAAACAGGGCGAATAGAATTTTTAGAAAACTATCAAGCCTGCGGTATTGTAGGAGTAAAAGGACTTGTAGATTTTGCAAATAATAATGATTGTTCAATGATCCGCGCGGAGATGTACAATTCCGGCGACATAAGCAATGAAAAAGATAAAGTTGTCGGCTATGGTTCCTGGTTCCTTTATACCGATACAAGAAATGATTATATAGAAAAATACTACTCTTCATATATACTTAAAACAGCAAGAGAGAGTATTATTCATGCGATTAATGAGGAAGAATATATTCCGCGTCATATTCCATCCGTACTCACAGAATACGGCGCCTCGTTTGTAACTTTAAAACTTAACGGAAAATTAAGAGGATGTATAGGTTCTGTTTATCCGACAAAACCTTTAATATTAGATATTATTGATAATGCAAAAAATGCAGCATTTCAAGACCCGAGATTTGAGCCTCTAAGCATTGATGAACTGGAGAATCTGGAACTTTCTGTTTCAATACTATCATCAATAGAAAAAATTGAGTTTAAAGATGAAAGGGATTTGCTCTCTAAAATATATCCCTATGGAATTATAATAGTTGAACGTAATAAGCGGGCAGTCTATCTTCCTATTGTTTGGGAACAGCTGCCGGATAGAGAAATCTTTCTCAATTCATTAAAAGAGAAAGCCGGATTACCTCCAAATTACTTCTCAAAGTCTCTGGAGGCCTACAAGTTTAATGCAACATACATTACCGAGGAATAACATTTTCCCATTCATATGCAGACTTTATGCTTGCATACAAATCCTTTTGTGGTGCCCAGTTTAAGACTTCTTTTGCTTTCTTATTGTCTGCAACCAAAATTGCAGGATCACCAGCTCTTCTTGGACAGATTTCCACAGGGATTTTTTCTCCTTTTATAGTTTCACACACAGAAAAAACTTCTTTTACACTATTTCCTTCGTTCGTGCCAAGATTAAAATAATCAGTTTTGCCGCCATTGTTTAGATATTCAACAGCCTTAATATGAGCAGCAGCTAAGTCCTCTACATTAATATAGTCCCTTATACAGGTACCGTCTTTTGTATCATAGTCATCGCCATACATTTTAAAGTTTTTTCCTTCTTCCGCTTTTAAAATATTCGGTATTAAATGTGTTTCCGGCTCATGCCATTCACCGATTCTTGATTTTGAATCTGCCCCACAGGCATTAAAATAACGTAATCTTACAGATTTTAATCCATATGCTTTATCATAATCATCCAAAATCTTTTCTACCATTAATTTAGAATTACCATAAGGATTAATTGGATTTTTCTGGTGATTCTCGTCTATAGGGGTATAGCAGGGCTCACCATATACAGCTGCAGTCGAAGAAAAAACTATCTTTTTTACTCCAAATTCAAGCATTGCATTTAACAAATTCAGCGCACCATATACATTATTGTAATAATATTTTTGAGGGTTAATAACGCTTTCACCGACTTGAGAATATGCGGCAAAATGTACAACCGCATCTATTTTATTAACTAAAAAAACACCTCTTATATCATCAATATTTTTTAAATTACCTTGAACAAATTTTAAATTACCAAACTTTTGAAGTATTTCAATAGTTTGAATATGCCCTAATTCTAAACTGTCAAAAACAACAACATCCTCTTTCTTTTCCAAAAGCGCCATAACAAGATGACTGCCTATATATCCTGCCCCTCCTGTAACCAATATCATACAATTCTCCCTTCTTCTATCTTATATATTATAACATCTTTTAAAAATTCATCCTCAAATAATAAAGTATCTACAGATGTAATTATACACTGAGTATCATCATCAATTGATTTCAGAAGGTAATTTTGTCTTGTTTCATCAAGTTCTGCCAAAACATCATCTAAAAGTAAAATAGGCGCAAAGCCGGACTTTTGTTTTATTATTTCAAGTTCCGACAGCTTAAGAGAAAGCACTACAGTCCTTTGCTGTCCCTGCGAAGCAAATTTAGACGCGTCTATACCGTTTATTGTAAATTCTATATCATCTCTATGAGGTCCTACACAAGCCTGCCTTCGTGCTAATTCTTCTTTTTTTCTTTCTGCAAGTTCTTTTTTTAAATAATTGCTTATTTCATCAATATCATTATATGGATTAGTATAATTTAAGCTAAAATCTTCTTTTTCGCTTATGATTTTATGTTTCTCACTTGCTATTTTTACAATTTCTTTTAAGAATTTCTTTCTTAAAAATATAATGTTTGCTCCGGTTATCACCAGCTGTTCATTAAATATTTCAAGCAAATCTTCATCTACATAATCATTTTTTAAAAGATTATTCTTTTGTATTCGTATTTTATCATACTTCCCCAGCCTCTCATCATACGCAGGATATATTTGTGAAATAGCTCTGTCAAGCCAATCTCTTCTGTCCTGCGGAGAGCCGCGCAATAAAAGTAAATCTTTTGCTGAAAAGAGAACAGTTTTTAGAACAAGCTTAAAATTCTTAGGAGTCGTTTTTACCTTATTAATTTTAATTTCTCTTTTTTTATCAGAATCATAAGAAAAATCAAGCTCAATTTCAGTATCATTCTTTTCAAGCAGAGCGTTGATTTCAAATTTATTTTCACCAAACATTATTAAATCTGAAACAGCTGAAGTTCTCGGACTTTTTAAATCCGACATAAAATAAATACTCTCCAGTATATTGGTTTTACCCTGTGCATTTTTCCCTATAATGAGAGTTTTCTTTCCAGCAAAATCAAGAGATAAATCACTGCAGTTTCTATAATTCTTCAGCCCGAGTCTTATTAGTTTCATAGAACCAGTATATCACAATTTCTCATTTTAAATATTATAGAAATTGGCTTATTGGTTAGCAGAGGTAGGGTTATGAAAATTTTTACAATCAATTATCTTATAGTTAACAAAATTATAGATAAAAATTTTTAAGAGGTAATAATTATGAAACAAATAGTTCCGGAAAAAAGCTCAGAAAAAGTCGCTAAATTTTTAAAGAAAAACTCTCTGCATAAACGTGACTTTGCAGAAATGATAGGCGTTACGCTATCATATGTTTATAACTTAATTGATGAAACAGTACCTTTCTCCACAAGAGGTACAACCATAGAAAGAATTGCAACAGTTATGGATATTCAACCAGAAGAATTTTCAGAATACAGAATCCCGCAAGAACCAATTCTTATAGATGAATCCGTAGAAATTCTTAAGGATTATATAAAAGAAAATAAACTCACCGTCGTTTCATTTTTGAAATCTTTCCCGCGCAAAAAACGCATTGATATTGTAGACATACTAAGAGGAGCACTTCCTGTGCCCATAGACTACAAAGAACTTAAACTTATCGGTACTACACTAAATATGCCGGACGAAGAAATATACAGCATGTGGGAAAACAGAGTAAAACAGGTATTAGAATCAGCAGGCATGAATATCTATTCAAATACAGGACTTATCAGTTCTATGTTTGATTGTGCAAAAAAGTATCTTGATACAAAACTTAACAAATAAAGCAATTATTTTTTGATTTTTGACTTTATATAGATAAGGTTAGAAAAGGTTGTAGAAATTTTAAAGGAGCCGCAAATTAAGCCGGCTCTTTCTTTTTTAAATCTGCAGCAATACATTCTGCAGCCTCTTTTGCGGAATACCTGTCTGAAAGTTTTTCCCTTACTGCACCTAAAGCATCTATTATACCCGCTCTATATTTCTTATCGTATAATAATTTCTCTGTTTCATAGCAAATATTATCTACTGTAAATTTAGCTTGAACCAGCTCCGGCACAATATCCTTACCGGTAATAATATTCGGAAGGGAAACTTTTTTAATACACCTAATTAATAAATATATAAAATATAAAATCCACGGTCCTTTGTAGCCAATAATCATAGGAACTTTATATAAAGAAGCCTCCAGTGCTACAGTTCCTGATGCAAGAATTAAGGAATCTGAAACAGATAATAAAGCTTGATTATCACCTTTAATAACCTTAAAATCTGTGTTTTTTACATATCTATCATAAATTTCATCCTTCAAATTAGGTGCGTGAGATATACAAAACTGCAGCTCCGGATGTAACTTCTGCAAGCGCTTAGCTGCTTTAATAAATGTTCCAGCCAGAAACTGAAGTTCTATAGGTCTTGAGCCTGGGAATATGGACACCAGCGGTCTTTTTATATCTAATCCGTATTTTTCAAAAAAGGCATTTCTGTCAGCCTTATCCGGAAGCTGGCATATCAAAGGATGACCGCAGTAATGGACATCAATACCAAACTCTTTATACATTTCTACTTCAAACGGGAATATACAAAGAACTTTATCAACATATTTCTTTATATTCTTAATCCGCCACTTTCTGCTCGCCCAAACCTGCGGAGGTATATAATGATAAACTTTTATACCATGCCCCTTTAAGCGCTTTGCAACTCGTAAATTAAAAGTTCCGTAATCAATAAGCAAAACTATATCCGGTTTATACTCTCTCAATAAATAGTTACAAACCTTATTTTCAAGACAAAGATGGTCAAAAGCCATTTTAAAATTAAAGCCGAACCCGGACATTTTAGAATGATCACAAAAAAGCTTTGCTCCGGCTTTTTCCAAGTTTTCTCCGCCTATTGCCTCTGCCTGTAAATCCGGTATATTTTGTTTGAGGAATTCTAAAACTTTGCCCCCGTGAATATCACCGGAATATTCTCCTGTTATAATAAAAATCTTTGTCATACTACACTGCCATAATTACTATATTATGTTTGTTTGCATATTTGATAACTTCTTCTCTATCGACAATAATAGTTTCGCCTGCCTCTACCGCAATCAAATCAGCTTTGTATTTTTTCATTGTTTTTAATGTTCTCAATCCTATTGCAGGAATATCAAATCTCTTATCTTGAGTAGGTTTTGCAACTTTTATAACTCTAGAATTTTTCTTTGCTATTTTACACCCGCGTTTAATACAATTATCTGTACCTTCAATAGCTTCTACAGCCATTATCATTTTATCTTTTATAACGACTGACTGTCCTACATCAAGTTTTCCTGTTTCTTTTGCCAGCCAGTAGCCGTAATTAACATCTTCTATTTGCTCTTGAGTCGGCTGTATTTTACCGAGAACTCCGGATGGAATCATAAGATTTTTTATAAATAATGTTTGATCCAGTATTGTTATACCTATCTTTTCAAGCTCTTCGATTATCATAAGCATAACTTTGTCGTCGTTAAGCCTAATTGCTTTTTTCAAAAATTCCAGAGCTCTTGCATCGAATTTCGGGCGTTTAAGTAAAATAGTCTTGCTTACTTTTCCAAGAAAGGTTATCTGTTTAATATTTTCTGCCTTTAGAATATCTTCAATTTTTTGTACCTCGCCCGGACAAAAAGAATAGACTTTAGAACAGTATTTCTTTAACTGTGAATAATTATCATTAGAAAGCGATATTGCAACAACATCAAACCCGTTTTCTTTTGCGTACTGTGCCATTTTAACAGGCAGTAAACCGTCACCTGCTATTAAACCCTGTTTCTGTTCCAATGCTACGGACATTATTAAACCTTACCTCCAATTTTTATATGTTATATATTACTATAAACATATAATTTTAGTAATAAACTCTTAATAAATCGTTATGTTTATTATAATATAGTTATATGAATTTAGATGCCGTAATAGATAGCTTATTATCGCCTGTTGCAGACAAAATTTCAAGTATTATTTTTTCATACATAACAATTGGAGAAGTAAAAGTTGAGTTTCTTGTTGCGCTTCTTATTGCAGCAGCATTATTTTTTACTTTCAGAACCGGCTTTATCGGTTTTTGGGGGTTCAAACACGCTGTAAAACTTATTACTAATAATTACAAACATGCTAATAATGGCTATCAAAGAAAGAAAAAAGGCGAACTTTCTTCTTTTCAAGCATTAAGCGCCACAATATCAGCTTCTGCAGGCATCGGAAATGTTGCAGGCTCTGCAGCTGCAGTCTCTATCGGCGGACCAGGGGTTATTTTTTGGATGATTATTGCCGGATTATTTTCTATGGCTCTAAAATTTTCGGAAGTTCTTCTGGGCGTAAAATTCCGTAAAACAAATCCAGACGGCACTGTTTCCGGCGGTCCGATGTATTACATTCCGATTGCATTTAAAGGTAAAAAAACTGAAAAATTCGGAAAATATTTAGCCAAAATATATGCTGTTTGCTGTATATTTGCGATGATTGGGGGCTGGAATTTATTCCAGATTAATGCAATGACTGCTCAATTCACGGAAGTTACAGGAGGTAATTCCAGTATATTTGCAAATAACGGATGGGTATTAGGAGTCATCGTTGCGGTAATAACCTGGTTTACAATAATCGGCGGCATCAAGGCAATCGGAAAATTTACCTCAAAAGTTACTCCTATAATGTGCTCTCTCTACGTTTTGAGTGCTTTTCTTGTTTGTATTGCTAATATTCATCACTTTCCACAAACAATTGTATTAATAATAAAAGAAGCTTTTTCACCAAGAGCAATGACAGGAGGAGCTTTTGCCTGTATGTTATGGGGATTTAGACGTGCAATGTTCGCGAACGAATCAGGGCTTGGAACTGCACCCATAGCATTTTCTGCAGTCAATACAAATAAACCTGTAGCACAAGCTTTTATCTCAATGCTGCAGCCATTTGTTGATACTGTTATTGTCGGCGTTGCCACTGCTTTTGTAATTGTTGTTTCCGGAGCTTATTTGACAGTTAACGGTATTGCAGGTATTGAATTAACATCCAAGGCTTTTGCAACAATTTGTCCTTTATATCCGTTACTTTTGACAATAATGGCTAGCTGTTTTGTACTGTCTACTATGCTTTGCGGTTCATACTACGGTCTTAAAGCCTGGAATTTTTTATTCGGGAATTCAAAGTGGAAAACCAGAAGTTTTCAAGCTGGCTATTGTTTATGTATCGTTGCCGGTTCTGCAATGAACTTTAAGAGCATTATTAATCTTTCAGATGCTGTAACACTATTTCTTGCTGTTCCTAATTTAATAGCGGTTTTTGCTCTTTCCAATGTCGTAATAAAAGAACTCAAACGTTACTGCGAACGTTATGAAGTTGGCGGAAATATCATAAAACATTTGAAATAAACTGATATTTACTATTTGCATGAGTGGATTTTATATAATCTTTACTTGCAGGGGGTGCAAATGTATTGTACAATACATTTATGCAATTCGGGTGGAGGGATTATGCCAAAAATTTATTTTGTTGATGTGACTAACAGAGATGGAGTACAGACTTCTAGATTAGGTCTTGCTAAACTTCAAAAAACCATAATTAATCTAATGCTTGATGATATGGGGATTACGCAATCAGAATTTGGTTTCCCTACAACCATGCACGAATTGAACTACCTTAACGCAAATTTAGAACTCGTAAAAAGAGGAGTTATAAGAAGAACACGGCTTTCTGGATGGATGAGAGCAATTGCAGAGGATGTAGAAAAATCTTTTACGAATTGTCCGCTTCTTGAGAACTGCAATCTTTCACAGTCCACTTCGGATCAGATGATTCAAGGGAAATATCTCGGTAAAAAAAGCCGTGATGATATTTTAAAGATGACATGTGAAGCTGTAGAATGCGCGGTATCAAAAAATGCAAAGATAATTGGTGTTAATGCAGAAGACGCTTCCAGAAGCGACTTGGACTTTCTCATAAAATTAGCCAGAGAAGCAAAAAAATGCGGGGCATATCGTTTTCGTTACTGCGACACACTTGGCTACGAAGATCCCAGCACAACCTATGAGCGTATTTATAGGCTGGCAAAAGAAACACAAATGCCTATAGAAATGCATTTTCATAACGACTTAGGAATGGCGGTAGCCTGCTCTGTAGAAGGTGCACGCGCTGCAATTGATGCCGGTGTTGATGCCTATATTAATACAGCTATTAATGGTATGGGAGAAAGAGCCGGCAATGCAGACCTGGTTTCTTGTTTGCTAGCTTGCCTTAAATCTGCAGGATTTAAGAACAAATATCAAATAGATGAAAACATTGATTTAAGCAAATCCTGGAAGCTCGCTAAATATACCGCATACGCGTTTGGTCTTCCGATTCCTATCAACCAGCCTGCTGTCGGCGATAATGCTTTTGCGCACGAATCCGGAATTCATGCTGACGGAGCTCTTAAAGACAGACGTAATTATGAACTCTATGACTTTGAAGAACTCGGACGCGGAGAACCGGAAATCATTGAAACAGGAAGAATGATTACAACCGGAGAATACGGCGGGATAAAAGGTTTCAGAAATGTTTACGACAAACTTGAAATAGAATTTAAGGATGAAAATGAGGCTCGAAATATTCTGGAACTTGCGCGCTATGCAAACGTTCACACACAGAAACCTCTAACTGAAAGCGAACTGAAATTTATTTATCATTATCCGGATATCGCGGCACAGATTATGACAGTATCACCGTTCTATGAACCGTCCGGAGAGCTGAAAAAACGTCTGGAAAAAGGTAATATTGCAATGCCTCACCATATAATTTAATCATTTGGAGATTTTATGGATAATACACTGGCTAATTTATATGAATTATCTGAAATAGTAGACAAACGATTCTCTCACGGCGAAGATATTCCGCAAAATATTATTGAAACAATCCGTTCAACCGTTTCCGGAAAAGGTTTTATAGGACTTGCACAGATTAATCCCATTGCAGGAAATATAGAATATAATGCAAAAAAAATTGCAAAGTATATAAAATACGCCTGCAAAATAAATCTTGATTTAATAGTATTTCCGGAACTTGCACTTATGGGATATCCTATAGAGGACACTATTGACAGGCATCCGGTTATAGTGGATGAAAATGTGAAATGGCTTAAAGGTCTTGCCAAAATAACTACAAATACAACAGCACTGGTAGGTTTTATAGAGCCGCGTGAAAAAAATGCTGAGGGAAAAAAATATTTTAATTCAGTTGCAATCTTAAAATCCGGCAAAATTCAAGGTATTGTAAGAAAATCACTACTCCCAAATTATTCAGAATTTAACGACTATAGATATATAGAACCGTCTCCGGCTGTAGGAGTCCAGCCTGCTGAAACCCTCGGAGTATTTGGGAAAGATAAAATAAAAAACTGTTCTAAGATTTTTGAAAATTACGGAATATCCATTTGCGAAGACTGCTGGAACAATAAAGAATTTTTTGACAAACACCTCTATGAAAAAGATCCTATTGAAGAGCTTGCACAGGAAAATCCTCAAATTTTTATAAACTGTTCTGCATCTCCTACAAGAGCAAAAAAAGAACAGCTTAAGCATAACATGCTCTCTTTTATAGCCCGCAAGTACAATACGCCCATTGTTTATGTAAATCAAGTTGGTGCTATTGATAACAGTTCTTTCGACGGTTCCAGCCGTGTTTTCGGTGCAGATGGAGAACTCATAGCAAGAGCCAAATCATTTGAAGAACAGCTTTTAATTGTTAACCCGCAGCAAAAAATCGGTAAAATTTATCCGCTTACAAAAGGACTTGATAAATCTCTTAATGAACAAAAAATATTTACTCTTGAATACGAATCAGATTTAGAGCGCACTTACAAAACAATTATACAGGGCATAAGTGATTATTTTAAAAAATGCGGTTTTAAACGTGCTGTACTCGGGCTTTCCGGAGGATTAGATTCTACCGTTTGTGCAGTTTTGCTGGCAGATGCTATCGGAGAAAAAAATGTATACGGTATCTCTATGCCGTCTAAAATTACCAGCAAGGAAAGCCGCTCTGATGCAGAAGAACTTGCACATAATCTGGGTATAAACTTTACGGAGGCTTCAATCAGACCGATGATAGATACTACAGATGAATGTTTAAATAAACTTTTTGCAGAAGTTGAACAGAAATGGGATGGCAGATATAAAACATCATTTACACCGGACAATATACAGGCTCGCTCAAGAGCAATGTTTTTGTGGGGAATAAGTAATGAATTTTCTTCTTGCATACCTATTGCAACATCAGATAAGTCTGAACTGTATATGGGCTATGCAACAATAAACGGTGATATGTCCGGAGGGTTTGCACCTATTGCGGACGTCCCGAAGACAAAACTTTTCGCTTTTGCAAGATGGCTTAATAAAAACAGACCAAAGAAAAATGCTATTCCGGAAGCAATTATACTGAAAAAACCGGGTGCAGAGCTTGCGATTGATCCCAAAACCGGTAAACCGCTAATAGCAGAAGATGCATTAATGCCATACGAATTTCTTGATGAAATAATATGGCGTATTGAAAATAAAAATGATGGGTATCAAAGCCTTATAAATACTGAATTTGTATATGAAAAACATAACCCTATCACGAGAGAACAAAAAATCGAATGGCTGGACAAGTTTTTCAGAAGAATGTCTACAGCACTATACAAATGGTCTATACTTCCGCCTTCAGTAATTGTAGAATCCCGCTCTATAAATAAATATGATTACAGACAACCAATAACATCTTCAAAAATAAATTATAAAGGCGTAAATGACGATTATATAAAGACTACCTTAACATCAGATTAGAATTAAGATGTTTAAGCTGCCGCCGCATATCCTCAGCTTTATCATCGAGTTCTTCTTTTTTATAAATTTCCATTGCTTTAGTGTAATTTTTTTCAGCATCAATTCTATATTCCGGATTGTCGTATCCGGACATTAGCTGGAACGTCTGAGCAAGAAGGATATACGCTTCCGGCTTATTCGGATTAATCTTTACTGCCTCTTCAAAACATTCCTTAGAGTCTATAATATGCCCTTCAAGATGATTTTTATATCCTTCCAGAATTTTCATCGGATATGCAAACAAATTTTGTTTATCAAAAATTGCAAGCTCAAGCAAAAAAGAGATTTCCATAATATCTTTATCTTGATACATATCAAAAAATCTAAAATGCGAAATAAAATATTTTGGAAACACGGAATCAATTTTTTTAAGAATTTCATTTTGCTTCTCTTTTTGATTAGCAATGCCGTATATGCCTGCTTCCTTTAACAGTTTTATGGGGTTATCCCTGTCTATCATATCAATTACACCCAAAAGCTTCAGCCCCTTAGCCAGCTCATCGCCTGCAATAACTTTTGCTACTTCATTAAAAAGAAACTGAATTGTTTTGTATTTGTTAAAATCAAAAATTGCTAAAATATAATCTTTTGCAACATTTTCCTGTGCTGAATAAACAAGTGAAAGAAACTTTATCCTTTTCACTTCAAAATTATCCTCATCCCAGCCCAGAATTTTATTTGCATCAAGAATTGCTTCATAGAAATTAGAGATCTCAAAATTAAGCTTCAGCCTTTCATAATAAGCTTCTTCTTTATGCACACAATGAGTAATAATATATGTAAAATCAGAATATGCATCCTCAAGCATTAAAAGTTTTCGGCATAGCAATCCCCTTTTTAAGAATGTTTCAGCGGGGCGAAACTCTTCTTTTGCAAGAAAATTTAACTTTTCCAGAGCCAAATCAAAATTATTTTCTGCAATACATTTGTCTACAGATTTTAAACACATAAAATATTTAATATTATCTAACATGATTTGCTCCGTTATCCCTACATTAATTATTTATCATAAAATTTTCAGAAAAACGAGTAGCCTGCTTTCTATAAAACTTTTAGTGCCTGCTTTATCTCCCTCAGAGCAGTTGCAATTTCGCAATTAGTATCTTTTTCTTTTTTAATTTTTTCATATGCAAACATTATAGTTGTATGCTTTTTGTTATAAAATTTAGCAATATTTACGAAGCTCTGACCGGTTATTTCACGGCACAAATAAATTGAAATATGACGTGCCATAGACACTTTTTGACCTCTTGCAGCACCTTTAAGATCCTTTAAATCAACTTGACAGTATTCAGCAGTCACTCTTGCTACAGCATCAAAATTGATATCATTTACAACTTCGTCGCACTTCAAAACATCTTTTGCCAGATTTAAAGTTAATTGGCTCTCCGTAATTTCAGCATATGCACAAACTTTTGTAAAAGCACCTTCCAGCTCTCTTACGTTATTAGAAAAATTCTTTGCTATATACATTAGAGCCTTATCTTCATATATCAAGTCATTTCCGTCTGCGAGTTTTTTTATAATCTCGTACCTTGTTTCAATATCCGGAGGAGTCAGCTCCACCATTAGTCCCATTTCAAATCTTGAGCATAATGCGGCAGTAAGAGTCGGGATTTCTTTAGGAACTCTGTCGGAAGTTATTACAATTTGCTTTCCTTTATTATACAAATTATCAAAGGTGTACTGCAAATTTTCCATAGATTTCATTTTGGATTCAATGAACTGAATATCATCTATTAATATAATATCAATATTTGTATATTTCTTGTTAAACTTAGTCATGTTTTCTATGTTACTGTTGGTTTTGCGTGAATTTGAAATATAATCATTAACATAGTCTTCAGTCTTTGTATATTTTACCTTTAATTTTGGATTATTAAAAATTGTATAATGCCCTATTGCCTGCATTAAGTGAGTTTTGCCAAGACCGGAATTCCCGTATATAAAAAGCGGATTATATTTTTTTGCCGGCTGCTTCGCTACAGCCAGAGCTGCAGCATAAGCAAATTTACTATTCTCACCTACAACAAAGTTTTCAAATTTGTATTTTAAATTAAGATTAGAAGCTGACTGCATATAAGACAAATTATCAATAGCCTGTTGCTTTAATTCAGTATCTTCAATCTTCTTTTGCAGCTTTTCGCTTTGTTTTTTCAGAGTTTTTGCAGCATTTTCATCAAATATAATAACAAACCTTGCATTTTCATCACCGGAAATTCGTTTCAAAACGTCATTTAGCTGCATAAGATAGTTTTTTCTAAGCAAATCCCGCCCCATCATTTGTCCGGTAACAACAGTTAATTCTCCTTTATCGTATCCGGAGACTTCCAATGGATAAATCCAGGGGTGAACATTTTCAGGCAAAACCTGTAATAATTCTTCCTTTATTTGCTCCCAAAAACGTTTTAACTCAATATTTTCCATACAACTCTAGATTTGTGATATTTTTAATTCTCTTGAATAAAATTCTAATAAAAAAAGGCGACACCCGGATTCGAACCGGGGGTAAAAGCTTTGCAGGCTTCTGCCTTACCACTTGGCCATGTCGCCATATGAGTATGATATTATAAACAAAGCTCATTTGCAAGTTGCTTTGTTAACTTAAAAACAAAAAAAGTGCACATTCCTAATTAGGAATGTGCACTTTTACTTATATTATATCAGTTAATCTACACTTTGCGTTTGCGTGCAGCTTCTGATTTGCGTTTTCTTCTCACGCTGGGCTTTTCGTATCTTTCGCGTTTTTTGACTTCAGATAAAATACCAGCTTTCTGGATTTTTTTCTTGAATCTTCTTAAAGCGCTTTCGATACTTTCGTTCTCGCCCACTTTAACTTCTGCCATTTATATTTCACCACCTTTTCAGCATTTCATGTGTACAAATTTATGATAAAACAAGCAAAATAGAATTTCAAGAGGGGGAAGTATTCAAAAAATATTTTCATATCTTCACTTTTCTTTTTTTCAATTAAACTAATTTAAGCCACCAGGTAACACCCCAGCCCAACCTTCCTCTTCCAGGGAAGGAGGTTGCGCGATATATTATTGTAAAATTACAAGATTAAAATATTCTAAGATAAAAAAAATCTTTCTCAGTTTTAGCAGTTGCACAAAATTTTATTTAGTGTTAAACTGCCTATATTCTAAAAGGAGTACATATGGAGCTTACGAGCGAGGAAATTGTCACAAAACTTCTATCTTCTAACGAGATTTTGCATGTCAAAAGTAATAATACATTTATCTCTAGCCCTCTGTATAACCTTGGTGAATTTTTGAAAAATGTTAAAGACATGCCAAGTCCATACGGTGAGAAATACGTTTTTATAAAATAAACCCCTTCTTTTATGAAGGGGTTTACTTGTTTATTGTTTAGGAATTTTAGTTTCGTAACCAGGAACCTCTTTGGTTGAGATTACAGGATCTCCATTATCTATACTCAAACACTGATTGGTCGTATTATATGTATACTTATCTTGAGGTTTGGTCCATAAATCATTTTGATATGAGCCTGATTTATATGCTACTGTCCAATTGCCGTTATCATTTTGTTGAGCTGAATATGTAAGCCCGAATGAACCGAAATTGCTACAGTTGATATCATATGATATTTTACCGTTTGTTTCTTGTATATTGTCTATGGAACCTGCAATCCAGTGATCAATATTTTTCGCTCTTGAATTATAAGCTGCTGCTACAGGTACATTGTGTTTATCGCAAATAGCTTTTAATTTTTTAAGGTTTTCTGCAGATAATTCTTTCGGAAACGATAAACCATATTTTCCATTATCTATAGGTACTTCTTTTATACCTAAATCTTTTAATGTCTTAATATCATCTGCACTGAGCCCCGGGATATTTTCAAATCCGGTACGATCAACTTCTCCGGTATTCTCTGATGGTGCTGTTCCAGTTGTCGCATTTGTATTTGCAGCGGCTGCTGGAGTAGTATTTACCTTTGAAGGTTGTTTGTCTACCTTGAATAACAAATTATCAAAATCTGTTTTATCTTGATTATCAATTTCAGAAGTTTCATCTATAGCTTTTGCTTTTGCATCTGCAACTTTCTTGTTAAAAGCTTCCATTTCTTCCGGTGTAGCTCCGCCGGGTTTATCTGTCAGTTTCTTTCTTTCAGTTATTAAATCCGCAAGAGCTTTTCTATCTTTATTTAATGTAGGTAAATTGGTCGTGCTTTCACTGGTTTTATTATTTGAATTAGAGGCTCCAGTACGATTACTGCCGCCGTTACCCCAGCCCCAGTTGCCCCAGCCGCCGCCGAATGGAGAGCCGAAACCGAAATTGCCCATTCCAAAGCCGCCGAACATCGGGAAGCCGCCAAAGCCATAACCACCGCCAAATAAACTGCCAAAGGCATTGCCTAAGCCTAATCCAAAACCGCCCCAGAAGCCGCCCAGATGACTGCCGCCGCAATTAAATATGGTAGTGTTATTACTGCCAATATTGATTACGTCGCCGCCTCTTGAGTGGAACATCTCGTAGTGTTTAAATGCGCTATGACAATTTACTCTGCCCATAATTTTTACCTCGTTGGTTTCTTACATCTGTTATATATATAAAGTATTTAACAATGATACAATTTCACAAATAATATTAATTGTTACAAAACTTTACATTTGAATTTAGGCGCATTCAAGAATGCATACCTTAAATCCGCTATTCCTAATGTAAACAAAAAAATCTTTAAATTCTTTTTTGTGACTTAGGATCCAATATGTCACGTATTGCATCACCCAGCAGATTAAACGAAAGAACTGCGATAAAAATTAATAATCCGGGAGTTAACAGCCAGGGGCGGTATAATATATTTGTAAATTCTTGTGCTTCTTTCAACATGTTACCCCAGCTTGCATCCGGCTGTTGAATTCCAAGCCCAAGAAAGCTCAATCCGGATTCTGCCAGAATATAAGAAGGAACGCTAAGTGTCATCGCTATTATTACATAACTGGTAGTCTGCGGCAGAATATGTTTTAAAATAATTCTTAAATTTGAAGCACCAATAGTTTTTTCAGCTTGAATAAAATCCTCTTTCTTTATAGATAAAACCATTCCCCTAACAACTCTTGCAAAACCAGCCCATCCGATTAGAGCAAGTATGATTACAATCAATGAAAATCTTTGTACGCTTGTCATTCCACTTGGGAGTATTGCTGCAAGAATTATCAACAAATAAAAACTCGGAATAGCCATAACAGCTTCCGCAAACCGCATCATCAAAGTATCCACTATCCCGCCAAAATATCCGGAAATACCACCATACAAAAGACCTATCGGAAAGACAACAAGCAGTGCCAGAAATCCTACCGTCATTGAAATCCTGCCGCCAAAAAGTAATCTTGAAAAAACATCACGACCGTTTATATCAGTTCCCAGTAAATATAATTCACCTCCGCAATCCGTTCCAAACAGATGACGGTTCAAGGGAATAATACCTAACAATTTGTAATTTTCTGATTTAGGAAAAAGTCTAAGATAATACTTTCTACACCTGTCCTGCTTAAATACCGTCTGCATTAATGCCGGTTCATAGCATCTTACATAATTGTATGTGTATGGTCTTGAAAGTTTGCCGTTTTCATCTATTGTATAAATCTTAGACGGCGGTGCATAAGACATCTCACGATTTGAATATGAATTTGAATAAGGTGCTATAAAATCCGCCAGCAGAATTACTAAATATAATACGGCTAAAATAATAAAAGCTGATTTTGCAAAATTATCTTGAAATATTTTTTTTATAAAATCCATTTTACCTGCCTATTTGCCCTATCTATTTACCCCTGTCTATTTACCCCTGTCTATTTACCCCTGTTGTTTTACACCTTTTATTCTTGGATCAGCAATCATTAATAGAATATCTGCAGCCAAATTTCCTAAAATAAGCATTATTGTACCCATCATTAAAGATGCCATAACCAGATTAATATCAGATTTCATAACAGCCTCAAGAATTAACCTTCCAAGTCCGGGATACTGAAACACATACTCTGTAAGAGCAGCACCGCTCAATAGCCCGGCAAATTCAAATCCCAGAAGTGTTATCATAGGATTAAGCGCATTTCTCAATGCGTGCTTGAAGATAACCTTTGTTTCGCTTAACCCCTTTGCTCGTGCAAACTTCACATAATCACTATCAAGAACCTCCAGCATATTTGCACGCATCTGCCTCTGCAAGCCCGACAATGATATTGTAAAAAGAACTATAACCGGTAATACCAGATGTTTTGATATATCCATAACTTTGCCCAAGAAACTCATCTCGTTAAAATTATAGCTTGTTAGACCTCCAACAGGAAACCATCCGGTTTTTACAGCAAATATCAACATCAAAATTGCAAAAAAGAAAGATGGAACAGCCATACCAATACTTGACACTATTGTTAAAAGCCTGTCTACAGCAGTTTCTTTTTTTATTGCCGCCAGTATGCCTAGAGGAATTCCTGTAATCCAGGTCATAAAAATAACCACTGTTGTTAATAATAAAGTATTCGGAATTCTTTCTTTTAATTTTGTTGACACTTTTTCTCCTGCTGATGTATAGCCCAAATCCCCTTTCAAAAACGATTTTGCCCAGGAAAAATATTGTATATATATTGGTTTATCTAAATTCAAACGTTTTATTTCTTTATCAAGTGTTTCCTGTGAAATTGACGGATTTAATCTTAATTCAGCAAGAGGATCAACAGGTGAAAGACGTATTATAAAAAAACTGATAACTGAAACAATTATCAAAAGCGGTATAACCTGCAAAATTCTTTTAAAAATATATTTAAAATTATCCATATCTACTCCACATAAATTTCATCTAAATTATAAATCAGTCCGCTTAAAGCCGTAGGAAAAATATTTTTAAGTTTTTTCCTTACTGCTGTAATCCTTATTGGCGAATACAGATATATAATAGGCTTCTGATTGTATATTATTGTCTGATATTTATCATAAAGAGGTTTTCTTTCTTCATAAGACAGTTTCAAAGCACCTTCCCTAAATATTTCATCCAGCTCTTTCTCCCAATCTAACCTGTCATCATACGAATACCCTGCAGGACGTTGATTAAACATGTGTAGACTTCCTAATGATGTCCATACATTTTTACCGTCATGCGGTTCAAGCGGTGAGCCTGTAAGCCCCATTATTGCCATATCCCAGTCATGTGTATTCGTTAATTTATTAACAAGAGAATTAAACTCAACGGGTTTAAAATTAACTTTCATCCCCAATTCTGCTAAATCTTGTTTTATCATAACCCCGAGAGCTTCACGTTCTAAGACTCCCGCATTTGTATATAAATCAAATTCAACCCTGTTACCGGCTTTATCATATAACTTACCGTTTCTCATATAAAATCCGGCTTTTTCTAGACTTTTTAAAGCAACACAATCATTATGCGGATGACCTTTAATATATTTATTTAAATATATAGAATTTAAACTCTCCGCTGTAAACAATGGTTCTGCGACACCCGATGCAATATTCTGTACCATGCTTTTTCTGTCAATTGCCCAGTCTATTGCGGCACGGAAATCCCGATTTGCAAACCATTTATGTTTTACTGGATTTACATAAGGTTTTCCGTTCTTATCCTTTCTGTTATTTAAATTTATAACAAGAAAGAGTGTTCCTGTATCCGGTCCCAGATTATAAATTACATAATCGGAATCTTTCTCTTTAAGTTTGTATTGCGCAACATTAGACCCTCTAAGTGATAATACGTCGATTTCTTTTGCCTCAAACTTTAATATTTCGTTATTTGAATCCCCTACTATTAAATAAACCAGCTTATTTAAATAAGGGAGCTTCTGATTATCTAAATTAATCTTATAATAATTTGGGTTTCGCTCAAATACAACTCTCTGCGCGGCAACGTACTCTTTTAATTTAAAAGCTCCACTTGAAACTATTTCCTTTGGAGGAGTATTAGGATTTAAAAATGCATTAAAAACAGAATCCCCTTTATCAGAATATGGCTTGAAATAATGTTTAGGAACTATCGGATAACTTAATTGTCTTAAAAACGGTGCAAAAGCATGCGGTGTCGTAAATTTTACCGTATACTCATCCAGTTTTTCAATAGAAGGAAGCTTGCCGTCGACCTTCATTGCATCCATTGTAGAAGGGTTTCCCAGCCCTTTGAATACAATTTCTTCGTATGTATACATTACATCTTCCGCAGTAATAGGTTTACCATCTGTCCATTTCACACCATGACGTAAATGAATTATATAATCATTACCTTTTATCTCAAAAGATTTTGCAAGGAGAGGCTGAACTTCTCCGTTTCTGGGATTTGTTGAAACCAAACCGTCATACATAACCCCTGCCATAGAAGAAGAGGTTGCATCTTTTGTATTACAAGGATTGAAAGTTTTAGGTCCTTCACCTATTGTAGAAATAATGAGTTCCCCGCCGTATTTTCCTATAGGAGCCTGTGACTGCAAATAATCAACCCCATTTATTGTCACGTTTTTCTCTTGAACAGGATAAACTATTTCCTTCAAATCCCCTGTCGGAATATTATTTTCGATTATTTCCGGCTTATCCGCTCTTATACATGCTTTTAATAATATCCCCGCCACTATAAACAATATAATAAAAAACAAAATTTTTTTCATAAAACAAGAATATCATAATTAATAAATTTTATCTTAGTCCAAAGGGGTAAAATTTATGCATATTTTATTACGAAATGTAACAATTTTCTTTAAAATCCTAAAGTTTTTGAACAATTATGCCGTTATCTATATCAAAGGGACTAACTTAAGGACTACTACATATGGGAATGGCAGCATCACAAGCAAGGCTGTTAACTATTACA
>CALVAO010000017.1 GCA_944325515.1 Candidatus Gastranaerophilales bacterium | reverse complement strand
TCTCTCTCTCTCTCTCTCTCTCTCTCTCTCTCTCTCTCTCTCTCTCTCTCTCTCTCTCTCTCTCTCTCTCTCTCTCTACAGTGACAAGGGTTTTAGCCTTTGTACTATTGTTTAATTTATTTTGATTTAAAACTGTATTGCAAAAATTATTGAGTAAATTATTATAAGATTTAATATATGGCAATTTCCCAAAATATTTTTCATAAACTTTAAAATTCTTTTCTCCTAAAGATTTTAAATTACTATTTAATATTTTATGTGCGACTTCTGTATAATTTTCTTCTTCTTCATTCCACATAATAATATTATTTTCAACATTAAATTCTGGATTACCTCCAACATCAGAAAGAACAATAGCTTTTCCTTTCGACATTACTTCTAATGTCGCCAAGTCAAAAATCGCAATTCTATGCAAAACAATAAAAAGATCGCAAATACTCTGTAAATATGGCATTTGCCCCTCAGAACAACGATTAATTCTTATATAAGAAAAATTATGATATTTTTGTGCTAAACGCTCTAGTTTTTCATTTACATAGTTGCTCATTACTCCTTCACCAATAAATATATGTCTTATTTTACGACACCCTTTTAATTGCTTTAAAAGTTCTTCTACTAAGTTTAAAGTTCTATCTACCCCTTTTGCTAAAGTTAAACTTCCAGAAGATAATATTGTAATATAATTAGGATCATATACAATATCCTTATATTGTTCCATCTTATTATTAGCCCAAAGTGTATTGTACACAATTGGACCTAGTTTAAAATCTTTTTCTCTTGCACCTGCATAGGGGCTATTTATATAATATATATATGCACCAATTGAGGGGAAACAAACTTCAAAAGCTTTTTTCATAGCAAGACCTTCACAAAATTTTATAATAAATTCTGAAACTTTTGAAAATTTATAACCAAAATTTTTGCTTTCTTCTACTCTTGCTCCTTGTATATGAGAAAACATAATATAGTTTTTTCCCATTAACCATAGCCCAAATGCAGTCGCCTCTTCATGAGTAATATAGATAGTATTTTTATCATTTTTACATTCACTTATTGCAAATTCAATCCCAGAAAATTCAATATTAGCTCCAATATTTCTATCTTTTATTGAATACTTATTAGGTATTTCAAATATATATTCAATTGGAATACCCGCATGAAGTGGAGGTAATATTGCTTTATTCATTGATAATGCTGCACCTTGTCCTCCGCCACCTCCTTTAATTAAAGGTTCTCTAAAAGTTATAAATTTAATTTTTTCTATTTTAGATAAGTTTTCTTTTTTCTTTTTTCTTAATAGAAAATTCAGTAATATAATAATAGAGTGTAAATCTTGCAATATATTAACATTTTTAATATTAAACTTAAACTTTAGTCCTAATACCGTAATTACTTTATGAATTTTTGATTCATTATATTCATTTCTTACAGATAAAAAAGATTGAAGCATTGACTTAAAATTTTTATTTCTCTCTATAAACTGAATTATCTTTCTATTTCGTTCTCCTGTACGTATTAATGAAATATATTCAAACTCTTTCTTTCTTTCACCATTAATAAACATTCTTATTAAATCTTTCCAAGTATAGGGTGAAGCTACTTCTACATTTCTACCATCTTCACCAATGGATTGTGGACGATAAAAAGGAATAGAGCCTATTATATTTGCTGTTTCTAAATCCATTTCATATATTAAATAATAATAATATTTATAGTACAAATCTAGTGAACTTATAGGAACATGCTTTAAGAATATTGTATTAGTTATATTTTCTGTGAACTCTAAAATACCATTTATATATTCATCATAATTCCATTTTTTATATTGTTTTTTATCTAAATTTTTGAATACTGGAATTATTTTTTCACCTAATTGTTTATACCCAATAGTTGTACCGTGATTAGCAAAACACAGCAATTCTAGGTATATTGTTTTACCCAGTGTTGGACAAAAAGAAATTTTATTTGACGATTTATATTTATACAAAGCATCACTATTTAGATGAAAAAAGAATGTTGTAAATTTACTATTTGTTATATCTTTTACGATATCATATAAAAAATCTTGTGTTCTTCCAGAACCATTAATTTCAACAAAAGCAAAGCTGCCTGCATTAAAATCAATCTCCTGCTTTAAATATTTTATTAGAATATCTTTTTTAGCTTTATTGTCTTCCAATAAATAATTAATTAAATTGTTATCATTTAATATAGCTTGTTTTAAAATCCAGAGCTGATTATCTCTTAATATCTGGTCATAGTTATTTATATTAATAAATCTTGCAAGTATATCGGATTTTATATTTAATAATTTAGAAATATAATTTAAAGACAAATCATTTCGAAATTCTTTAAAACATATTTCTATAAATTTACTTATATTTTTCTTTGTTGGAATCCGCCAAGCTTTACGAGAACCATATATATAATGTATATTGATATCAAGATTCAAAATTGACACTATTTTCTTTGCAATAAGCATAGGAATATAACCATCTCGAGCAACAAAATATAAATTTTTTATATTTGAGCTTTTTACCTTGTCTAAGACCCAACTAACGTACAAATATAAAATAGGTCCGGTAAAACAAGCTCCAAAACGTCTTTTAACATTATTACCTTTATCATTTATACATACTAGACGAGAAGCACCACAAATAAGCTGTATAGTAACATTAAAGGGCTCGTATATTAAGAATCTTTCTAGTAAGAGCGGTAATTTTGGGATATTAAATAGAATACCATCTATTCCGAGAGTTCTTGCAATATTAATATTGTGAACATTATCATCATAATGTACCCAATTTCTATAAGAAATTCTTTTTTTATTCTTTATCAGTTCATACATTTCGCCACAATTTTTTGTAATTCTTAATTCTGATGAAACATATATTTCTATATCATTAAAAATACTATCTATGTTTTTTAATAGCATTCTTATTAACTCCACTGAAAAATACATATCTGATATTAAAAAAACTTGTGCACCTTGGCGTATATATCTTTTTAATAGATTAATATTCTCATATATAGGAACAATTACTGATTTTTCAATTTCTATTTCTAAAGATTTTAATTTTACTATTTCTTCATCATTTAAACCTTCATTTATCTGAATTGCATCATAAATCTCATCGAAAGACACATCTTTAAAATCTGGTTTATTAATACAAGTATTTTCTCTAACCCAAAGTTCTGTTTTATTTCTAATTAATGCAAAGTTATTTTTCACATGTTCAGAAAATTCAGAATAATTTGAGTCATTCTTTAAATGTTCTTGCATTAACCCAAAGACACCCAATGGTGTGGCAACTTTACGGGTTATAAGCGTATCAAATATATCGAAAGAATAAATTTTATTATTTTGTGGCATAACTATCTCCTTGTATATACGTGCTGCACAATTACAGGTATTAAACCGAATAAATATATTTTACTTAAGTTATTATTACGAATTTTTAATTTTAATAATGGCAGAAAACAAAACAAACGAATTTTATATGTACGCTCTTTTGTTTTGATTATATCTAATATTGGTATAAATAAAAATTTTATTATTTGTTCTCTATGATTTGCTTTATTTATATATCTTTTTAATATTTGAGGTTTTCTTTTTAGAAATAAAAACTTTCTCTTTGCAGAACTTTTTATATAAGGCATGTTTATTATTTGCGCTTCTGTAATATAAGATAAATTTTCTTTTAAAATCTCATAATCCTCTTTTGTTAAGCTAAAACCATCAAAAAGGACTTTTTCAAATGTATTTACATACTCCTCACGTAAATTATAATTAGCAAAGCTGTCATATATTTCTGCAAAATTTGTATTTATAAGTTTATGGAATTCATTCCACCGTTTTATCATTATGGATAAATTAAAATTTGAAGCGGAAGCATTAGCATTTGACAATCTATAATGATAAAATGGTTTACTTAACCAAGCAAACTTATTTGTATTCAAAAAAGCAAGGGCTTTAAAATGGTGGTCAACATAAGCTCCTTTATTTTCTAAAAACTTAATATTATAATTTTTAATATACTCATTCTTATATATACAAGACCATACTGAGGGATGAATTCCCATAAAAATTGGATATTCTTTTACTGAAAACAGTTTATTCTGTGGAACTTTATTTACCCAATCATACCAGAAACAATATTTTTTAATTTCAATATTTTTTTTAGTTTTATCAAAGTATTCATAATATGGTGTTTTTACAACATCTGCATCAAGCTGTTTAGCATAGTTATACATCTCCTCGTACATAGTCGGTTCGATAAAATCGTCAGATTCAATTATAGAAATATACTCTCCTGTTGCAATTGCCATTCCTTTGTTTACAGAGGCTCCGTAACCGCCATTTTTTTCATGAATTGTACGAATTCTTGAATCTTTTTTTATTCCGAACTCATACATATCAATTATTGCACGGCATTCATCAATATCCCCCTCATCCACCAGAATAACTTCTATATCCTTAAGCGTCTGATTGAGAATTGAATCGATACATTGCATTAAATATTTTTCTACCTTATAAATAGGTACAATTACACTTATCTTTGGATTAGGCATAAATCAGCTCCTCTAGCAATTTTCTGTCATTATTCATCAAAATACTGTATATCATATGACAAATCATCATATGGATATCCTCGCTTACCTGCATGTCATCTATATTGGCATTTACTGATACAGATGATATTTTGCGTAAAATGCCGCCGTCATAGCCGGTTAAGCCTACCGTTATTGCACCATGGCTGTTGGCATACTCAATGGCTTTCAATATGTTTTTTGAATTCCCGCTGCCGGAAATCCCTATTACTACATCACCTTTTTGTAAAAAATTCTTTAGTTGCTCGACAAAAACATCGTCATACCCGACATCATTGGAATAAGCAAGCATTGTTGCTACATTATCATTCAAACAAATCATTTTGAACTTTTTATCCTGTTTATAACTCATACCCTTGTTAAAATCGCATACAAAATGGCTGGCTGTTGAAGCAGAACCTCCATTACCCATTATATAAATATGTTTATCATTATCCCGCGCTGTTAACAGGGTATTAATAAATGTGCTTAGTTCTCTGCGGTCAAGTTTATCAATCGCACCTTTTAATCTGTCAAAATAATTGTTTATTGATTTTTCCATCTTATACCACACTCCTGTATAAATTAGCTTTGTTGTAATAAACGATATTTGTCCCTTTATTATCAAACTTAAAATCGATTTCTTTTAAACCGCTTAAAGCTTTTCTTACACGGCTTCTGTGCTGTTCTTCAACATAAAACAACAAAAAGCCTCCGCCGCCTGCCCCGAGGAGTTTACCTCCCCTGGCACCGCTATTGACAGCCAAATCATAATAGTAATCTATCTCCGGATTGCTGATACCTCTGGCAAGCTCTTTTTTGTACATCCAGCCTGTATGCAAAATTTCTCCCATCGCATTTGTATTCCCTTTTAAGAGTTCATCTCTTAGCATACGGGAAAGTTCTACCATCCGGTGAAGATTTTTGATCTTAGCTTCATCATCAGTAGTATTTTTCTTCTGTTCTGCAAGAATACTCCCTGCAGCACGGGTTTTGCCCGTATAAAACATTAAAAGATTTTTTTCCAGAACATGATATGCATCAGATTGAAGATAAAGCTTTTCAACATCAACAACCCCGTCTTTATAAAACTCTATAAAGTTTAGTCCGCCGCATGCGCAGGCATATTGATCCTGCTTCCCAATTGGTTCTTTCAAATCCTCAATCTCAACCTTACAAGCCATTTCTGCAATATCAGCGCGGTTCATATATTTGTCTGTATAAGCATTACATAGATTTATCAATCCAACCGTAAACGCAGAAGATGAAGCAAGACCGCTTCCGGACGGAATATCCGCACTGGAATTAAAGTCAACTCCCTTAATCCCGTATTTCTTAAAAACAGTTCTTATAATTGGATGCTGTATATCTTCTACATCGCTAACAGATTCTGTTTTGGCATACTTAAGTAAATACGCATTTTCATCAAAATACGGATGCATAGAAAGATAAATATATTTGTTAATTGAAACGCTCAAAACCGATCCGCCGAATTTTTCATAATAATTCTTTAAATCGCTTCCCCCGCCAGCAAAACTTATTCTAAAAGGTGTACGCGTAATTATCATTTTATTAAACCTTCCTATTTTGCCACAATGCACAAATCTTTATCCAAAATGTATCTAATAGACTTTCTTACAGCTTCATTTGATGTAACTTTAGGATTCCAACCCAATGCGTGAATTTTATCTAAACTATAACTGAATGTCGGAACATCACCAACCCAGCCTCTATTACCACCTGTGTATTTAATTACAGCATTTAACCCCATTTCATCAATAACCATTTCTGCAATTTCTTTAACAGTTGTCCTTGTTTCTACGCCCAAATTAAAATAATTAATTTTTTCGTTTGTAGATTTCCAAATAAGAAGAATAGCTTCAACTAAATCTTTAACATATAAATACGGCTTTATCTGAGTCCCATTTCCTAAAACTTCAAGTTCATTAGGATTCTTTTTCAATTTTTTTATAAAATCATATATCGCACCATGCGTTGCCCGTTCACCTACTACATTAGGAAAACGAGTAATCCAAGCCTTAAACCCATAATTTTCACAAAAACTTGATATATATGCTTCTGACGCTAACTTAGATGCTCCATAATGTGAAATTGGAAATAAAGGTCCAAAATCTTCTGAAACCGAAACTCCAGTATCTCCATAAATAGCTGAAGTCGATGCAAAAACTATATTCTTTACATTATATTCTTTCATTGCCAATAGAACATTGTATGTTGTCGTTAAAGTATTATTAAAATCTACATCTGGATTTACATGACTTTTGGCTATATCAGAGTTAGCAGCCATGTGAAAAACTGTATCAAAGTTGCCTTCATTAAAAATGTTAAATAGTAATTCTTTATCTAGGATATCACCTTTTATAAACTTAAATCGTTGGTTATTTTGTGCATTTAACAAATTTGTTAATCTTCCAAGTGAAAGATTATCTATCACTGTTACATTGTATCCTTCCATTAACAAACTATCTGTTAAGTGACTACCAATAAACCCAGCACCACCTGTAATTAAAATATTTTTATCCATTATTACCATCTCCTTTTAATATAATCTCAACAGCTTCTTTTAAATTCTTTGCGTTTTTATCCGCTCCTAAATCTTCTCCAATAGAGATAGTACGACAGCCGGCATTTTTCCCCGCTTCGATATCACGTAAACTATCTCCAATCATCCAGGAGCTTGATAAATCGATATTCATATCTCGCGCTGCCTGCATAAGCATTCCGGTTTTAGGCTTTCTGCACTCGCAATCAATCTTTAAATCGGCAATCTCACCTTTAAAACCCTTTTCCGGATGATGCGGACAATAATAAATTCCATTCAAAAATGCGCCGGACTCACCCAGAAGAGTTTCCATTTTTTTATGCGTGTTCTTTACTTCGTCTTCTGTTACAAAACCTTTTGCTATCATAGGCTGGTTTGTTACAACTAC
The DNA here is from genome assembly GCA_944325515.1 of Candidatus Gastranaerophilales bacterium. Classification (GTDB taxonomy): domain Bacteria; phylum Cyanobacteriota; class Vampirovibrionia; order Gastranaerophilales; family Gastranaerophilaceae; genus CAG-196. The sequence continues at coordinate 36,922 of CALVAO010000017.1, read as the reverse complement.
AGCTAAATAGCTGCTTTTGTTTATCATTCTTACAGCGTCTGCTACATCCGGAAGTAATTCAAAATCACTGCAGACAGGATTATTGTCCATATCTTTATTTATTACTCCATCTCTATCCAGAAAAATACATGGTCTTTTATTTCTTTTATTTAACATTGCGACTTTTCCGTATTCAAAATCCTGTTTTACTGCCTCGAAACGCTCTGCTGTCCCCATATCTTTTATATATTCTGCAGTTCTATAACCCGATAATATTTCGCCATTATTTATAACACGCTTAATTATATCCCTGCCAAAATCCTGTGCTTTATCAGGTTCTATATATTTAAAAATCTCCGGTGAAAAAATATACACAGCAGCATTGACAAGATTCTGAAAGTATTCACCAGATTTGTGCGGTTTGGGGAATACATTGACAACCCTATTATCCCCGTTAATTTCTAATAAATCACTGTCATAAGGATGGTCATTAGGGTGAACAATAGCTGTACCAATTGATTTATATTGACTGTCAAATTCAATAAATGAAGCAATATCAAAATCCATTACAACATCACCATAAAATACCATAAATCTATCTTTTAGCTGGTTTTCAATCAGTTTTAAACAGCCTGCAGTTCCGAGAGGATGTGGTTCTATTACATGATTAATCTTAACACCCCATTTTGAACCATCTCCAAAATAATCTACAATAACGTTAGCAAGATGACCGGATAAAATGAAGATTTCTTCTATTCCATAACTTTTAGCCTGCTCTATCTGGTGTTCTAACAGCGGCTTGCCGGCTATTTTTACCATGGGCTTTGGAATATCTTTTAAACCTAAGCGTGTACCTTTACCTCCTGCTATTATTACAAGCTGCATTATCCAATCCTCACTATTTCTCTGCCAAATAGTACAATGCTTATGTGTGATGTATCTATATGAATAGAAATTAAATTTTTGCGCATTTTTCTCAATGTTTTTCTTTTTAGCTTTTTCTTATATATCTTAAAAAATTTCTCTTTATCAAATATTAAAGCCATAACTTCTTCTCTACGATTTCTTTTAAAAAAGTAATCTCGCAGAACTCCCTGTTCATACAAGGTCTTGAACTTGGCTGAATATACTTCTATAAAATCATTTACATATTCATCAGAAATTCTTAATAAATTACCAAAATATGCCCTATATTGAATTGAATAAATTTGTTCAAGAAAATTTACGGATAAATCCTCTCTAGCTTTTACAAAATTCTCTATTTCGTTGAATTCATCACATAATGCGTAAACTTTTCCTTTAGATTTAACGGAAGAATTCGGATTATCCTGCCGGTAATGGATATATGCTTTATTTGTTAACAAAACCTTTTTAGCACACATCATAACCTTTAAATGAAAAGAAGTATCTTGAAAAGTTCCGCCATTTGTATTTAAAAAACGTATTTTGTTTGTATTTAAAAATTCAAGATTATAAATCGCACTCCATATAGACGGCTGTATTTTTAAAAGAGTTTTGTCTTCTAATGCATTTGTGACGCCGTCTGAATTTGGAATTCTACTGCATTTTATATTTCTTTCACCCTCACCCCAGTAGTTGAACCAATCTGATTTGACAACATCGCAATTGTGTTTCTCTGCAAGATTATATAAATCTGCCAGCATATTTAATTCAGCATAATCGTCAGATTCTATTATAGAAACATATTTACCTTGTGCTATTTCTAATCCCTTATTAACAGCGGTACCATAACAGCCATTTTTTTCATGAATAGCAATTATTCTGCTATCTTTAGCAGCGTATTCATCTATTATTTTCCGGCATTCATCAAAATCACCTTCGTCAATAATTATTATCTCAATATCTTTTAAAGTTTGATTGACAACACTGTCCAAACACTTCCTTAAAAAACTCTCGACTTTGTACACTGGAACTATTACAGATACCTTTGTCAAATTAAAATCCTCTATTACAACTCTTAATAAAATTATGTTATCATAAACAACATTTTATTCAACATGTTGTAAAGTACTTTTGAGTAATATAATTATTTATGCTTAGTTATATTTACATATAGAGCAGGTTATAATATAATCTGTATGTAGCGAAGGGAGATTTATGATACATTACTTTTTAGGTTCATATATTGTTACAATTTTCGGGTTTATCTGCGCGTATCTGTGGGGAGAACATGTGCATCACGGAACCGGTTTGACCTGCATTTTTATTGCTTTTGTTCTTGCCGTTCTTGAAGTAAGTTTATCCTTTGATAACGCAGTAGTTAATGCGATGAAACTCGAGCATATGTCTGAAAAATGGCGCCATAGATTTATTACATGGGGTATATTAATTGCAGTTTTTGGCATGAGGTTCCTATTCCCGCTTCTCGTAGTAGCTATTTTCGCCAAGCTCAATATTCTTAAAGTACTGGATATGGCTCTTAATGATGTTCATTCGTATGCACACTATCTGCATCTTACGCATGCGCCTATTGTTGCTTTTGGCGGTGCATTTCTGCTTATGCTGTTTATGGACTATTTTACTGAAGAAAAGAAAAATGTATACTGGATTAAGGGACTTGAGCACGCACTGCAAAAATTACATAAATTCAGAGGTATTTGTACAATTGTAACACTTTGTGTTCTTGGTCTGTTGATGTTTGAGATATCTCCGGAGAACCGTCAAAATGTCTTTATGTCCGGAGTTTCCGGCATAATCACATATCTTGTAATTGATGGGCTTGCTGAATGGCTGGAAAAAAGACAGGAAGAAAGGGCAAGGCTTTGTGCTGAAACTGTTAAATGTTCCGGTCTTGTCGGATTTCTCTATCTGGAATTAATAGATGCTTCGTTTTCTCTGGATGGTGTCCTGGGTGCGTTTGCTTTAAGCCAGGATATTTTAATTATTACAATTGGTTTATTTATTGGTGCAATGTTTGTAAGATCACTCACAATTATGCTTGTTGAGAAAAAGACTTTAGACCAGTATTTATATCTTGAACACGGAGCTCACTGGGCGATAGGAACACTTGCAGTCTTAATGTTTGTATCAACATTCCATGAGGTACCGGAAGTTGTCACAGGTCTTTTAGGACTAGCTTTCATCTTAAGTGCATTCATATCTTCTCTGATTCATAACAAAAGGATTAAAAATGGAGTTGAAAAATAAAAACCTTTATTATGTCGGGGGAGTTATTAGGGATGAGCTGCTCGGAATCCCCAGTATTGATATTGATTATTGTTACGAAGGGGACGCAATACAATTTGCTAAAAAATTTAATATTATAAAAGAAAATCCGGCTTTTGGAACTGTTAGGATAAGTTATGAAGGACGAGAAATTGATATAGCTTCTACCAGAACAGAATCATATCCTAAAAAAGGGCATTTGCCTGTCGTAGAAAACATAGGATGCCCGCTGGAAGAAGATTTGAAACGCCGCGATTTTACGATTAATGCAATGGCAAGAAAAACTACAAACAAAAATAAAATTATAGATTTTTTCGACGGAGAAAAGGACATTAAAAATAAAGTTTTAAGAGTTTTGCATAAAAACAGCTTTATAGATGATCCGACAAGGATTATAAGAGGGTTAAAATTTTCTGTAAGATTCGGGTTTGAACTTGAGGAGGAAACTCAAGCACTGCAGGATGAATATTTAAATAATATAAATTATGATATAAGCTGGCATCGGCTCAAAAAAGAACTAATTGAAACATTCAGCTTAAACAAGCAAAAAGCATACGATAGATTTATAAAACAGGGGATTTATAAACTGCTTGGCAAAGGGCAAGAAATTCCGGATATTTCCTGCTCAATAGAAGAATTGGTTTCAGAATATCCCAGCAAGCATTCATGGCTGGTTTATTTAGGCTTATTTGACCTTTCCAATCTGGAGCTTACAAAAGCTGAGAAAAAAATAATTGATTGGTCCAAAAGACTTATGAAAGAAAAACCAAACAATAATACACCTTTTGAAAGTCTTCTAATTCACAGACTTAGGATAAGTAAATGGTAAAAAACATATTTAATTGCAAATTTCATCTCAGATTTGTGCTTAATCCTGTTATTAGATATAAGGCAGACAATCTTGGAAATTTCTGCGGAACTAACCGGATTAAGCGCGAAGTCCCTGTTATTGTGTCACTGACTTCGTATGAAGAACGCTTTAAAGATTTAGTAATTTCAATTTATTCACTTCTTAATCAAACAATTAAACCGGATAGAATAATTCTGTGGTTAAGTGATGAATATGATGGTGTAAACGATTTGCCATATGAAATTACGAGATTCATAAAAAACGGCTTAGAAATTAAATTTGTTAAAGATATAAAATCTTATACAAAGGCTATTTATGCATTTAAAGAATATCCGGAAGCAATTATTGTTACAGCTGACGATGATATATATTATCCGGAGGATTGGCTTGAAAAACTTTATCATTCATATATTACACACCCTCAAGACATACAGGTTCACCGCGCGCACAGAGTAAAAATTATAGATAACAAGATTTGCCCGTATGAAAGCTGGAGTAAACATGTTGAAGAAGAAAGTGCTCGATTTGATAATTTCTTAACCGGAGTCGGAGGTGTATTATATCCGCCGAATTGTTTCTCAAAAGAAGTTTTGAGAGAAGATGTCTTTTTAACAAATGCCCCTTATGCAGATGATGTCTGGTTCTGGGTCATGGCTCTTTTAAATAATAAGAAAATAAGGGTAGTAAAAAACCATATAAAAACCTTATGCTGTACAAATATCTTATACCAGCTAGGGGTGTTTAAACGTAAAAATTTGTATTCAATCAACAGCGCCGGCGAAAATGACAAACAGATAAGCAATTTAATGAAATTCTATGGACAAAATATTTTAATGAGATTCTGAAAAAATCTTTTCTACAATGAATTTATTATTTGCAATATTAAGTTTTATCTTCTCTTTGCTTATCTTAAGATAAATCAATCTTGCCCGCATATAATTTAGAAGAAGCAGCAATCTCAATACTGGATTCTTATGTTTTATTGTATTGTAATACAATTTTACGCTGAAGATATACTTTTTACACCAGCCGTACCTGTCTTTAGTTATATAACTGTCAGAATGAATACGCCATTTTGTAAGTTTCTTATTAATATAGTACAATTTATATTCGGTTAGCTGCGACCACAGATAATAATCCAGAGAAGCTTTGCATAGAGAATTAAAATCACATCCGCTTAAAAGTTCCCGCTTAAGCATTACAACAGAAAAAGTCGGAATAATATTTATTTTGGGGATTATTTTGGAAAAATCTTCTATAAACCTTGAATGGTCAAGCTTAACAAAAAGTTTATTCAAATCATCAAAATATCTTTGAAAATCAATAATCCTTGTTTCATCCTGGAACATTTCGACATCTGTAAATATAATATCAGCACCTGTTGCTATAGCTTTTACTTTTTCTTCTATAGAATTAGGCATAAAAATATCATCACTCTCCAAAAAAGCTATCCAATCCGCAGATGCATACTTTAAAGCTGTTTGCAAAGCCCCTGCAAGACCAAGATTTTGTTCATGAACAAATAATTTTATCCTCTCATCAACAGATTGATAATGTTTGATGATATCAGTTGAATTGTCGGTAGAAGCATCATCTACAATAATTAATTCCCAATTAGCATATGTTTGGTTAATTACACTTTCAATTGCCTCTGAAATATAGCCGGCATAATTGTAACTGGTCATTATTATTGAAATTTTTTCATTCATAAGTTCATTTTACCTTAAATCGCTTTTTAGGTAAAATGAATTTTAGAATAAGGCAGATTTATGAAATTAAGTATTATTACTCTAACTTATAATAAATTAGAATACACAAAGAAATTTATAGAAAGTTTGCACAGATACACTCATGACTTTGAACTTATTATTGTAGATAATGGCTCAAATGACGGTACTGTAGAATATCTGAAAACTCTTAAAAATATTAAATTAATCTTAAATAAAGAAAATGCAGGGTATTCCAGAGGCAATAATCAAGGAATAGAAGCGGCGCAAGGAGAATATATCGGTTTTTTAAATAATGATATACTGCTTTATCCAAACTGGTTTGAAGAATGCGAAAAAATTTTTAAAACGGAACAATCAGCAGCTTTTGTTTCTCCAATACAAATATGCCCAAAATTTGATAATATTTCTGAAGAGAATTATCTAAAAGAGTTTGTACCTAACAATGATAAATTGTACAGAAAGACATTTGATGACTGTCAATTTGCCTGTGTTATAACTAAAAAAAGTATATTAAAGATATTGGGCGGATTCGATGAAAAATACTCTCCTGCTTTTTTTGAAGATAATGACATGAAATACAGGGCTATAATGTGCGGTTACAACACTTATGTTGTAAATTCAGTATGCTTTTTCCACTATAGTTCTATAACATCGGCAAAATTAAATTATAATTTTGAAAAAAATAAAGCTTATTATTTCAATAAATACCCATTTGCAGAGTATTTATCAATTTATGCAGAAGAAAATCAACAATATAAAGAAAAAGCACGTGCATTTTCTAGCGGGATTCTAAACTTTATATATAATATCTATTTGTTTATAAATAAACTGAAAAGAAATATAAAAAGGATTTATAAGAAATGAAAATACTATTCGATGCAACAGAACTTTCTTATTATTATGATGCATCCGGGCATCGGGCAGGAGTTTTTTTTGCGGCACTGAATTTATTCCGGGAGCTTGTTAAAAATAATGAATTGACTTTTGTGTGCAATTTTAAACGGTATTATTTTTTGAAAGATGTTATATCAAAAACAGATGAATTTAAAAACATTAAATTAATAGAAGAACACTCATTTATAAACAAATTCTGGGGATGGTTAAATTATATAGTTAGAAACAGGAATAATAAAATCAAGTATGCCGTTCTAAGTCTTTCCAGATATTACGAAAATTTGTTTTATATAAAAAACAAGGCTAACACAAATGATTTAAAGGATTATAAAATTTATTTTTCCCCTTTTAATCCGCCGTCTAGAGAAGTAGAAGAAGCTGATTTGACGAGATTCCGCATGCTGCATGATATTATACCGATACTGGAAAATAACGGTATTCCAAAGAATCCAAGACTATGGAGCTGGAAGGTCTATAATTCAATCAACAGCAAAGATTTTTATGTAACTAATTCAGAAAATACCAGAGCTGATGTATTAAAATATTTCCCTCAAGTAAAGGAAGAAAATATACGTACAACATATCTCGGAGCAAATGAATCATTCACGCCGGCACCCAAAAATAATTCAGTAAAGTATATATTTTCACTCTGTACTCTGGGGCAAAGAAAAAATTTAATATTTGCAATAAAAAACTTTTTTGAGTTTATAAAACGATACAACATCAATGACCTGTATCTTGTTTTAGGTGGCGGAACCTGGAAAAAATTTGAAAAAGAATTTGATAAAACAATAGGAAAATTTGACAAATCAAAAATTATCCTAAAAGGTTATATAAAAGATGAAGATTTGCCGGAGCTGTATTCTAACGCATTAATGTTTATTTACCCATCACTTTACGAAGGTTTCGGGCTGCCGGTACTTGAGGCAATGCAATGCGGATGTCCTGTTATTACATCAAACGTATCCTCTTTGCCGGAAGTAATTGGAAATACAGGAATACAGATTAACCCGAAAGATGATGAGGAATTAATTGAAGCATATCATAAAATGTACTTTGATACATTCTTTAGAGAACTCTGCGCTGAGAGGGGACTAATAAAAGCAAAGAAATTCAGCTGGGAAAAGTGTGCGGCAGAAATTCTTGAATTCATAAAATCAAAACAATGATACAATACTACGTATTATACGACGAAAAGTAGATAAGACTTTTTTATCAAAAAATACGGCAGCAAGATAAATTTCAAATGCACAATGTTTATAAATAATAAACAAAATTTTGTCCTTGAGCTCTAATTTTTCATAAATTCTTTCATATGGCTTATTACATCGTTTTACATGCTTTAAAATATATTCTACCGGATACTCTATTGGAATTATGTCATATAGCTGATTTTGAAGACCCAGTACCGGTAATCCGCTTTTGGCAATACTTGTTTTTAAAAATGGAAACCCGTATTTTTCAATTAAAATATCCCATTTTGCAAGTGTACAATTTTCCGTATGATTAAATTTATTAATAAAAACTGAATACTTAAAACCTTTTTTACGCATTACTGCTGTTAATTTCATTTCATAATTTATTACAACTAATTCTTTTGAAGCTTCTTTCTTTACTTGATTTAAAAAGATTTCCAGTTCATTAAAAAGTTTTGAGCAAAAAACCATAAAATAACTTTGAAGATGTGGATAATAACAATGCGCCAGACCTTTTGAAGTATATTTAATTCCAAAAGTATTCTTAGTCATTCCCCAGAAACCACATTTTCTTTTTTCCATTTTATCAAAAATAGGCTGTAAAGGGTAAAAAGGACCATAACACGAATCATTCGCAAATATCAATTCCTCAAAATCAAGCTCTTTTGCTTTTGCCAGCATAAACCCTCGTTTGTAAGAACCAAAATCATATTCGCCATGGTGTTCTGCAAGAACGTAATCTGCGAGACCTTCAAGTTTACCAATTTCTTCTTTATTTAAATCACAGTCAGAAACAAAAATTATAGTATTACATACTTCTTTTAGAGCTTTTACATAATAAATAACATAATCATCTATTATATTATCCCTATCCCAGTGAGCAAATACACAAAGTCTATTCATAATCATATATTTTAGCATAAAATCAACCTTATAAATGATATTCAAAGATTTAAATTAATCTATAATGATAACTGAAAGAGGATTTCAATGGTAATACGAATATTATTTTTGTTTATTTCGTTTGTTATACTGATAAATTTATGTATCATAACATTATGCTATATAACAGGAGAAAATTTATATCAAAAGTATGGTAAGCAAATACTTATTTTATTCGGAGTATTTGTATTTTTGGTCGCAGCATTGTATGTTGCATTAGCATTAATAGGTCTTAAATAAGAAAGGGTAAAGATGGACAAAAAGATTTTTGGTATGCCTGTATTAGTTCTATGTCTGCTGGTGTGTTTTATTGTAATGTGTAACCCGTTTGTAATGGTTGGTCCCGGTGAGCGCGGAATAAAAATACGACTGGGGGAAGTTGAACCGGAAAGCTATGGAGAAGGCTTGCATTTAATATTCCCGTTTATACAAAAATTCAAAACAATGAACGTAAAGACTCAAAAGAATACATTAACCACTGCCGTTTATACAAAAGACATTCAACAGGCTAGAATTACATATGTAATTAATTATAACGTTCAACCGGATAATGTTAATAAACTCTTCCAGCAAGTTGGCGTTGATTATGTAAGTACAATATTAACACCTGTTGTAGAAGGAACTATTAAGGATATTATAGGTAAGTGGAATGCTCAAGATTTAATCGCAAATAGAGAAAAAGCGACCAGTGATATTTTGTTTAAACTACAATCACAATTAAAAGATAATTACATAAATGTAACAGATTTCCAGATGACTGAAATCAATTATTCAGATGTTTTTGAAAGAGCTATTGAAAGCAAAGTTACTGCTGAACAAGAAGCTTTAAAAGCAAAAAATAAAACTGTTCAAGTTCAAGAAGAGGCTAAACAAAAAGTTATTGCTGCAGAAGCCGAAGCTAAGTCCATGGCAATAAGAGCAAGAGCTTTAAGTCAGAACAAATCTCTTGTACAGTACGAAGCAGTTCAAAAGTGGGATGGTAAAATGCCTCAATATATGCTTGGCGGTACAATGCCTTTTATCAATGTAACTCCAAACAAATAATTTTTTATAACTAAATTTAAGTGCCGGTATGTAATAAAACTGGCACTTTTGTTATGTTTCTTTACAAACTGGCAATTTTAGATAAGAACTTGTTTTTTATATAATATGGTTATGAAAGTTAGTACGATTAACAGTGTGTTCTTTAAAGGAAACCACACAACAGATAAAGACAAAAAAATCTCAGCATCATACAAACAAATAGATGGTTTAGCTCCTGCCGTGCGTGATTTTAATGTCAAAATTCCTTCTGCATATAAATTTACAGGGTCTGAATCTTTAACGAACGGGCTTACATTGTATAATTATAAACTTTCAAACGGATACCGCGTGGCAATTGTCCCTATGGAGAATTCACCTGCTGTAGTAAAAAGCTATGTTAATGTTGGTTCTATGAACGAAAAGGCAAATATAAAAGGTATATCACACTTTTTAGAACATATGGCATTCAACGGAACAAATGGCAGTAACGGGTATCTCAAGCTAGATGCAGGTGATGCTTTTAAAAAAATCGATGAATTAGGGGGATGGGCTAATGCCAGTACTAACTATGCACTAACAGACTATGTTAACTCAACATATCAATTGAATGACAAAGATTTGGATACTCAAATCAAAGTAATAGCATCTATGACAGAAGACTTGAAACTGTCAGATGATATGATTAAGAAAGAAAAAGGACCTGTATGCTCTGAGATAAACATGATTTTAGATGACCCGCAAACCACAGCCATGGATCAGACTGTTAGGACTCTATTTAATATAAAAAATTCAGCCGATGAAATGGTTGGGGGTAGTGTTGCCAGTATAAAATCACTATCAAGAGATGACATACTTAACTATTATAATACCTTTTATACTCCGGATAACATGTGTATAGTAATTACAGGTGACGTTGAGCCGGATAAAGCAATACAGCTTGCTGCTAAAAATTTTGTATCCAAAAAGCGTTCTCCCGATAGACATTATGATGAAAAACTTGTTCCTATACAAAAAACTATAAGAAAAGACTTTATAAATAAAAAAGCTGTATCTGCGGATATTATACTAGGTTTTGCAGGACCAAATAACAATGATTCAAGAGGCAGAGCTTTATTTGATATCGCAAGGGCTTATTTAGATTCATCATTTTCCAGATTAAAAACAGATTTAAAACAATATAATACATACCCTTATATTGACAGCGAGAAAATCAGTACAAAGCCGTCGGCGCCCAGAATGGTGTACATTGCAGCATCAGCATCAGACAGTAATACGGAAAACGTTTTACATACAATTTTTAATACAATAAATTCCGCTCAGCCAATATCTGAAGAAACATTATCCATATTAAAACAAAAACTTTTAAACGAAAGAGAAGAAGCTTTTGAATATTCGTCAGTTGTAAATGATAATGTAGGAAAATCTATTCTGGACGGTACACAAGAGTACGTTACCAATTATGAAAAAATTCTGGATACAATTTCACCGAAAGATGTGGATAAAGCAATTAAAGAATATTTTAATCTAAACAAAACTGCCGTTACAGTTATTCATCCTCAAAAACAAAATGCAGTGAGTTTTAAAGGCGAGGCAAAAGTTCCGCTTGATAAAAAACAAATAGAAATTTTCCGGTTAAATAATAACTATGACACCGGGATTTATAAAACAAAAAATAATAAAATTAATTATAATATTACTCTAAAACTTGATGAACCTTATAATAAAACCCCTGGTGCTATAGAAATTTTGGATGAAATATATTCAATGGGGTTGAAGGAAATGCCGGAAAATGAATTTAATCTATATAAAGAAAAAAATAACATAAAAATCGCTGCGTATATAAGCAGCAACGGGCTTCAAATTGCAGGAGAAGGCAGAAATCTTGATAAATTATTTGCATCTGTAAAGGCATTGCTCTATACACCGGCTATTACTCAAGAGAATTTAGATAATGCAAAAAAAATCATAAAAGACAGAATAGCAAGAAAAAATGATACTGCTTATCGTTTGTATATCAACGATGAAGCTAAAAATAATCCATATGAATTTACAGAAGATGATATTCTTGCCGGTATAGAGAGAATAACTTTAGAGGATTTAAAAGACTGCCATAATTATATATTAAAGAATTCCAGAGGTATTATAACAGCAGGTGCCAGAGAAGATGCTATTTCTGGCATATTATCAAAGTCTAAGAGTTTAACACCGGTTAAACCAAATAATATTCAAGAGATTAAATTATATAACCCGAATTCTGCAGCAAAAGTCCTTATCAAAAAAACAAACCGTTCACAGGCTGATATAATGCAAACATTCAAGTTTAAATGCGATAACAGTATTAAAGAAAGAGCTGTTGGCGAAATCATGAACTACATGCTTACAAACTCAAGCATAGGGCTATTTAATACTCTGAGAGAAAAGGAACATCTCGCATATTCAGTTTACTCCACCATATCTAAAAGCGGTGACAGAGGCGAACTTTCATGCAATATTTTAACAACTACAGATAATAAAGAGATAGGTGAATATAGCTACGAAAATCTTCAAAAATCTATCAATGGCTTTAACAGGCAAATATCAGCACTTATGAATGGGAAATTTACCGAACAAGATTTGAAGGATGCTAAACTCGCGATGAAATCAAATTTATTGGACAATGAAGGAACCTCCTCAAAGCTTAACAGTATAGAAACAGGATTAAATTCTGTGCATGGAATAGATTATTTAAATGATTTGTATAAAGAAATTGATAACATTACAAGAGATGATATCATTAAATTTACATCAAAAGTCTTTAAACAACCGCCTGTATATAGTATTGCCGCTTCAGAAGATACGTTAAGGTTTAATAAAAATTATCTGGAAGCCTTAGAGTCGTAGAGTTCTTGACGAAAAGCCTTTATTTTTTCAGCTTCATCTTGATAATTTGATTTAAGTAAAGTGTTAACAGAATTCTTCAACAATTCCAGTGAAGTTTGTATATTCTTATTATTCATATTAACCATATCAACCGCCATTTCAATATTTGAAAGAGCTAGACGGGTTGTATCCCTAAAACCGGAAGAAGCCAGTTTCTGCGCAAGTATATTATCTTCAATATTTTTACATAAAGCCTGCGCAATTAACATCGGCATATGTGAAATAAGCGCAACAGCCTTATCATGCTCTTTAGGGGAAGTTTCTAATGGTTCTGCACCTAAAAAAACAATGATTTCTTTTAATTTTTTAAGAGCCTCTTCATCAGTGTCTTCCAGAGGTGTAACAGCCCATACAGCTCCCTGGAAAAGTTCTGGAAAAGAACTTGCCCAGCCGCTATTTTCAGTTCCTGCCATCGGATGTGACGGAATAAAAGTAAAATTATATCGTTTCTCAGATACAAATTCTTTCAAGCTGCATACATCAGCAACAATAGTATTTTTATCAAGGATACTATTTAACTTATCAAGAACATCAAGAGTTTTATTCATTGGAACACAAACAAATATAATATCGCAGTTTTTTAAACTTTCGTAGCTTTGTGTTATATTAGAACCTGTTACACTACGCGAGACGCCTATAACATCATATTTTTCACTTACTTTCTTAAAAATAGAACCGCCGATAAGTCCTAAACCCACAATACCTATTTTCATTTAGAAATCCTTATGCTTAAAATGTTTTTTACCTTCAACATAGTCTTTCACTATTTCACCGTTACCTGTCAGATTGTATTTGTATATTGTTAAACCTTCTAATCCTACGGGTCCTCTGGCATGAGTTTTGTTTGTTGAAATCCCTACTTCTGCCCCGAAGCCGTAGCGAAAACCATCAGCAAAACGAGTTGAAACATTATGGTAAACTCCTGCAGAGTCAACCGCATTCATAAAGATTTTAGCATTATTTTCATTTTCTGTAATTATTGAATCTGTATGACCGGAAGAGTACTCATTAATATGTTCAATAGCCTCTTCCAGTGAACCGACAATTTTATATGCCAAAATTTTATCCGAATATTCTTTGTGCCAGCTTTCCGGATTATCAATTAAAGTAATACCTGAGTCTTTAAGAGCTTCCAGAAGTTGATTTGTATAGTTAAAATCTTTATAGATTAATAATGTTTCTACAGAATTACAAGCGCTTGGATACTGTGTTTTAGAATCAATTATAATTCTTTTAGCCTTTTCAAAGTCTGCGCTCTCATCTGTATATATATGGCAGATGCCGTCAGCATGACCTAATACAGGAATTTTTGTGTTTTCTTTGATAAATTTAACCAGCTTGTTACCTCCACGAGGAATAATCAAATTTATGTATTTATCCATTGATAGCATTAAATTGACATCTTCTCTTGAAAATACCTGTGATAAAACATTAGGAGGAAAGCCTTCAGTTGAATCAAGTGCTTCTTGAATAATTGTCATTATTTCTTTATTTGTATTTATTGCTTCTTTTCCGCCCTTTAGAATAACAGCGTTTGCAGATTTTATTGCGAGTGCTGATATTTGAGTTATAACATCTGGTCTTGCTTCAAAAATTATTCCTAAAACTCCTATAGGGCAGGAAATTCTGCTAAGTATCAAACCGTCGTCAAGCTGTCTTCTTAATTGTATTTTACCAATAGGATCATCAAGCTTAATGATATCTTCTATGCCTTGTATCATATCACGCATTTTATTTTCATCAAGCTTAAGCCTGTTAAAAGTCGAGGTTGTAATAACACCGCTTTTAACAAGCTTTTCCCCTTCTGTTAAATCTTTTTTATTGGCATCTAGTATTCTACTTTGATTCTTTTTAATATTTGCAGCAATATTTGCAAGAGCTTTATTTTTTAATTCACAAGGAATGATTGCAATTTTTTTAGACGCTTCTTTTGCTTTTATAGCAATCTCCAAGAGTCTATTTTCTTCCATTTCTATAATCCTCACATTTTTTACAATATATCAATCTTCTAAGATTAACCATATGTGACATTCTTTTTTTGCGCAGATAATCCTGCAAAGAAAGAGCCGGTTTTTCATCCATTACATGCGGCTGTCTTACAATAAATCCGGACAAATCCATAAAAGGAACCGTGTTTCTATAATCCATGTAAGGATTTTTTTTAAATTGCTCGCTCATACCTTCTCCTTAAGTGATAGTTCACTTATAATTTTATAAAAAATCAAGCTGCATCACAAGACAAAGTTAAAGAAAATTTACCAAAATTAATGAGCAGCAATCCTATGGTTGACGTTATTAGACTTTTGTAATAAAATTATCTCGTGCGCTTGTAGCCCAGTTGGATAGAGCGTTTGGCTACGAACCAAAAGGTCGGGGGTTCGAATCCCTCCAAGCGCAATTATTTAAAAATAAAAAAACGCCTTTATAATAGGCGTTTTTTTATTTTTACTCTATATATCATTGTACTTTTTTGTCCAGATTGATTTGTAAGGATAGATAGATTATTTTGGTAAAGTTGGCTTTGTGTGGGCATTTCGGGGTCGGAAAAATTAAGTTTACCCAAATAATCAAACTGGGAAACTGGACTTTTTCTGGACTGTACGGATAGATTGAGATTTGCAGAATTTCAGTGAGATACGCACCGTTTTTGAGCTGTACTGATAATTTGATTATTTAGGAATAGTCCAGTTCCGCAAATTTTCACAAAAATATCATAAGATTTGAGAATTTGAAACAAGGTCGGAAGTTTTTTCTTAAGGTTGGAATATTATAAAATTTTCTTTAAATAAATCATATCTACCAACTGCTTTTCATTTTCAAAAATTGGGTGCGGGTAGTTATCAATAAAAAAGTTTTTTAGTCTGTGAGTTTCTTGAAAACCTTGTTTTTTATAGAATTTCAAGGTATTGTTATTTTCTCCGGTTCCAAGGATTAAATATTTAAAATTTGTTTTATATTTATTACAGACAAAATTAATCAATGCTGAGGCATAGCCTTTATTTTGATACTGCGTATAAGTTGCAAGATTTTTTATTTCAACGGTTTCCTTATCAATCTCCATAACAGCACAGATTGATGTCAAGATATCATTATCGTACAAAGCAAAAAGTTTTGACGATTCCAGATATTTGTTAATCATTGCTTTATCTTCATCGCCGATTAATAGAATATCCATATAATCCTTTTTATTCGTAGTTATTTCTTTAATTTGCATAAGTTAAATATATCATAATTGATACAAAACCGAAACAAAGGTCGGAAATAGGGGGATAATGCTTTGTTCTCAGAGTTAATGCGTATGTACCCAATGAAATAGAATATTATAAGAAATCCGTATTAAAAACAGGGTTTTATTAAGAATGTATTAATGAAAACATTGCTCATTTGTTTAACATTTTAAATTTATTTTGCCCGAAATAATCAAACTATCTGTAAAATATAATCAAACCATGTGTTCTTTTACAAGGAGAGCGGATGTGAGTCCGTGACGGCTCCACGCAGGTGGAGGCGGACAGGACGACACTGAACGATAGCGACGTAGAAATCTTTGATTTCACAGGAGCGAAAGCTTTTTGCTTAGCCTTTTTTATTAGAAAGGTAATGATGAGAAGCCGCTTATTTCGCGGGTTGCGTGAGGGAGCTGAGGGCGAAGGCTTGACGTCAAAATGGTATTAACCATTGCAGACGTCAACCGTAGACCCGTTAAACGCGACCGAACAAGACATGAATCCCGCCTTCTCCGTTTTTGTGCTTTTAGTTAAATTGAAGTCTTTTTTTAACGTTATAATTAACCTTATGAAAAAGTTTTTATTTTTACTATTTGTTTTTATTCTGATGAGTCAGGAATCTTATTCTGCTCCACAGATTCGCTTTTGCGAAAGCGTTCTCCCCTACAAAAACGGAATCCTAATTTCAAACTACGGTTCTGATAATATCAAAGCCCGCCAAGATGAATATAAAAACCAATCCTGCAGATATTGATTTTGATAATATATTAGAGTCAGTAATTTCAAAAAATACTATTCTAAATATGGAAAAACTTGATGCCACAGATATAAATATTACACCTCACGATTCAAAGATAACTAAACTGACAAATAAAACATACATTTCGTTAATAGATGAAATGCTTGAAGATCAAGCAGACATCTTAAAAGAAAAAGGAATACCCGGAACAGCAAAAGATATTGCAGAACAATTATACAATATAATGGATGATAACAATATTGGAATAACAGATTTAATGCCTGCAATTGCATATTCAAGAGCCATGTTTATGCAAAACAACTATAAAAATATAGATTATTTTGAATATTTGAGTAACTTAATAAAAACAGAGAATTATCCGAATTAAAAAGTCCTCGTATTAAACTGAATACAAGGACTTTTGATTAACTATCAATAATTAATAATATATTCAGCAAACTCAGGGCTGTAATGGCTTACAAAAATACTTTCACCGCTGTCAAGTTTTCTTAATTCTTCCATATCATTGTTATCAAGAGTGAAATCAAAGATTTCAAAGTTTTCCTGCATTCTTGTCTTATGTGTTGATTTTGGAATAACAATAACATTTTCTTGTGTCAGAAATCTTAATGCAACCTGTGCCACGGTTTTATTATATTTTGCCGCAATAGATTTTAAGGTTTTGTTCTCAAATATATTATTTTCACCTCTTGCCATTGGTGACCAGGACATTAACTGGGTATTATATTTATTCAAATACTCTCTTAATTTTTTCTGCTGCTGGAATACGTGTGTTTCCATCTGGTTTATCATAGGCTGTATTTCAACAAAATTTGAAATATCTACAAATCTATCCGGGAAAAAGTTGCTGATGCCTATAGCTCTTGTCTTTCCCTCTTTATAGGCTTTTTCCATTGCTCTATAGGTTCCGTAATAATCGCCGAACGGCTGGTGGATTAAAAGTAAATCTACATAATCTGTTTGTAATTTTTTCAAAGATTCATCAATGGATTTTGCAGCTTTTTCTTCGCCGGAATTTGTTATCCAGACTTTTGTAACTAAGAAAAAGTCTTCTCGTTTTATACCCGATTTTTTAACTGCATTTCCAACACCTTCTTCGTTGTAATAAGCCTGCGCCGTATCAATCATTCTGTAACCGACATCGATTGCATCTGAAACGCATCTTTCGCATTCTTTTGGATCTACAAGAAAAACCCCGTAACCTAAAATAGGCATTTCTACACCATTATTTAATTTTATTGTCAGCATTGTATTTCTCCTTATCTTTTACACATATCTATTCCTGCATCATAAGCTTTTTGTAAGTCTTTTGAAAATTGTTCTTCTTTATGTTTTAGTTTTTTGCCTTTATCAAAAGTTTCAACAACGTATTTATCATAGTCGTCAAATTGGTATGTATCATAAGCACAAATCCTTACAGGTTTTGAAAATACTGTTTCTACCATAAATTCTGTTCTTTTGTACATATCAGGATACATTTGATTAGCCAGTTCTTCTGTAACATTCATGGTATAAATCATTGCTGTTTTAAGCCTTTTAGGGGCAATTGAAGGATAGCCCTGCTTGTATTCAAAAAATGGAAACGTAAGACGTTCTATAAAACATCTCATCATGCCTGTAACATCACCGCAGTATATCGGGCTTGCCAACACAAGCCCGTCTGCTTGAGAAATTTTATCTAATACTGGTATTAACTCATCGGGATAGGCACATCTGCCCAAGTTTTTACCATTTTTCAATTTGCAGGCAAAACAACTCCTGCATCCTTTAAAATCAATGTCATAAAGATTAATAATTTCAACCTCAGCACCTTTCGATTTTGCACCGTTTGCAAAACTTTCGCACATTTTGGCTGTGTTCCAATTTTTTCTGGGGCTTCCATTTATTATATATATTTTTTTATTTGTCATCGATAAGTTCTCCTTTGTATCCGATTGCATCAACAGTCCCGAGTTTGTGTATGTCTTCATCAGTTCTGTTTCCGTAGATTGTGATTTTATTTAATTCAGTTTCAATATTCTTGAATTCTTCGTCTGTCAATTCAATTTCTGCAGCACCCAGATTTTCAATAACTCTTTCATCTTTTCTCATACCCGGAATCGGTACAACATGCGGATATTTTTTGAGCATCCATGCAAGAGAAATTTGTGCCGGAGTAATACCTTTTTTGTCTGCAACAGAATGTAGTAAATCCAAAAGCGGCTGATTCTTTTCAACGTTATCCGGATTAAACCTTGTAATTACCCGTCTTACGTCATCTCCTTTGTATTGAGTATCTTTATTGTATTTACCGCTCAAGAAACCGCTTGCCATAGGAGAAAACGCTACAAATCCTATATTTAATTCCTGGCATAATGGTATAACGTCTTTTTCAAACATTCTTTCCATCATAGAGTATTCGCTTTGAATAGCTGTTAACGGAGTTACTGCATGGGCTTTTTTAATCTGTTCGGGTGTCGACTGGGACTGTCCCCACGCACGGATTTTGCCTTCTTTAATAAATTCGCCCATCCAGCCTGCAACTTCCTCGACATTGCTATCTAATGGAACTCTATGTTCGTAATATATATCAATATAGTCCGTTTGGAGTCTTTTCAAGGAGTCATTAAGAGCATTTGCCACCCCTCTTTTGCTTAATTTCCCTTCCGGAATATTTTGTCCCGGTTGAAATACCGGTACAAATTTTGTTGTTAGAATAATCTTATCCCTAAAAGATTTAACTGCTTTTCCAACAAGCGTTTCGTTTGTGAACGGTCCATACGCTTCTGCTGTATCAAAAAGAGTACAGCCTAAATCATAAGCCTTATGGATTAATCTTATTGATTCTTCTTCCGGCGGGATTGCTCCATATCCATGAGAAAATCCCATGCAGCCCATACCAACTGCAGAAACCTCAATATTTCTAAGTTTTCTATATTGCATCTAACTACTCCTTCTATTTTAAATATGGTTGAAATATTTTTTCTATTTGAATTTTACAAAATTTATCAGCCCAATCTAACGGTTCAAACTTTCCGTCCGACATACACCAGCAAATCATCATGCCATAAAGTTCGCTTATTATAATATGCGTTAATAATTCAATTGGAGCATCTTCTTTTAGTTCCGTGGAATCTTTCAAAATACTCTCAAGCATTGTGTAGTCATAAAACCACTTTTGGCTATCCATTGTTTCCGGAACATTATTCGGATCAATGACATTTCTTATCCATTCACGGCAAATTTGAATTCCACAAAATTCAACCTGCTCCATAAAACGTCGGAAATAATGACGCAGCTTTTCAAACAATTCAGTATTTTCCATTTGTCTAAGTTCTTCTGCAATCTCGCAAAACGGAGTTCTGCTTATTTCCATAACAATATCTTGCTTTCGCTTAAAATAAACGTAAAATGTGCCCTTTGCAACTCCGGCTTTTTTTGTAATATCTTCAACATTAATTGCATCAAAGCCATTTTCTTTAATAAGTTCTAAACCCGCTGTTATTAAATTTCTTTTAGTTTTTAGTGCAGATTCTTGGCGTTTATTCATAAAATAACTCCCTTAAAACTAATAATAGCATATAATGACTAAAAGTCAATGACTATTAGTCATTATATGCTAAATATTAAATTAATCTCTACTGTTCATACAAACTGCAATATTTATCTTTTAGCCATTTTATCTTGTTTTCAAGATATGCTACTTCTTTCGGCATTTCAAGATCTTTGTATATATCTTTTGATTTTTCATACATTTTAATTGCATCCAGCGGTTTATTTCTGCAAAGTATGGCTGCTAAATCAGAATATGCAAATGCTAGCTGTGTTTTTACTTTCGCTTTTGTTGCAGGAGCTTTTGATATGGTGTCAAAATGGGTAGATGCTTCCTCATAATCTTGTATTATTCTTTTGCAGCATCTTTTCTTTTGCCCGAGAATACTTACCAATAACTTTTTATTATTCACTTCTTTATAGATCTTTTCTAAATCATTTAGACGTGCTAATTCATGCAATCCGTCATTTTTTTCCCGACTGTTTTCCAGAGCCAGATATAAGTATTCTTCTGCCTTTTTAAGCCTATTTCTGCTCAAACACATTTTTCCCAATTCGTTAATAAGCATGTCGCTTAGCCTGGAGTTACCGCTTTGCCTAAGCTGCTCTGATAATTTGGCAGTTTCATCGCAGAATAAATCAAGTTTGTCACTACGTACAAAAAGATCACTGACTTCCAGAAAATCTCTTTTTGTACTGGCTATATCCGGCTTAGATTTCAAACAGCACGATGAAAAATTTTGATATGCTTTATTAATAAAATCATCCCTTGTTCCGAGTTTTCCTATGGTTAATAATACTTTCATATCTATATAAAGTTATCAAATTTGATAAAATTGCTATTTATTAATATAATTTTTACATTTCTATTTTTTTGTAAAGGTTCTGGGAATACCTGCATTAAAAAAGCCTTTGTCTTTCAATATTTGGGGAATATTAACAGACTCATCAAAGCTTCCTGTAACCAGAAGAGAAGTCTTATCAAGAGTTTTGGAAAGCTTTTCTGCAAGAAGTTCCCTTTTTTCTGGAGTCATATACGGCCAAACATTTCTGCATAACAAAACAGTATTATGTCCTTGCATTGTATCAAGTTCATCAAAAATATCTGCCCTTGTAAATTGAACTTTATCTTTTATATTTGATTTTGGAGATAAAACCATATCATTCATTGGATTTAAAGCTTTTACATAATCGAAATATGTATTGATATTATCTTTTGTATAACCGTTTATACGATACATATCATTAAGAATAATTCCCATTCTTCCAGCTTTTGCACTATTTATATTGTCTTGATCTATATCTTTAGCTTTGATTGGGAAAAACTTTTCGGCAGTATCACCCAGAGAATGAAGCAGCTTTACTACAAGAGAATAGGGTTCTTCTCCATTAGAGCATGCATGATTAATTACATTAACCCGTGCAGTATTTCGATATTTTTCAGACAAAAGACTTACCAATGCGTCCCAATGTAAATCATCCCTAAAGAAATAAGTCGTTGTTTTATACAGCAAATCACCGCTTTTGTTGCAAATTCTTCGATTATTTGCTTTAAACTGCGGGTTGGGTAAAGTTGTTATATTTTGTATTGGTGATATGTGCATATTAATAAACTCTTTATTTCTAATTATAATATTACAATAAGAATAAATTTATGCAAATCTAATTTTATGGTATATAATAAGCTTTATGAAATATTATACTGAATATATATCACCTTTAGGCAGCATAATCATGAGCGGTAATGAATCTGAATTAACCGGATTGTGGTTCAGAAATCAAAAATATTTTATGGCAGGAAAAGATATATCCGATTATGTTTTAAAAGATAATTCAGAAGTTTTTATAAAAACAAAAAAAGAATTAGACAAATATTTTGCAGGCAAAATACCAGCTTTTTCAGAAATACCATTAAACCCTGCCGGAAGCGATTTCAGAAAGCTTGTATGGAAAATTCTGATAGATATTCCTTATGGTTACACTCTTACATACAAAGAGATTGCTTTTAAGATTTCCAAAATATTAAATAAAAAATCTATGTCAGCACAGGCAATAGGAGGAGCTGTAGGGCATAATCCCATATCTATTATTATTCCCTGTCATCGAGTAATCAGCTCAGACGGAAATTTAACAGGATATGCTGGCGGATTAGATAAAAAGGCTGCATTGTTAAAGCTTGAAGGCGTACTAAGAAGTAAAACATATACTAATTTTTATGAAGACTGATTATCAATCCTTTCAATGCTCAGTTTAACAATACGCGAAGAATCCATTTCCGTGACACAGTATTTAAAATACTCATCTTCTATTTTATCATACTGGCATGCAAGCTTTCCTAATTTTTTTATAAAATATCCGCCTATTGTATTTACATCATCATCTGCAACGTTTACGCCGAAGAAATCGCAGAATTCATCAGTTCTCATCTTTCCGCAGATTTCATACTTACCTTCGGAGATTTCTTTAACATCAAGGCTTTCTTCATCGTCAAACTCGTCTTGTACTTCTCCAAAAATTTCTTCCAGCACATCTTCATGAGTTACAAGCCCGCTTGTTCCGCCGAATTCATCAATTACAACTGCAATCTGGAGATGCTGACGCTGAAACTCCAGGGCAAGTTTATTAGCAGGCATTGTTTCCGGCACAAAAAGCGTTTTCCTTATCAATTTTGAAATATCAATAGATTTATGTCCTACGATTAACGGATAAATATCTTTTACATGTATAAATCCCTTTACATGATCTAAATCTTTGTCATAAACCGGATAGCGTGTATATTGATTTTCTATAATTATTTTATTCACTTCTTCCGTGTCAGCATCCAGCGGAATACAAACCATATCCGTCCGCGGTATCATTACTTGATTTACGGTCAAATCAGAGAACTTAAATACATTTTGCAGCATCTCAGCTTCTTTTGCATCCAGAACGCCGCCTTTATAACTTGCATCAATAAGCATATTGAGTTCTTCCGTTGAATGTACTACATGATGTCCTGCTGCCGGCTCTATACGACATAATTTTAAAAGAGAATTTCCAAGACCGTTCAATAAAAATATCATCGGAGCAAAGACCCTTGTTACGACAAACATTGGTTTTGCGACCCAGAGAGTTGTTTTTTCCGGGTTTTGAAGAGCAATGGATTTTGGCATCAATTCTCCTATAACAACATGCAATACGGTAATAAGCGCAAAAGCTATTGTTACAGATATAGTGTGAGCAGCAATCATATCTACTTTATTAGGCAGAAATGCAAATAAAGGATGTATTAATTTTGCAAGCGTAGATTCACCAACCCACCCGATACCAAGACTTGAGATTGTAATCCCGAGTTGAACTGCTGCAATATATTTATCAATATTTTTAATAGCATCAAGAGCCAGTTTAGCATTAAAATTACCCTCTTCTGAAAGTTGACGGATGCGAGTTTTGCGAACCCCTACAAGTGCAAATTCGGCTGCAACAAAAAAACCATTCAAAAATAATAGAAAAACAATTATAAAGATGTTAAATAACAGTTTTAAATCCAAAGCCATATCTTCTTAATATTAATATAAATTTAGATAACTTTCAAGACTTGTTACAAATCTTGAGGAAGAGTAAATGTTTCATCATTAACTTCCCGTAAAAAATTAGTCCAGCTATTGTAATATTCAGCAAGAGCCTGCGTATAACCTATAATTATAGATTTATAAGACTGCTTCATTACAATAAGCGATGTAATATCAGATTCTCCGGCTTCATAGCTATTTTTAGAAGTTTCTATCAAACTTTCCGAACCTGTAACAATTTTCGATTCGTAATGGTTTAAGTTGTCAGCAGCTGTTAAAAATCTTTCGTAGGCTGCACTCACATCTTTTACCGCTTTATTTTGTACAGATTGGTATTTAAGTTCTGCCTGCTGTAATTTTAGAGCAGCATTTTGAATTTCCGGAGAATAGTTATAAAAGAGTGGAATATTAACAAGACTTGCACTTGCATAAGCTCCATTATTAAAATTGCCGTTGTCTGCATATTGAGCATTTTTATATGCATATCCTCCGCTAAGCTGAATATCGGGAATTCTTTGACGGCTCACTACTGTCAAGTTCTTTTCTGCAACATCAATTTCCTGTTTTGCAATTTGTATATCAAATCGATTTTCTACAGCTTTTTGTAATATTTCTGAAAAAGGCGGGAACTCGAAATCCGGCGGCGGAGTCAGCATTTCTTCAAAATTATTTTCTTCAGAAAACAGCTTGTCCATACTGTCATATGTAATATCATTTGAATCGTTTATTACTTTATTAAAATCAGATAAAGCTTTATTTACATTAACTTTTGCAGTGTTTACCTGTGTTATCATTTGATTTAATGCTATTTCTGCCTGTATTGCTTCTATCTCATGCGCCTTATGACCTTTTACACGATTTTGAGCTATACTAAGCAATTCTTCCTGCAATTCCTGCTGCTGCTCAAGAGTATTCAATATGGATTTTTCTGCGACAAGATTTATATAAGCTTCTCTTACATCCATCTTTAAATCAAATGTTGTATAGCCTAAATTCTTTTCTACCAGCTTATAATTTGACTCTGCCAGATTTTTACGTGCTTTTCTTTTAGCTATTTCTATATTTTCACTTAACCCTAGCTGTTTTGGTTCACTGTTTCCGGCAGCACCTATAAAATAGAATGCATCAAATGACGGATTTTGAAGTCTGTTAGCACTTTTAATATTATTTTTTGCAATATTTATGTTAATTTTTTCAGCCTGTAAATCAATATTGTTTTTTAAGGCAGCATCTATTGCCTCATTTAGATAAACTTTCTTGACTTCACCGGAAGCTAAGACGGTATTACACATAAAAACAGTAATTATTGCAAATACATAAAGCAGTCTATTCTTCATAATTATGAATTATATCATAATCATTTCTTAAATTCTGCTAATTCCTAAAGCAAATAATGACAGCAGCAGGGAACCGAATAAAGCGCTAAAAAAACCTTCTACTTCAAACCCAGGAGCAATCCAGCCTGCAAGCATTAGCATCAGTGCATTTATCACAAAAGAAAATAAACCCAGTGTTAAAACTGTCACTGGAAGAGCTATAATTTCTATTAATGGCTTAATTATAGTATTAATAAGAGCTAATATTATACATACAAACATAGCACTTAAGAAATTTTCAACTTCAATCCCGGGAATTATCCATGAAATAAATACTATAGCAAGAGCATAAGCAATCCATCTTAAAAAGATATTAAGCATAAAAACCTCCTGTTATAATAATAAACAGAATTTAACAAAAAAACATTAGACACACTCATTAGACCGGCTAATTATTCTTCAAGAGACAAGCTATCATTTTCTGTAGCAATTTCAAGCAATCTGTACGTTAAATATGCTCCCAGAGCCACAGCTTTTAAATCTATATTCTCATCATGCTTTGCGACTTCTAAAATAGCAGTATTCACTTCTGGATTTTCTTCTTTTAAATACTGCACCATATTTTTACGCCAAGCTTGAACATCTTGAAAAGCCTCTGAAAAAATCTCTGTAGATATATCTTCTGTTATGATTGGCAACATACTTCTCTTCTCCTATTTTTATACATTATATAATATATTCAAATCTGAAACAATACACTATATATACTAAGAACCTTTTTTAGATTTTTTACCCTTGATTTTCTCCGGCTTTAAGTTAACTTCTCCATTTGTAATATTTTTTCCTATTGATTTTTCCAGCGTTGCCCTGGCAGAATTATAATCATACATAGTCTGATAATACGTAAGCATTGCATTTTGATACTGCACCTGTGCGTCTTTTAACTCGATAGGGTCACCAACTCCAACCTTATATCTGCCAAAAGACAACTCATAATTTTCTTTTGCCTGCTTTACCCCGAGTGAGGCAACAGGAATTTTATTTTTTTGCTCTGTAAGTGAGTAATATGACTCTTGCACTTCATAATATATACCATTTTTAGTGTTAATTGCATTAGCCCGTTCTTTTGATTCCAGAGCTCTTGCTTCTTTTATTTCATTTTTGATAAGCATTCCGTTTATTGTCGGGAAATTTAAGTATCCGCCGAAATTATAACCATAATTTGACACCGGAGAACGTCCACCTACCTGGAATTGACCTTCTAGACTCAGCTGCGGGAAATAAGATTTCTTTACAAGTTTAACATTTTGTTTAGCTTCTTCTACCTTGACCTCTGCCAGCTGGAATTCCGGTCTTGATTCTTGAGCAGTTTTTATTGCACTGTCTAATGTTATATCACAAGGTTCGTATTTAAGACCTTCAGAAATTCTGTATTTGTTTGTATAAGGTAGTCCTATTGTATTATTTAACTTTGCCATAGCAATATCAACAGCATTTTCTGCTTGAATAAGCGATAACTTGGCATTGCTTAAATTCACTTCTGCAATAGTAACATCAACTTTTGGTTTGGTTCCTGCTTGATAAAACGCTTTTGCCTGCTCGTAAAAAGAGGCGTATCTTACAACAGAATCTTCTGCTACCTTTTTTGCCTCTATAGCATATTGAAGGTTATAATAAGCTTTTTTTACTTCGCAAATAACATCGTTAACTGTTCCTGTTAAAGTTATTTTATATCCTTGATTATCCAATTTTCTTATTGTAACTTGATTTTGTGTTACCCCGAAGTCATACAGCATCTGTGATGCACTTATTTGTCCGAGTACAAAATAGTTAAAGATTAAATTTTGGCGAAACACATCTGATAATTGCAGCTGTCTTATTCTTGTATATCCTGTCTGCCAGCCAAATTGCGGGAAATAAGACGACCATGCCTGTCTAATCCGAGCATCTGATGCAAATACATCCTGCATTGCAGCTTGTATTCTTGGATTATTACCCAATGCAAATTTCAAACAATCTTCCAGAGTAATATCAAGGGTATTTTCTACCCCACCTTTTATTACGGTAACATCTTCTTTGACAACTTTCGGTTCTACATCTCCGCTATCCGGATATTCTTCCTTCTGTATTTTGTTTCCGAGCGCAGTTTCTTTATGTAAAAAAGAGGCTGAGCAGCTTGATTGAAAAAATAACATAAATATAAAAAATATAATAAGAAGTCTATTTATTTTCATTTTTCTTGCTCCTTATCTTTTTTATATATTCGCCAGTTTTTTGTTTCATAAGATTAGTTAAAACAAAGAACGCAGGCACCAGAATACTTCCCAAAAACGCAACAGCCAACATTCCACCGAAGACAGAGACTCCGATAGAGTGTCTGCTTCCTGCACCTGCACCTTTTGCAAAAACAAGCGGCAGCAAACCGAGAATAAAAGCAATGTTGGTCATCATAACAGCTCTAAACCTTAATTTTGCGGCTTGAAGCGCGGCTTCAATATAATTCTTACCGTCTTTTTCCATTGCATCTTTTGCAAATTCTACAATAAGGATTGCCTGCTTAGTACTTAAACCTATAAGCATAACCAGACCTACCTGTGCATAAATATCCAGTGATAAGCCGGATACAAACTGCAAGAACAAAGCGCCTAGTAAAGCAACCGGAGAAATTAACAAAACAGCAACAGGAAGAGTCCAGCTCTCATACAATGCTACAAGGAATAAATATACAAATGTCAATGCCATTGTTAATATAGGTCCCATCTGACCGGCAGATTTTTGTTCCTGCAATGATGTTCCTGACCATGCAAAGTCCATATCTTTTGGTAAAACTTCATCAGATATTTTTGCCATAGCTTTCATTGCGTCACCGGAGCTTACCCCGTTAGCAGGATTACCATTTATTACAATGGACGGATACATGTTAAATCTGTTTAACAAATACGGTCCTACGATATTTTCAGTTTTCACTACAGATTTTATAGGAACCATTTTCCCTGCATTATTTTTAACATAAATTTTGCCTAAATCTCCCATTGTTGCTCTATATGGTGCATCAGCCTGCATATATACACGATAAACACGACCGTATTTATTAAAATCATTTATGTATGTTGCACCGAATTGCGCGGCTAATGTATTATAAATTTCTGCTATTGATACACCCTGCGCCATTGCTTTTTCCTCTTCCACATGTATGACTACTTGCGGCAAAGATGAAGTATAAGAAGTATAAAGGCTTGAAAATGCAGGATCTTGTCGTGCTACTTTTAATAGATTCTGCGCCTGTTCAAATAATTCATCAGAGTTTCTGTCACCTTTATCTAAAAGCTGATATTCAAAGCCGCCAAACATACCCATACCGCTAATAGCAGGAGGTTGGGTTACGAATGTAGTAGCTTCAGTGTATTTAGAAGTTATTGCATTAGCCTGTTTCATTATATTGTTTATTGATAGTTTTGAAGATTTTCTTTTTGACCACGGTTGTAAACGAACTACTACAAAAGCGGTATTTTCACCTGAAAAACCGTTAACTTGCAGAACAGATTTAACACCTGGAATTTCAGCTACTTCATCAGTTATATTA
The DNA here is from genome assembly GCA_944325515.1 of Candidatus Gastranaerophilales bacterium. Lineage (GTDB taxonomy): Bacteria > Cyanobacteriota > Vampirovibrionia > Gastranaerophilales > Gastranaerophilaceae > CAG-196. The sequence goes on along the minus strand of CALVAO010000017.1, from coordinate 8,235 downwards.
TGCACAACATCTGCTGTCCTTGATAAAGTTGCGCCGTCCGGAAGCTGTACCTGTATAAACAATGCTCCTCTGTCTTCATCCGGTAAAAATCCTGTTGGTGTTATTTTAAACATAAATAATATAAACAAAATAATACCTAGCAGCACAAGGAGCGTTTTCTTCGGAGCTTTAACAAAATATTCAACAGTTCGAAGATATTTATCTCGAACACTGTTAAACCAGTTTTCAAATTTTTGAATAAATTCAAAATCTGTCTTTTCGTCACCGGATTTGAGAATAAGCGAACACAATGCCGGAGAAAGCGTAAGTGCTACAATAGTCGATAGACCTATTGATGTTGCAATACAGACAGCGAATTGCCTGTACATTTGTCCGGTAATACCAGTCATAAATGACACAGGTACAAATACTGCCATTAACACCAAAGACGTAGCTACAACCGCACCGAAAACTTCTTCCATAGTAATTTCGGTAGCCTCTTTCGGGCTTTTGCCTTCTTGTATATGTCTTTGTGTATTTTCAAGTACAACAATCGCATCATCAACAACAAGCCCTACAGCAAGCACAAGACCGAAAAGAATAAGCAAATTTATAGAAAAGCCCATTAATGCCATAAAAATAAATACACCGATTAAAGAAACAGGAATCGCACAGAATGGAATAAATGCCGCGCGGGCAGTTCCTAAAAACAAGTATGTAACAGCACTAACAAGTATTATAGCAAGTACAATAGCACTAATAACTTCATGTATTGATTCTCTTACAAACTCAGTAATATCATATTGCACATGATATTCCATATCATTCGGGAATTTCTTGCTTAATTCCTGCATCTTATCTTCAATTTTATTAACCAGATCAATGGTATTAGCCTCTGGCAGCTGTGAAATAGATATCATAGCTGCACTTTTGTTAGCAATTGTTACAGAAGAGGTATAACTCTCTGCTCCGAGTTCAACACGAGCAACATCTCTAATTTTTACATTCGACCCATCCGGATTAGATTTAATTACGATATCCTCAAACTCTTCTACGTTTTTAAGTCTTCCTTTCGTGCGTAGAGTAAACTTCATTACCTGCGGGGTATCCATTGGTTCCACGCCGATATTTCCGGCAGGAGTCTGAATATTCTGAGCAGTGATTGCATTATTTATATCTGTCGTCGAAACCCCAAGGCTTGCCATTTTATCCGGCTTAAGCCAGATACGCATTGAATAATCTCCGGCTCCGAATATAGAAACACTTCCGCACCCTTTTATACGAGCCAGTTCATCTTTAATAAACATTGTGGCATAATTTGCCAAAAACAAGGAATTATACGTTCCATTCGGAGAAGAAAGCGACATCATTAAGCATCCGGCGCCGCCGGTAGATTTTCTTACAGTAAGCCCGTATCGTCTTACCTCTTCCGGAAGTCTCGGTGTAACAAGTTGAAGCTGGTTTTGTACATTTACTAAATCCATATCCGGATCAGAACCTACTTCAAAAAAAAGTGTTAATTTATAAGAGCCGTTTTTGGACTCTGAATACATATATAACATATCTTCTATACCGTTAAGCTGCAACTCAACAGGTGCTGCTATGGTAGAAGTAATTACATCTGAACTTGCTCCGCTGTATGTAGCTGTAACAACAACTTGCGGAGGTGTAATAGAGGGATATTCTTCAAGAGGCAGCGTCGTTAACGAGATAAGCCCCGCTAATATAATTGCCAGCGAAATTACTATAGCCAGTTTAGGTCTTTTTATAAATAAATTACCTGCCATTTATATTTTATCCTCTTTTATTTCTTATGAAATATTCTTTTAATTTTATTTTTAATCCGTGTAAAAACATTTTGTTTATTCTGTTTATTTGCACGTTCCTGTATTGCACTTTCCACAATCCTTATCTTATTTCCAGGAACAACTTTTTGCAGCCCGCTTGTTAAAATAGTATCCCCGGGTTTGACTCCGGATGAAACCAGCCATTTACCGTTATCTTCCCCCATCGTTTTTATATAAGATATTCTCGGCAGGTTATCTTTATCTAATATATAGACATAACGTCCTTCCTGGTTTTCCATAGTAGCAGTCTGCGGGACTACAGGCACATCGTCTTTTTCATTAGAATATATTGTAATTGTTCCGAAATCACCCTGTATTAATGCATCATCCGGATTCGGGAATGTTGCACGCATTGTAATTGTTCCGGTAGATTCATCTATCTTGTTGTCATGAAAATCTTGTACACCCTTATACGGGTATTTTTGTCCGGAACTAAAAGTAAATTCGACTTCACGATTAACATTTGCTGATTTATCGATTCTTGTAAGCTCCGCAAAATCTTTTGATTCTAACGGAAACGTAATATACATCGGTTCAGAACTGTTAATTGTTGTCAAAGGACCGCTATTCATAGATACATAGTTTCCTTCTGTCACTGATATCATACCAACTCTGCCGTTAACAGGAGATTTTACTTTTGTATAACCTAAATTACGCTCTGCATCCCTGTAAGCATTTTCTGCACTTTCAACCTGCGCTTTATAAGCATCTCTCTGGGCTAAAATATTGTCATAATCAGATCTTGCTACATAATCCTTACTGACCAGTTCTTGGTACCTTGCAAGCTGCTTTTGATAATACCTATACTGCGATTGAGCATTTTCCATATTAGCTTTTGCTTGACTTGCGGCATACATATATTGTTGAGGTTCTATCTCAAAAAGAATTTGACCGGTTTTTACATTATCGCCTTCTTTAAAATAACTTTTTGTCAAATATCCACTTATACGCGCTAATATATCAACCCGATATTTAGCTGTAACTCTTGCCGTTGCCTTAAACTGTCTTCTTACATTTTCACTGCTGACTTTTGCAACAGTAACAGCCGGCACCGCAGCCAGACGCCGTTGCTTGGCAGTCTTTATTTTATCAATATTTGACAGAACAATCCTGCCCAGTATGAGAGCAGCGGCTATCATTATTATAATTATGATATTTTTTCTCATTTCCTCTCCAAATAGAACATATCCAAGTTAGCTAATGTATTAAGTTCAATCTTCTGAATAATGTTAACAAAAACTATAAAACAAATCAAGAATCCAGTTGGGGCATAAGTACTTAATTAATTTATTTTCTATGAATTCTTAAATGTCTATCAGCTCCTTCTCCAATAGACGTACTGCCTAAATTATACTGGTCAGCAAGTTCATGCTGTAATTTTCTAATTTGAGAATTTCGTGGAGCAAGTTCTACAACCTCAGCCCCATCCATTATTTGTCTTATTGCATTCCTTGCCTCATCCAATGCTTGTTCTGTTTCATCGCTATAGCCTTGAAGAGTCTCAACATCACCCGGCTGTATATCTAAAGCATCTTTTAAAACTTTTTGTATCTGCGCCATAGAGTTTGTTTTAACATAAAAAATCTGAACCCTGTATTCTTTTGCAGTACTTAATACCTTTGCACCTCCTTTTGCAAAGTTTTTATGCGCAATTACGATATCCGCATCTTCAACGTTTCTTATGATTTCAACATTAAGATTAAGCCGTTCTATTAATTTTTCTACTATAGTTCTGGAAACAGCATACAGATAGAGTTTTTTTACAGGCTTTGCCTGTTCTACATATTTTTGCCTTGAGAATGAGAAATTTAAACTGTTATCCTGTGAAGTTTGAACCTCTTGTTTCATTTCTTGTACCGGCTGGTTAACCTGTTCTTTATTCTCTTCAACCTTACGTATCTCCGGTCTGATTGGCCAGCCTCTTAAGATATAGTCCACTGCTTCTGAAGTGTTCTTATAAACCGCCAGAGTGTTTCTATCTAAGATTTCGATTACAATATCAAAAGTAGGCTGCTTTTCTCTTTCAAGCACTGTTTTTTGCGAAGCTCTTCTTTTGGCTTCATCATCACCTAAAGTTACTGATTGGATACCTCCTACCAGATCTGAAAGAGTGGGGTTCTTAATTAAGCTTTCAAGGCAGTTTCCGTGTGCAGTTGCTATAAGCATTACCCCTCTTTCAGCAATAGTTCTGGCTGCCTGCGCTTCAGCCTCGGTTCCAATTTCATCAACAACTATTACTTCAGGAGTATGATTTTCAACCGCTTCAATCATAATATCTTTTTGGTATTCCGGCTGCGGAACCTGCATTCTTCTTGCAGAACCTACAGCAGGATGCGGGACATCACCATCACCGGCAATTTCATTTGAAGTATCAACAATAACAACACGCTTGCCTAATTCATCCGCAACTAGTCTTGATATTTCGCGAAGTTTAGTTGTTTTCCCGACTCCTGGAGGACCTAAAAATAAAATACTCTTGCCTTGTGTGCAAATATCTTTTATACACGCAATTGTTCCTGTGACAACACGACCGATACGACATGTTAAACCAACGACTTTCCCTTGCCGGTTTCTTATTGCACTTATTCTATGCAGTGTACCCGGTATACCGGAACGATTATCGTGCGTGAATTCCTGTATATGAGAAATTACAAAATTAATATCATCATCATTTACAATCTCACAATTTAACCGATCAATCTTTCCGCCGGCATGTCTTACCTCCGGTACTCTGCCAATATCCAAAACTATCTCTATAACATCATCAAGTTTTTCGCAGGTCAAATTAGACACAACTTTCTGGGGCATAATAGCTAAAAGGCGCTCGAGGTCATTTTGAAATTGTAAATTGTTCATCATTCTTATTTATAAAAGCCTTTCTGCTTTCGCATTTGGCGGACAACGATTCAATTTTGATCTCCTAATTTTATTATAACATATCTTTATATTCATTTCTACAATTAACAGTAAAATTTCAAGGTTATTTTAAATTAAATAAGAAAAGAGAGTGACTAAAAAGCCACTCTCTTATAATTGCGATATGTACTTATTGATTAACCAAGAATATCTTCCAGATCACCAATGATACCTTCATGATTTCCACCGCAGTTGCATTCACAAGTTACTTTACCGGTTACATCAACAGTTACCTTGTGATCCTTAATTGCAGCAAGTATGTCATCCAGTTTTGCCATTAATGCAGAATCATCATATGCTGAATCCTTGATGTTATTAAGAATATTGATAATTGTATCCATTTTTTCAAGAATTTCCTTATCGTTAGCAGTTGAAATATTCTTAAATTCATTCAATGCATTAAGTATAGCGGTTGTATTAGAATTATTTTGACCGAGTTTTTCAAGAATTTCTTCTTTTGCACGCTCGATAGTTAAATTAATAACATCCATTTTGCCATCAATACTTTCTAATAAACCATTGTTCTTAGCTGTCAATTGAAGCAATTCGTTCAACATTTTTTCTAATGAAGACAGATCTACATTGCCACTGCCTCCGCCTTCTATTTTGATATTCGAAATAGCATCTATTATTGCTTTTGTATTACCATCCATATTTGTAAGAACTTTTTGCAGTAATGCTTCAATGTTCTTACCGGTATCTTTATCAGTATTAATTACTTCAAGTATTTGTGTTAACTGAGCGGCAATATCGGCACCAAGTTGATTAATAGCTTCAAGAATCTTATTACCCAGTTCTTTACCTGTTTCGCCATATTTTTCAACGTTGTTATCTATCTTAGCAAGCAATTGTGTAATAGCATCCAATTTTTGACCATTGCCGCCTATAGCTTCTAATATTTTGTTCAAAGCATCGACAGAAGAAGTTCCTAAATCTGCTAATGCAGCAAGCACTTGCTTTTGGAATTCCTGGTCTTGATTTTGTATCTTGTTTAAGAAGAAGTTTACATCATCAATCTTGTCACCATTCTTACTAATAGCTTCAATAATCGCTTTTATGTCTTCTTTAGAAACACCATTCTGCATCATTTCTAACAATTTATTAAGCATTTCGTTAGTAACATCCTGCTTAGCATTACCCTCTTGAACAAGCTTAATCAATGCATTCAAAGCGTCTTGAACTTCTTTATCATTTCCAAATGACTGATTAATCTGGTTAATAACGGTATTCAACTGTTCACTGATATTCTGAGTAGTATTATCAATATTTTTCAATAATTCAAGCATTTGAATAAGTTTTTCACCTTCATTCAAATTAGAATTTTGAATTTCTTCAAGTTTTGCTAAAATATCTGCTTGTATATCACCATTATTTTGAACTTCAAATAACAAATTAGTAATCAAGGACTTCAATTCATCTACGGAAGCATTACCATTTTTAATAGCATTTAATATCTCTTGCAGCTGTTCGCTGTAATTTCCTCCATCTGCAACAAGATCCGTTAATACATCTACACTATTTTGAATACCAACTAATGCTTTTAATATGTCAGCATCGCCTGTTTCAATTGAATTTTTAATTTCTGTTAGAAGATCATTATTAGTAGCTAAAGCATCAATTATTGTTGTTAATAATTCAGTATGCGTCCCTATAAGTTCTTTTATCTCATCAAAACTCATTCCATTTTGTATTTCTTTTTCTAATATAGCTTTAAGTATAGAAGTCTGAACAACTTGATTTTGTAAAATTGCATCCAGGGCTTCTTCTAATGAGCTATTTGAATTTATTGTCAAATTAACAGTTTGATTAACTTCGTCAGGTTCCGGACTACAACTTGTCAAACCAACACCTGTAAATACTGCTGCAGCTAATTGACCGACACGGGAGCTTAATACTGCAGCACCTGTTTTAGCAGCACCTGCAACCATTGCAACAAGTACTACAGCAGCACAAGCGTTGAGAACTGCAGGAGGCAGGTCATATTTACCACCGATTTCACCTAATGCATCCGGTAATAATGCACCAACAAATTTTACAAATTCACTTACAGCTGCTTGTTTTTCTTCTTCAGTTTTTGCGTTCTCAATTTTAGCAGCTAATTGATTTACATTTTCTTTTGCTTCATCAGAAATTTTATCTGCATTACCTTTTACAGCTTCTGCAATAGCTGCAAAAGCTTCTTTGTCAACACCATAGTCTTCAGCAGCTTGAGCTACAACTTTATCTATAGCCGGCTGTTTACTTGCAACGACAACAACACCCTCACTAGCATCTTTTGCACCGAATTTCCAAAAGTTTTTCAATGTATCAATAAAGCCAAACTCGCCGTCAGTTTTTTGAGCAAGAGTCATTTTCGGAGCATCCGGATAAACAACAACATTCATTTCCCCATTTTCATTTATTCTAAAAGAGTCTATTTTAAAAGCATCTTTTAAATCATTTGCAGATACTTCCATTCCGAATTGATCATAAACTCTCATAGAAGCGCCTTTTTCACCGCCAATACCAACAGCAACAACTTCAAATTTTTGTCCATTTACATTTAAAGTTGCATGAGCGACTTTTTCATTACCATAATCTTTTTTAAATTCTGCTTTATCACCAACTTCGCCGCCGCCATTAGGGTTCATCATCTCTGATAACATTCTTGATAGTTCATTCCTATCAACACCAAATTTCTTGGCACTTTCCTCAACTGTAGCTCCAGATTTAATACAAAAATCAAGAGCCTGTTGTAAATTTACTGTAGTCATTGTTACTCCTTTCTAAATTTTCGTACAATACAATCCTACTTTTTCCATGGTTAACGGCATTTTTTTCAAAAACTTTAGGATTTTTTTCTGTATTGTTACAAAAGTTTACAATACAAGCTGAATCTTGTATTATATCCCTTTTTCCTCATGTTGTTATTTATATATAAGTATTTGCAAAATAGAAAATTGATATAATATTACAATATTGTTACAATAAGAATTTGTTGAAAATTGCATTTCCAACGGCTTATTCAAAATTACTTTACTTATGAAATAATAGCGAACACCTCCTTCCTGGGATGGGCATGGATTTGCGGACAGACTGGGGAAGTCCAGATAGCGGGCAGACGAAGCCGGCAAGACCGATTAGGTCTGAAGGCAAAGCTCTGTGAGTGTAAAATATTACAAAAGCTTAGGCACTCTCCTTCCCTGGATGGGGAAGGAGCGCGCGCAAAACATTTGTAACGTTCCACGCTCTTGGTGTTCCGTCGTTTAGCATAATCGGTCTTGCCGGCTTCACTTATTCGTTACTAGGACTTATATATTTACCCCTTTGCCCCGTCCGTTCGCAAATCCGCTCACTATCCATGGAAGGAGCGCGTGCAAATCCTTACTATATTACTAGATAAATAGTCGGGTAAGGTAGACTTTAGTCTACCAAATAGTCTACCCTTGCTTAGCGCATTTTTCTCAATTAATATGAAAAGGGACAGAGACTTAGTCTACCCAAGTTTTTACAA
>CALVAO010000016.1 GCA_944325515.1 Candidatus Gastranaerophilales bacterium | reverse complement strand
GATCTCTGACATTATTTGGAAAGTTTTATTTGCTGATTAATTGTAAATTTTTCGTTACAATCAAGAGAAATATCTACAGAACTTTCATCCCAACAATAAAATTGGAAATTGATCGGGCTCTAAAATTTTATGATATTAGTAAATTTCAAGCAAATTATAAATAAACAGTCAGTTTGATTATTTTTGACATAGAGTCTGAGTATTACAATATTGAACAAATATCTTGATAAGTCGTTAAAATTCTCAATATCCTCAATATTTTGTTATCAATAATTCTATAAATAATCAAATAATTCTTTTTAACAATATAAAATTTTACATCCAAATATGTAAAATCTTCTCTTGATTTACCAAGATAAGGATGCTTACACAAAGTTTTAAATATTTTGTAAAATAATCTTACCAATTTTGTTGCAGCAGTTTTATTGTCTTTAGCAATATAATCTGTAATTATTTCAATATCATTATATGCTTTACTTGTAATTTCAAGTTCTAAATCATTCATATTTTTTAATCAAATTTTCCATAGCCGAATGTCCGTCTAAAATTACGGTATCGTTCCAGCCTTCTTCAATCTCTTTATTCAACTGCGCAATTCTTTCTTGAGATATTTTATCCCTGGAAGCCATCATTCTTAAAGCCTCTCTGATAACTTCGCTGACGGAATTATAAAGTCCGGATGCAACTTTATCCTGTACAAATTTTTCTAATGTTGGTGTTAAAGATATATTCATAAAATACCTCAATTATGATAATATATATCTATATAATAACAAAAATTGTTATAAATTTCAATTGTATAAATAAATTTTGTAACAAATAGTAAGTAGTGTAGACTTTAGTCTACCAAATATTTATTTTCAAAATACAAAATAGTTCTAATCTACTTATGCTGACGAGGTAGACTAAAGTCTACACTACAGAACTAAAAAAATGAAATTTTCGACTTTGAAAAAAATCCTAAAAATCTCAAACCGGCTGTTTTTCTCAAAGCGGACGAGAAAATATAATAATCTATCTATCCGTATAACTCAAACTGGACAAAAAAGTACACTTTGACCTAAAGGTATCAACCCTCCACATTAAAAAAGACCCTTATGGGTCTATAAAACGGAGAAGGAGGGATTCGAACCCTCGGTACAGGTTACCCCATACAACACCTTAGCAGGGTGCCGCCTTAAACCTACTCGGCCACTTCTCCATGCCAATATAGTTATATTAGCACAAATATTTTATTTTTCAAAATGAATTTTTAGAACGGGCTTCACTGGAAAATTTCTTTCCAGCCGCACCTTCCGATATAGGTAATAAAATAGAATATATTTCTTGACCAATACAATCAATACCTTTAATAATAAGATTTAATTGGCGTTTTGACCTTTTATCCAAATTTTTCCACAAAGTTTTATCTTGTTTTACACGGCATAATGAATAATAAAACAGCCGAAAGTCGATATAACACAAGGTCAATCTTTTAAGAGTTTTCATTAACACCTCGTCTGCGGCTTTAGTTATATCTTTCCCTGCAAAATATTGTTTGAAATATTTATCCAGTAGCATTTCAAATTCTATTATATTTCCAGTTTCTTGTGGCATACGCTCCCTCTCGTCTTAATATAATATGATACAATCATATTATATGCAGTTGTTCAGAATAAGTCAATATCATATTATAATGTTATGTCAAACGATTATAGTATGATAAATGAAAAAATTTGTAAAAAAGTTAAATTAGAGAGAACAAAAAAGGATTTGTCTCAAGAAGAATTGGCTTTCCTTGCAGGTGTAAATAAAAATACCATTTGGAAAATTGAAACGGGACAAGTTTCACCTACAATACAAACTCTTGAAAAAATTGCCAGAGCATTGAATATTGATTTCGCGACCTTAACGGATGTTTCAAAAGTTGATTTATAAATTAAAAAAATTCCGATTTTGTGTCGGGATTTTTTTATATTCTCCACTATCTTATTTCAAGACAACCTTTTCTTTCTAGGAATAAAATATAAATATTTACCCCCGCTTCACTTTTGATATTAAAGTAAATTTTACATTTTTGCCGGCACTTTTTCGGTGACTTCTATGATAGGTATCAGAATTGAATCAAGCTCTTCGCAAATATTTTTGATGCTTGTATTTATCTGCTTGATTTGATTTCTAGATGTCCTGTCGAGGCTGTACCAGTATTCTTTGTTATTTTTTATTGTGTCTAATGAAAAATAGATTAAACGAAAATATATAGAATTTACCATCAAATCTCTTAAGGCTTTTGTGACAGTTTCATCAACTGCATCATATATATTTTTCCCAGCAAAGTTGCTGTCAAAAAATTTTTTTAGTAATATTCTAAACTCATCTTGAAATTCTTTTTCAGTCATTTATCCTTCCTCTTTTTGACCAATATTTTAGTTATTTTACCAATTATAATTGTTTGAATATACTTTGTCAATAAACTAAAATATTGGTTATGAAAACTAATACTATTGATAAAAAGATAGGTTTAAAAATAAAATTAGAGAGAACTAAAAAAGGATGGTCGCAGGAAAAACTGGCTGAACTGTCCGGTTTAAGCAAGAATTCTATCGGAATAATTGAGCGTGGAGAGAGTTCCCCCTCTATTAAGACTTTAGAAAAAATTGCATTTGCGTTTAATATTTCTCTGCCCGATCTGGTTGATGTAACAAAATTTGAAATATAAAAAAAATCCCGATTATTTCACTCGGGATTTGTTTTTCATACTCTCAACTATCTTATTTCAAGACAGCCTTTTTATTCGGGGAATAGAATCTTTGCCCCTACTTCACAGCCTGCAGTTTAACTTGAACACCTGTTTCTGTGTTAATAGTGACTGCATTTGATACTGCCATTGCCCTGCGTCGTTTTGCCCCTCTTAATATAAATTCAACTCCGGTAAATGTGTTGTTTGTTGGGGTTGCAATCTTTTTTAACATATCCTATTGTCCTTTCCGATTATGTATATTTTTGAATCTTGTAATATACATATCGGCATTTTTTTGAAAAACTTTAGGATTTTAATTAAATTTGTTACAATTATTTACATTCTAAGCTCTTTTTGTAAACTTCATTCTTATTAAAACCAAATAAAGAAGCAAGAATTACAGAGATTTCCCTATCTTTAAAACCTTTGTCCTTAAGTTCTTTAATTTTTATATCTAAATCTGCTGCAGAAGGCTCTTTTTCAGCGTATACCATACATACAATTTCGCCTTTAATTCCGGTGCTGTAATGTTTTAGAATATTGGAAATATTATCGATTAAAACCTCTTCAAAAAGTTTAGAGAGTTCACGTGCTAATGCAACTTTAACATCACCTCTAACATTTTGAATGACTTTCAAGGTTTTTAGAATTCGCTCCGGAGAATCATAAAATATAAGATTTTCTCCTGCATATTTCTGTATTTTAGTTTTGATTTGGGCTTCTCCTCTCGGTATGAAACCTATAAAACAAAACTCTTCCCCGCCTTTAGGAATTTGTGCAAGAAAAGTTGTAACAGCAGATGCTCCGGGAAGTGCAGTAACACTATAACCGTTTTTACGGATTTCTTCTATTATGACTTCTCCGGGGTCACAAATCATCGGAGTTCCGGCATCAGATACTAAGGCAATGGATTTTCCGGTTTTTAATTCATTTAAGAAAAATTCGACCCGTTCACGTTCATTATATTTATGATAAGAAATACATTTTGTTTTTATGCCGTAATGATTAAGCAGTTTTTGAGTAACTCTTGTATCTTCACAGGCAATAAAATCAACTTCTTTAAGTACTTCAACCGCCCTTAAAGTAATGTCTTTGATATTCCCGATAGGGGTTGGAACTATATAAAAATCAAATTTTCTTTGTGACATAGGATAATTTTAGCATCAACAAGCTTAACGTAAAATAAAATTTAAAATTAGATGTTAAATTGCGTCTGAAAAATATTATTCAGACGCAAACTTAAACCATATTTTGCACTATTTATACTATCTTCCAAAGCCTATTTGTTTGCGTGTAGAAGAGTTTTGATATTTTATAAAATTGTCATAGGCTTTGTCTATATCTTCTTGAGTTATTTTAAACCCTGCAAGATCCTTTGGCGTGAAAGTTTTATTTGCCATTTTTTCAAATATTCCTGCGCGTTCATAGCCATTGTTGTGTGCATCATTGACAATTTGTTTAATCCCTGCGCCTGTAGCCTTATGGTTATATAATTTTTGCAGCAGTTCTTCTACATTTATTTTTTCATCCATTGGTTTTGCAGATGAATGAATTTTATAGATTTCTCTCAACCCGTCTATATCCGGAACCGGTACTTCATAATGCTTGCCAAATCTGCCGGGTCTTATTATCGCTTTATCAAGAGCATCAAAATTATTAGTTGCGCCAATGACAAAGACATTCGCATTTTCATTATCAAGATCTGTCATAAGTGTTAAAATCTGGTTTACAACATTATTGCCGTATTCGTTATTACTGCTTCTGCTCCTTGCAACAGCGTCAAACTCATCAAGGAATATAAGAGTAGGCTGGTTTTCTTTTGCTTCATTAAACAAATTTCTCCAGTTTTCTTCTGATTGTCCGACCCATTTTGATTCCATCTCCAATCCATTAATACTTATAAAGTTTGTACCTGCCTCATTTGCAAGTGCACGTGCAATATGTGTTTTGCCTGTTCCGGGAGGACCGTATAAGATTGCTCCGTGATCGAGTTTAATATTTTCATATGCTTCCGGATATCTGAGAGGATATACAATATCTCTTTTCAGAGCTTCTTTTAATTCTCCCAGACCACCTACTTGTGCGAATGTAACGGGCGAAGATTTTTTCCCCGCGGTCTGCATAAGCGTTGAGATTGTCTTTTTATTTATTTTTTCAATCTGCGGTTCTACTTCTTTTTGAAAATCAAAAGCGCGCGAAAAGTTTTTGCGGTACATGCTCAAATCCGTTTTCGGGTTATCCTTGATTGTCAGCAGTCTGCCGTTTATATCAATAATATCGCCATTAATTACATAAAAGCTTTCCTGCGGTTTCATGCTGTAAGTTTTATTTTCGCTTATCAGAGTAATCGGCGAGTCATTCAGATTTATTACTTCTGTATCTCCAATCATATTTTTTACAAAACCGAGATTTCCTCCGATGGAATCATCGGCAATGAAGAAACCGCGCTTTATTGCATTTTTGACAACGTTTGTATTTTTATACATTTTTCTGGCGCTTTCATTCAGATTTTTGCCGATGAGAATTAAATCGCCGAGTTTAAAATTTTGGAAAATTGACGCAAGCCTGTCTTCCAGAGGAATTTTTTTCACAAGATCTAATGACACATTTGCCGGCACAGCTTTAAAACTGAGCTGGTTGTAAGTTTTGTTTAAAAGATTAAGATCTGGTGCTGTTGTCCCGCTGTCCGTTCTTTTCTTTTTAGCAGATAACGGCGGTGGTGAGATTTGATAGTTTGTTGTTGAAACCGGATTAATTTTCATAGCAGTATTCCTCCTCTATACAAATTGGGCTTGTAAATTTTTCACGAATTCACAAGCCTTACTGATTATGTCTAAATATATACTATGCCTTCAAATGTTGTAAATTCGTCAATACCGCGTTAAAATCACCGATAGAATCATAACTGACTTTCGGTGCATAAGAAGAGATTTATTTAGTGACGAATACAACTTAGACAAAAACGCTCCTTTTTAATTGTAGTTTTTACACTATATAGTATGTTTTAAATTTTGTCAATACCCTAAATTAAATATTAGCCTGCTGTATGATGCAGATATTTTTCAAAGCTTTTATCTTCAACAGTATAACCGCACCCCGGATGGAGTTTCCCGGGATAGCCGATTTTCGATGCGGGATATTTTCTGCACATTCTCAAACGCTTATCATATACGGAGCATAAACCTTCGTCAGTTACATATTTGCAGGCAAAAATCAAGTTGCCGTCCTCGTCTTTCCCGCGGATATAAAATCTTCTGTATGAGGGAAACAAAAACTGCATTATTTTAAAATCAGTTGTTGTGTATGTATCAAAGCTGTACATATAACGGCAGCATTTTCCGCATTTTAAACATTTTCCGGTAATTTTGTATTCCATTTTTTCCGGAACAAAATATGATAAAATTTCGTTTTTTAAATTTGTCAAAAAACTTAACATTCTATGCCAAACTTCTCCACTCAAATATTTATCTGATAAAATATTAATTAACATTATACTACTAAAGAGCGAGATAAAATAACAATGGGAAATTATAGTATTCCAAAGAATAGAAAACAGAAAAAATCAAAGCGCATAATGGTTGATAATCCTCTGCTCAGCATGTTAACCGGATTGTTTGTCTTTGCGCTCGGCGTTATTCTTGCCGGCATGATTGCTTTAAAACTTTATCTGGTGTCACTTCCTCCGATAAAGAATTTAAATACACTGAAACCAAATATTGTTACGACGTTTTGTGCATCAGACGGAGAGGTTATTAAAACTTTTGCGGCTTTTGCGTATTCAAATGTTGAATTAAAAGAAGTTCCGGAAGATTTAGTTAAAGCGATTATCGCAACAGAGGATAAGAATTTTTATAAACATCCCGGATATGATATTGTTGGACTTGCCCGTTCTATGGTTGCAAACATTCTTGCGGGACACGTTGTTCAAGGTGCAAGTACAATTACCCAGCAGCTTTCCAGAATTTTATTTTTATCTAATGAAAAGACATTTACAAGAAAAATAAAAGAACTGCAGGTAGCGGCTCAAATAGAAAAAACCATCTCAAAAGATAAGATTCTTGAGATGTACTTAAATAACGTTTATTTAGGCTCCGGTGCATACGGTGTCAAAGGTGCTGCAAGAATTTATTTTAACAAGAACCTAAATCAGCTTACCCTGCCGGAAATGGCATTAATTGCTGGACTCCCGCAGGCACCTTCCGTGTATTCGCCATATAACAATATCAAGCTTGCAGAAAAACGCAGAAATCAAGTTCTGTTAAGAATGTATAAAATGAAATATATAGATAAAGCAACTTATGAGAGTGCAAAAAAAGCTCCGATTACTTTATCAAGCATGCCTATTATGTATGCTACAAATAAAGCTCCATATTTCTGCGATTATGTAATGAAAGAGCTTCAAAAACTCGGATTTACAGAAGATGAGATTGTAAACGGCGGTTATAAGGTTGTTACAACACTTGACTATAAAGCACAGGTAAAAGCTAATGAAGCTATACTAAAGAATTTGAATGCATGGGGGCTGAAGAGCGACAAGAACCAGGCTGCGGTATTTTCTTTCAGTCCTATAGACGGCAGAATTCTTGTATATTCAGGCGGAAAAGACTATACAAAGAGCCAGTATGACAGGGTAACACAATCCGTAAGACCTTCCGGCTCAGCATTTAAACCGTTTATCTATACAGCGGCTATTGAAAAAGGGTATTCCCCGAATGATATGATAGACGATCTGCCGTTCAAAGCGGGCGACTGGACGCCGAAGAATTACGGCAACAAATACAGAGGACCTATACCTTTATATACGGCATTTATGGTATCTTCAAATGTCTGCGCCGCAAGACTTATGGATGCAATAGGCGTAAGACCGGTAATACAGCTTGCAAGAGTTATGGGTATAACAACACCTATTCCGTATGATTATACGATTTCTTTAGGGTCAAACAGCGTTAAGTTATTTGAAATGACACGCGCATATGGTATCTTTGCAAACGGCGGATTTAAGGTTGAACCTTATGCTATAGAAAGAGTCGAGTCTTCAAGAGGCACAGTTTTATATGAAGCCAAAAAAGCAAGAACAAGTAAGGTGTTAAATATAAATACAGCTGCTACAATGACTGCAATAATGAAAACCGTTATTACAAACGGAACAGGACGTGCTGCTAATATCGGCAAACCTGCAGCCGGCAAAACAGGTACCACAGATGATTGCAAGGATGCATACTTTATAGGATTTACTCCGGATGTTGTAACCGGCGTCTGGGTCGGCAACGACGATAACTCCCGTATGGGCGAATTAACCGGCGGTACTGTTCCTGCAAAGATTTGGCGCGATGTAATGCTTGTTGCAACAGAACCATACGGCAATGCTGATTTTGAATATCCGGAAATTATTCTTAACCCGTTTAAGGCTTCCGGCGTATCAATAATTCCTCAAAGCGAGGCGAAGAAGGCTATGGAAGAAAAAGAACAGAAGGAGAAAGAACTGGAAGCTCAGAAAAATGCACCTCCGGAACCTCCGATTATAAAACCGAATTCTATAAAACCTTCAGAGATGCTTCCTTCTATTATAAAAAGAAAAGAAACACCGGTACAGACAATTGATGTTAAGCAGGAACGTGCGCCTGAGGCAGAACCGCAGGCTGAACAATTAGCTCCGGTTCCGGTTACTGCGGCACCTGTGGGGCAATGATAAGGAGATACAATGAATAATTTGGAAATAGCATGCGGTGAAAATAGTTATCAAACCGCAAGTATTGAAGAGAACGATAAAACAATTGACTATGATGTCAATGGGGAGTTGTCATTTGTTGATATAATGACAATTTCAAAAGGATTAAATATTATAAGCGAATTTTTTGATGTTAATGCGGTGGTAACAGCATTAAACACAGGAATTAGCGCCGTCGCTCTCGGAAAATCGCTGGAGGATGCGTATCAAAAAACTATTGACTCAAATCCAGTAGATTATATGAACGCGATAGTTCTCGTATCTGCAGAAGTAGACAGTGAAGTCGCAAAACTTTTGTCAAAAACTAATAAGATTGTCGCTCCTAAATTTACCCAAAGCGCAATAGAGCTTTTGGAAAGGCGCGGTATAACTTATGTTACGATAAAAACACCGCTTAAGGATTTCAAACAGTTCTGGCAGAATGATATTAAGATTACACCGCTCGGAACATTAAAACAAAGCCCTAACACAAGCGAACTCAGTAAAGAAACATTTAAAATTGCATCAATGGCAAAGCCGAATGTCGAACAGATAGAAGATGCTGTGTTTGCCTGGAAGGTAGCTAAACACGTCAACTCGCAGGCAATTGTTATCGCAAAAGATTTACAAACATATGCAATATCCCAAGGATTATACACAGCATCTGTAGAGTTTGCGCTTGATTACGCCTGCGATGCCTCAAAAGATGCGATTTTGGCTTCTGATATGCCGATAACAATCCATGATATTAATGCAGCTGCTCAAGGAAGAATTGCATTGGTCATTGTTCCGTTTGCTACGAGTGAGGTAATCGCTGCAGCGGATAAATTCAATATATCCGTAATAACCACAGGCATTACGAATGTTTTATATTAATAATATAAATAAAAAGAGCCTAAACATTTATGTTTAGGCTCTTTTTTATTTATTACAAGATTAATATCTATAGTGAGCAAATGCTTTGTTAGCTTCTGCCATTCTATGGGTATCTTCACGTTTCTTGCAAGCTGCGCCGTTTCCGTTAGAAGCATCAATAAATTCGTTTGCTAATTTTTCAACGAATGTTTTACCGCTTCTGTTTTTAGCAGCAGAGATAATGTTAGATGAAGCAAGAGCAAAACCTCTGTCCGGTTTTACGTCAATCGGAACTTGATAAGTAGAACCGCCGATACGTCTTGCTTTAACTTCCAATAAAGGAGTTGCATTTGTAACTGCTTTCTGGAAGATTTCCATACCTTTTTCATTAGTTTTTTCTTCAACTTTTTTAATAGTTGAATAGAATATTTTTTCAGCAAGTGACTTTTTACCGCGTCTCATAATTCTGTTGATAAATTTAGAAACGTCAACGCTGTTGTAAATCGGGTCAGCTGCAGGAATTCTTCTTTCCGGTTTAGATCTTCTAGACATTATTTCTTACCTCCTTTAGCTCTCTTTGCCCCGTATTTAGAACGGCTTTGTGTTCTGTTAGCAACACCTGCTGTATCTAAAGTACCGCGTACGATGTGATATCTTACACCAGGAAGGTCTTTAACCCTTCCGCCTCTGATTAGAACAACGCTGTGTTCTTGCAGGTTGTGACCGATACCCGGGATATAAGAAGTTACTTCAAATCCGTTAGTAAGTCTGACTCTGGCAACCTTTCTCAATGCTGAGTTCGGTTTTTTCGGGGTTGTAGTGTAAACCCTTGTACATACGCCGCGTCTTTGTGGACATTCCATAAGAGCCGGCGATTTGGTTTTGTCTTTTAGCTTTTTACGTTCTGAACGCACAAGCTGGTTCATTGTAGGCATAATTTTTCTCCTTTTACCTTTTACTTGTTCTTCCGGTAAATTAGCCAGTTCTGCATCCGGTCAAATACTTTCAGCTGAACATCCGATTAATTCACCGCCCTAAGCCGTCAAATCCGGCAAGAAAATTTCGACTAGGGTGATTTTATAGTAAGACGAACAAACGCCTGTGTCAATAAATTCATGGCTCTGGTGTTACAAATTGTTAATCTGTATTTCTGCCAGTGTACAAAAATTAATAGAGTAGAGTAGACTTTAGTCTACCAAATAATAAGGTAGACTGAAGTCTACTCTACTCAGCTGAATGCGAAGCTATGTGTGCGTGGAGCAAATACAAGACAGGGGCGAAATCTTTGATTTCGCCCCTCCCACAAGGTGAGGGTAAGTTGAACGCTAGCTGTGACGCTTCCCTCGCCCCTTGTGGGAGAGGGCTAGGGAGAGGGGTTTATACGTTAGTTTTACATAAATTTAATCAAAAAGTTACCGTTTCTTTCTCTTTTTTACGATGAAAAGAGAAAGAAACGGTGGAAAGAAAATATTTAAACTATTTGTGCCGTCTACATGCTAATACAAAGGATATTTTTTACACAATTTGAGAGAATCTTCTCTTAGTTTTGTAAGAATATCTTCATTATCAGAGTTTTTAATCGCTTCTGATATAATTCTTGCGACTTCTCTCATTTCATTTTCCTTAAACCCTCTTGTTGTCATAGCTGCAGCACCTAGTCTAATACCGCTCGTAACAAAAGGACTCTGCGGATCATTTGGAACCGTATTCTTATTGGCTGTGATTCCGACTCTCTCAAGAACATTTGCCATGTCTTTGCCGGTTTTACCTGTTTTTCTTAAATCAAGGGTCATAAGATGATTTTCAGTCATACCGCCTACGATTTCCATACCATTATCAATAAGCCCCTGTGCCATAGCCTTTGCATTTTTAACTATTTGTTTTGCATATTCCTTAAATTCCGGTGATAAAGCTTCTTTAAGTGCAACTGCTTTACCTGCAATAATATGTTCAAGAGGACCGCCTTGAATTCCAGGGAATACCGCTTTATCAATAGCTTGAGCATACTCTTCATCACACATAATAATTCCGCCGCGAGGTCCACGCAGAGTTTTGTGTGTCGTTGTAGTAACTATTTGAGCATAACCGGCAGGTGAAGGATGAACACCACCGGCGATGAGACCCGCAATATGCGCAATATCAGCAAGCAGTACTGCACCGGCTTCATCTGCAATTTCTCTAAATTTTTTGAAATCTATAATTTTAGAATAATTACTTGCACCGCATATTATTAACTTAGGTTTATGTTCAAGCGCCTTTCTTCTTACATCATCATAATTAATGTTTCCGTTTTCATCCACGCCGTAGCTTATGACATTAAAATACATTCCGGAAAAATTAACCGGAGAGCCATGACTTAAATGACCACCGTTTGACAAATCCATTCCTAATACAGTATCTCCGCATTTGAGCAGTGCTGCAAATACAGCCATATTTGCCTGTGCTCCGGAATGCGGCTGAACATTTGCATGTGCCATTCCGAAAAGTTCACATGCTCTCTTTTGAGCAAGTTCTTCTATTTTATCAACAACTTCACATCCGTTATAATAACGTTTATGCGGTTTGCCTTCTGCATATTTGTTGGTTAGAACACTTCCGCAAGCCTGCATTACTGCAGGAGATGTAAAATTCTCACTTGCTATAAGCTCGATTGTGTTCTGTTGTCTTTCCAACTCTTCTTCAATATACCGAGCTACTTCCATATCTATTTCTTTAACCTTATCTAAATCCATTTCCCCCTCCTATCCACAGGTGCAGACTCTGTAATTTTTCTTTTCATCCTAATATTAATTATAGGCAAAAATTTAAATAAATGCAAAATAAGACAAACAGCCTACTATTCTGCATTTTATTTTTTATGGTAATATAGTTATATTAAATTTTGTAAAATTTCATTGCACCTAATGACAATAAAAATTTTTACGGGTTATATATAAGATAGTGACATACGATTTTATATATTAAAATCAAGGTAAAACAATTGAAAAGGAGAAACAATGATTAACAGCGTATCATTCATGGGTAGAGAAACTATGTTAACAAAACCGGCAAAAAAAGTAGCAAATGAAGCACAGGGATTTGTCGGTATCAGCAAAGTATATACAAAAGATGAAATTGCAGAAGCACAAAAAATGGCTGAAAAAGCAAAATTAGCAGACAATCTTATGCAAGAAACTAGTGCAAGCTCTTATACAAGCCCGTTTGCGCCGATTCCTAATGCAGCAGGAAAAGAGGCTAAATCTGACATTAAACATATTGATGTAATGGCATAGTACAAATATTGATATTTTTAAGAAGGCTCTTTTAATCCCAAAAGAGCCTTCTTTTATCATATAAAAAAATAAAGCGTACAAAAAGTGCGCTTTATTTTTTCTTTTAATTTTCCTGTACAGCAGGCTCCGGACTTATACCCTCTTTTCTTTCAAAGACAATATTTTCATCTACAAGTTTTAGGAGAATAGTATCGCCTGGCTGATATGCATTGGTCAAAATCTCTTCAGCAAGCGGATCCTCTATTTTCTTCTGAATCAATCGTCTTAAAGGTCTTGCGCCGTATGCCTCGTTGTATCCGTCTTTTGCAAGGAAATCTTTTACTTCATCAGTTACTTCTATAGATAAATCGCGTTCAGAAAGCCGCTTAAATAAATCTTTCATCATTAAATCAACAATCTGACGTATTTCTTCTTTGCTTAAATGCGAGAATACGATGATATCATCAATACGATTTAAAAATTCCGGTCTGAAAGCTTTTTTAAGCTCTTCATTAACAGTTTCTTTAAGTTTTTCGTATTTATCCTTTTTAGCATCATCGCCAGTCGTAAAGCCGAGTCTGCCTTGCGTTGCAATCATACTTGCCCCGACATTTGACGTCATTATAATGACCGTATTTTTGAAATTAATATGTCTGCCCTTGGCGTCGGTTAATCTTCCGTCATCAAGAATTTGGAGCATAATGTTGAACACATCCGGATGGGCTTTTTCGATTTCGTCAAAAAGTATAACAGAATAAGGTTTCTTTCTGACTAGCTCGGAAAGGTGTCCGCCGTCATCATAACCGACGTATCCCGGAGGTGAGCCGATAAGTTTTGCGGTTGAATGTTTTTCCATAAATTCTGACATATCAACTCTTATCATATTATCTTCACTTCCGAAGATTGCTTCTGCAAGCGCCTTTGCAAGTTCTGTTTTACCAACACCTGTAGGACCGGAGAAGATAAAGCTTCCGATTGGTCTGTTAGGTGATTTTAACCCGACTCTTGCACGTCTTATTGCTTTAGAAATAGCTGTTACTGCGTCGCTCTGGCCGATAACTCTGTTATGAAGAGTTTCTTCAAGCTTAAGAAGTCTTTCTGATTCGCCTTCGGTAAGCTTTGTAACAGGCACGCCGGTCATTGTTGCTATAACTTCCGCAACATCTTCTTCTGTTACAGTAGGCTTGTTTGCGTCGTTTTGACGGCGCCACTCTTCAGAAACTTCGCGGATTCTGTCTTTCATATTTGCCTCATCATCTCTTAATGCTGAAGCTCTTTCAAATTCCTGGTTTCTGATAGCCTCTTCTTTTTCTTTAATTATTTCTTTAAGCTCTTTATCCAGTTCTTTTCCTTCCGGAGAAAGAGTGCAGACTTTAAGCCTTACTTTTGAACTTGCTTCGTCAATTACGTCAATTGCCTTATCCGGCAGGAATCTGTCGTTTATGTATTTGCTGGAGAGCTTGGTCGCCGCAATTATTGCTTCGTCAGAAATATGAAGATTGTGGTGTTCTTCGTATTTCGGTTTCAAGCCTCTTATGATTTCAATTGTTTCGTCAATTGACGGTTCTTCAATTATTACCGGCTGAAATCTTCTTTCAAGGGCAGAATCCTTTTCGATATACTTTCTGTATTCATCCGATGTTGTTGCACCGATTACTTGAATTTCACCTCTTGAGAGTGCCGGTTTTAGAATATTAGCAGCATCTATTGCACCTTCTGCAGCGCCTGCGCCAATAAGAGTATGCATTTCATCAATAACAAGGATTACATTCCCTGCCTGTCTGATTTCATCCATAATCTTTTTAAGTCGTTCTTCAAACTCTCCGCGGTACTTGGTTCCTGCAATCAAAAGTCCCATATCAAGCTGAATGATTTTTTTGTTTTCCAAAATATCCGGCACTTCATTGTTAACAATTCTTATAGCCAGACCTTCTGCTACAGCTGTTTTACCGACACCCGGTTCACCTAAAAGCACCGGATTGTTTTTCGTTCTTCTTGCAAGAATCTGAATAACACGTTCAATTTCTTTTTCTCTTCCGACTACAGGATCAAGCCTTTGTTCGGAAGCTGCTAAAGTTAAATCCGTACCGAATTCATCCAAACTTGGAGTTTTAACCTTGCTTGCCGGCGAAGAAGATGAAGATGATGAGCTGCCCACACCGGAAGAAGCTGTTTGAGGTTTGGAATCTCCCAGCATTTTAACAACGTTGCTTCTGACTTTATTTAGGTCTACACCTAAATTTTCCAGTACTCTTGCAGCAACACCTTCTCCTTCTCTAATAAGTCCTAACAGCAGGTGTTCTGTTCCGATATAATTGTGTCCGAGTTGTCTTGCTTCATCCCAGGACAGTTCTAAAACTCTTTTAGCACGCGGAGTAAATGGGATTTCTACGGCAACAAAACCGGAGCCTCTGCCAATAATTTTTTCAACTTCTATGCGTGCATCTTTCAAATTAACACCCATTGATTTGAGCGTTTTTGCAGCAATTCCCGTACCTTCTCCAATAAGTCCCAGAAGAATCTGCTCGGTTCCGACAAAATTGTGTCCGAGTCTGCGGGCTTCTTCTTGAGCAAGCATAATAACTTTTATAGCCTTCTCTGTAAAACGTTCGAACATTTATAAAATACCTCTTCTTATATAAGTATATATTACAAAAAATTTACATTATTTTCAAGAGGGAAGATTTTCCGTTCGCATAAAAATAAAAGTCTAGTATTAAATATTTTTTATAAACTCGTATGATATTTTTTAATCTTCAATTTTAGCCTATTTAATGTTTGGAAACGCATAAATTGAACCATCGCTGCTTCTCCAGCGCAAGTAACCCATTTTAGGAGTTTGGTCAATATCTACAACAGATACAAGCGCCCAATTACCGCGTATTGCAGTCACTCTTATTTGTTTTACGTACCTTAGCACTGCGACATTTTGTGAAAGGTCTTCGCTTTTTGCATGCAGAACTTCTGCATCTTCCGGCACATCTTTCATTAATCTAAGTCCGTATTTTCTACCATACATATTATAGAAATTCAGCCAGGGCATAAATTGAAAGCGGTCTTCTGTCTGCACCCAGCCTCTGGCGCCGCTCAATCTGTCATATATAACTTCTACCCAGCCTTCATCTCCTATGTCAGAAACATAGAGAAAACCCAGTTTTTTTTCATTAAGCAGTACTGCAAATACATTATCCGGCATTGTGTTCGGATTATACGAAAATTGCATTTCTTTTAGAACTTTTGAATTAGCTTCCGGATGCGAAAATATTGTAATTTTCTCACCTGTCTGATACATTCCTATCGCATTTTTAGGGACAGAGTCAATATAAAACGGCATTGTATCAGCAAAAACAGGAAGAATAAATAATGTGCATATAATCAATAATATTTTTTTCATAATATCCTCGTTTACATTCTATCATTATATAATAACTTCTACAAATATGAATGCAAATAAAATTAATATATAATTGCCTTTTTCCTGTAATGCTTCTAATTTAAAATAAAAAATATCCCCGTTTTTTAAAACGGGGATATTTTTTATTTTGTGAATTCAATTTCATCATCTTTCAAGTCAATTTTTATATGATCGCCGTCTATAAATTTCTGGCTTAATAATAACTTGGATAACGGATTTTCTACAAGTTGTCTTATTACCCTCTTGAGAGGACGTGCTCCATAGATAGGATTGAATCCGCGTCTTGCCAGAAATTCTTTAGCATCGTCCGTTATTTCAAATGTGATATTTTTGTCTGCTAGAAGTGTTCTTAAATGATCCATTTGAATATCCACTATAGATGACAGCTGCTGCATTGTTAATGCTCTGAAGAATATTGTTTCATCTACTCTGTTTAAGAATTCCGGTTTGAAACGTTCTCTCATTACCGTCATTACTTTTTCTTTTGTTTCTTCAAAATTTGCACCTGCATTATTCAAAGAATCTTCAAGTATAATATCGCTTCCGATATTACTTGTCATTATAATAACAGTATTTTTAAAATCCACTGTTCTGCCTTTGGAATCAGTCAATCTGCCGTCATCAAATATTTGAAGCATAAGATTGAATACATCCGGATGAGCTTTTTCTATTTCATCAAAAAGCACAACGGAGTATGGTTTTCTTCTGACAGCTTCTGTCAGTTGACCTCCTTCTTCATAACCAACATATCCTGGAGGAGCTCCTACGAGTCTTGCAACATTGTGTTTTTCCATATATTCTGACATATCAATTCTTATAAGAGCATCCTCATCATTAAATAAGAATTCTGCTAAAGTTTTCGCAAGCTCTGTTTTACCAACACCTGTCGGACCTAAGAATATAAATGTACCTATCGGACGTTTCGGGTCTTTTAGACCGGAACGGGCACGCCTTATTGCATCAGAAACAGTTTCAACAGCTTCATCCTGTCCTACAAGGCGTTTGTGAAGTACATCTTCCATTCTTAACAGTTTTTGCATTTCACTCTCCATAAGCCTGTTAACAGGAATTCCCGTCCATTTGCTTACGATTTCCGCAATGTCATCGCCGTCAATTTCTTCTTTCAAAAGTTGATTTTCATTTTTTTCTTTACCTTGAATTGACTGTAATTTCTTTTCAAGCTCCATTAATTTGCCGTACTTAAGTTCAGCAGCTGTCTGCAAATCTGTATTACGTTCAGCTTCTGCAATCTTTGTTTTTACACTGTCTATTTCTTCTTTTATGGCAGCTTCGCCTGTAATTGTATTCTTTTCAACTTCCCACTGTGCTTTTAATTTAGAGATTTTTGATTCTAAATCATCAATTTCTGAGGTTAATTTATCAATTTTAGCAATACATTCCGGAGAAGTTTCTTTTTTTAAGGCTTCTCTTTCAATCTCAAGCTGTATTTTTTGTCTTAGCATAACATCAATTTCTTCAGGCATTGAATCAATTTCAATACGAAGTGCGGATGCTGCCTCGTCTATCAAATCAATAGCTTTATCAGGTAAAAATCTATCGGTGATATATCTGTCGGATAATTGTGCTGCTGCAATTAGAGCACTGTCCAAAATACGAACTCCATGGTGAACTTCATATTTTTCTTTCAAACCTCTCAAGATAGAAATAGTGTCTTCAACAGACGGTTCATCAACCATTACCGGCTGAAAACGACGTTCCAGAGCCGGATCTTTTTCTATATATTTACGGTATTCATTGATTGTGGTTGCACCGATAGTTCGTAATTCTCCTCTAGCCAGCATCGGTTTTAACAAGTTTCCTGCATCCATAGAGCCTTCGGTTGCTCCGGCACCTACAACAGTATGAAGTTCATCAATAAACATTACAATTTCGCCGTTAGACTCCTGTACTTCTTTCAGAACAGCTTTCAAACGCTCTTCAAACTCGCCTCTGAACTTGGCGCCTGCAACGAGCGCGCCTAAATCCAAGGATATTAATTTTACATCCTTCAAGCTTTCGGGCACATCGCCTCTTACTATTCTTTGTGCCAGTCCTTCTACTATTGCAGTCTTACCGACACCGGGCTCACCAATTAAGACAGGGTTGTTTTTGGTTCTTCTGTTTAAAACCTGTATGATACGTCTTACTTCTTCATCCCTGCCTATTACCGGATCAAGTTTGCCTTTTCTGGCTTTTTCAGTTAAGTCTGTTGAATATTTTTCCAGAGCTTTCATATTTTCTTCTGCGTTTTTGTTATCCACTTTTTTGTTACCTCTAATCTTTCTCATTGCGTTCAAAACTGTATTGGTGTTAACTCCATTACGTTTTAGCAAATCTTTTATAAAAGAACCCTCCAGTTTTGTCATCGCAATTAATATACATTCAATACCGATAAAATCATCTTTTAAGTTCTCTGCTTCTTGAGTTGCAATCTCAAGCAGGGCATTTGTATCTCTGGATAAAAATACCTGCTGTGAAGCCGTTACTCCGGAAAGCGTAGGATATTCCTTAATTTTTGCCACAACTGCATTAATAAAATTCTGGTTTAAGAGTTTTAGTTCTTCCAGATAATCTTTAGAGATTCCCTTATCCTCAATCATAGCCATTACAATATGTTCCGGCTGTACTTCTGAATTTTTATAAAAATCTTTTTTGGCATTTGCCGCAAAAATAATTTCCTGCGAATAGTTTGTAAATTTTTCAAAATTAATCATATTTTTACTCCAAAGGGTAAAATTGTTTCTACATATTTTTAATTTACCCTAATTACATTTTAATTAGAAATTTGAAAAATCAAGAAAAATTAACGATTATTTAATTTTTTTAGAAACTTTTTCAAAGACTTCTTCAAAACTCTCGATTGGTTCAAGGCGGTATCCGCAGTGTTCTGCAAGCACTCCGCCCATTTTAAATAACTCTTCCTGCGGATACCGCCTGCAAATCCCCGGACGTGTTCGGTGTATTGTACATTTGTTGGTGGTTTTATCAAGCTTAGTACATTCAAAAACAAGACCCGTTTCATCTTTATCTATTATTTTTAAATATGTGTAAAACGGATGAAGTCTTTGTAATTTTTTAAATTCTTCTTCTGTTTGAATGACATTTTTATGTTTTACATAAATTTTCTGGCAGCATCTTCCACATCCATTGCAGGAGCCTGTACGGTAATATTTCTTTTTTAGTATATAGAGGTAAAAAAACTTTTTTAGCTTTTTAAACATTCATCACCCGTGATTTTGCCAGTTTGTACTCGGCAGAATTTTCATTTGCCATAAGCATTACTTTTGAAAAATATTTGTCTGATGTCTTGTAATTTCCGTCTGCATAAAATTCGCTGCCTTTTTCCAAACATGTTTTTATTATCCTTGCTTCCGGATTAATAAATGATTTCAGTCTGTCAATTCTGTCGCCGACTTTATCCAGCATTCTTTCGTTTAATATTACACAGTTTTCATATTCCATTAACGCCAGATGATAGTTATTATCATCATAATAATTATCTCCCCACTCTTTATGACCTTGATAACTCAAATCATCAAAAGAAGAGTTTAAATCTTTTACCATCTGGAGGGTTTTCAAGTATTCTTCTTGATTATGCAGAACGAGTGGAAGCAGGCGCCTCATTGTACAGTATGCAGCTGTATAGTCGCCAAGGTTGATAAATACAGAAGCAAGTTTCTGCAAAACGTCTAATGATTTACCATCAAGACAGAGAGCCTGTTTTAGATAAATCAGTGCGTGCATATTATCATTTTCGTCCAGATACACTTTCCCGAGCAGATGGTTAATATCAAAACTCACAGGCATATTTTTTACAGCAAAATTTAAGTATTCAATTGCCGATTTATTATCTTTTGCAGAAATTGCTCTTTGCGCTTTCTGCAAAAAATCATTCCCGATTTCGCTGCATTTATTAAGGCTGTCCCTTATTACAGAATATGACTGTCCCTTGTCTTTAGCGTATTTTAAATACTTTTCATAATAAAAAACTGACTGGAATTTCATGCCTTTGGAAAAATAAGATGTTGCCAGATTTAGGCATACAGCTGCATCGTCGGGTTTATAGGCGTACGCGCAGCACCAGTTTTCTATTGCCTGCTTTATATTTTCTCTTTTATAAAAAATGTTTCCCAGATAGAGGTATGATTGATTTTTGAATCCTTCAAGCGCAATTGATTTCTTAAAATACTCCTCAGCCGGAAGAAAATCATTTAGTTTGTAATAACATCTTCCGATTTCATAATAAAGCTTATATGAAATACTTGTATTAAGCATACTCAAATAAAGCTTTAATGCAGCAGCATAATCTCCTTTTAAATAATGATTTCTCGCTGCATCAAACCTTTGATTTTCAATATCAGAGTTATCGACGATATAATAATCAGAGGATTCCATAGCCTAATTTTATCATATTTACAGTTCTAAATCATCCAGTAATTTAGAATTTGTTACAAGCTCTGATAAAACATCATCTTCATATACATCTACAACGCCGTCATTAAATAATTCTTTCATTTTATCAAGATGAGATGTGTCATCCAAATCGCTTATTGCAATTTTGTTAAATTTATTAATATCCAAATCCCTTTGGAATAATTCCATAGCATTAGCGGAAATTTCTGTTTTATCAACATACGGATTTGAATTGTAACCGGTTTTTTGCAGGTTGGCTCTAATTGCTGCAAGATTAATAACGTTGCTTGCGTTTCCGAGTTGAGAATTATATAGATTATTATCATTAATGTTGTTGAACATAAGACCCTAATCTCCCCGATTATTTTCTTTTCATTATTATACATTTTTACGGTTTTGTTATCAACTGTTTAGAGGATATTTTTCATGAAAAGAATTAAATTTTATCTCTTTGTGGATACAAATATTCAAATATCCTGTAAAATTTTGGTTTATTGAAAATTTTACCCCTTCTCGAAATTTTTGATTTCGGGAAGGGGTTTAGGTATCAATAACCAGAATTTTTACCTTATTAAATTCGGGATTTATTTTTTTTGCGGAACCTGTATTGTTGAGTGATAGCTGTATGGATTGACATCTGCCCAGTTGTTACCTTGTGAAACCGGTATCTTGTATGTTCCGCCGTTCCATTTGATTGTAGGCGGATTGGTTGTAGAAATTTTGTTTTTTAA
Source organism: Candidatus Gastranaerophilales bacterium (assembly GCA_944325515.1). GTDB lineage: Bacteria > Cyanobacteriota > Vampirovibrionia > Gastranaerophilales > Gastranaerophilaceae > CAG-196. Next base: position 26,600 of record CALVAO010000016.1, on the reverse strand, counting down.
TCTTTCATATACTTCGTTGCCTTTCAGTTCGGCTGCATCCGCGGACACACTGTCAACATTAACAAGTTCTTCAAATCTTTGTGTTTCCGGATTCCACATATAATGTCTCTGTCTTGAGTAATTGTGGCAATTTCCTGCTGTAGAGTTATAAACTTCTGAATAAACACCTTTTGCAAAAGTTGTTCTCAAGTTGTGAACATAGCCGTCATTTCTTACAACAGGAATTCCGTCTACCATTGCACTGGTTTTACAATACTGAGAACCGATATAATTATCATCAGAGTCTAATGTTATAAAGTCATAATTTGGTAACTCATCTTGTTGTTCTTCATCATCGTCCGGATCAATATAAAAATCTCTTAAATCAACCTTTATATCGTCAAGACTGGCTAAAAATTCGCCGTCTATATCAAAATTTTTCTTCGTTAAAACTTTGCGGTGAGCAAGATGTGCTCTGCCCATAGGGTCTGCAGGATATAATGTACCTTTTGCGTCAACAAGGAACATAAATCTGTCCGGATCAGTACAACTGTTAGCGTTATAGATACAGTTTGGAGCTTTGTTTCCGTTAACATCAACATAAATATCTGTCTGATATTCTGCGTTTCCGTCAGCTATAGCGAGAGCCTGCGGAACAACACGCCATTGCATGCTGTTTTGAGTTGTAAATGATATGTTGTTGTTAAAATCATTATCAAACGTTGCTTGAGAAAAATTGTAAGAATTCCCGCTGCATGTAATATTATCACTATTAACATTCATACTAAGAGCAAGCAGATTACATAACTTAGTCCTTCCTGTGTAATCCTCAAATCTTTCTTCAATCGGCGCTTCTGTATTCAAAAGCGGATATGAGGCACACGGGATTTGTTCTTCTTCAATATATGCGGGGAATAATTTGGAATTGGATGCAAGATTATGCAGCGCATACCCTAGAGCATCATGTGCTTTTAAGTACAAAACCTTGTTCTGATCCGGTCTTAAGTTATTAACCGCAGGTAAAATAAGCGCCGCAACAACACCGATTATACCGACAGTAATCAGTGCTTCAGCCAATGTAAATCCTTGTTTTTTCATATTATCAAGCTCTCCGTTTATATAATTCGCCTTAAAAAAATATGTTATGGGCGTTTGACTATATTTAAATTGTCCTCTAATGTAACACAATATGTATTGTGTTACATAACCTCATGATAGCATATTTTACTGGTCTTTTTCAACCTTTAGTTAAAAATTTTTCTAAAATATGGCGCAAATGCGCTCTATATCAGAAAAAGAAGCGTAATAAAAATATTTCTACTATTTGTGCCAAAATCCTTTAAGATACTATTATTACTGATTTACAGATTTTCATTTTTTTAATTATAAATTCGATAATTTTTAATTAAAATATATGCCGTTATAATGCTTGCATGTTGAGGCTTTAGGATAGTTTTAAAAACTCCTAATGTAACACAATACATATTGTGTTACATTAGAGGACAATTAAACCGATTAAATGCTGAAGTTTAAGTATAGTACAGCATTTGGAAGTAAAAAACAAAAAATTACCCCGCATTAATAGGATAACTGGCAAAAAATAAATAGGAGAGTTTTATACGATGAAAAAACAAGGATTTACATTGGCTGAAGCACTGATTACTGTCGGTATAATCGGTGTTGTTGCTGCGCTTATTCTGCCGGCGGTTAATAACCTTAAACCCGATCAGAATAAGATTTTGTACTTAAAAGCACATGATGCTCTTGGATACGCACTGCATGGTCTTGCATCCAATTCCAAATTGTTCCCTGCATATATTCAGGCAAATGATATTTCTGCAGCAGAATATCCTCTTTTGAATACCGAAGCGCCTGTTGAAGAGAGATATGAAGATTATACAGGCAGAGCTAAATTATGTAATCTGCTTGCTCTTAGTATGAATGTTAATAGCAGCAATGTCACCTGCAGCGATGCTTCTTATACCTTTGCGGCAGCAACGTTCGACAATGATTTTGATAACAACATTTCATTTACCACCCAGAATGGCATGCAATGGCGTGTCGTTCCGCAGACTTATAACATAGGTGAAAATACAGCAGCTTATCAGAGCGATATTTATGTTGATGTAAACGGAAATAAAGAACCTAATTGTATTTATAATGCAGATAACTGTACTGACCCCGACAGATTTATGTTCCTTGTTGATGCAAAAGGCAACTTATACATAGGTGATCCTATGGGCAGAGAATATCTGGCACACAGAAAAATGTTAACAAAGAAAAGCGTTGATTTAGGTAATGCACCATTTTTAGCAAGCCTGGATGATATCAAGCTCGGACTCAAAGATTTTGAAGTCGTTACGCCGGATGAACCGGATGAACCTGTCATACCGGATACGCCAGATACGCCCGATCCAGACCCCGATACACCAGATTTACCAGATACACCGCAAATTGTAGGTCCAGTAAAACCAATCAATCCCTGCGCAACAGTTCCAGAAGGTAAGCGTTATCCTCCATACACGACGATTAATAAATGTTATAATATAGCTGAATGGTGTAAGAATAATGGTTTTTGGGACAATTCTTGTAATTCACTGAGTGGTGGGATTGTAAAATAAATTTATTTAAATTATTTAAACAAAGCCCCCGATTTATAAATCGGGGGCTTTGTTATAACAAACCTTTTCAAATCCTAAGCGCGTTTGCTGCCGGAGATTGCAAGCTGGTGTCTGCCTTTCGCACGACGTCTGTTTAATACTTCTTGACCGCCTGGTGTTGCCATTCTTGCTCTAAAACCGCTTACGTGCTGTCTTTTAATCTTTGTTCCTTCTAGTGTACGTCTCATTTCTCTATTTCCTTTTCAGCTAATTTTACTTATAATAGTTTCATGAAAACATGAACATGCTGTTCAGTCAATTGTATATGTTAAGTTTAGTTAAGCGAGAGTATTTCTGGAAAGGGGAAGGCAGAAATGAATAATAAAAAAATTGGTTTTATCGGTGCAGGAAAAATGGCAGGAGCTATTATTAAAGGGCTTATCAAAACAGGCTTCACTAAGCCGGAAGAACTTGTTGCCACACAGGCGGAAGTTGATTTGCTGGAAGAAAAGTCAAAAGCACTCGGTATTGATGTGATTTCTGACAACAAAGAGCTTGCTAAAATATCAGAAACTATTTTTATTGCAACAAAACCAAATCAAGTTGCGGATGTTCTTGCTGAAATATCACCGTATATTAACACTACCAAACTAGTTGTTTCAATTGCAGCAGGTGTCACGCTTTCTAAGCTTGAGAGCCATTTGCCGCAGGGATGCAGGGTTATACGTGTTATGCCTAATACTCCGGCACTTGTCGGTGAGGGCATGAGCGGAATGACAGGCGGAAGCTTTGCTCTCAAAGAAGATTTGGATTATATCTACAATCTGCTTTCTACTATAGGAAAATGTATTATTGTTGATAATGAAGCACAGATGGATATTGTAACCGCAATTTCGGGTTCCGGTCCGGCTTTTTATTACAAAGTTATAAACGAAATAGCGCGTGCAGGTGAAAAACTCGGACTTGAATATGAAAAATCGCTTTTATTAAGTATTCAAACCGCAATCGGTTCTGCCAAAATGGCTTTGAATAGAGAAATATCCATGGAAGAGCTTATATCAAATGTTGCAACAAAAGGCGGCTGCACACGCGTCGGCGTTGACTGCATGGAAGAATGTTCTACAGACAAAATTTTCTATGAAGTAATAAAAAACACGGCTAAAAAAGCGGAAGAATTAGGCAAATAGCCTAATCCGGCTGCATTTCCTTTAAAATATCTTCAAAGACACCCTGCCAGTCGTTAATCTTATGCTGTCTAAATAAGCGTACGCTGTCATACCAGTCGCACACGCTTAAATCAGTATGCCATCTCCAGTTAACTTCATATGGCAGGATTACCCAGCACGGAATTCCCATTGCACCTGCAAGATGGGCAAGAGATGTATCATTGCATATCACTAAATCAAGATTACTCAATGCTGCAGCTGTCTGAGAAAAATCAATCAAGTCTTTTCCGATATCAATAATGCCATCCAGACATTTTACGTCCTCAGAGCCTTCAAAAGTCTGGAATGAATAATACTGCGTATTTGCTACCTGCATTAAAGGTTTAAACATTTCCGCAGGAATAACACGGTCTTTATCATAGTATGTGTTTCCCTGCCATTTGATTCCGACTTTAATTTTGTCATTATTAAAATACTTATTTTTGTATTCTTCTGCCAAATTTAGGTTAGGTCTTATATATCCTTCTGAATATGCAAAAACCTTATCGCCTTTCAGCCCGAGAATATACGGAAGGCTAAGAAGCGGTGCATGTACATCAAAATCAATCTGATCTTCCGGTATATACCTGTCAATGATTTCATCTATTCCGAGAGTATTTTCTCTAAACAGCGGTGCAAGCGGTTTCTGGCATATAAACAAAAGCTTTTTACACCTGTTTGCAACGAGCGGAAGATAGCGTGCAAACATTATAACATCACCGAAACCGGCTTCATAATAAACAAGCAGGGTTTTATTTTTAATATTCTCACCCCTCCAGAGCCTGTCTTGTGATGCCTTATTCGGGTATGATTTGTTTTGAACCGCTATTGCAGTTTCACGGCAGAGCCTGTTTTCAAAGTACTTTAAGCCGTGGTTATAGTCTTTAATACGCATTAAAGCAAGACTCAAAAAATATTCAGTATCTTTATCATGCGGTTTAATTTTCTGGCACACTTTCAATGCTGAAACAGCGTTTTTAGTTTCGCCTTCTATGCTGTATAAATGCGCAAGATTAAACCAAGCTTGATATGAAGCCGGATTTATCTTTAATGCTTTATCATAATATCTGATTGCATCAATGTTTTTATTAAGATTCTTATATGCCAGAGCAAGGTTAAATAATAGAGAGAAGTTTTGAGGGAATTTTTCCATCACCTCATGTTCATGTGTTACAATCTGTTTATAAAGTCCTGCCCTTATGTATGTTTGAAACAAAGTTTCATAAAAATATTCGTTTGGATTTTTTTTGACTGCCTGTTCTGCAAGATGTACGGCAGATATTACGTCATTTTGCTGGAGCTTTAGAACCCCCATAAGATTATAAATTTCCGCATTGTTGTTATCAAGTTTCAAAGCTTCTTGATAAGCGGTTTCAGCATCATCCAGTTTTCCTGCTTGCTGTAGCGAAAATCCTACTTTTATAAAATCCTCTGCAGTCGGCATAATCCTCTCTTCCTTTATTTAATTGTACCCTTTGTTGAAAATTATTTCAAGATACAATCCTGCCAGCACTGCATTGCTTGATATGAGCTTCTTACAAGCGGAGCAATCTGATAGTGCTTAAATCCTGCTTTTCGAGCAAGTTTCTTTAACTCTTCAAATTCTTCAAGTGTATAATATTTTGCGACGTTCAAATGTAATTTTGACGGCTGAATGTACTGACCTATAGTTATAATATCAACACCGGCATGCTTTAAATCGGCAAAAGTTTGTTCGATTTCTTCAAGAGTTTCACCCAGTCCCACCATCAAGCCGGATTTTGTTATTAGAGAAGAGTTTTCTTTGATGTATTTAAGAACTTCTAAAGAGGTTTTGTAATTTCCTTGAGGGCGTGCTGTTTTAAATACTGATTCCACAGTTTCTATATTGTGGTTGAATACATCCGGAGCTGCTTGAATAATTGCGTCCAGAGCTTTTTTATCCCCGCGAAAATCCGGTGTCAGAATTTCAACTTTTGCATCCGTAATCTTTCTAATTTCATCAACACATTTTTTAAAATGCTCAGCTCCGCCGTCCGGCAAATCATCGCGCGTAACCGATGTTATTACTGTATATTTTAAGCCCAGTTCTCTAACGGCTTCTGCCACATGCAACGGTTCATCCGCGTCAAGCGGTTTAGGGCGTGCAGGAGAAATATTACAATAACGGCAGTTACGTGTACATACATTTCCCATTATCAGAAAAGTTGCCGTATTTTTAGAATAACATTCGCCTTTATTAGGGCATCTTGCACCTTCGCAGACAGTATTTAGGCACTTTGTTTTTAAAATTCTCCTTACTGTTTTTGTTTTTTCGGTATCTATAATCGGACGTTTTAAATATTCCGGCAGTCTTTGCATTTCTTCTCCCGTATCTTTTAAAAGTACAGGCTCTATTATATCAACAAATGGAAAAATATACCAATATTTATGCGTATTTGTGCATTGCTATCGGATTTTGTATATCAAAAGACCGCTGCTTTACGGAACCTAAATGCAGCCGTGTTTGACTCTTTGCCGAAAACCACGGATGCGTTGGGGCAGCCCGTCTGGACTAGAATCAAGTTATTAAAAATAGGGAGCGGAAAATCTCAAAAATAGACAGAGCAAATAAAAGGTATTCCTGCTTCTTTTCATATACACATACTTTTATCTCTTTTTTATCACTTGACGGCTATTCAGCATGACAGGGTTAATGCCCGACTTACAAACCTTGTTTTTTACCGGATAGTTGTGCGGCAGAGCGGGAAATAGTATTTTTTCAGAAAATTTTCATGTTATAATCTTATTACACAAAGGAGAATAAACAATGTCGCTTAGAAATGAACGGGTTAGAAAAGAATTAATGCGTGATATATCTGATATTTTGAGAAAAGAAGTCAGAGGGCTGGAAGGTGTTGTTTCAATAGTAGATGTCGAAGTATCTCACGATAATTCTTATGCAAGAGTTTTCTATAGTGTGTTAGGTTCTCCGGAACAGGTAGAAAAAGACAAAGAAATTATTGAAAAAAATACCGGCAAGGTGCGTTTTGAAATAGGAAAAAGAATAAGACTCAGAGTTACACCGGAGATTAAGTTTGTATATTCCGACGGGTTGGAAAAAGGGTCTAAAGTCCTTGATTTGATTGATAAAATTTCCAGAGGTGAAATTAAATAAATGTTTGGCTTTCTTAATGTTTATAAGCCTGCTGGTAAAACTTCCCACGATATTGTGGCAATTTTGAGAAAAGTTACAAAAATAAAACAGATAGGGCATACAGGAACTCTTGATCCGTTTGCAGAAGGTGTTTTGCCTGTCGCAATAGGTAAAGCTGCCAGACTTATTGAGTATCTTGATGACGATAAGGCTTATGATGCTGTTGTTCAATTTGGGAGCTCTACAACAACATACGATATAGAAGGTGAAGTTCTAAATACATCGGATAAAGTTCCCGATTTAGAAGAAATCAAAACCGAATTAAAGAATTTTTACGGAGAAATTGAACAAATTCCGCCTATATATTCTGCGATAAAAATAAATGGTAAAAAGCTTTATGAATACGCAAGAAATGGTGAAAATGTAGAAGTTGCGCCGAGAAAAGTTAATATAAAAGAGTTAAATATTATAAATTATAATGCGCCAAAAAGAATCTTAAATATTCATATTGAATGCTCTAAAGGAACATATATACGCTCGATTGCTAATGATTTGGGCGAGGCTCTCGGGGCATACGGTCACCTTATTAAACTTATCAGAACTAAAGCTGGAAGATTTGATATAGATTCTTCAGTAAAGTTAGAAGAGATAAATTCTGCGGAAGACGTAAAAAACAGATTAATTTCGCCTCTTGATGTTTTAAATTACCCTGCATATGAATTAAGTGAAAACGAAAAATCAAAAGTCCGCTGCGGCATGGGTTTTCATGTTTGTCTGCCGGATGGCTTAGTTCTTTTGACCTGCGAAAATACTTTTGCTGCGGTTGCTAATGTGCAGCAAAATGAATTAAAATGCTTGAAAGTCTTTCTGTAAAATAATAAAAACCATATGCCTATTGCTCTTTTGCAGTAAATATGATATAATCACCGTGTGTTTATTTGGAAAAGGAGAATACGCATGGTGGAACAGTATTCAGATAGTGATTTTGAAACACTCTTAGCGAAGTATGATTACAATTTTAAACGCGGCGATATTGTAAAAGGTGTCGTTTGTGATTATGAATCAGACGGAGCCATTGTAGACATTGGTTCTAAATGTACTGCTTTTGTCCCGAGCTATGAAGTTTCTTCAGATAAAAAAGCAAAGGTTGAAGATGTTTTAGAAAAAAATACCGAGTATGAATTCTTGATTACACAGGATTGTGATGAAAACGGTAAATTTACACTTTCTTACAAAAAAGTAAATCTTGCTCATACCTGGGCGGAATTAGAAAAGATTAAGGAAGCTGATGAAACTATTTCTGCAGTTGTTTCTCAAATTGTAAGAGGCGGTATTGTTGTTGATATTTCAGGAGTACAGGGATTTGTTCCGCAGGGTCAGCTCTGTGCAAGAGAAACAATTTGTAATCCAGGTGATAAAATAGATGTAAAAATTCTTACTCTTGATAAATCACAAAATAATTTGATTCTATCTAACAAAAAAGTTTTTGAAACAAATATGGCAGAAACCCGTAAAAATGTATTTGAACAAATTGAAGTAGGACAGGTTGTAAAAGGTGAAGTTGTAAGAATTACTGATTTTGGAGCTTTTGTAAATGTTGGCGGTGTAGATTGCTTATTGCCGCTTTCACAAATTTCCTGGAAATGGGTTGAACATCCTACTGATTTATTAAAGGTAGGACAGGAAATTAATGTTGAGATTATTGATGTTGATTACAATAAACAAAGGATAAGCTTAAGCTTGAAAAATACTGAGCCTGATCCGTGGATTAAAGCAGAAGAAGAGTTAAAAGAAGGAGATATAAAAGAGGGGATAATTACAAGAATTAAACCTTTTGGAGCGTTTGTTGAAGTTTTGCCGGGAGTTGAGGCACTGCTTCCACAATCTGCATTGGTGGAATATCAAAATCAAAATAATTCTATACTGAATGCAGGCGATAAGATTAATACAAAAATTATAAAGTTTAATCCTAAAGACAAACGCATTTCTCTGGGGCTGCCTAGTGAGAATACTCAAGCTGTTGAAGAACAGAATTAACGGCTTCCGGTGATAGCCCTACAATATTTTCAAAACTTCCCTCGTATTTATCTAAAAAATTCGGGGGAAGTTCTTGTATGCCGTAGCTTCCAGCTTTATCCAACGGTTTAAAAGTATCTATGTAACTATGTATCATATCATCGCTGAGTTCTTTAAATTTTACATAACTTGTAGTAGATAAAAGTGCTGCCCGATTAGTTTTTGTATTAATTCCGCAGGTTGAAGTAACTACAAAATGTGTTATACCGGATAAAGATTTTAACATTTCAAAAGCTTCTTCTTTTGAATGCGGTTTTCCCAGTATTTTATTATGTAAAACAACTACCGTATCTGCCGCAAGAACAAGAGAATCTTTATCAACTCTTCTTACTACATCAAGGCATTTTTGTGTCGCTAAATCTTCTATTTTTTCGTAAGAAAAAATATCATCTGCTAATTTTTCATCATAATTAGAGGGTATTATTTCAAAATTTAACCCTAAATCATTTAATATTTTTTTGCGTCTTGGTGAATTAGAAGCAAGTATAAGTTTTACCATTAAAATACTCCATTGAGCGGCTCTAACAGTGTTTCTGATTTATTCTGCCGGGATTGTTGGTCTTCGGATTTCTCTATAATTTTTTTTATTTGATCAGCACCCTTGCTTGTAAATCCATTAACTCGAAGATACGTTTTCTTTACAATATCATTATTATGAAAATTTTCACAGGCAGTTTTAAGATACTCTGAACTCTGCTGAAGAACATTTTTCCAGCTCTGAAAGAGACTTTTTTTGTATTTGACAATTTTTCCGGTTTTGTTGTCAATTGTCAATGCCGTTTTGCCGAATTTTAAAGACGATTCTCCAAATATATCATTGCTCTTACCAACCAGAAATCTTTGATCAATAAAGCTTGCTTCGTTGTCAATATCTATTCTGCACAGTATTTGTGAAGAAAATACGGTATCATTTTTTTCACATATTGTTTTAGCGTTCATTTTTCCGAGAAGCGTATGCATACTGTTTAGCTGGGTTTTATCTAAAAATCTTTGTTTTGCTTGAAATGATTGATTTTGTACTTGATGTATTTTCATTTATTCTCCTTAAAAAGTTTATTGAATGTATCCATAATATCTTTAGCGGCTTTTAGTTTTCCTGTAGGAGTCAATCCTTTTTTCTTGTACCAGATTTTTTTTACTATATCATTATTATTGTACTGGTTCAAGCCGGTTAAAATAATGTTATGCGCTTTATTTAGTATTGATTTCCAGCTTTTAAAAAAAGGCTTTTTATGTTCAAGAATTTTTCCGTTTTCATTATCAAAGATGAGTCTTACTTTATCAAATTCAAGCATCGATTTACCTTTACCATATGCTGTTAATCTGTCTTCAGAATCTCTCCTTGCCAGAAATTTTCCGTCCTTAAAGAATGCATCTTGAATTTTTAAACCTCTTATTTCTGAAATTTCAAAATAATCAGTGAATACTTTATGTTCGGCTTCCGAATGTATTTTGCCCAGAAGTTTACCGGTATTATTTTGCATTTCTTTTGAGATATAACGTTGTTTTTTTGTGTATATTGATTGTAGTTTCATTTATAAGTTAGTAACCGTTTTCTATAAATTCTCTGTTGCGGAATTTTGCACCAAGAGAGTGTGCAATTGTTTCACATTCTTGAGCATCAATATAATGTATTTTATCAAAACCGGTTACAATACTTGCAGTAACATCAATATTTGCATTAACACAGGCTTTAATAAATTTTTTGACTTCGTCATATGCATCAGGTATTTTGGGCTTGCATATTTCGTCATAATCTTTTTTGTTTGCAGCATTTAAACTTATTGATACTGCATCTATTAATTCTTTAAATTCTTCTGCTACATTTGTTTTAAATATTGCATTAGCGTGTCCGTTTGTGTTAACTCTGATTTTTATTTCCGGATGATTTTTTTTGAGATATTTGCAAAAAGCTTTCATCATTTCTCTGCGCAGGAAAGGTTCTCCATATCCGCAGAAAACAACTTCTGACGGAGTTGGGGAGTATGTGTTAAACTGGTTTATAATATCTTCAAGCGTATATTCATCATCATGCCACATTTCAGCACCGCATACATCATCTTTCTGGTTCCTTAAACAAAATATACATGAATTTGTGCAGGCATTCGTTAAGTTAACATAAACTGTCTTAGGTGATGGTTCATTATTTATTGAATAAACTAGTGTGTACATGATTTCTATTTCCTTTTTCCAAATTATATAACAAAAAAACCGGTCTTAAAATTTTTTAAGACCGGTTTTCAATACGATTATTTAAATTATTCAACAATGATTGCAGAAACAGGGCAAGCACCTGCAGCTTCTTTTACACAATCTTCGTTGCCGGCAATACCTGCTGGATTAACTTCTGCTCTGTCTTCAACATGGAAAACAGCATCACAGATTGATTCGCAAGCACCGCATCCAATACAAGAACTTTCAATAGTTACGTTCATTTCTTTTCTCCTTTTTATATTTACCGCTTTTTGCGGATAGATTTATTATAACATACAATTGTGAAATTTTAAAATAACCAATCAGAAATTCTATTTGCAATTGTATCGAATCCAAGATTTATACCTAAATCTTTTGGTTCTATATTTTTAGAGTAATAAAGAACCGGAACCTGTTCTCTTGTATGGTCGGTGCCGGGAACTGTCGGATCACAGCCATGGTCGGCGGTTATGACGAGTAAATCATTTTCACCAATAAGCGGTAGAATTTTATCTAAGTAATCATCAATTTCTTCAATTGCTTTACCATAACCTTCAGCATTATTTCTGTGACCATAGAGCATATCTGTATCAACAAGATTTGTAAAAATAATTTCCTTTTCGTTATCAGTTATATTTACACCTTCATATTTAATACTATTTAAATCCAGAGTTCCGTTAATTGCTTTTATTGTAAGTTCAAGCCCTTCTTTGTTAGAACCGGTATGAACAGCATGTGTAATTCCTGCTCTGGAGAAAATATCTTCAATTTTTCCTATGCCGATTACTTTTGCTCCGGCATTTTTGACTTTGTCCAGAAGCGTTGGTTTTGGAGGCTGCATCGAATAATCTCGTCTGTCTTTAGAGATTCTCACGGGTTTTCCTTCTATTATTTTGTATGGACGTGCAATAACCCTTGCTACATTATAATTTCCTTCATCAAGTATCCGGCGTGCAATTTCGCACCATTTATAAAGAGTTTCCAGAGGTATCATGTCTGTATCAAGTGCAATCTGGAAAACACTATCTGCAGAAGTATAAACTATTGGATATTTTGTTTTATGATGCTCTTCATTAAGTTCTTCTATAATAGCTGTACCGCTTGCCGGTATATTTGCAAGAACTCCTTCGCAGCCGGTTTCTTCAACAAATTTGTCAATAAGTTCTTTCGGAAATCCTTCCGGAAAAGTTGAAAACGGTTTTTCAGAAACAAGTCCTGCAATTTCCCAGTGTCCGGTTGTTGTATCCTTGCCTTTTGATTTTTCCTGCAAAGTACCATACTGCGCAATCGGTGTTGCAGTCTTTTTAATACCTTTAAAATCTTGAATATTGCCAAGCCCCATTGCTTCCATTACCGGAACATCTAAACCTTTATTAAACTCGCAAACATTTTTCAATGTATTGCATTCTTTGATGTCGCCAAACTCTTCACAATCCGGCATTGCACCTATACCCATTGAATCTATTACAATAATAATTGCCCTTTTTTTCATAATTTTCCTCCGTGTTTTATTATAACATATTTTATGATATTATTAATTAAAAATGTAATATAAAGGCTTAGGAGAATTATATATGCAGGCAAGACGTGCAGCAAGAGAATTAGCGCTAATTTTATTTTCGCAGTTCGACAGGGAAATTACTAATTATAATAAAAAAGATTTTGAAGATATTATGCTTAAATCTGTAAGGATTCTTTCAAATTCAGCATCAGAAGAATTGAAACTTACAGTCGGTTCATTGATAGACATTAAGGAAATGCTTGATACTTATGAAGCAGAGCACGAGTCAAATCTTTCCAGACCTATGGGTGCTAAAAATAAACCGGTTAAAATTCCTATGACAGATGATATGATAAAAAAAGTTGATACAATGATTGATGTTGCGGAAAAAGCGATATTAGCATTAGAAATAGCAGAGTTTGCAACGCTTGAAAATCAGTCAGAAGTTAAAAACTATACTGTAGAAATTGCACAGCAATTTAAACTAAATCATAAAGATATTGATGCACAAATCCAAAAATATTCTAACGGTTGGGATATTTCAAGACTTGTTAAAATAGATAAAGATATTTTGAGAATTGCAATAACAGAACTTCTTTATACAAAAGATGCTCCGATTAAAGTTATTGTTGATGAAGCGGTAGAACTTGCTAAAAAATATTCAACAGAAGATTCTTCGTCATTTGTGAATGGAATTCTGGCAAAAGTAATTGTTGAAAATGGTTTAAAATAATGAAAAAAATTTTAGTCCTTTTAGCAATATCATACGGTATTAACAGTGCTTTCTGTGCCGACATTGATTATTGGTCTGACGGCAGCATACAATCCATAGGTGATGAAAGTGTTAACTACTGGTCAGATGATACAATACGTTCTATTGGAGATAGGAACGTTGAGTATTGGGCGGATGGAACAATGCGTTCTATCGGTGATGATAAAGTCGAATACTGGGCGGACGGTACTGTTCGCTCTATAGGTGATAAAAAAGTTGAATACTGGTCAGATGGTACAATACGCTCTATAGGCGGCAAAAATGTTAATTATTGGTCAGACGGCACAATGCGTTCTATAGAGGATTAGAAAAACTGCAGGATTTACGAAAGAATTTGGATTACAGATAAAATAACTAAGGGATATTTATGTTTAATTTTTTTGATAAGTTAAAAAATACTGTTTCTAAAACAGCACAGGCACTGGTGGGTAATGTAGTTAACAGTGTTGCAGAAGAAGAGGAATTTTCTGAATTTGTACTTGAAGATATGGAGGATATTTTGATAAGTGCAGATTTAGGCGTTGGTTATTCGGCGGAACTTGTTGATAAATTACGCGGTCAAAATAAAATTAAACCGTCAGAAGTTAAAGAATATTTGCAAAAAGAATTTTTGAAAACACTTGATAATGCCGGCTCCTGCCGTATGAATTATAAAGACGGAGAGTTAAATATATACTTTATCACAGGTGTTAACGGCGCAGGGAAAACAACTCTTATAGGAAAAATGGCATACAAGTTTAAACAGGAAGGAAAAAGAGTTTTAATAGCTGCCGGAGATACTTTTAGAGCTGCTGCTGAAGAACAGGTTGATATATGGTCAAAACGTTCCGGCGCAGATATAGTAAGACGCGACAAAGCAGACCCTGCATCTGTTGTTTATGAAGCAATACAAAAAGCAAGAAATGAAAAATATGATGTAATCCTTGTTGATACGGCAGGAAGACTTCAGAACAAGTACAATTTGATGGAAGAACTTGCAAAAATCAAAAATGTAATTGATAAAAATGCTCCGGATGAGCTTAGAGAAAGCATTCTGGTTATTGATGCAAATACCGGTCAAAACGGACTGCAGCAGGCAAAGGTTTTTAAAGACTGCGTAAATTTAACGGCAGTTGCTCTGACTAAACTCGACGGTTCTGCAAAAGGTGCAATTGTGCTTGCTATAGCAAAAGAACTTAATCTTCCTGTCAAACTGGTAGGAGTCGGTGAAAAAATGGAAGACTTAAAAGATTTTGATTCAAAAGAATTCATTCAAGCTTTATTTGATTAATATAACACTAATACCCTACTCGTCAACTAAAGTAAAATCTTCGCCCAGTTCATCTTCTAACATTTTAACAATTTCAGAACATTTTATACCAAGCGCTTCTGAAATTTTCCACAAATTTACAAATTGACAGTTTTGCACCCCTCTCTCAATCTTACTCAATGTACCTTTAGGAATATCATACTCATAAGCCAGTCTTTCAAGAGTTAGTGCAGATTTATTTTTACGTAATTTTTTTATAATTCGTCCCAGCTCTAATGATATAAATGAAATTTTTTCATTATGGTATTGCATATATTTATCATCGCTGATATTATTAAGAATAAGTTTCGTAAAAGAAACAATTTAGGAAAAATATTATGCATTGCTTATTTTATGGACAGAAGATACTAAAATATTCTTTATATCCTTACTATTCATAATTAATATGATAGATTATGTATTTGCTGTTATCCATTTTTTTTTACGTAGGATATTACATCAAATGTGTAAAGTAAAAATATTGCTTTAGAAAATTTTTAAGACAAATGAAAGGAATTTTGCAATGACTCAAAATGAAAATAAAATAACACCATATATAATTAGATTAGTAGAAAACAACAATAGTACGACATATCGAATTAATCAAGAACTCTTTCTATTAATCAAACAATTAGTAAAACCATATCAATCATTCAAAACAATTGCAAAGAAAGTCAGATGTATTGAAACCAATACAATATTTAAACATGCAAAAGACGCTAATGACTGGCTGATAAAAATTGGAAAATCAAAAAGTTCACAAGGCGATTTACATATAAAAAAGGTCTGTAAGCAAAAGGGAATTTATACATATGGTGGTTACCATTGGGAGTTTATTGAGTAATTAATTCCTTAGTTTATTAGATTAAAATTAAGAGGAGGATAAAAATCCTCCTCCTTGTTGTATTAAAACTTATACTCCGGAATTACAAAAGCTTCGTTATTAGCATCTTTGTCTACAAACTGTAAATAATAATTCAAAGCTTTTTCTTTAGAGTTTTCATAAAATTCATTAGAAATGAATTTTTTATGCAGTTCTGTCCTGTCTCCGGAATAATTACCGAGAATTCTTGCATATTTTTCAATTTCTGCAAGCTTTTCACCGCCGGCGTATGCCTTTGTTTTGGCATCCGTTCCGGAAGGTCTGATCTCTACATATTTATCCGTGAATTGAAGGTAAGTGCCGTCGCCGACAAATTTTATTGAAACTAAATTATCGAAATTCAGCTCTGAAAACGCATCATTAAGAATGTTTTTTACGTCCTCAAGAGTTATAATTCCTTCTTTTACCGCAATTGCAAGTGAAAGATAAAATAAATCGTTCTTCGTTCTCTGCTTTTCACCCTCAATCTTTGCCTGCTTAAGCTTTTCAATATCCGGCTCAGATTCGTTATAGTATGCAATATCTTCTCTTACATCAAATTTTGCAATGATATTATTCTCTTCAAAAATTTCAATCAAATATTCTGAAAGCGTCTTATTATCTTCTTCCAATTTTGCGGCAAGTGAAGATGCTACAATAATTGCTTCCGTTGCGCTCTTTTCTCTCATTGCAATTGCTTTTCTGCCGGCAAGAGATTCAATCATATCTTCAGAACCCATAATCATACCGCCGGATTCTTCTCCGCCGAAAATCAAGCGGGGCTGCACTCCGAGATTGACCGCATTTCCGAATACATCATCAACAACAACTTCCTTATCCGGATTATTCTTCAACTGCAATTCTACTTTCTTCATAATATTTGCAATTTCTTTGAAGCCCACAGGAACATTAACAACTTTAATGCCATGCGCCTTTGCCCATTCATCCCAAGAAAGCGCTGAAGCCGTTGTTTTAATCATAAATCTCGGGTGGTTTTTAAATTTACCATGGCTCTTAAGCTGCTTTGCGCGATAGTTCATAAGCATTAAGAAAGCTTGATTTGCGCTGTATATTGTTAAAATTCTGCTTTCATCAAGTTTAATATACGAAATGCCGTATTCTTCAAGCAGGGATTCGTTTCCGACAGCCTCTATCTGGCATACAGTCAGTCTGTCGTGATCCGGATCAGTAATCAAAACAACCGTTCCAAACGGATAATCTGCAAGAACTTTTTCATAATGCATTGATTCTATGACAGGGAAAAACTTCTCGCCGTTAGGCCTTTTTGCAAGAACCGTGGCATCAACAGAATAATCATAGAAAACTTTGTTCCCCTTCGGGTCGGTATCATATTTTCCGATTGAGTGGAAGAACGGATCTTCTTCCGTATTATTCCAAACGTATTTATCCTGTATGCCGAGTTTTTCAAGCACTCTGCTCAGCGTTCTGTATGCACATCCGCCTACGCATTCTATAAATAATTTGGATTTCATTTTCTTAACACTGTCGAGATTTTGACCGACACCGGATTTTAAATATTCAACATACAAGTCTATGCCGTCATTCAGCTTAGACATTATAGTTTCATCAATCAGCGGATTATTTTTGGCAGAAATCTTGATTGTATAAGAACCTTCTTTTTCAAGAATATCAAAAATTTCCTGTATCTTATCCACAAATTCCATAGACTCTTCCGGCAAATACTGGCTTCCTTGAGAATTCAAGTCTTTTGTAGCAGTTTTTACTGAAATACCATGGCTTGATGTAATGTATTCTCCGCCGAGCAGGTCAAGTTTGTACGCAAGAAAAGAAGCAAGCCATATCGGAATAGTTTTTCTTCCTTTCGGGGTAAGTGTTTTAATCCCTTGGGCAGCCTGGACTCTTGCTATTGCATCAAGATACAGGTCGGAATTGTATCTAACTTCGCTTCCTGCAAGCTTTAGAATTTCTTTTCCTTCATATTTTTCTCTTGCTACAAGAGCCTTTGCAAGTGTTGCAAGAACAATCCCCGCTAAATTTATCGGGAATCTTGTATCCTGCGGGTAAATAATATTCTGCGGTCCGCGTATGCCTGCGGTTGAAACCTTTGCCTCTTTTGAATAATTGGCAAACCACTCCAAAAGGTTTAAGCCTTCCGGATTGGTTTCGGAATGCGGGTAAAGGTGTTCTTTTTTCAGCGTAACACTGAATTCGCCTTCACTATCAAAATTGAATAAATCTAATTTTTTTATATAATCCGGAGTTTTTTCAATAACGCTGTTGAATAACTCACGCTCTAATTCACAACTGGGTTCTCTTTTTAACATAATCCTCTCCTATACTTCTCCCATTATACCATAAGCGGAAATTAGAAAAATTTATTTTTATTTGTCAAATTTGTATACAAATGTAACAATCTCATCCATATAAAGGGTTGAAAAGCCTATACACATGTATTATAATAAATATAAATAGTATATACCAATTGACATAAAAAAGGATTTTTATTATGACAATATCATTTAGCGGTCTGATTTCAGGCTTAGATACTTCATCATGGGTAGAAGCGCTGACTTCTGTAAAGCAAGAAAAAGTTACAGCTCTTGAAACTGACTTAAAAGACTTACAGACGGTCAAGACAACATTAAATGATACAAGAAGCGTATTTTCTACTTTAAGAAGTGCTATTGAAAAATTGACTGATGCCAAATTTGGCGGAAATTTTGATTTATTTGGACAGAATAGCGTGACTTCTTCTAATGAAGAAATCTTTACAGCAACTGTAACCAGTAATGCTGTAAGACAAAATTACGATATTACAGTTAAACAGCTTGCTACATATACAAAAGCATCATCACAAAATGCAGCAAGTGCAATTGCTGACGATGATACAGTGCTATCTAATCTTGGAATTTCAGAAGGCACATTAACTGCATATGTTAACGGTCAAAAACATACAGTAAATATTGAAGATACAGATACTTTAGGAGATTTCAAAGCACAGCTTGCTGGATTTGGAGTCAAAGTTGATATAGATGAATCCGGCGCTTTAACCTTCACTGCTCAAAATGAAGGCGATACTATTAATATCGGAGCAACAACGGATAGTTCTAACATGTCATCACTTTTAGGACTTACACAACAGGAAGACGGTAGTTATAAATCTACAAGCTCTTTGTACAAAGCTTCTGTTGCATCTGTTCTTACGGATGCTGAATCCGGTTTTAATCAGCAAATTACAGCCGGAACATTCACTATTGGCGATGCTACATTTACAATTGATGAAAAAACTACACTTTCATCGCTAATTTCTGAAATTAATGCTAATGAAGATGCTCAAGCTTATGCATACTGGGATGATGCTACCGGAAAACTTTCCATCACCTCTACAAAAGAAGGTGCTTCTTATATAAATATTGAAGCAGGAACAAGTAACTTTACCGATGTAATGGGACTTACGACTTCTGAATGGGATGAGAAAGGCAATTTGGTTTCATCCAGAATGTATACGGAAGCTCAAACTTTAGGACAAAATGCCATCTTTACTGTTAACGGAACCCAGATGGTTTCAACATCCAATACTGTAACCTCTGATATTTCCAGAATAGATGGCGTAACTCTTACCCTAAAAAGAGCAAGTACAGAAGAAGATGGAAATACGCAGCTTAGTGTTACTCAAGACACAACACAGCTTGTCGAAGCAGTTAACAGCTTTATAACAGCCTACAATGATGCTCTAGCTAAAGTAGAAGAAGTTACAGCATCTGGAGCAGATTTGCACGGAGAAACATCTTTAACAAGCCTAAAGAACACTCTTAGAAACTATGCAAACGGCTCTAATGCAACAAACGGCGGTATCTTTAAGCTATTATCCGACATAGGTATTTCTACAAGTGCTGCAGACGGTAACAACCTTTCAACAGATACTTACACACTAAGTCTTGATGAAGAAAAGCTTAAAAAAGCACTTACAGAAAATCCGGATTCTGTTAAATCCCTTCTTGCCGGTGAAAACGGTATTTTGAGTATGATGGAAAGTGCTGTTGAACAAAGTTTATCTGCTACAACCGGATATTTCGATGTTAAAACTTCAACACTTGATTCAGATATTTCAAGAATGGAAGAAAAAATAACAAAGCAAAATACAAATATTGAAACTTACAGAGCAAGATTAGAAAACCAGTTCTATCAGATGGAAATGGCAATTGCTCAAATGCAGCAAAACTACAGTTCATTCCTGTCATAAAATGACCGGTGAAAAGTTTAAAAGGTGCGCAGAAAGCGCACCTTTTTTGTAATTACTCTTGATTTACATTTGTTTAATTATATCATCAAACCGCCAGCTACTTCGATTGCTTGACCTGTTACATAATCAGTATCGAGAGCTAAGAATTTAACAACCTTAGCGATATCTTCCGGTGTTCCTAATCTCTTCATCGGAATAGCTTTTAAGTATTCATCAATGTTAGCTAAATCGTGTGTCATAGCTGTTTGAATGAAACCGGGGCATACAGCGTTTACTCTGATACCGCGGGAGCCGAATTCTTTTGCAAGTGTTTGAGTTAAACCGATTAAGCCTGCTTTAGATGCAGAATAATTTGCTTGACCTGCATTACCGTGGCGTCCTACGATACTTGACATATTGATAATAGAACCCTGGCGAGCCTTCATCATGTATTTGATTACGGCATGAGTTACACAATAGGCACTTGTTAAGTTAATCTTGATAACTCTTTCCCATTGTTCCATATCCATTCTTACAAACAAACCGTCTTTTGTAATACCTGCGTTGTTAAGCAAGATATCAATTTTACCGTGTTCAGCAATCATTTTATCAACAGCAGCTTGAACCTGTTCATCATTTGAAACGTCAAATTGATAAAAATAAGCGTTAACTCCGCAAGCCTTGATTTCGTCTAAAGCCGGCTGAGCTTTTTCAGCATCGCAAATATCGTTAATAATAATGTCGCATCCTGCTTTTGCAAGCTCAATAGCACAAGCTAAACCAATACCGCGTGAGCCGCCCGTAATTAAAGCAATTTTTCTTTCTGTCATCAATCTTTCTCCTTATCTTAAATTTTGTCAGGCATTGCCTAACCTACAATTCTTAGACTTTAAACCCGACTTCTCCGGGTTTTGTTCTGTCCATAAGCAAATCTATTGCTTCATAAATTCTTTTTATATCTTTTTCGTTATCACTACAATGTTCCATAAAATACTTTTCTAAGTCAAGAAGTCTCTGTCCGAATTCCTTGCTGTCCAGCGCCCATTGCCTTAATTTAACAAAAGTCCGCATAATTTGGATATTAACTTCAACTGCTCTCCGGCTCTTTAAAACACCCGATAGCATAGCAACACCTTGTTCAGTAAAAGCATAGGGAAGGTATTGCCGACCGCCTCTTGTTTCTGTTTTCTTTTTTGAGGTCACAAATTGTGACCTCAAAAATTCTTCTTCTTTTGAGGTGCCAATTTGGCACCTCAAAACTTTCCATTCCTCGCTTGTAAGCTGAAAAACAAAATCCTCCGGGAAACGATCCTTATTACGTTTTACAGCCTGATTTAATTTTTTTGTTTCCACCTCATACAATTCAGCAAGCTCAAAGTCAAGCATAACCTTTTGCCCGCGTATTTCGTATATTAAATTTTTAACTAATGCTAAATTATCCATTTTGTTTTAAGTTTTTGTTAGACAATGCCTAACCTACTATTTTAGTTTATAAGTTTAAAGGTTTAGAGGTTGATAAAATTTAAAACTTCTTCTAAACTTCTAAACCACTCAACTACTAAACTACTCCATTACTTCTACTACACTCCAGCCATTTGTTCTTTTAGTGCAGCTACTGTTGCCTCAAGTGAAGCTTTATCAAATACGTTATATACTGTTGCTTCCGGAGCAATTTTTTTGTTTAATCCTGCAAGAACTTTACCGGGGCCGATTTCTATAAACGTATCAACGCCTTCTTCTGCCATTTTTTGAATTGTCTGCGTCCAGTGTACAGAAGATGAAATCTGGCGCGGCATTTTTGATTTGAAATCATCTGATTTTGTCGTAATTTCGGCGTCTACATTTGTAATAACAGGCAGCTTTGCATCACTTAGGTTAAAATCTTTTACAAATGATGCGAACTCTTCACCTGCTTTTTCCATGAATTTAGAGTGGAAAGCGCCGGAAACAGCAAGCGGAACAACTCTTCTTACGCCGTTTGCAAGAAGATAATCGGATGCGGCTTTTACGGCATCACTATCACCTGTGATTACTACTTGAGCCGGCGAATTGTAGTTTGCAACATCAACATAACCGACTTTAGAACCTTCTTCTAGACCTGCTTTCAACTGTTCTTCCGTAGCATTAAGTACAGCTGCCATAGAACCGCCTTTTGTTGCACCCATCAAATCTGCGCGTTTCTGGATTAATTTAAGAGTTGTTTCTAAATCCATAACACCTGCTGTAAACATAGCGCAATATTCACCCAGACTGTGTCCTGCCGTAAAATCCGGAGTAATATCCAATTGCGACTTCAAAGCTTCCATTGCAGCAATTGAAGTTGTAACAATTGAAGGCTGTGTATTAACAGTTTGTTTTAAATCTTCTTCCGGACCTTCAAAACAAATTGTCGTAATACTTTTTCCTAAAACTTTATCAGCTGTATCATAAACTTTCTTAGCAGCTTCAAAATTTTCATACAAATCTTTTCCCATACCGACAGATTGTGAACCCTGTCCCGGGAACAAAAACGCAATCTTCTTAACCATATTTATACTCCTTATTTAATTCCTCTATTATTGCCGGACTAGTCCGGCTAAAATTTTATTACTTACAAAGTATAACAAAAACAGGAGAAAATGTATATCTTTACATGCAGATTAAACAAGGATTAACTTGTTATACAACAATACTGACAACCTCATACGGCTACTCATCTTCTTTTGTAAGATTTTTTAAAATTTCCGGATATTCATTTATCATAATTTTGTATGCATCTTCAAGACTTGTACCGCCTCTGCCTGTTTTATTTAAATGAATTAATCCGACATCCTGCGTACCTTCTACATAATGCAAATTAGCGTCAAAACCTTTGATTACTTGTATCTTAGTCTCATTTAACACTGCCATACTCCAAAAATATGCATCATCATGGCTTGGAATAAGCTTTTTTATCTTTTCTATATTCAAACAATCTTTGTATAAACAATGCGGTGGATAAAGGCAACCGCTTCCTCCCATTAACTGGTTAAAAAATGTCGGTTTAGTATTGTGTATAAACTGATATTTCCGTGAGGAAATTCCTTTTACTTCACATTTATCCAGCTTCAATTTTACAGCTCTTCTGACATAAATATTATTAGGGTTATTTAAATAAGCAACATAAAGGCTTTCTAAAACATCATCTTCATAATAAACATCATCATCCGCAGTTACTATAATATCATCAGGATACTCTTTTAAAGCAGGAACCAGTTTTTTATAAGATTTTAAATCCTCACACCATTTAATTGTTAATCCCAGTTGCTTTAGTTTTAATAATTCTTGCGGTAAATCATCCTCACCGTTAGGGAATTGTTCTAATGCCAGCCATAAAACAATTTCATCTGCTTTTAATTTTTGATTTAGCAGTGTATTTATCGTTTTGTGGACTGTTTTAATTCTCGCAGGATATGAGGTTAAAGAAACAATAAGCTTAGGACTTCTTTTTTGTTCTGTTATTCCATATTCTAGATTCTCTTTGTATTTAAACCTGCATTTATGTTTAAAACAAATACTTATTCCAAAGATTTGTATAAAAAAATGGTCATCTAAATCCCTAAACAGAAATAATTTACTCATTATTTCCTCCTTTAACTACAGTCATGGCAGATTTAAAAATATTTTCTGCAGAAAAATCTTCACTTATCACTTTGGCATTGTATAGCTCTGGATTTGGCGCCCATATCGGAATTGTGTTTGTTCTGTAAAACAATGCAATGACCGGACAGCCAACAGCACAGCCAAGATGCATTGTTCCAGTGTCAACACTTATTAGGCAGGCGCTTTCCCTAAGAACAGCTCCTAATTCCGGTATAGAAGTTTTATTTACAAAATTTTCAAATATACAACCCGCTTTTTGTAATCCTTTTGCGAAATTTTCAGCTTTATTACCGGCGCCGACAAAAACTGTTTTAAATGGAGTAGAATTAATTTTATTAATAAGCTCTATTGCAGTTTCAAGCGGCATATCTTTTTCCGGATTTTTGCTTAATGCACAAAGTACAATATATTTTTCGTGAATATTAATTATAGATTTAGTTTGATTTAACAAGCCCTCTGGAACATTATATTTAATTGGAAGATTTTTAACAGTTATTCCATTTAATTTATTTAACAGTAATGTATGGGCAAGTTGAACATTAGCATCATAAAGTTTTTTAGGCGTAATAATATTTTTTGTCATTAAAAATAATGAAATTACAAAATTACGCTCGTTTTTATAAGTAATAAATGCACAATAGGGATGTTTGTAAGGGAAAGTTTTTATGAATTTAAACATTCCTTTTATTCCCTTATGCATACCCTTTTTATCATAACTAATTACTTCATCTACGGCTTCTTGATATTTTGCAACATCTACAAACGGTTTGTCCGTGATAAAAATAATTTTAGCTTCCGGAAAATTTATACGTATATTCTGGCACAACGAATTGCAAAGTAACACATCTCCAAAAGCTGCAGTATTAAATACTAAAAAGATTTTTTGTTTTTTCATTTTTCAAATGAAGATTTGTTAGGAAATTTCTTCTCTAAGAAATCTTTTATTTCCTTTCTGTTGTTATCTGTCGTTTTGCGGCAATCATTTATGCACATTAATTTTGCTTTAGACTTTATAATCTTCTTTATTTTTGAGGATTTTAAGTCATAACATTCCGACTCAACATTACCCCTAAATAGAGAAGTAAAAAGATTTGGCAATGTTGTTCTTATAACTCCCTGCCCTTTGTAAATCATATAGTAAGAAACGATTATTCTTTGTAAATCTGAAAATTGTCTAAAACGATGGTTTAATGTTTCTTCAAATTCTGCTTGAAACTCTTCTATACATTCTAAAAATAAGGATTTTTTATATGCATCAATTCCATGATGCGGAAAATATGGAATATCAATCCTAAATCTGGATTTCATAAGTTTGTATGCACTGTTTATAGTATATCCGTAGATGTGTTTATAAGCTCTATTTTGGATTTTCTTTCCAACACGGCAAATAGCCTTGTTATTTTCAAAGAAGAAATTTGCATCTACCGGATTCCATATAAACATATCATCATTTGCATAAAGAAAATTTTCGGATAATCCACTTATAAACGGTATTCTGGTTTCAATTGCACAAGAATTAAAAAGAGGCAGCTTCTCCTGTGGAATAATTTCAGAATGGTTTACAATCTTTACCCTGTTATTGTTTAAATCAAGCCAATTAGGGGTCTGATTATCTGTAATAATATAGATATTGTTAATCCAAGGAATATTTTGCTCTACGGAACGCAGTGAATATTTTAACTCATCATTACTAATAAATCTGCAATCGTTAATCGCATCTTTCGCATACTCGGAATTAGCATCAATACTTGCATTTTTCTTTTTCTTCCATTCTTCGTCAGAGCTATCTACCCATAAATACACTAAATCAATTTCCATTTTTTCTTCCTTTTGTTTGTATTTTCTATACACAATTTATAGTGTGTATAGAACGCACTACTAGTAACTCTTTTGAGCACTTTTTCTGACAAATATTTAGTTTTATGTAAAATTTACATGCAAAAATATCTGCATATGTTATACTGTTGTTATGCTGATAGGAATTAAATTTCTATACAAAATATAAATTTTATAAAGAATCCAAAAAGGAAATTTTACTATTATTATTAAATTTGAAGCTTTTTTTAGCAGCTAAAGTTCCAGACTATAAGATAAATTTTGTATAACTTTCATCAATTTTTTCTTGTTCAATACCTATATAAGTAAGTGTTACTGCCGGACTTGAGTGATTAAAGATTTTTTGCAGCATGGCAACATCCTTGTACTTTTTATAATGATGATATCCAAAAGTTTTTCTCATTGAATGAGTACCGAAGTTTTCCTCCATATGTGCTGTTTCACAGGCTTCTCTTATGGTATAGTATGCGGTTACTCTTCCCAGCCTATTTTTAAATTTTGTCATAAAAAGCGGCTCATCAGATTTTCGTCCTTTTGTAAATTCTTCTAACATCGGCTTTAACTTCGCATTTATAGGAAATTTCTTAAATTTTCCGGTTTTCTTTTCTGTTAGTTGAATGTAGTTTTTACCTTTTACATCACCGACATTAAGAGCCAGAATATCTGAAATTCTCAACCCGCAATTTGTCCCAATGGTAAAAAATAACAAATCTCTTGGATTTTTAGAAAGAATTTTTTCAATCCTTTTCAAATCTGCCCTGTTTCTAATTGGTTCTACTTTGTTCATAAACTCTCCTTTCTTTTAATTTTGTATATTCGTATATCGCCGGTTCTTATTTTTAATAAAATACCCCCTTGGCAGCACGATTAAATCATATTTTAGCCGGAGATGGCTGCTAAAAAATGGTGGTTCAACAGAAAGCTATAATATCGCAAGTAATAAGTCTGTGTGGAACAAATACAAGACAGCGACAGCCGTGTTTGAGGCTTTGCAGAAAACTATGGATGCAGTGGGGGGGAAACTCGTCGGGACAAATAAAATCAAGTTATTAAAAAGAGTGGAGATTACCTAAAAGCCATAAATAGATATTCCCCTAACAGGGCTGCCCCCCTCACCAGGAATTTCTAATACTCAACTTACGTTGCGTATTGAAATTCTATCCTCTCCCGTTGGGCGCATAACTGTCCGGTAAAAATCAAGATTTGGACATTAACCCGACAATAACTGTCATGCTGAAACGCGCCTTAGATTGTTGTAACACCCATAAAATAAAAACTCCTACGCCGGCTTGTTCAGCATGACAGTTAAATTTATGTCTAATGTAACACAATACATATTGTGTTACAT
>CALVAO010000015.1 GCA_944325515.1 Candidatus Gastranaerophilales bacterium | reverse complement strand
TATCCTTTGTTCATTATACTTTATATATGCCACATGTTTAACAAGGAATATCGCTTTTTTTATTTTTAGTTACATTTTGTTACAAAAATTTCTCGGCACATTCAACATTATTAACTTGCTTCTTGAATGCGCCCATTATTAGATTGTAAATTTTTGTAAAACTATACCGCTATATTTTGCTTAAATCGGCAAAATATTTATTTACGGTTTTTCATGCAGTAAAATTACCAGTTAAAATTCCCACGGAGAAACATGCATAAATATATCACCCCTAATTCACCTAAATTGTTTTATAATACATTATCTTTCAAAGCTCAAGATATGGATTTCCCGCAAGAAAAAGAGCTTCTGGATAGTGCCAGAAAAGGACAGTTAACACCAAATTCAGTTAATAAAAATAAAGATAGTCTTTTTCAATTGATTGTTCAAAATGATTATAAAACTCTGGTAAATTATTTAACCGCAAAGCCGGGGATGCGAAGCGAAATTATAAACTTTGCCCCGAACGGAAAAACACCGCTCGATTATGCTGTAAGTGAAGAGATGAAAAATCTCTTACGTCAAAGAGGCGGAAAATATGCAGCAGAATTAGGAATTTTTCAGCAGCCGGAAGTTCCAAAACCCCGCGAAGCAGAAGACGCAAAAGTTATAGCATCAAAAGTCTATATGTCAGAGCCGATTAGAGTTACACCTTCAGAAATGCAGCCAAAGCAAGAGATAGAAACTCCTAAACCTAATTACTTTGATGCTTTTGATGAAATAGATGATACAGAAGATGTTGCAAAAGAAGTCACAAAGCCGGAAGAGAATAACAACAATCAGATTATACTAAAAGAAGAAGAAATACCCGTTGCAGATTATGAAGAAATTAAAGAAGAAATTGCTGATGAAGCGCAAACCATAAATAAATCTGCCGAAAAAGAGGAATACAAGCTTCCCGCATCATACAAAAATTATGCGGTTTTAGACACTGTTTCCGGCGCACCTCAATCACTCGACAATATTATCGGAATGGAAAAAATTAAAGAGAATTTAAGAGGAAACATTATCATTCCTCTCAATGAAGAAGCCGCAAAAGCAACTTTAAAAGCTAATGACATTGATATTCCCAACGGTGTTTTAATTGAAACGGGACAGGATGTTCTTAACCTTGTTAAAGCTTTTGCTAACGAAACAAAAATGCCTGTTTTACAGCTGTACAATCCGCAAGAATTGAAAGCAATGCTTAATGATGTAGAAACGGAATACAAAAAAAGCGGGAAAAAGACAATAATTTTAATGCGCGGTTTTGATAAATTCTTTACAACAGGTCCGCACTGTGATTTAGACAAAAAGAATTTCCTTCTGGAAATAGAAAACTGCAGTGCAAAAGGAGCTTTTCTAATCGGTACTGCAGATGAAAAATGCAGTGTTGATAACAAATTTTTAAAACAGGGCGTTTTTGACAAAGTTCTTGAACTAAAAATGCCGGATATGGATGAAAGAAAACAATATCTGACTGAATACTACAAAGATAAATACTTATTCAAGAATCTGAATACGCCGGAGATGTTAGAAGAAATAGCAGAAAAGACCGAAGGTTTCAGCTATGCTGACATTGAAAATGTACTGGAAGAATGTGCAAGAACATCTGTTTCCAACCAAAAATATATAATCGATCCGGATGATTTAAGAAAAAAACTTGCAGATTTTACGAAAGCTGCAGGCATAAATCCGGTTGACGATTTTAACAAAACTACAATGTATGACACTCCGCAATTTAAGCGTGTTCCCGTCACACAGGATGAGATAATGAAACTTGATGATTTAGGCGGTATGCCGGAAATCAAAGAAAAATTAAAAAAACTTTATATCGAGCCGTTCGCTAATCTTGATAAATTAAAAGAAAATCTCGGAAGCAGCGCAATTCCGGACGGTGCTATTTTTTACGGTCCTGCAGGAAACGGTAAAACTCTAACGGCTAAAGTTCTGGCAAGAGAGCTTAAGCTTCCTTTCTACGAAACAAAACTTTCGGATGTGGCAAGTCCTTATATTCACGAAGTAAGCCGCAGAATAAGAGAAATGGCAAAACAGCTTAATGATAAATTCGCCGCAACAGGAGAAATGTCTGTCTGGTTCTTTGATGAATTTGATTCAATGGGAGAAGCCCGTGGAGAAAATACGGCAAGTCATAAACAGGAAGTAACCGATACTTTATTGCAGGAATTTAATAATCCGTCTTCAAAAGGTTATATTCTGATTGCCGCAACAAATGATTTAGAAGGAATTGACCCTGCTCTCAGAAGACGGGGAAGGCTCGGAAACTGGATTGCATTCTCAAATCCGGACCATGAAGCCCGAATAGATGTTATTAAAAAAGAACTTGCAAAAACTCCGTTTACGGAAAATCTGGTTAATAATCAAGAAATTTTAGAAAAAATCGCAAAAAAATTTGACGGAACTTCGATGTCAACAATAGTTTCAGTACTTACTGACGCTAAAAGAGCGGCAATATTATCCGGTAAAGACTTTAGCGAATGTATAAAAGAGTGTTTTGAAGACTTTACAAACCGCCAGATGGGAGAATTTTGTAATAAAGCAGGGCTTAAACAACACGAATACAATGACTGGGATTTCAAATCCCTTGATGAACTCGGCGGTATGGAAGATGTAAAAAAAGCACTGGAAGAGAATATTATTGATATCTGGCGTCCGGAAGTAAGGCAGGCATTAATCACAAACAGAAGAAGCCTGCCCGGCGGAGTTATTCTCGAAGGTCCCCCTGGAACAGGCAAGACCACCATTGTAGAAACTCTTGCAAGACAGATGAACATTCCTTTGTATAAAATGAATTATAATCAAACAGGAAATGAATATATTCACGGAGTTGCAAGAAATGTAACAGATATATTTGAAAGACTCAAGCTGGAATCTAAAATAATTAAGAAACCTGTAATGTTATTCTTTGATGAAGCTGAAAAGTTTTTCCCGCGCTATGCTGACAGACATCAAGTCGAAGAAGTAAATACATACAAAGAACTTATGAACACTGCAGCAGCAGGCGGTTTAATACTGATTGCCGCAACAAACCATATTGATCTGGTTAATGCGGAAATCATAGGCAACCCCAGAAGAATGGGAACAATTATTCATTGCGGTAATCCGGATTATCAATCAAGAACAAACCTTATTGAAAAATTGCTGAGTAACCTGCCGATTATAGATGACTATCTTGATGAAACGCATTATGCACAGCTGGCAAAACAAACAGAAGGCTTGTCAATCGGAAATATTGCAGATATCATAGATAAAACAATTACACAGGCGGTAAAACAACGCAAAAATTTGAATTTTGATACAATTTTACAAAATTTTATACAAAAAAATAAAGTAATTGTTTAGATACAAACCATAATTTTCTATAACCAATTCAACTTGAAAGGTAAAAATGAAAGTTCAACAAATACAGCCGAATAATACAAATTTTAAGGGTTTACACATAAAGAAAAAACCTCGTCAAGAAATGCCTTTTACGCAGGATCTTCTTTTCTGGAAAAAAGAACTTGTAATAAAAGAAATGCTTGAAGCTGCAGCAAACAACTTCAAGTACAGTGTTTTGTACCCTAAATTACAGAAGGCAGGATTAATTTCTGAAGAAAGGAGATACGAATGAAAATTTCACCTGTACAAACAGTATCAAATAATCATCAAACGTTTCAAGGTTGGCATACACATCCGAAATTACCTAAAAGCTGTCGTAATATCCACGAGATTTTTATGAATAATAATTCTCTCCTCAAAAAAATAGATAAATTACAAAGACCAGATGTAAATATAATGGATGATAAAACTTCTATCATTACACTTTTAAAAGGCTGTTTAAGCGGTGCTTGCGGGATGTTCACAGGCGCTATGGGAGCTTACTATGCAGCAATAACCGGAGCTCTTACAACGGCTCTCGGAGCTGCATTAACTGCAGGCGGTTTATTCGGCGGAATTGGAATTTTTGCGTTAACAACTTTGCTTAAGAAGAAAAAAACTAACACTTCAGAGTTTTTGGCAATTCTTCAAGATAAAGCAATTAGGAATGATTTATATGACGGCTCATGTTTTGACTACAAAATAGATGAAAAAGGTAATTCGCTGTTAACCAAATTTTTTGATATCATCCCGAATAAAGATAATCAAAGTGAATATAATAAAATAATTGAAATATTGAGTAATGTGAAAAATATTAACTATAATCAGAGAGATGAACACGGGATTTCAATTCTTGAAAAAATATTGAACGCCGAGAATCTACAAGGTTTAAAACTTGTAAAAGATTTTGAATTCCCTTATCGTCAAGAATTAGATTCTGCATACGAATTTATTATAGATGAACAAGTAAAACGTTATGCCAGAATGTTAAATATAAAATTTACACATCAAATCGAAGCTCTTAAAAAGGAATCTCCTGCAGCTCTTGATGCTGCAATTGAAGAAATGCACTCTCCATTTTGTAAACAACAAATAGAACTTGCCAAAGAAATGCTGGATTATGCAGCAAAAAATTGCAGCAGAAATTTTATAATAAGAGAATTCTGTCCGAGATTTTTAAAAGAAGGCTTGTTGGAAGCTGATATTTATGAATTAATGCACAAATACAGATGATCATATTGATAGATTATTCTCTACAAAGAAGGCGTCAAAAATGATAATAAATAGAACAAATTTAATAAGTTTTAAATCTAATGAACATCGTGAAGCAGAGATGCGCGCGCTGGCACGTTTAAAAGAGTTAAGGCGGCAGTATCTGGAAGAAAAACTCATAGATATCATGACATATCCGGAGCTGGACAATCCTGTCAGCACGAAGGTCGCAGGTTTTCTCTCCCAGTTTACCTGTGCTATTCAAAACGCTTCCGAACATAATATTATGGAATTTTTTGGCGATAATAAAACAGCAAAAGATTTAAGAAAACATCTTTCTGCTGAATGTAGGGCAGACAGTAAAAAGCTTAGAGAAGAATTACAAAATCTGGATGAACTAAAAGACCCTGTTATGACACTTATTTGTGCAAACAGAATGAAAAAATTTGCTCCTAAACCCGGTATATTGACTGAAGAACAGCACACAAACTTTGTAGAAGGCATTAAAAAAACAATTTCAACAATTGTAAGAAACGCTGATTTAGATAAATTTGAACCGGAGGATAAAGCAGGTATATTAGAAATGGTTCAGAAAGTAGAATCTTCTGACAGTGTGGATTTTGGTATAGAACAAAAATTAAAAATTCTGGTTGACAGATTAAATTCCAAAAAATTGAAATTAGGTTTCATACCTCCTGTTCAAGTAAAAAATTTAACTTTCTAAAACAGTACGCAACAAATAATAATACATTTGATAATAAAGCTGATGGATGGAGCCTTTGAGGCTGCACAGCTCAAAGGTAAACCTGCATGAGTGTGAAGCTTACTCCATAAAATATTATCAAAATAATTTTTCAATATCTAAAACATAGCAGCAGTTTCTTCCTGTGTAAGCTGAATTTCAGTTACCTGTTTTTTGCCATCCGGAATTATAAAAGTCAGCGTGCTGCTGCTTGCTTTTTTGTCTTTTTTCATAATTTCTATGAGTTTTTCTACGGGGTATTTATTTTTGAGAGGACTAAAGCCATACTTTTCCAAAAGCTCCATGGAAAGTCTATAGTATGAATATGTAATGTATTCGTTATCATAAGCATATTGAATTATAAAAAACATTCCATAAACAACAGCTTCGCCGTGAGTATATTTTTTGTATTTTGTAATTGTTTCCAGAGCATGAGCAAGAGTATGCCCGAAATTCAGTATCTTTCTAAGCCCGCTCTCTTTTTCGTCTTGACTGACAACCGCAATTTTCAGATTTAAACAGTACTCTATCATTCTTATAAGGGTGAGTGGTTCTCTCTGCAGAATTTTTTCACATCCAAGCGTCAAAAACTCAAACAAATAAAGAGGTGTTTTATACTTGCAGCTTGTTTCAATAAAGGCATATTTCAACACTTCTCCAAGTCCGGAAAGGTACTGCCTTTTATCAAGAGTATTTAAAAAATTAATATTGATAAAAACTTTTTTGGGTTGATAAAAAGAGCCTATAATATTTTTAGCTTCATTCAAATCAATTGCGGTTTTACCTCCAACAGAAGAATCCACCGCAGAAAGCAGAGTCGTAGGAATTTGAATAAAATCAATACCGCGCATATATGTTGATGCCGCAAATCCGGTTAAATCTCCAACTACACCGCCTCCTACAGCTATCATTACATCTCTGCGAGTAAGCCCTAGCTCTATAGCCCTTTTCATTATTTTTAAATAGTTCTTATAGTTTTTTTCTTTTTCCCCGTCTTTAAGTATAAATATTTCATCTTCATTAAAGTTTAATTCTTGAAAATAGAGGTCATAGACTTTTTTTGATATAACGACCAGACGTTTTTGGTTACAAGTAAGCTCATATATTTCTTGATTTAGTTTTGCAAAACTATTGTCAGAAATATCAATGGTGTATTCTTTGCCGTTATTGATTTGAACTTTAAGCGTTTGCCTCATTTATAATAAACCTTATAATTTCATCTTCGCTAAGCTTGTTTGTATCAACTGTATAATGAGCTTTTTTATAGTTTTCTTCTCTTTTGTTTAACAGCTGTTCCAGTATTTGGCGCGGATTTTCTTTTTGCAAAAGCGGTCTGTGAGTTTCTTTTATAATTCTATTATATAGTATATCAAGGTCTGTCTTTAAGTAAAAGACTTTGCCAAAATTTAGCAAAACAGCTCTGTTTGCCGGATTTTCAAATGCACCGCCTCCTGTAGAAATGATTTTGTTTTTACCCTGACAGACCATTTTAATAGTGTCGTGTTCCAACTTACGAAAATAGTCCTCAGAATACTTTTCAAATATTTCACTTATTTTCATTCCTTCAGTTTTTTCAATTAAGCTGTCAATATCGATATGAATATAGTTTTCAAGTGTTTCAGCCAGCATTGCCCCGAGAGTTGTTTTTCCGCATGCCGGCATGCCTGTGAGAATTATATTACACTCCATAGTGTTCTTTCATCTCCACAAAGTTATCGCCGCCGATTTTGGTCAAAAGTTCATCAGCCAGAATGATTGCCACACGAGCTTCTGCAACAACGGCGCAAGCAGGCACCGCGCAGGTATCCGAACGTTCAAAATGAGCACTGGCAGGCTGCATATTTTTTATATCAACAGTTGCCAGAGCTTTCCTCATTGTCGGAATTGCCTTCATTGTTCCTTTTATTACAAGTGCTTCACCATTTGTCATACCGCCTTCTAAACCACCTGCATTATTTGTCTGACGGTAAACAGCTTTATTCTTGACAAAAATCTCATCATGCATCTGTGAGCCTTTTAATGAAGCTGCATCAACTCCCGCTCCTATCTCAACAGCCTTTACAGCCGGAATACTCATAACAGCCTGTGCTAAACGCCCATCCAGACATCTGTCCCAGTGGACATAAGAGCCAAGCCCAACAGGAAGATTTCCGAAGATTACTTCAAATTTTCCCCCCAGAGTGTCGCCTGCTTGAGCTGCTTCATCAATAGCGTTGCGCATTCTATCTGCAGTTAAATCATCAGCGCAGCGGACATCAGATTTTTCAGCTTTTTCCTTTATTAATGTGTAAGTTTTCGGATAAAAGTCCAATTTCACATTCCCGATTTGAATAACGTGAGAAAATCCCATTATACCGAATTCTTTTAAAATTTGTTTTGCAACTGAGCCGACTGCTACTTCAATTGCGGTTTTTCTTGCACTGGAGCGCTCCAGTACATTTCTTAAATCAGTAAAATTATATTTTATTGAACCTGCATAGTCAGCATGCCCTGGGCGTACAGTTGTAAAGGCTTTTTCTTCTATTTTTTTTAATGTTTCCTGCGCCGGATATTCTTGATACTCCGTGTTCATGACTTCCTGCCAGTTTTCAAAATCTTTATTTTTTATTTCAAGACAAATGGGCGCGCCTGTAGATTTACCGAACCTTACGCCGGATTTAATTTCTACGGTGTCTTTTTCAATCTTCATCCTTCCGCCTCTGCCGTAGCCGACCTGCCGTCTTGCAAGGTCTTCATTAATAACGGAAGCTTTTATTCTTATACCTGCAGGGATGCCTTCTATTATTGCATTAAGGCATTTGCCGTGGCTTTCGCCGGATGTTAAAAATCTAAATCTATTCATGCCAATATTATATAACAAAAAAGCGCCATCGGCGCTTTCTTTGTTTACAAATCTGTATAGTGAGGCGACATTTTTACATCGTGGTGGTATCTTTCCTCGCTGTCTGCTGCCGGATCCAAATATGAGTAACAGTTTTTCAAAAATCTTACGAATTTGTTATTATTTTTTTCATACAAAGGCTCGCAAGGTTTTCCGGCGGCACGATTTTTCATAATCAATACCTCTTCTGCCTGTACTTCTGAATACCCGTTATTGATAAGATATTCAGGATCTGTAGTCTGTTCTACAGTCATTGTTGCATTTACTTGAAAACATAAGGCTGTAAATAAAGCCAATACTAATAATAAATTTCTTCTCATAACACCCATTCTTATTTAACTGAACTATATGATTCCATTATAATATTTTCTAAAGAATTAATCAAGTCGGATTCCGGAACTCTTGCAATAATCTCACCTTTCTTAAAAATATACCCTTCTTTTATTGCTCCGGCAATCCCAAAATCTGCATGTTTTGCCTCTCCCGGACCATTTACAGGACAGCCCATAACGGCTATAGTTATTGGCAAATCAAGATTTTTAAACCTTTCTTCAACCTGCTTGGCAAGACCTATTAAGTCAATTTGAGTTCTTCCGCATGTAGGACAAGAAACGAAGTTTATACCTTTTTTACGAAGATTTAAAGCTTTTAATATGCCAAAACCTGCATGAACTTCTTCAACTGGGTTTTCCGTAAGTGAAACCCTTATAGTATCTCCTATTCCCTCGCTAAGCAAAGTCCCCAGTCCTATAGAAGATTTTATCAAACCAGTTTTGAGAGTACCTGCCTCTGTGACACCGAGATGGAGCGGGTAATCAACCTTTTTTGCAATCAATCTGTATGCTTCAATTGTAGTTGGAACATCAGAAGATTTTAAAGAAATTTTTGTATCATAAAAATTTAGATCTTCTAAGATTTCTACATGCCGCATTGCACTTAATACCATTTTTTCAGCAAGCGGGATATCCATTGCCTCAAATTCTTTTTCTAATGAACCGCCATTTATACCGATTCTTATTGGAATATTATGGCTTTTTGCAGCTTCTACTACCTTAATGGTATGTTCTTTTTTACCAATATTCCCTGGATTAATTCTCAGTGCATGAATACCATTTTCTATACACGTAATAGCAAGCCGATAGTCAAAATGAATATCCGCTACAAGCGGAACCGGAGATTTTTTCACTATATCCTTAATAGCAGCTGCAGCATCTTTGTTTAAAACCGCAAGACGTACTATTTCACACCCCGCAGCAGCAAGTTCGCCAATCTGGTTTAATGTTGCTCCGACATCCCGCGTATCAGTATTACACATAGATTGAACAGAAACAGGCGCATCACCGCCGACTTTTACGTTACCTATAGAAATTTGTTTTGATTTTCTTCTGTTTAGCATAAAATTATTGTAGCATAAATATTAGTGAAGAGTGAGGAGTAAAGCGGACATTACAAATTTTCACAAAATGATATTAAAAGTGAAAAAAAATTAATCATAAACCCTTTACCCCTCACTCGAAAGAAAGGAAAATAAAATGAAAATCGCAGTTATTTCAGATATCCACGGAAACATGGAAGCCGTTGAAGCTGTTATGGAAGATATCAAAAAACAAGAATGTGATAAAATTTTTGTACTCGGAGATTACGCAATGGCAGGACCTGAACCGGCTGACACTGTAGAATTCTTTATGCAAAGAAAGCATGACCCTAAATTTTGCATGATTCAAGGTAATACAGATTTAATGATTGCGGATTATACGGAAGAACTTTACAATAATTTAAAAGAAAAAGCGCCGGTTATGGCAGAAGCTCTAAAATGCGATGCGGGAATTCTTAATCCGGTAGAAAAAGATTTTTTAAAAGAACTGCCCATCCAGAAAGAAGTTGTTGAAGGCGGTATAAAGTTTCTGCTTGTTCACGGTTCCCCCAGAAGAAATAATGAAGATATTCTGCCGGACACTCCAATGGAAGAAGTTGAAAAAATGATTGAAAATGTTGACGCTGACGTAATACTATGCGGTCATACTCATCTTCCCTGCGGTTTTCAAACCTCAAAAAAGAAAACTGTTGTTAACGCAGGCAGCATAGGACGCCCATTTACTCCCGAACCGAAATCATGTTATTTAACAATTATCGTAGAAGATAAAAAATGCCTGTTTGAACACCATTTTGTCGAATACGATAAAGAACGCGCATCAGCTAAACTTGCCAAAAGGGAATTTAACGGAGCGGACAAACTTGCAGGCATGCTTCTTGACCCGAAGGTAAGGCATTTTTAAACCGCATTTACTTGCGCATTTTCAAATATATCAATAAAACCGAACTGTTTTGTATCAAATACACCTTTATCGGTAACTTTGAGTTCCGGAATTACAGGCAGCGAAAGAAATCCCATTGTCATGAAGGGATCTTCAAGTGTACATCCTATTGAACGGGCAGCGTTATTTAGTTCTTCACTCTTTGATACAACAAAATCAAAATCTCTGTCAGACATCAACCCCGCAATAGGAAGCGGCAGCTGTGATATAATTTCGCCGTCTTTGACAACCACTTTTCCGCCTTGACAC
This sequence comes from Candidatus Gastranaerophilales bacterium, assembly GCA_944325515.1. Lineage (GTDB taxonomy): Bacteria > Cyanobacteriota > Vampirovibrionia > Gastranaerophilales > Gastranaerophilaceae > CAG-196. The sequence goes on along the minus strand of CALVAO010000015.1, from coordinate 41,630 downwards.
TTAATCAATGCAACCGCTGCTGCATACATATCATAATCATTTGTTCCGATAACTATCATGTTATGTGAGTCATGTGCTACGGTTGATGCTATGGCTCCGCACTTCAAGTTAAATCCTTTTACAAAGCCTCTTCCTATATTTCCTGTAGCACGATGTCTTTCAATTACGCATATCTTCAGTGTATCATTTTCAATATTGCTTACAGCGTTTCCATTTTGGATTTTAACTTCCGAAATAACGGATTTGGTTATTAATTGACGCGGAATTATCTCTAATGCTTGAACTTCAGCGGTTTCAGATTTTGTATCTTTTGCCTCAATCCTAAAATCTTCCGGCGTAATCCACCTTACATTCACAGAACCGCGCATTGATAAATCTTCTATATTTGGAATTGTTATCGTTAATTTTCCGTTTTGTGCAATAACTTCTCCGTTTTTTATTACTACATCGGGCTTAAAAGTTTTTAAATCCGGCAGAATCAGCATATCCGCTTTATAACCCGGTGCAACAGCACCGAGATTTTTCAATCCGAAATATTCGGCAGTATTCAAACTTCCTATTTGTACGGCTTTTATAACATCCACTCCTGCCTCAACCGCTCTTCTTACCATGCCGTTTATATGTTCTTTTAAGTCTTCCGGATGTCTGTCATCGGTTACAAAAATACATTTTCTTGTATTACAGGTTTTAAGAAGCGGAATTAGTGCATCCAAATCCTTTGCAGCAGTACCTTCCCTCACCATAACATACATTCCGAGACGGAGTTTTTCTATGGCTTCTTGAGGGGTTGTGCATTCATGATCAGACTTTACACCGCTTGCAATATAGGCGCACAAATCTTTGCCTTGCAGATACGGCGCATGCCCGTCTATACATTTTCCGCTTTCTTTTGCCAGCTCTAGTTTTGAAATCACGTTTTTATCAAGATTTAAAACTCCCGGGAAATTCATCATTTCTGCAATACCGAGTACCCAGGGTTTATCTATCAGAAGCGATAAATCATAGCTGTTTAAATCAAATCCGGAAGTTTCAAATGGTGTTGCCGGAACACAAGACGGAAGCATTGTATAAACATCAAGCGGGAGATTTTTTACAGCCTCATGCATAAAACTTATTCCGTGAAGTCCGAGAACATTTGAGATCTCATGCGGGTCAATAATTACAGTTGTTGTACCTGTTGGAAGAACTGTTTTTGCAAATTCCTGCGGAAGCATCATGGAGCTTTCCAGATGAACATGACCATCTATAAACGAGGGTGTTACGTAAGCACCGTTGACATCAATTTCCTTTTTGCCGGAATAGTTTGCTCCGACCCCTGCAATAACACCGTCAGAAATTGCAATATCGCCTTTATGAATTTCTTCCGATAAAACATTTACTATAGAAGCATTTTTTATGACTAAATCGGCTTTTTCCAGCCCGCGTGCAACATTAATTATATTTGACATATTAAATCCCTGTATTCTGCAAATCTTGATAAATCACCGTCTTTGATAACATCATCTATTTTATCTTTGAAAGTTTCCGCATTATCTGTTTTCATACCTGCAGGAAGCTGAATATCAGTATTATTTGCCGATTCAACAAAACCACGGTTGATAATCAAAAACTCTTTATACATTTCAAGAATTTTCAAATCCGATTTATCAATTTCATAATTTTCTCCCAAAAAATATTTCATGTCTTTTGGGAAAAGTGTAAGAAATCTAATCATAAATTCCGTATCATAAGTATTTGATTCTTCATCATATTCCTGTCCGAGGCAGCTGTTATTCAAAATCGGCTGTTCCGGCAGTGTTTTAATATACGCTGCCCACATAAGGCATCCAATATAAAATCCCAGATTATTATAAAAAAGTTCAATAAATTTTTTGTAATACTGTCTGAATTTCATTTTTCTCTGGGACAAATTTTTAAACCTGTTAATATCCATGTAAAGATATTCTACAGTTCCTCTAAATGCCAGTATATATGGTTCAAAACCCGGATCAAATTCCACACCGTTTAATGTTCTTGTCATAATGCTCCTTTTAAACAATTAATTTCCAATATCTTAACATAAAAGAAGCCGGATAGCGAAACGGATTATAAAATCATCTATTCTATAATTTCTGCGCCTTTAGGTTCAATTTTTAAAGTTTTAATCTCGACTTTAATGCTTTGACCTTCCCATATTTCTTTCACGGTAGACTTGATTTTATCCAGATCATATTTGTGAGAAATAACAAGCATTGCCGGACCTGCGCCGGAGAGCACACAGCCAAGCACCCCGTCTTCATGCTTAAAGGCTTCCATAATTTCTTTCATACCCGGAACGAGTTTTTCTCTGTATGGCTGATGGAGTTTATCCTGCAAAGCCGCTTTCATTAATTTTTCATCTTTTGTATCTACTGCATGAATAAGCATCGCAAGGTGTTTGGAATTAAAAACAGCATCCTGCATAGGTACACTTTGCGGCAGAACCGAGCGTGCAATATTGGTAGAAAGCTCAAAGTCCGGAATGCATACCGTAATATCCCATTCATCGGGCCAATTAAGCTTTCTGCATATAATAGAACCGTCGTCTTCTTGAGAAGCAAGCACAAAGCCGCCGAGAATTGCGGGTGCAACATTATCCGGATGCCCTTCCACTTCTGTTGCAATTGAAAGAAGGGCTGTTTCGTCTGCAGGAGAACCTAAAAGTTTGTTTGCAGCAAGGAGACCGCCGACAACTACAGCAGCAGAACTGCCTAATCCTCTTGTTATTGGAATTTGGGATTGTATATTGATTTTTAACTCGGATGGTTCCTGCCCGATAGAGTTATAAAGCATTTCTACAGCTTTATAAACAATATTATTCTCATCCCGCGGAATATCATCAAAACTCATTTCGTCAATTACTTCATCTTCGGACATCATATTGATTTCAATACCGGTGCCGGGAAGCACTGTTTCTTCTATAGTAATTGTATTATAAATAGGAAGCGCCAGACCCAGACAATCAAAGCCCGGACCCAAATTAGCCGATGTAGCAGGTACTTTTACGCTTACTTTCATTTTATCTTTCTCCTTACAAGTATATGGTGATTATACAATAAAGAAAATAAAAAGGAAAACCAGCGTAAAAGAGTTCTACCAGAACGCTTTTGGCATCATACGCCGGTACACCCAGACATCAATTCCGTCATATTTCAAATCAAATTCGGATGCCAGATTTTCGGCAACACCGATTGCACGAATTGGAATATTGAGTTTTTGAGATGCTTCTTTAAGTTTATTGTACCCGTTTATAATATCTTCTGCGGTTGTTTCATCACCGAAATGCGTATTTGAAATAAATCCAGTAAATTTTTTCCACGGACGTTTTTCTATGCCTTCCGAAAAACTGACGTATTCAATGATATTCTCCACAGATGACGTTTCGAATTTTGCTGTATTAACTACCAGATAAATTTCAAGATGTTTTTCTTCATCAATATTATTTAATATGTCAAGAATATCCAGCCCGCCTGCGCCGTACCCTACATCTATAATTATATCCCCTTCCTCCGAAAGACAGTTTATCTGTGCAGGGGTTACATAGCTCGCAGCCTCGCCCAGACCAAAGTTATCCGGCTGGGTTATAACATTTATACCTGCATTGTGCAGTTCTCCTGCAATAGGACGAAGGGTGTAAGCCGGCTCTACTGTATCAAGATCAACCAGAGTAATTCGTTTATTCAATACCGCGTACTGCCTCGCCCTGTTTAGTGCTGTTTCTGATTTTCCGCTGGCATAGGCTCCTGCATATACCTCTACAACTCTTTCATTCATTTTATACCTCGTGTAAACTACCCGCCATGCGGATGTGCTGCTGCATATACGTCTTTCATATGTTTCATGGAAATATGAGTATATATTTGAGTATTAGAAATTCCTGCATGCCCCAAAAGCTCTTGTACGACTCTCAAATCCGCTCCATTTTCTATCAGCTTTGTCGCAAAACTATGCCGGAAAACGTGCGGTGTAACTTTTTTAGGCAGTTCAATCTTTTCAACCACCTCATTAATAGCTTTTCTTATGGTTTTATTCTGGAGTCTGTAACCTGTATTATTAATAAACACAGGTGTATCATCATTAATTTCTCCGGTATCATATCCGGGTGCAATTAATTTTCTTGCTGAATTAATATACTGCACGAGAAACCCCTTAGCTCTGTCAGACATAAGAACAATACGTTCTTTAGCACCTTTGCCGAAAACTCTTATTTCGTTTTCTTCTATATTCAAATCCCCGAAATTGAGATTGCTTAATTCCGAAACACGCATGCCCGTTGCCCACAAAAGCTCCAGTATAACACGGTTCCTAAATCCTGCGGGCGTGTCAATTCTGATATTATTCAAAATTTGCTCAACCTCATCCGGCGTAAGAAATTTCGGAAGGGATTTCGGACGTTTCGGAGCTGATAAAGAAATTGCAGGATTGCTGTCAATATATCTTTCCCTGTATAAATATTTGTAAAATGTTCTTATAGAAGCAACTTTTCTGGCAATTGTAGTTTTTTTATAATCAAATCTCTGTATAAAATGTAAATATTCTCTGAGTTTGTTAAAATCTGCTTCAATCAAATTCAAACCGTTAAGCCACAAAATAAAACTTACAATATCAGAACAATATGCCGATACCGTATGTTCGGAAAAGTTTTTTTCCACACTCAAATATGTCTTAAAACCTTCTATGTATTCCTTTTCTTGATTATTCATAAACTACTCATACGCCGGCAGAGCTTAAAGAATGCCGTACATTTACTTTTTGCTGAATCTATTATACAATATCTGTACTAAACTTTGAAGTACGAAAAGATGAATATATTTAAAACATTTGAAATATTTCTGAAAGAACCCCTTAGTATTTTAAGGGATAATTTTATCCAGATAGTCAGCATTCAAACCGGTAATATTTTTGAAAATAAGCCGTCTGTTGATGTAACTCTTTTGAAACACAAAGCACAACTCACAGTTGTTAATAATGAAAAATTGTATAACCTTTTGTCTATTGTAACTCATCGCGCAAAAACAAAAGACGAATTGAAAAATGAGGAACAAAAAGATGAAACAGCTTAATGCAAAATTCTTAATAAGCGCGGAAAAGCTTTCTCAATGTCCTGCATATGAACTTCCGGAATTTCCGCTTCTCGGGCGTTCAAATGTCGGTAAATCATCTTTTATTAATGCGCTTGCGAACCACAAAAAACTCGCAAAAACTTCAAATACTCCCGGAAAAACAAGGTTGATTAATTTCTTTAATTTTGCAGATAAATTTACAATTGCAGACCTGCCGGGATATGGCTATGCAAAAGTATCAAAAGAAGCACAGGCACGCTGGCAAAAATATCTGGAAGAATATCTTTTAAACAGAAAGCAGATAAAATCACTCATTCAATTTATTGATGCGCGTCATGATATACAAAAGAACGATTATCAGATGCGGGAGTGGGTTGAAACTTACAATCTGCCGATTTTTACAGTACTAACTAAAATCGATTATATATCTCAAAATAAAAAACAGGGAATTATTAATAATGTAAAGAAAAATTTTGGCGGTGATGTCCTGCCTTTTAGTGCTGTTGATAGAAGATATTGTGAAAATATGATTGAATATTTGACCGATTTGTGTAAATAATTAATAAAAGAGGGTAAAAGTGTTTAAACCGGCAAATAAAGCAGAATTAAATCAAATATCACTGACCGGCATGAGAGGGTTGGTTATCGTCGGAATGCTTATGGAAGCACCGCAGACGCTGGAGTCTATACGTGCAAAACTTGTTGAACTGAACCTTCTCGAAAACGACCATTCCAATGATATTTTAAGAATCGATTTAAATACTCTCAGAGCAATGGGATGTGATATTACGCATGCCAATGCAAAAACAGATTATAAATATGTACTGAAAAAGCATCCGTTTTCTCTTAATATTTCTAAAGATGAAGTTGCAACAATCAGAAAAGGGTTTAAGAAGATAAAAGACAGCGCAAATATATCTTTACTTCTCAGATATGATGCACTTTTCAAAAAACTCGCAGGATACACTGACAATAATGACATAAAGGAAGAACTTTACGGGCTTTCTGCACTCAAAAGCTATAATACAGAACTAATAAAGGAAATGCTTGATGACTGCAGGAATAATATTGTTCTGACATTAAAATACAAAAATCCGTCAGCAGAAGCAGAGTCTCTGAAAGAAATTCTGGCACAAAAGGTTGTTTTTCAAAATGACAAAGTTTATCTTTACGGTTATGACATAAACAAAAAAGAAGCTGTAATTCTAAACCTGCAGAGAATATGTTCAATTCTTTCACGTACCCGTGGCAGCGGAATTGAATTGGAATCAGTATGTATCAAATACTTCTTAAAAAGCTTTGGAGTTAATATTCTCGAAGAAAACGAAAGTATTATTGAAACACTCTCTGACGGCTGTATAATTGAAGGCAGATATCACAATGAATTTGTTGCCGTTCAGAGAATTTTATCATTCGGTGCAGACTGCACGGTTCTTGAACCGTCGGATTTTCGCGATAAAATTATACAGAAATTAAAAAGTATGAGGCAAAACTATAATGACTAAAATTTCATTAAAAAAGAACAGATCCTCAATGCAGGTGTTTAAGACTTTACAGCTTTTGCTTCAAGATAATTACACAATGCAGGAGCTTGTGGAAAAACTGAATCATAATGAGCCGGAAGCAATCTTTAACAACAGTGTTGTAAGTAAATATATTAATACGTGCCGTTATTTTGGAATTGATATACCCAAAATCCATAACAAATATTTTGTTGCAAGTATGCCGTTCGGCTTGGATTTGACAGCAGGAGAGATTAATCTCCTTGAAAATCTGCAAAATATCATAAAGACTGATATGGCAGCTAAGTATCATAAAATTTTTGATAAGTTTATCGAAAAGCTTAACAGATATTCTAATAAAAAAATAACACGCGTAGAAAAAAACACATATCAAATTACAGCAGAAATTTTTGAACATGCGGTAAATGAAAAAAGAAAAATAAGACTTATGTTCAAAAACCGTGCGATTATGGATTGTATTCCGATACAAATAACAGAAAATAAGGGTAAAACCTTTTTCAATGTGTTTTATAAAAACAAAGAACGCATGGTTGACTCTTCCCGTGTTTCCGGACTGGAAGTTTTACGTGATAAGTTTGTTTACAGTTTTAACGAGCCATCGGTTGTTTTTATACTAAAGGGTGAACTTGCACGCAGATATTCGCTGCGTGAAAACGAACAAATCCTGCCTTGTGCCGAAGCAGACTGCATTGCTGTTTCTAACAGAGGTGAGAATAAAGAAATCTTGTTTGCACGACTTTTGAGATATGACGATAAGTGCGAAATTCAAACTCCCAAAATATATCGTGAAGAAATGCGCAAAATACTTGATAATGCATTAAGCAATTATGGAGAGGAGTAATGCTTCTTACTATTGATATAGGGAATACAAATATTACTCTGGGCGTTTTTGAAAACGAAAGCATACTTGAAACATTCCGTCTGGCTTCAGATAAGGAACTGCCTCAAGAAGAATACGAAATTTTGTTTCATTCACTGTTAAAGAAATACAATATCACAGGCTGCATAATTGCGTCAGTCGTTGATGAACTCAGCCGTACAATTAAACATGCCTCGGATAATGTTTTTCATGTTAATTCGTTATTATTAACCAGTAAATTGAATACAGGCATTAAGCTTAAACTAAAAAATCCTAAAGAAGCCGGAGCTGACAGAATTGCAAATGCTTGCGGCGCGTATATTTTGTACCCGAAACCGGTTATTATTGTAGATTTAGGAACTGCAACAACATTTGATATACTAAACACAGAGGGTGATTTTATCGGCGGTGTAATCATGCCAGGGCTTAACCTGCAGTTTAGGGCACTTAACAAGAGTACTTCAAAACTGCCGAGAATAGAAGCTGATACAGTTGACCATGCTATAGGAAACAATACAGCTGATGCAATGCTTTCCGGTGTAATTCGCGGTTCTGCCTGCGCGATAGAAGGCTTAATTGAACAGTGTGAAAAAGAGCTTGGTTCAAAAGCAAGTATTATTGCAACAGGCGGATATTCCGGATTAATTGCAACATATATGCACCGCCAGTTTGATTATGTTAATCCGTATTTGACGCTTGAAGGTTTAAGATTCCTGTATGAACTTAACAAAAGCTAGTTTGCAAAGCAGGCGGAGTAGTGATATATTTCTTTTTCCTGCAAAACAGGTTCTTTTGTGTCGCAAACTCCCTGCATAAAACAGGAACAGCGGGGATGGAATTTACAGCCAAAAATATTTTCCCTAATACTAGGAGGGGCGCCTTCTATTGTTTTAAGTTTAAGATTTGGATTTCTGCCTGGCAGGGAATTTAGAAGAGCAGTTGAATACGGATGCATAGGTTTTCTGAAAAAAATCTGTGCGGGAGCTTCTTCAACTATATGCCCCGCATACATTACAGATACATAATCCGCATAATTACTCACAAGCGCTAAATCATGCGATATAAGAAGAACTGTCGTCTTAAAATCACGTTTTATTTCGTCTATCAAGTCCATAATTTGTTTCTGAATAGTCACATCCAGTGCTGTCGTCGGTTCATCTGCAATAATTAACTCCGCATTGCAGGCAAGAGCCATTGCAATAATAATACGCTGTTTCATTCCGCCGGAAAACTCGTGGGGATAAAAATTTAGTTTATTATCGATATCATGTATGCGCACTAAATCCAAAACTTCACGCGCCTTTCTTAAGGCCTGTCTTTCACTGACCTTGTTATGCGCCCTAATTGCTTCTACAAGCTGGTTCCCTACTGTATATAAAGGGTTTAGTGAAGTCATGGGATCCTGCGGAATGAGGGCTATTTTATTTCCTCTCAAATCCCGCATTTGCCGCTCTTTTAAGTCGAGCAGATTTTCCTTGTTAAAATAAATTTCGCCGCTTTTTATACTGGCGCTTTTAGGCAAAAGCCTGATAACAGACATTGCAGTCATTGTTTTTCCGCATCCGGACTCTCCAACAAGCGCGTGCATTATCCCCTTTTTAAGTGCAAGATTAACACCGAAAAGAGCTTGATATTCGCCAAAATACAAATTCAGATTACGTATCTCTAAAATATTTTCCATAAAACTATTGTAAATCTTATCCCGAAAAAATGGAATAAGTAAACAAGATGATTGCTTTTTCAGCCTAAAAATGATATCTTTAGACTATGGAATGTTTAGAAATTTCATCTTTTGAAAAAGCTTTAAATAGTTTAGATTCAATTATAGAACGTTATAAAAGGGACAATTTTGACGTAGATATTCGTGATGCAGTTATCCAGCGTTTTGAATACACATATTCTTTGGCTATAAAAATGATAAAAAGATTTATTGGATTGCAGTCTGCAGAGGTTTTGCAGGATATGACGTTTAATGAAATTATAAGAAGTGCAAATAAACTGGGACTGTTGAAAAATGACCTTGTTAAATGGACAGAATACCGACAGAAAAGAAATGCTACATCTCACACGTATGATGAAGAAATTGCTCGTGAAGTTCTTGCTGTCATTCCAGATTTTAAGGATGATGCTGTATTTTTGCTTCAACAACTGAAAAATAGATTATGATTGATTTAGAAAAAAAATATATAGATTTTATAAAAAAAGCAATCTCTGATAATTTAAATGTCTATAAGATTTACATTTTCGGGTCAAGAGTGAAAGGAAAGGCTAAGAAGTATTCTGATATAGATCTTGCTATTGAATCAAAAGAATTAACTCCGGAAATTAAGTCAAAATTGGACTTTATTTTTGAATCTTCTTTATTACCTTACGAAGTCGATATTATTGATTTAAATAACATCAGCGAAAGTTTTCGAGAAATAATAATTAACGATTTGGTAGAATTAGAGTAGAGATTCAATCGCTTTTTTGTAGTCAGAACTTTTGTAGATGTAGCTTCCTGCAACAAGTGAGTCTGCCCCCAATGATGTGCATATTTTTGCAGTTAAGTTATTAATTCCACCGTCGACCTGTATAATCAAGCTTTCCGGAGCATTTGCCCGTATAACAGGAATTTTCATGGCACAATCGTGCATGAACTCTTGCCCGCCAAAACCCGGTTCTACTGTCATGACAAGAAGCAGATCAATTTTATCCAGATACGGCAGAATTTCTTCCGGTTCTGTTTTGGGTTTTATAGAAAGTCCGGCTTTTTTGCCGAAAGATTTGATTAAACCGGCAGTTTCTAACACTCTGTCCGGCGCTGCTTCATAATGAAAAGTAATAATATCAGAACCCGCCAGAGCAAAAGGCTCTATATATTTCTCCGGATTTTCTATCATAAGATGAGTATCCAGCACTAAATCCGTAACTTTGCGCAAAGATTTAACAACAGGTACGCCGATTGTGATATTAGGAACAAAATGCCCGTCCATAACGTCAATATGAATCCAGGCGGCTCCTGCTTCCTCCGCCAGTTTAATCTCTCGTTCAAGATTCGCAAAATCTGCTGACAATATAGATGGTGAAATTATTATTCTATTCATAATATTTATTTTACCACATACCTTGTCAATTTTTAGGATTTTTAATATAATAGTTTTTATGAATGAAACAAATAATACGGATGAATTGAAAAATTATTTTAAAAAACTTCAGAGAGTTATTAATACTGATGTTGATTTTAAATTTATAGATGTTTATCTTATTAAAAAAAGTAAAATTGATGATATTTTATGCTGCATTCTGGCAGTTCTGCCGGATGCATACAAAAAAATGATGCGCTCAAAAGAAGGACAAAAATTAAATTCTATTATTTGTTACAATACACTTTTTAAGGCTATAAAAAGAAAATTTATCTTTAATTCAAATGTGTATATGGTAGATATCAATAAAGCAAATAGATTAATCAGTACTATAGTTTCGTCAATCGAACGCGATATTAAGTATGCAGAAAAAAATGCATAAGCGCGTTGACTTTTATTCTTTATTTGTTGTACAATTCTGGTAACTATCATATAAAAAAACGGAGTCAGACATGAATTCACAGCAAGATGTTATATACGGTTTAATGAATGAACTTGAAGAAGCACTGGACAAAGGGTTTCCGCTCTTAGGCTATTGTTTTACGGTAGTAAAAAAAGATACTGTTACTAACATTCTGGATAAATTATATGCTGCACTTCCGGATGAAATCAAAGAAGCCCGCGCTTTATTAAGACGCAAAGATGAACTTCAATACGAAGCACAGCAAAAAGCAGAAAAAATTATAGCTGATGCGCAGGCAGAAGCTAACAGACTGTTGAGTGAATCAGATTTGCTTCGTGCTGTCCAGAGAGAAGCTGAGAAAATCAAAGAACAGGTCATTACAGATTGCGAAGATATTAAGCGAAAAGCTTTAGATGAAGCTGAAAATGTAAGAATTCAAGCTTCTGATGAAGCTGTAAGAACTAAAGACGGTGCTACTGTTTATGCAGAACAGGTGCTTGTCAATCTGGAACAAAACCTTGCTCAACTACAGGAAATCGTTAAAAACGGTCAATTACAGCTCGAAAAACGCAGGGCAGAAGCAGATGAGCAAATGAGCCACAATTATGTTAATCAAAGACAAGAATTTGCTCAAGATTTTAAAATGAACTAGATATGTTTAATAATAAAAATTGGGATAAAAATACGATAAGGCGTATTTTTATCTTTTATTTTGCAGGTTTTAACAATGAAAAACAAATTTGTAGAACTGAGAGAAAATTTTAGCAAAGATTTAGAACGGGTTTCTGTCAATCTGGAAAAATCTTGCTGGGATTTCTATATCAATTCAACGCCGGAAAATATGCAAAAATACGAACAAATACAGGATGAGTATTCTAATTTGTTCCAAAACAAAGAAATTTACGAACAGCTTTTAAAAATTAACAGGGAAGAATTATCCGTCCATGAACAAAGGCAGTTAAAAAGACTGCTAAAGGAGTTTGATGAAGAACTGAATACCGGAGAGGCATTAAAAGCGCTCAGAAAAAAAGAAAACGAAATCGCCCGAAAGTTTAATTCATATGTTCCGGAAATTGACGGCAGAGAGGTTACAAAAACAGAGATTTTTAAAATCCTCCAGACAGAGCCGGATGCGGATATCAGAAGGAAGGCTTATGAAGCCAAGATTAAAGGCGGAGATTTGATTGCGGATGATTTGGCTGAATTTGTGAAAATGCGCAATGATTATGCTAAGACAAAAGGATACGAAACTTTTTTTGAATACAAGCTCAAAGAGGATTATGAAGTTGAGCCGGAGTTTCTGGACAAATTGATTGAGAGTGTTTATACAAGAGCGTACGGGAAAATTAAACAAATACAGGAGAGGAAGCAGAAGGAACTGAAAGAATTTTTTAAGCTTGAAGATTTAGAAGCTTATCATTACGGTTTCCTGCCGGATACAAATCCGGAAAAAGGTGTAAATGAAGCTCTTGAGAAGCTCGGCGGTGAGCATCCTCGGATTATTGAAGAGATTTCAAAAACCATGTACAAAAATATGGGTTACGATGTAGATAAGATGCTTGAGGAAGGCAGATTGACTCTGGATTTGTATCCGCGCAAAGGTAAAAACACCCACGGTTTCTGCTTCGGTGTCGAAGCCGGCAGGGATTCCAGAATTCTTGCAAATCTGGCTGACAATGCCGTAAGCCTTGATACACTCAATCATGAAATGGGGCATTGCGTATATGATTTGGGAATTTCAACAGAGCTTCCGTTTTTAGACCGCACCGCCTGTTCGCCTGCAGTTACAGAGGCTGTTGCTATGATGATGGGCGATATTATAAAACGCGAGGATGTGTTAAAGGATATTATTCCCCAGGAACTTCTTGAGAGATTTAAAGCAACATTTATCGAAGATGAAGCGTCTTTTGTTGCAAAGAGTCTTTTAATAATAGATTTTGAGCGCGAATTTTATAAAAATCCAAATCAAAATCCGGCGAAATTGTGGAAGGATTTGAAGGGTAAATACTTAAACAGGTTTGAAACTGCGGATAATGAATGGGCGACAATTCCGCATTATCTTTCTCACCCTGCGTATTATCAGAATTATTTCAGAGCATCTTTAATGAAAGCGCAGATTTATAATTATTTAAAAACAGTGCTTGGCAACATTACAGAAAACTCTAAAACAGCAGATTTTCTGGATAAAAATCTGTTTTCTCAAGGCGCATCAATCGAAGAGTATGAGCTGATTAAGCAGTTTACGGGCAGAGAATTCTCTGCAGAAGATTTTATTTCGCAGTTTTAAATTAATTCTTTTTCTTTAATATATCTGGGCCGTGCTTTAACTTCATTAAAAATCTGTCCGAGATATTCGCCTATGATACCCAGGCAGAACAGCTGAAGCCCGCCGAAGAATGCCAAAAGTACAACAAGCGTTGCCCATCCGCTCGGAGTTGTGTGAAGGAAATATTTTTCTATTACAACTTCGCCTGCAAGAAGAAAACTTCCAAGAACGGTTAAAACACCGATTGCTGCTATAATCCTCAAAGGAACTATGCTGAATGCCGTAATACCGTTAAGTGCCAGGCTTGTCAGTGAGAAGAAATTGTATTTTGACGACCCGAGTGCTCTTGGCTTAACATCAAAATGCACATAAGAAGTTTTTAATCCTATTTCGTGGAAAAATCCCCTTAAGAACAGTCCGGCTTCCGAATATTTTTCCAGAATTTCAAGCCCCTTAGAACTTACAAGACGGAAATCGGAATGATTAGGCGGAATTTTTACGCCAAGTATATTCATCAATTTATAAAAACACAAAGCAGTATATTTTTTGAAGAATGAGTCTGTTTTTCTGTCGTTTCTTATACCGGAAACGATTTCAGCCCCTTTATGATATTCGTCAATAAATGTTTCAATAACATTTTCATCTTGCTGTAAGTCTGCATCAATTGAAACAACACAGTCGCATCCTATTGCTTTTACTCCGAGAAGTCCGGCAATAAGAGCTTTCTGGTTGCCGTAGTTGCGGATAAATTTCGTACCCTTAACTCTTGAACCGTATGTTTTGTGAAGCTCTTCTATAATTTCCCAGGTTTTATCTTTAGAGCCGTCGTCTATGAGATAAATATAGCTGTCCGGAGAAATTTTGCCTTTATTAATTATTCCGTCTAAGACCTTCAAAAGAGTTTCTACGGTTGTTTTTACTACCAGCTCTTCGTTATAACAGGGAATAATGACTGCAAGTTTTGTTTTCTTTTCGCTCATTGTAATCCTCTCTATATTATAATACAATAAATTATAAGAAAATAAAGGAGTTTAATTTGGCGGATAAAAAATTTATACTCAACGCGGATGATTTTGGGATGAGCGAGGCTTATAACAGGGCAATACTTGAAGGGTACTCATCCGGAATTTTAAAAAGCGCAAGCCTTGTTGCAAATGGAGAGGCTTTTGAAGAAGCATGGAAAAATGTTATTCCTGCCTGTCCGGATTTAGGGGTCGGAATTCATTTGAATGTTATAGAAGGTAAATCTCTGTGTCTGGGCTTGGATAGATTAACCGATGAAGAGGGAAATTTCAATAATTCATATGTACAGCTTCTTTTAAAATCTTTGAATAAAAAAGATACTGCGTTTATGGAACAGCTTGAAAAAGAATTCCGCGCGCAGATAGAAGAAGTTATGAAGCATACAAAAGTAACTCACATTGATTCGCATGTCCATGTGCATTCTATACCTGCTATTTTTGAACTTGTATGCAAACTCGCATCAGAATACGGAATTAAGCAGATAAGATCTCAGTACGAAAAACCTTACATAATTCCGGACGTATTTAAGCATCTGAATCTAAAATATCCTGTCAACTTAATTAAAGTAATGCTTCTCAATTTTTTTACACTCCTAAACGAAAGCAAAGTGCATAAATATCAATTAAATACAAATGATTATTTAATCGGTGTGGCATATACTTCTATGATGAACAGCCTTACGGTTTCATACGGTCTTATGGCAATTAAGTATGACAGAGTAACTGTAGAAGCTCTTATTCATCCCTGCAGATATGAAGACGGCACAATAGATAATCATTTTGCAGAATTTCAGATTACTAAAAACAAAAAATTGAAAGAAAAAATTGAAAAACTCGGATATGAAATAACTAACTATGCTCAAAAAGATTAGTGTATTGATTTTAATCATTTTATTTGTTGTTTTTATTCTGATTTTCTGTCCTAAAAACAAGTATTTCTATGTGGCAGAAATTGTTTCACCTGTGGAAATTATCCTCAATAATGGTGAGAAAATCCTGTTAGATGACGTGGAAACATTTGACGCTTCTTTCAGCGAAAAGAATAAGCGTTTTGCAACAAAATTAAATATAACGGAAGAAGATGCTTTTATTCTGGGTAATCTTGCAAAATACTGGACTAATAATTTGATGCTCGGAAGAGAGGTTAAATTGAAAGATAATGACTTAGTTTATAACAAAATAAGTTATTACAGCAAATTCTGCAATTCTGCCTTCTGCATTAAGAATGGAGAAATCGCAAACAAACAAGCATTTGAAAAACTCATAAAATCAATTAAAGGCGGCAGGAATAAACATACCGTCAAATACGTGATTTTTGATACAGATAACGAAACCATCTATCCTGTATCAAAAAATGTACATGTCAAAAATTTCATTGTAATAAGAAAAAGCAGTATAAAAACAAAATCCGAACCGGCGAAAACATTACCGGTTCTGCAGATGCCGCCAAATAAAATTGTTCTGAATAATATCAAAATCATTCTCTCAGATTTTACAGAAAAGCTTAAGCCGGATAGAAATTGTTCAACAGATATCTGCAGAGAAATACTTGATAATATAAATAAAGCACAGAATTCAATAGATATTGCAATTTACGGCTACACATCAACTCCGGCAATAGAAACCGCAATCAAAAATGCAATTAAGAGGGGTGTAAAAATCAGACTTGTATATGATTCAGATACAAAAGGAGAAAATATTTATCCGGATACTTTTAGTTTTGCAAGTCTTATACCGGATTGTGTAAGTGATGCAGCATCCAGAGAAGCCGGCGCAATAATGCACAATAAATTTTATATCTTTGATGACACTATAGTTATAACTGGTTCTGCAAATCTTTCTCATACGGATATGTCCGGCTACAACTCTAACAGTATTGTTGTAATCAATTCACCACCAGCGGCTTTTAGATACAAACAGGAGTTTGAACAAATGTATATCGGAAGATTTCATTCAGAAAAAATATCTTTCAAAAAAGGTTTGACGAATGGTATAGATATTTATTTTTCTCCGAAAGACAGAGCGTTAGCTGACGGGGTTTTGCCGCTGATACAAGAGGCTGAAAAATATGTTTACGCACCCGTCTTTTTAATAACGGATAAAAATTTTGTTGAAGAACTGATTATAGCCAAACAGCGCGGAGTTGACGTAAAAGTCATTGTAGATGCTCTAAACGCATCAAGCAAATATTCCAGACACGAAGAGCTGAGAAAGAACGGAGTGCGTGTAAAAGTTGAAAACTATGCGGGTAAAATGCATTCCAAATCAATAATTATTGATGACAAATATGTAGTTATCGGCTCTATGAATTTTTCTAAAAGCGGTGAAAACAAAAACGACGAAAATTTGATTATTTTCAAAAACCAAGCAGCAGCGGAATTTTATAAAAAATTCTTTCTCTATCAGTGGCAGAAAATTCCGGATAAATGGCTAAAATCTAATCCCCGTGCTGAAGGAATTGATTCTATCGGTTCCTGTACAGACGGTATAGATAATGATTATGATGGTCTTACAGACAAAGACGATACTGCCTGCAAGAGTTTTTCTTAATTCTCTTTACCATATACCGGACAGTTATACCTCCAAGAGGCAGAATAGAGTCAAGTGTTTTGCCGTTACTAAAAGCAAATTACATACTATAAAATCATTTGATAATTGGTTTTGGTTTGTTATATTATAGACTTATGAATTGTTTTTTTAGAGATCAGCAGGAAGCTTTATTTAACGCAACTAAGCCATATCAATATGTCGGCGGAGAGTTTTTATCGTACAACAAAGATTTTGACTCTGCTAAAGTCCGTTTTGCATTTGTCTTTCCGGATAAATACGAAATTGGCATAAGTAATCTGGGCGTAAGAATTATTTATGACAGAGTTAACGCATATAAGCGTCCAATTAGTGCAGATAAGACAGATGAATATATATCTCCATTTATGGCAGACCGTGCATATGCACCGGAGCCGGATTTCAAGCCGGAATTTTTGTACGGGGTTGAATCAAAAAGAGCATTAAAAGATTTTGACGGGGTTGGTTTTTCACTTCAGTATGAGCTTTCATACCCAACTGTCTTAAAAATGCTGGAAATGGGCGGAATAACAGTAAGAAATGATGAAAGACGGGAAGACGAACCCATTGTACTTGCAGGTGGTCCATGCACATTTAATCCGCTTCCTATATCAGACTTTATTGATGTTTTTTGTATCGGCGACGGCGAAGAAATGATGGTAGAAGTGTGTGAATCGCTGGAGCGTACCAAAGGACTTTCGAGAAAAGAAAAAATAGAAGATTTATGCAAAATAAAAGGCTGCTGGTCTGCAAGCATTCACCCTCGCCCTGCAGAAGAGGGAGCAAAATACTGTCGTGTTGAAAAACGCCTTGCGCCATTAGTATTAGAAACCGCTGCAACTTCTTATCCGATTCCATTTTCAAGTTCTGTTCATGATAGAGCCATTGTTGAAATTCGCCGCGGCTGCGGAAGAATGTGCCGTTTTTGCCAGCCTGGACACGTTACACTACCGGTCAGAGAACGTCCGGCAGAAGACATTATAAAGATTACAAAAAAACTTGTTAACAATACAGGATATGATGAATACTCGCTGCTTTCACTATCTTCAAATGATTATTCAAATATAAAAGAAGTTATAAAAGAACTGGCAGTTGATTTTAATAAACGCAAAATTTCCGTATCTCTTCCAAGCCAGCGGATTGACGGATTTAATCTTGAACTTGCCAATCTGGTTCAATCTGTCAGAAAATCCGGTATGACACTTGCGCCGGAAGCCGGCAGCCAGAGGCTTCGAAATGTCATAAGAAAAAATATTTCGGAAGAACAAATTATTAATGCTGCTCTGACGCTATATGAAAACGGCTGGTCAAGGATTAAATTCTATTTTATTGCGGGGCTTCCGACTGAAACCCTTGAAGATATGGATGAGATGGCAGAATTACTTGGCAAAATCAAATATAGGGCAAAACAAATTAAGAGAGAAAAAGGGCTAAGCCACGGATTTGAAATTACCTGTACTCTTTCTATTTTTGTTCCCAAGCCTTTTACGCCTTTCCAATGGTGTCCGCAGATGGATTTAGATGAAGTTACTGAGCACATACATTATTTAAAAGAAAAAACAAAACATATAAAAGGCTTAAAAATTAATTACCACGAAAAATTTGTATCACAAATAGAAGCCGTATTAACCCGCGGTGACGCTAATTTGTGTAAATATATAGAAACTCTGTACAAAAAAGGATGTTATCTGGATGCATGGGGCGAATATTTTGATAAAAGTATCTGGGCTGATACCGCAAAAGAATGCGGATTTACGCTGGAAGAACTTGCTAAAAAAGAATACGGGCTTGAAGAAGAGCTGCCGTGGGATTTTATAAACACCGGACTATCCAAAGAATGGCTGCAAAATCAATATAAAGAGGCTTTTGAACAAACAAACGAATTTAACCTTCAGCCTGCCTGCGAAAATAAATGTGTAAATTGCGGTGTTTGTCCGGCTTTAAAAACTCATAAAGTTATGGCAAAGCCATTTAAGGCATCAGAAGAGGCGCAAAAAATTGTAGAAATCAAACCGGAAAATCCGGCTTTTGCACATCACAATGATATAATGACTTATAAATACAGGCTGAAAATAACTAAAAAAGGGCTTTTAAGATATTTTTCACATCTCGACTGGCAAAACACTTTCCACAAGGTTCTTGCCCGCTCCGGATTAAATATAGCTTTTTCACAGGGATTTAATCCAACAATGAAAGTTTCTATGGGGATTGCTCTCCCTCTTTTTGCCGAATCTGAAGGGGAACTTGTTGATATAGAGCTTTATGATAATTTAGATGAAAAAGAGATTAAAAATACGCTTAATAAAAATCTCCCTAATGGCGCAGAAGTTCTAAGTGTCCGACAAATTGAAAAACAAACTTCCGCAATTGAAATCACCGCACAATGGGCAGAATATAAAATAAAACCGTATTTTAAATCAAATAACAATTCTCTTTACAATTTTGAAAAATTTCGGTATGATGTAAATAAGGTTTTGTCTTGTGATGAAATATTAATCACAAAGAAAAACAAGAAAGGTTTTGAAAAAACAACAGATTTTAAGAAATCTATCGGTACACACAGGTTTGAAGATAATTGTCTGTTCATATGTTTGAAAGTCGGTCAAGGCTCAGATATTCCGGCTCTGAGAGCTGATGATTTGATGAAGCTGGTTAATTCAGAACAAATTTTTGATATTTCAAGAATCAAATTTTTAGATGAATGTCTTAACGAATTATAAAATATTCATTGACCGCAGATAAACAGCAATTGTCACCCCATAGGAGAAAAGGATTAGAAAATGAAAGATTTAGTTGCTAACAAAATAGTTATTGCTGAGCGTGATAATATAGCTGCAGTTATGGAGAACGGAAAAGTTGCAGAATTTTATGTACACAGAGGAGAAATCATTTTAGGAGATGTTTATCTTGCACAGGTGGAAAACATTCTGCCTTCTATAGAAGCTGCATTCGTAAACGTTGGTTCAGATAAAATGGGCTTCCTTCACGCACAGGATGTTTCCGGTAAAGGTGCACTGCAGGACAAACTTAAACCAAAACAAAAAATTGTTGTACAGGTTGTTAAAGAACCTACCGGACATAAAGGACCGCGTGTTACAACAGAGATTTCTCTTCCGGGAAGATTTCTGGTATTAATGCCAAATGAAACCGGAATTAATGTAAGTAAGAAAATTACTTCCGCAAAAGAAAGAGCAAGACTTAAATCTATAGTAAATCTTCTGAAACCTGTAGGAGTCGGTATTATTGTAAGAACTGAGGCTGAAGGTCAAACAGAAAGCGATATACAGGAAGATTTAGAAATTCTTCTTGAAAAATGGAATAATATAATAACTTCAGCAGAAAGCATGACTCCCCCAAGTCTTTTATACAGAGATCAAGATTTGCTCTATAGAGTTATAAGAGAAGCCTGTAACGAAGAAACACAAGAAATTATTGTAGATACAGCATTTGCCTTAAATAGAGTTCAGAATATTCTCCAGAACTGGCACATGAACAAAAATATAAATGTGACACTTTATAAAGGTTCTGAACCGCTCCTTGTAGCAATGGATATTCATAAGGAAATTAAAGCCGCTCTACAAATGAAAGTTAATCTTCCATCCGGAGGTTATTTATTTATACAAACAACAGAAGCTTTAACGGTAATCGACGTTAACAGCGGGAAATTCACAAACTCTGCGACACAGGATGAAACAATACTCAAAACAAATATTGAAGCTGTCCACGAAATCGCACGCCAGCTAAGACTTAGAAATATCGGCGGTATGATTATTATTGACTTTATTGATATGACTTCGCGTGTTGACAAACTTACAATGATGGAAGAACTTGAAATGGCAATGGAAGCCGATAAAGCTAAGCCTCAAGTAGGACAGCTATCTGACTTAGGTCTGGTTGAAATGACAAGACACCGTCAAGGACAGGCAATAAGCGAAATTTTTGCAAAACGCTGTCCGCACTGTCAAGGCAACGGCTATATTATGGAAGATATTAAATTTGCTTCCGCTACTTCAGAAGGTGAATATAGAGCTAAAGCTGCTAAAATCAAGCTTCCGATGGGTGGAAAAAAGAAATTTAATAACAGATTTAATAACAAGCCGGAAAAGGAAGAAACCAAAGAACTTCAACCTGCTGTTCAAGAAGAAACCCTTGATATTGTAACAGAAAATCCTTCTGTTACGGCTCAAGAAGAAGTAAAGGAAATTCAAGAAGAAAAAGAAGTTAAAAAGACAAGAGGAAGAGCAAGAGGACGGAATAAAAAACTCAAAGAAGCAGATGTCGCAGCTGAAAATATTGCTGTAACTGTAATATCTGAGGATGCCGAAATTGTCCCTGTTATCTCTGAAGAAAAGGCAGAAACTGTTCCACAGCCCGAAGAAACTTCTCCGGCAGAGGCTAAAACTGATGAAACAAAACCTGCTAAAAAATCAAGAAGACCAAATAGAAATTCTCAAAAAAGAACAAGAAAGACTGCTAAAAAAGATGCTGAAGAATAAAATTCTAATAATTATGCTGTCATTGGCTCTCTGCGTACCGGTAATAGCAGAAGAGCCTGTAAACAGCAGTATTCCTGCTGCTACACAAGAAATGCAAGAAGAAACCTTTGAGCAAATCAAAGCTAACAGCAATGTTGTTCAAGAACAAGCCGAGCAGGAAAAAATCAATTATAAACAGCCGGTCAGTAAAAGGAAAATTGCAAAAAAATTCCTGCTTGCAATGCTAGGTGTTGCAGTATCTTCAATACTTCTATATTTGATACTCAGTTTATATAATAAGATTAGAGATGGATTTACAAATCCGCGTACAGAAACACCACCTAATGGCGAAACTTCTCTTGTAACGCCGGATAATCTTATCGACGCAGTCAAAACATTTTTAGATAAAACCAAATGGGACAACTAGGTACTACGTACGTAGACAATTGGAACGCTATTATGACAAACTACAAGCTGGTATTATATATTCCAAAACCGCTTCAAGGCAATACTCCTAGCCTAATGTAGCACAAATACTACGTACGTAGATAATTGGAACGCTCTAATGATAAACTACAAGCTGGCATTATATATTCCAAAACCGCTTCAAGGCAATACTACAAACAGGATGTAGTAAAAATACTACGTACATAGATAATGGGAACACTCTAATGATAAACTACAAGCTGGTATCATATATTCCGAAACTATTGATTTTTTCATTCTGCTTTAAAAAATCCTTTAAATTGTTTTTTAATTTTTGCAAAAAGATTATTAATACTTATTTTTGTATTTTTTTAGGAGTATTACCTGTTAAAAGATTGTTTATAATATCATTATACTCTCTTATATAATTTTCTTTAGTTTGTTTTTCTGTAATAGAGTCTTTCAATATTTTGATTGATAACGCAAGTTGAGTTTCTAATTCTTCAATTGTTATATTTTTTATTTTTCGCGTTAATTCTGACAGAGCAGCATAAGCAGAAACTGAGTTTGTTTGTTCATAAAGACGTATTCTAGGATATATGTTATTATTGTTGTCTTTTACTTTTGTTGTTAAACCAAGTGCGGCAGATGATAGGTTCAATTTTTTTGAAAAGACTCCGGATAAACAATCCATTGCATAAAAATCTGCATAAACATCATATTTTTTGCAAAATTGAGTCAAACTTTCAGATTCTTTAAAAGCCTTTACTAGATTTGAAGTTGCTTCTATATACCTTTCATGTTTAAATACTCTATTTGCACTTATAGATTTTAGTCCACAAAAATTTAATTGATTATTTGTATAATAATTATTGTCCAGTCTCATTTACTACTCCTTACATTCTTTTTATTTTACCATAAAATTTTATTCCTTCAGATGATATTCAAGAATGTAAAAAATAAGAACTATTTGCAAGCATTTAAATCTGCATATAAATTAATTTTTAAGTCAATTCTACATTAACTTTAAAAAACCGGAGTTAAATGAAAATCATTTAACTCCGGTTTAAATAGATTTCAAACTATCTTACTAGCAAGCGCTTGTATTACCTAAAGAAGCGTGGAATGTTCTTGAAATAACATCATCCTGTTGTTCTTTTGTAAGTTTAATAAAGTTTACAGCATAACCGGAAACTCTTACTGTTAATTGAGGATATTTTTCCGGATGTGCTTGAGCATCAAGCAATGTTTCTCTATTAAATACGTTTACATTAAGATGGTGACCGCCTTTTTCAACATAACCATCTAAAAGATTTATTAAATTTTCTTCTTGTTGAGTAGTCATTTTTATATTCCTCATTTTCATTGTTATTACTAATCTATTGTTTAAGTTTAGAAGTTTAGGTGTTGAGAGGTTTATAAGAAATTTTAGATTTTTATCTTAGTCCCTTTAGTCTATCAGTCGAGAAGAAATTATTTTTTAACTTCTTCTCAACTTCTAAACTGCTAAACCTCTAAACTGCGGTTGCTTTTAGCAACCGCATGTTCCTTCGCAGCATCCGCAATCTAAATGAATGTCCAAATCGCCCATGAATACTTCGTCCTTACCTAAAGCGTTAGGAATGATAGAGAAAGTATTTGAGATACCGTCTTGAGCATCATTGAACGGAAGCTTAGCAACTGAAGCTAATGAAGCAACAGCACCGTGAGAATCACGTCCGTGCATCGGGTTAGCACCAGGAGCTAAAGGAATACCAGCTTTACGGCCGTCAGGTGTGTTACCTGTTTTCTTACCGTAAACAACATTTGAAGTAATTGTTAAGATTGACATTGTAGGAATAGAATTTCTATAAGTATAGTGTTTTCTAATCATATTCATGAATTTCTTAACAATAGCAACTGCAAATTGGTCAACTCTGTCGTCGTTGTTACCGTATTTCGGATAATCGCCTTCAACTTCATAGTCAACTACGATGCCATCCTCATCACGGATAGTTTTAACTTTTGCATACTTGATTGCAGAAAGTGAGTCAGCAACAACTGACAAGCCTGCAATACCTGTTGCGAAATATCTCTTAACGTCTCTGTCGTGAAGAGCCATTTGAGATCTTTCGTAGCAGTATTTGTCGTGCATGTAGTGAATGCAGTTCAATGTATTAACATAAAGACCTGCTAACCATTCCATCATATCTTCATATCTTTCCATAACTTCATCGAAGTCAAGGTATTCAGATGTGATAGGTCTGAATTTAGGCCCGACTTGTGTTTTCAATCTTTCATCAACACCGCCGTTGATTGCATATAATAAGCACTTAGCCAAGTTAGCACGAGCGCCGAAGAACTGCATTTCTTTACCTACAACCATAGAAGATACGCAGCAAGCGATTGCATAATCATCACCGTGAGTAACTCTCATCAAATCATCGTTTTCGTATTGAATAGATGAAGTCGTGATAGAGATGTGAGCTGCATACTGTTTGAAGTTATGAGGTAATCTCTTAGACCACAATACTGTCATATTCGGTTCAGGCGCTGTACCCAAGTTTTCAAGAGTGTGAAGGTATCTGAAAGAGTTTTTAGTAACCATATGACGTCCATCAATACCAACACCGCCGATTGATTCAGTTACCCAGGTCGGGTCGCCGGAGAACAATGAATTGTATTCCGGAGTTCTTGCAAACTTAACTAATCTTAACTTCATAATGAAGTGGTCAATCATTTCTTGAGCTTCTGATTCAGTAATAACACCGTTTCTTAAATCTCTTTCAATAAAGATATCCAGGAAAGTAGAAGTTCTTCCCAAGCTCATTGCAGCACCGTTTTGTTCTTTTACTGCTGATAAGTAGCCGAAGTATAACCATTGAATAGCTTCTTTAGCATTCTTAGCCGGTTGAGAAATGTCGTAACCGTATGTTTTACCAAGTTCTTTCATTTCTTCAAGAGCTCTAATCTGTTCAGCTAATTCTTCCTTTAATTGGATTTTATCCGGAGTCATTTCACCGTCAACAGAAGCATGTTGTTCTTTTTTATCTTCGATTAATCTGTCGATACCATAAAGAGCAATTCTTCTGTAGTCACCGATAATACGACCTCTTCCGTAAGCATCCGGCAAGCCTGTAAGAATTGCAGCGTGTCTTGCAGCTCTCATTTCCGGAGTGTAAACATCAAATACACCCTGGTTATGAGTTTTTCTGTATTTTGTAAAGATTTCAGTAATTTCCGGATCAACTTCATAACCGTATGATTTGCAAGAAGTTTCAGCCATTCTAATACCACCGAATGGTTGAAGAGAACGTTTTAGAGGCTTATCAGTCTGAAGACCAACGATTTTTTCTAAGTCTTTATCAATATAACCTGCGCCGTGTGAAGTAATTGTAGATACAATCTTTGTATCCATATCCAAAACACCGCCGTTTTCACGTTCTTTTTTGAACAAATCACAGCATTCCTGCCATAATTTTGTTGTAGCTTCCGTAGGTCCTGCAAGGAAGCTTGAATCCCCATCATATGGAGTGTAGTTTTTTTGAATAAAATCTCTTACGTTGATTTCAGATTGCCATTTACCGCCAACGAAATCAGTTGTAGAAGATTGTTTTTCTAATGTTAATTCTGACATTTTATTAATCTCCTTGTCTTTTTTGTCCCGAAGGACTCCTTTACTACTACTTCGTTAACATTATTATAACGCGTAAATAAAATATAGTACAGTTGTTTCTACAACAATTATTAAGATTTTATTAAGGCATGTACAATTGTCCGGTAAAAATTTGTTTATTGAAACATTAATCCCTACCCGAACTCAAAGATTTCAGCCCTGTCCTGGTTTTACTTCAAAATACTCCCTCTCCGGATAGGGAGTGCATGCGCAAAGTTTCGTGATATTCAATTTTCTAGTGTTGCTTATATTCCGCAAGTATTGTCTGGAATGTTTGATTATTTATAAAAATAGTATTATTAGTAAAGTTGGAAGCTTGTTTACAAATTTAATATTAATTTTTATTATAAAATATTAATAGAATAAGGACGGGTGTATAGATGCAAGCTACTGAAGAAATTAAACCAAACCCTAAACAGCAGGAGTGTATTGATAATATTAACGGCAAATATCTGGTTCTGGCAGGTCCGGGAACGGGTAAAACTTTTACAATAATCCAGCGGATAAAATCAATGATAGAACGCGGAATTGAGCCGAATAAAATTCTTTGTCTAACTTTTACTGATGCTGCTGCTAATGAGATGAAAGTCAGACTTGAAAAAGAATTAGATAAACTTTCGGTTGATGTAGATATTTTCACTTACCACAGTTTTTGCTGCAATTTGATTGATTTATATCCGGATGAATTTGAACTTCCGCATAATTACAGAATTATGACCGATGCTGTTTCAAGAGCTTTTATAAAAGAATGTATTGATGAGATTAATCCCAAAGAATTCAGAACAACAAAAAATGACCCGTATTATTATATTGATACAATCAAAAGACGAATTGAAGAAATTAAAAAATACAGACTTGATAAAGAACAGTATTTTAATAATATAAAAACCAATCCGGATTGGGAGCCAGAACTATTCCGGCTCAAGGATGAGTTGGAAGCCAAGCTTAAAAAAGGCGATACAAGGACAAAAACACTTGTCGGAAGCATCGAATCGCAGGGAAAGAAAATTGAGCAGGCGCGCGAATTATGGGAGTTTTATGAGCGGTATCAGTCAAAAATGGAAGCAAATCATTACATTGACTATAACGATATGATTAATTGCGTTTTAGAAAAGTTTGAAACATCTCCTGCGTTTCTTGATAAAGCTGCAAATAAGTATGAATATATTCTGGTAGATGAATATCAAGACACAAACCAATCCCAGAACGAAATTGTTTTTAACTTGACTCATGCACTCAAAAGTGAAAATGTTTTTGTAGTCGGAGATGATGATCAGATTATATACTCTTTTCAAGGTGCAAAACTCGATACTATAGAAAAATTCTTGGAAGAATTCCCCGATACAAAAGTTATTTGTCTTGAAGATAACATGCGCTCGACTCAAGCTGTTCTTGATACGGCAAGAGAAATTGCCAGACAGGACATGAGAAGGCTTGAAGATAATCCTAAATTTGAACGGTATCAAATCAGTAAAAATCTTAAGGCAAAAAATGAAAAATTGTTCGATAAAAATAAACCTGTAAGATGTTTTAAATACGCGGATATAATGCAGGAATATACCGAAATCGTTAATGAGATAGAGGAACTTGTTAACTCTGATGAATGCCCGAAAGACGCAGAAGGGAATAAAAAACTCTCTGAAATTGCGGTTCTTACAAGAACAAACGGAGAATTAAGCGAATTTGCAGAGATGCTTAAAGCCAGAAACATTCCGTTTGAACTTAAAGACGGCAAAAGTATTTTTACGATTTCCGCAGTGAATGTTCTTTTTTATTACATGCAAATGCTTATAAATCCGGAGCTTCACGCATTCAGAATATTCCAGCTTCTTCTTGCAAAACCTTTCAGCATAAATCCTAAAGATTATTCAAAACTTTACGAAAATATTTCCAAATACAAAACTTTTATTGAAGCAATAAGGGCAATTCCAGCGGATGAATTTATTGAACCGGATAAAATCAAAAAATTTATAGAAATTTATGATTATTTATCAGTTTATAAAACAAAAGAAAATATTAAAAATACCGTCCTTGAAATCGGCTCTAAAACGGGTATTTTTAACTACTATTTGAATACTGAATTAAATCAAGCTGAAAATATCATGGGACTTAAGCGGCTTGTTGATGAAGCTTCAGCTTATTCTGATATTTATAAAGCAGGTTTTCTGGAAGAATTTGTAGAATATTTAAAAATTTTATCAGAAGACGGAATTCCTGTTTTAACGGAAAAAGCTCCTGTAGCTATGAATGCGGTTCAACTGTGCACTTATTATTCGGCAAAAGGCAGAGAATTTGAATACGTCTATATGCCGACGCTTAATTCAGACAGGTGGGAAAGTGATAAGAAAACTTTGAAACCGGAAATTCCAATTGATAAATCAGAATTTAAATCGAAAGACGAGCTTGATGAATTAAAGATTTCGGACAGAATAAAGGTTATGTATGTCGGTATGACAAGAGCTAAACATACTTTAAGGCTCTCTTACGTTCAAGCAATAAACGGAAAAGCTAAAAAGCCGAGCCGGTTTATTGCAAATATTCAAGATATTCTTGAAAAAGAGCCGGAACCTTTTATTTATACTGAACCAGTTTTTTATTATGTTGCAAAACAGGCTTTAACAAAAAGAGATTACGACTACAGGAAAGATTTTTGTGCGCTTGTTGATACAAAACTTGCAGACAGGGCTTTTTCTCCTACTGCAATAAACCAGTATTTGAAATGCCCGAGGCAATACTTATATGAGAAAATTCTTGAGCTTCAAGCAAAAGACGGCAATCCGGATGCTTTCAGCTACGGCTCGGCAATCCATGAGGCTTGTGAATATTTGATAAAATATGCAAAAGAAAAGGGGGAATATCCTTCAAAAGATGCGTTTGTTGATGTTTTCAGAAATAAATTAAATGAACTTCCTCTGTCAAATTTTAATCAGAGAACAAATCTGGAAGGCAGAGGTGAAAACGCTTTAAGAGAATATTATCATCAAATAACCTCGACTCCGATAAACATGCTTTATGAAGCTGAAAAGAAAATTTATTTTGAACTCGACGGAATAAAATTCTATGGAATTATTGACAGAGTCGACAAAAATGAGGATGGGAGTTTTACTATTTACGATTACAAGACCGGAAACGCTAAAAACGGAGTGGAGCCGAACGGAGAACACGAGGATTATTATAACCAGATGGCTTTATATAAGCATTTCTTTGAGCAATCTGAAGGAGCAAAAGTTTCTAAAACAACATTCATTTATCCCGAAGATTATACAAAAAATCTGGATTTAACACTCACACAAGATGATTGCGAACAGGTTGTTGAAAAGTTTAAAGCTGCAATATCTTCAATCCGCAATTACGAGTTTGAACCGTCACATAATGACGATGCTTGCAAATATTGCGCATATAGAGATTTTTGCGAAATGGAAATTGTCTAGACAATTGTAAAACCTGTATTTGTACAAAAAAATTAAAATCAACTTCTGCCCGCAAAGCCTTAGATGAGAAAACGTATATCAAACAGTTCTCTTAATCTCGTTATATATTTTTTATGCGGCTGGTTACATTTATTCCGCCGTAAAATTGGCTTAGAACTGTAAATCTGCCTGTACGTGCAGTATCTTTGATAATTCTGGCGGATGAATTTGTAAGAACTATCTGATTCTGGATACATTCAAACCTGTCTGCCATAAACTGTTTTTCGTATTTTTCTCCAAGCTGTGTATATTTTTTGGTTGTTATATACAGATTAAAATGTTTCTTACGTTTCTGTATCTGCTTAAACGCATAATTTATAACAGAATTAATATCTAATTCAACCCAGGAGGACTGTGTTATATCGACAATATAATTTTCATTATCTGATGTGCGGATAGAAATATATGCAGTTATATTTTTTGTTTTTCTATCTTCCAGAATATATTTATACTCACTGAAATATGACAAACCCTTAAACGGAAAATCTTTGAATTCTTTAGCTTCTTTACCCAAAAGCGGGCGAAAATGCGGCAGTAATGATTCGTTGTAAAGAGAAGCCGCCGTCTGTGCGTCAGAATCTCTAAAAGGTCTAAACATTTTCGGATTATAATCAGCTGTTTCAAAGTTATTTATTTTCCATAATTTTTCGTATGAAATCTGACTGAATCCACATTTAGCAACAAAAAGTTTCAATAGTTCCGGCAGATAATCATCAATCTTTACAACAAAGGACGCGGTTCCCATTGCTTTGTATTTTGATACGGCAAATTGTATGAGTTCTTCTGCGTAGTCATAACGGTTTTCTTCAAAAAATAATTTTTGAATTTCCATTTTCTTTTTGGGACATCTTGAAGGAGCAACTGTTATCATCCCTTTTATTTCTTTTTTATCCTTCAAAACATAAGATTCCGGAAGAAACTTAAATCGGAGCGGCAGCAAATGATGCAGCAGAATAAGGGGATTAAACATTATGTGATTAATATATGTATCCCTGTTGTTAAGAAAAGAAATCATTTCTTTAGTGTTTTTTTTATCAAAATAATAAAGCTTTCTAATCTTTGTCATACAAAAATTATAACATACACAGAATCAACCATACTAAAGTAGTAGTGCATTCATATAAAAAATTTGGTAGAATAGATTTAAAGGTATAAATCTAGGAGGTAATATGTCAATAGACGACGCTTTGGTCATGATATTAGCCGGCGGTGAGGGGAAAAGACTGCATCCATTAACTCAAGACAGAGCAAAACCGGCAGTTCCGTTTGGCGGAAGGTACAGAATAATTGATTTTGTACTTAACAACTTTATAAACTCCGGTTTTTATAAAATAAAGGTTTTAACTCAATATAAATCGGATTCTTTAAACAAACATATTACCAAAGGATGGGCGTTGTCACCTTTTTTAAATCAATATGTTGATTTAGTTCCTGCCCAGATGCGTACAGGAGGTGCGTGGTATCAAGGCACTGCAGATGCTGTATATCAAAATGTTTTTCATATATATGATGAAGAGCCAGATTTTGTCTGTGTTTTTGGAGGGGATCATATTTATAAAATGGATGTAAGGCAGATGTTATGTTTCCATAAATCCAATTATGCAGACTTAACAATTTCTGCAATACCTATTCCAATAGAAGATGCACACGAATTTGGCATTATAGAAGTCGATGATAACTGGAGATTAACCGGCTTTGTTGAAAAGCCCCAGACTCCTCCAAGACCTATGCCGAACAATCCAAATATGTGTCTGGCTTCTATGGGAAATTATATTTTTAATAAAGATATTCTTTTAAAAGCGCTCGAAGAAGATTCAAAGATTCAAGAATCCAATCACGATTTCGGAAAAAATGTAATTCCTATGTTATTAAATCAAGGGAAGCGGGTATTTATTTATAATTTTAACGACAATTCTTTCCCGGGAATGACTGATAAAGAAAAAGGATACTGGCGCGATGTAGGCTGTATTGATGCTTACTGGCAGGCAAATATGGATTTATTGGATTATGAACCGGAGCTGAACTTATATTCTAAAGAATGGCCTATAAGAACTTTCAATTATAACTACCCGCCTGCAAAGTTTATCTGGCAGCAGGGTGACAGGGTTGGAATGGCAACAAATTCAATGGTATCAGAAGGCTGTATTGTGTCGGGAGGTATGCTCTCAAGATGTATACTGTCGCCCAAAGTTAAAATTAACAGTTATTCACAGGTGACAGACAGTATTCTGATGGAAAATGTTAATGTCGGCAGATATTCAGAAATAAGAAAAGCCATCATTGATAAAAACGTAGACATACCGCCATATACTAAAATCGGTATAAACAGAGAAGAAGATATTGCCAGAGGTTTTTATGTATCGGAAGGCGGTGTTACTGTCGTACCTAAAAATGCGCGATTAAGTTAACATTTTTTAATAAAAAAGCAATTTTTCTCTCATAAAAGACTTTATATAAATACAGGGAATTAATAAGTTAATTATATAAGGGTAATTTTATGACAGCAGTTGCATCAGTAACGCATACAGTAGTAAACAGCGGGAAAATCGCAAAAGCAAAAAAAGCATTAGGAGCCGGCGGAGCTTTAACGGGTGCTTACTGTTTGCTGGATTTTATATCAGTACCGGGAGCATTTAAACTTGACTATAATACAAAAGGTGAAAAAGTCGAAGGTACCAATTGGAAATCCGGTCTTAAGGAACTCGGAAAATCTGCCATTAAATGTGTAAGCTATCTTGCAGTACAGGCTTTTATTGCAGGAACAGTCGCGAGCGGAGGGGTTTTAGCTGCAGCTCTCGGCGGAGCAGCTGCTATAGGTTCAACTTTTGCGCTTTCTTCAATATTTGAAAAAGTTCTTCCAGAAGAACAGAAGCTGGTTGCGGAAGCTTGCACAAAGAAGGGAATTGATATAAATAGTGAAGAAAATGCGAGCCTTACCGGAAATATGAATTATTTAACGTAAGTTTTTGTCATTTTTTTTGAAATCATACTCCTCAACCCATATAAGCGTAATGGGCAAAGGCGTTGACTTGAAAGGATTTGATACGGCTTTGTCATACTTGTGTATTTTTTTATTCAATAATTTAAAAAAGCTTTTAATTCTCATAATTATATAGTTACATTGAAAGCAGAATGATAAATCACCGCAAAAGGCAAAATACTCGATTTTGTATTAGCCGAACGGCTTACTCTTTAATTAGGCGTAATTTCACCGGTCTTTAATTTACGTATGTTTATTTGCTCTTAAACTTGTTGAAGTTATATGAGTTTGATATAATTATCTTATGGATAAGGATATTGAATCACTTCAAAATATTTTAAAAGATGATCCTTCAAATTTTCAAGTCAGAAGAGAGCTTTCAATACTTCTGGCTGATAATGGATTTAATGAAGAGGCAGAAGGAAATTTAAGGTACCTTATCAAATATTTTCCGGAAGATGCAGAACTGTATTACAATCTGGGTATTATATATGAAAAGTTGAAAAATTTTGTCAAAGCCAGGGATTGCTACCAGAAAGCTGCAGATATTTCACCTCAAGAAGATTTTTTCTACAATCTCGGAGAAGTTTTAGTTGAGCTAAAAGACTGGGACAACGCTATTGCTACATTTAGAAAGGTACTGGAAACTGATAGCGGAGATGGAAACAGCTATTTTAACCTCGGAGTCTGTTATTTTAATAAGGATGAAAAAAATCTTGCCCTGGATAATTTTCAAAAAGCGGTAGACATTAATCCTCAAGATGTTTTTGCATACTTTTATCTCGGGTATATATACCAGAATAACGGTTTAACAAATTTTGCAATAGAAAGCTACAAGAAAGTTCTTTCTATTTCACCGGATTACAGCTGGGCGTATTTCAATCTCGGCTCAATTGCATATAGAGCCGGAAATATTGAAGAAGCTAAAGAGTATCTTTTAAAGACAATAGGGTGTAATCCAAACGACATTGAGGCATACAAGCTGTTAACCAAGATTTGTTTGAAGCAGAATGAAATTGAAGAAATACTTGAAATTCTGCATACGCGTCTTGAAAAAGAAGAGAACGGCGACTTATTCTACTGTCTTGCAAGAGTTTATAAATTTGCGGGCAGGCTTGAAGAATATGATGAAAACTTGAATGCCGCTCTTAAAAATCCATATACTTTGACTTTCCCCAAAGATATCGTTGCGGAGGAATACTCTGATGCTGAAGCTAAAATCGGCAGACATCAAGAAATTGAGCCGGAAGCTGAAATTTCTGAATTTGAAGAAGAGTCTGATGAAGATTTTGAAGAGGAAAGTGAGGCAGAAGAGGGGATAGATGAGTACGAAGAGCCTCAAGAATATGAAGAAGATACGGAAGCTTCTGACGATGATGAATGGGGCGGTGATGATACCGGATTTGATGATGAATACGAAGATATGGAAGAAGAATCGGAAGAAGATGAAATTGAAGAAACTGATAATGAAGATGAATTAGGGGATGAAGACAATTAGGTTATGTTATCGAAAATTTTTATAAAGAACTATATTTTAATAGATGAATTAGAACTGGATTTTGCGCAGGGGCTGAATATTATAACCGGTGAAACAGGCGCCGGTAAAAGTATTTTGATTAATGCCATTGATATAGCATTTGGTGCAAAAGCAGGCAGAGAAGTTATTAAAACCGGTGCGGACAAAGCGGTTATAGAACTTTCAATTATTAACAAAAAGCAGGATTTAACGGCTTTATTTGATGAATACGGGATTGATAATACCGGTGAAGAAATCATATTATCCAGAGAAATCACCCAGACAGCTTCGCGCTCAAGGATAAACGGATGCCTTGTAAATCAAGAGTTTATGAAGAACTTTAGAGAGCTGTTTATTGATGTTCATTCACAGCATCAGACATATGCATTTTTACAGCCTAAATATCATATAACACTTTTGGATTCTTATACCAAAAACACCTGCGGTGCACTGCTTGATAAATATAAAACGGAATATAACCGGTACAAAGAGATGCTTGCGGAGCTTGAAATTCTTAAGAATTCTGCGAATAAGACAGAAGACCAGATTGAGTTTTTAAAATTTCAGCTTAATGAAATCGATGAAGCTCAGCTTTTATCTCCAAACGAGGATGAAGAGCTTAATAATGAGCTTTCTGTTCTTGAAAATGTAGAAAAATTAAAAGATTTAACCGGCTCGTCGTACTGGTCTATTTCCGGTGACGACGGCGCAATTATGGATGCCCTGCTGCAGATTAAGACAAATATATCTAAGGCTTCCGGCATGGATAATAAACTTGAGGATACAGAAGCAAGTCTGGTTGAAGCAATAGAAATTTTGAAAGATGTATCATCTTCTCTTAGAGAGTATTCTTCATCGTTAGACAGCGATGAAGAAAAAATTAATTCCATACAGGAACGCTTATTTCTGCTGGATAAATTGAAACGCAAATACGGCGGAACTCTCGAAAAAGTTATTGAACAACGGGAAATTTTCAGAAAAGAACTTGATAGTATAGAATTCTCTACCCAAAATATTGAAGAGTTGAAAGAAAAAATTAGGGTATTGTATTCTAATCTGGAAAAAATGGCAGAAGAGCTTTCAGAAGAACGTAAAAACTATGCCGGAGTCCTTTCTGCGCTTATTGTGGAAAAACTTGAAAAACTTGAGCTTCCGAAAGTTCGTTTTGAAATACATTTTGAGAAATGCGAACTTAATCCAAACGGATGCGACAGGGTTGAATTTTTGATTTCTACAAATATTTCGGAAGGATTAAAACCGCTTGCTAAAGTTGCATCCGGCGGTGAAATTTCAAGGGTTATGCTTGCAATAAAAACTATTTTTGCCGAAAGCGATAATATTGATACTGTAATTTTTGATGAGATAGATACGGGGATTTCCGGCAAAACTTCTCAAGCTGTTGCAGAAGAAGTCAAAGAGCTTGCAAAATATATGCAAATTATTATGATTACACACCAGGCAATCATTGCTTCTAAATCAGATAAGCATTTTTATGTAAGAAAAACTCAAGGTGATAAGACAAAAGTCGATATATCTGTTCTTGAGGGAGAGGCTAAGCTCAGAGCAATTGCCGAACTCGCAGGAGGAGAGATAACCGACGAATCCCTTAAATTTGCCCGTACACTTACGCAGCTGTCCGGTAAAAAATAAGCTATAAATTATACAGCAAATTTAATAACAGAAAAAATTAACATACACCGGCGTTTTACAGATGAAAAACGCCTCAAAACTCCTTTTTAGCTAAAACAAAAACAGGCATCGCTGTTTTAAATATCAAAATCCTTTCTTATCGGAACATAGCTGTATTTTGGATTTAAGAAATTATATATTAAAATAAAAAAGTTTTTAAGCATAATAATCTATCCTTTTCTGTTTATTTTGCAAATTAATTGCTTGATTTTTTACACTCTTTGCCTGTGCTGCGACTTTATAATCCTGTGTCGAAGGATCAGCCGGCGCCATTGCCGAATTGATTACAGTTTCTGCATTATCAATCGTTTTTTGCGGGTTTTTAGGATTAATAACCGGCATCTTTATAGAAACATGCCCGCCGGTTGGAAGCCCGTTTTTCCAGTCAATAACTATCGGACCGGTTAAAGCTCCGCCTGCAGCTTTGTGCGCACGCTCATGAGTATAAATTTTAGATAAACTTTTGTTGATTAAATTCTGTTGTTGGTTCTTAAAAGCTGTAATGTTAGTAATACCCACAGATATACCTCCAATTCAACTGTTTTGATTATTTATCCCTTAAGAATTCTTATTATACACTTTTTAATAAAAACGTCAAGGGGGGGGTAAATTTTTTAGGGGGTGGTAAATTTATATGAGCGAACCTAAATAAGCCGGAAAACTTTGTTTATCTTGAGATTTTAGCGGTTATAAAACAACAACAGCTTTTAATTTTTGACGTATATCGCTGACTTCCCGCGCAATAACCATTGCCATGTTGGCTAAATCTTCTTCGTAGCTTTCGTCTTTAATAAAATCTTCATCGCACAAATAGTGCTGAAGTGCATTAGCCGTTGTTTCTAAAAAGCACACTTGAGAGTAGATTTCATCATCTACTCTCAAAATCCTGCTTAATTTTTCTGCAATATCGTCTTGATTTGCAGATTTAACAGGATTAGCTTTTTTGGATTCAAGAATAGATCTCACGGTAGACCTCTTTGTATTCTTTTTTTAGAATACCAGAAAATAAAACTAATATGTAGGGCATTAAGTTGCAAAATTAGTCTAATTTAGCAACTTTACACCCTGTTGAAAAAAATATTACAATATTATGCTTATAAGTATGGATAATAATCAATTGAAAAAATTGCTGGGACAGAGAGTGCTGGAACTAAGACGGCAGAAAAAGCTGACTCAGCAACAGGTTGCAGATAAAATGGGTGTTGATATAAGAACATACAGCCGCATTGAAAAGGGAGTAAATTTTCCGTCCAGATATATAATAACTCTTGCAGAGGCTTTAGGAGTGTCAGTCTCACAGTTATTTGAATTTGAACATTTAGATATTACAAGGGATGCCCAAATAGATTTTATTAAACATTGTACAGATAACATGCCTGCTGAACAGCTGAAAATTATTTATAGGTTCATTAATTCTATTTATAATTAACTATTTTTATAACATATTTTTACCCGTCATTCAGTCGGGTAGGGTGCAATACATTGCACCATTATTGGATTAAAAAATTATTCTTGTGTATTTGTTTATGAAAAATATTGGTACAAAAATTTGCATCCTACACACTGAAATTTAAGGATGTGCAAGGCATCCTTAATAGGTATGTCTATAATATACATTTTCCCCCCAAAAAAATTTCTCTTGACTTTGTTGACATTATCTCCAGACTGTTATTCATAAATAATACCCAAATATCAAAGTTAATAAAAGGCTGGATTGCTTCGGACTAATCGTCCTCGCAATGACGCCATACTGATAGTCGGGTAGGTTAGACTAAAGTCTACCTATTCTACTGTTCTTGCAGGGGCTTTTGGAGTAGTAAGTCAAGCATTGCCTGACAAAAAATGGTGTCGATAGGGGGATTTGAACCCCCAAGGATCTCTCCACATGAACCTGAATCATGCGCGTCTACCAATTTCGCCATATCGACTTATTGATGTATAAAAATGAACATTTAAATTTTATACAATTCTTAATATTATTTTATAACAAAAATTGCATCGGTCAACGAAAATTCGTTGACCGATGCAATTATATTTTATTATATGAGCTCTTCTTGCTTTTTTTCCATTTTTTCGTGTTTCTTTATCATTTTTTCTAACTCATCCGGCATTACGGTATTATCTGCCAATCCTTTTGATTGAAGACCTTTTGCCAGTATTTCAGTTTCTTTCTCTTCCAATTCTTTGCCGGCATCTACAATATCCCTGTTGTGATAAATTCCTGCAAGACGTATAGCATTTTCAGACGGCGAACTAATTTCATTTTGTTTTTCTTGTACCTTATAACTTGCCCAGTCTTCCGGCAGTTTGTTTATTACAGTATATTTACCGTCTTTTATCAAACGCTTGTTAACTTCACGTTCAAGAACCTTGCTGACATATTCTTTCTGACTTAAGAAACGGCACGGAATAACTATTTCCGTTCCGATAATTTCCTCCGGATCGCGCTTTTCATATTTCTTGAACAAATCGGCTGCAATTTTTAAATGACCGAGTTCTATATCAAGGAATAATTCCCAAACTTTTTTAATTCTATCATCAACTTCATCTTCCATGCAGGTGTAGTAATTGCAAACCTCTGTAAATTCATGGATTAAGAACTTTTCCCACATAGTTTCTGTCGGGTCAATCAAAGATTCATACATAGTAACATGCTCTTCTTCGACATCCTTAATCTCTGCATATGTTTCTCTTAAAACATGGTCGCCGCACATAAATCCATGTTCCGCATAATAATTGTGCGTTTGTTGTTCTCCGGAGAGAAGTGTTAAAATATTTACTTTTGTCTGCGGATGTGCAGTATTTTTATCATAATGCTTTCTTATTCTGAGAGCATTGCAATTATGGTGATGCTGCGTAGGACGTCCGATAATTACGTCTGTCTGTCCTTGCACAATATCAGAAGGCTCTACACCTTCAACCATATATGCAAACTGACTGTATCTGTAAAGATGATCAAAATCCTCAAGCAGACCGAAATCAAATGTTTCTTTAACATATTCGTCCGGTTCATTTTGTGCCATCCATGCTGTTAAATCTACGGCAACTTGTTCATAACCTAAAGTTGTTTCTAATACAGACTGGTCTGCAGGTCCCATCCAGTTAGCACTTGTTTGTTGAGAATCTTCTATTCTGCTGATTTGAGCTATTAATTCTTTATCATTGTTATCCATTACAAATCTGTTTAACTGATGTTTAAATCCCCAGGCTTCGATTTCTATACCATTCATCAGTATTTGTCTTGTTCTTGTGTAACAATCAACCTCTGTTTTATTGTAAGGTTTTCCTATTATCTGGTGCCAATTTCTTACTTGTTTTTCTATAGGAAGTCCTTTTTCTTCTAATGCATTAAAACTCATTTTTTCCGCCTTTCTTCGGGTTATTCATCCCGCAGAAAAATATTAGAATAAAATATAAAATTTTTGATTAGCCGGAAGGAGAATTTTAGACAGGATTAGTATTTCACCAAACTATACTAAAATATAAGGTATATATCTGATGGACATTTTATAATTCCTCAAGTATAATAAATTAGGCATGTATATGAAAAAAATTTCGGTAATTATTCCCGTATATAACGTGGAAAAATATATAGAGGAATGCATCAAATCTGTTTTAAACCAAACATTTAAGGATTTTGAAATAATTTGTGTTGATGATTGCAGTACGGATAATTCCATAAAAACTATTGAAGAGTACGCAAAAAATGATGATAGAATTAAAATTGTGCATCATGATATAAACCGCGGGCTTGCTCCCGCCAGAAATACAGGAATGCGCAATGCTGCGGGAGATTACATATTTTTTCTTGATTCAGATGATTATATTCTTCCGGAAACACTTGAAAATTTATACAATAAAATAGAAAAAACAAACTCTGATTTTGTTTGTGCATCAAGCGAGGCTTTCGCAGATAATCCGGACAATATTGAACTTGTTAAGAAAGCCGAAAAATCGGGATTATTTTATGAAGGTTATGATAAATACAAGGTCACGGAAGATAATCTTGAACAAACTTTGCTCAAACTTTCCTGTGTTTCGTGGGGAAAATTGTATAGAACACAATTTTTAAAAGATAATAATCTGGTGTATATAGACAAAAATGTTACATTTGAAGATAACGGATTTCATTTGAAAGTCTTATCCTGTCTGCCGGTATTTTCAACAATAAAACCTGTCGGAGTAATGTATCGGATAAGAACATCCTCCATAACTTCAGATATGGATAAAGAAAAAAACAGGCGGAAGAAAATGCTGCATGTAAAATACGTTATGGATGATGCTCTTGAATATATTGAACACAGAGAAGGCGGCAGGGAAATTGCGGATATTATAAGAAAATCCGGTGCTTTCAGCTGGTATTTCACAAAACCTTATGATTTTATTTTCAGATATGTTTGGGGTAAAAATAATAAGATTTTATCTGTATTCAGTATTCCGATTATAAGAGAAAAAATCCTAAATGATAACAGGAAGGTTTTAAAAGTTACAGGTATTCCTGTGTCGTATTCAAATCTTGATAAATCTATTTTATAATAATTCTGTATAAGGAGGATTATTATGAAAATTGTATATTTTGATGCAGCAGATTATGAAGAACAGTTTTTGAAAGAACAAAATGAGAAAAAATATACATATTATCTCGAAAATTCTGCCTTAAATGATTTAGCTCCGGTAAAGGAAGAATATAAAGACGCTGATATTATTTCGGTCTTTACGACATCAAGGGTGAACAGAAAGGTATTGGAGCAGTTTAAAAATCTTAAATTAATAGCGCTTCGCTCGGTCGGGTTTAATCATATTGATATTGATTATTGCAGAGAACATGGAATTAGGGTAGTAAATTCTCCTAACTACGGTAATATTACGGTTGCAGAATTTGCACTCGCACTTTTGCTTGATGTGTGCAGAAAAGTAACTGTTTCTTATCTTGAGTATAAAAATTCCAGAGTTTCTCCTAATAATCTTATCGGAACTGAACTTTTTGGAAAAACTACAGGTATAGTAGGACTTGGTGCTATAGGTTCGGAGTTTGCAAGAATTGTCCATGGACTCGGAATGAATATTATTGCATTTGATAAATTTGAAAACGAAGAGATGAAACAAAAATACGGAGTTGTTTATACAGATTTTGATACTCTGCTTGAGAAATCCGATTTTATATCAATTCATGCACCTTTAACAAAAGACAATTATCACATGTTTGACGAAAAAAGTTTTGAAAAAATGAAAAAAAGCGCGATTATAATTAATACAGGAAGAGGTGAATTGATTGATACGCAGGCTCTATTTAATGCGCTTGTGAATAAAAAGATAGCCGGTGCAGGGCTGGATGTTCTGGAGAATGAAGAAACAATGACGGATTTTGATTATATGATTGGAATAAACCGCCTTGATAAACTTACTCTTGAACAAACAATTATTAATTCAAGATTGTTCCAGCTTGATAATGTAATAATAACTCCTCATACAGCTTTTAATTCCGAAGAAGCTATTCAGAGAATTTTAAAAACAACAATGAGTAATATAGAAGTATTTATCTCCGGCGGGAGCCAGAATGATGTAATTAAATATTAAATATTGTATTTATTAGGGGATTCAATTACCTATTCAATATTATAAGGAAAATTTTTACCTCTAATGTAACACAATACATATTGTGTTACATAACTCTATAATACACTATTTTCAATGCTTTTGCAATATCAAATCAAAAAATCAGTTTTTCAAAACCTGTAATCTCCCTATTCACATATATTCCAAAGAAACGAAATTCTTAAATGCTATATCTAACAAGGCGCACGCCGCGAACGTGATGCGTAAGCATCGATAGTGAGCGAAAGAGAACCGGCTTGCCGGTCAAGCCTTAGAGGGTTAAATCAAATTAGCCTCAATGCCCGTAAGGGCATAGAAAACAGCCGCTTCTTTTCTCTTTCTTTCCGTCCCTTTCTTTCTCTTTTAATGCCAAAAAAGAGAAAGAAAGGGACAATATGTAAAAAACATAGATATGATGCTAATTTTAGCCATAAAATTAGCCCCCTAATGTAACACAATATGTATTGTGTTACATTAGACACCTTAATAAGAAGAAAGAAAGGAATAGCGAACGTGAGAGAGCAATTAAAACAAGGATTTTCCTTAATGGAAATGATGGTGGTATTACTAATTGTA
This sequence comes from Candidatus Gastranaerophilales bacterium, assembly GCA_944325515.1. Lineage (GTDB taxonomy): Bacteria > Cyanobacteriota > Vampirovibrionia > Gastranaerophilales > Gastranaerophilaceae > CAG-196. The sequence goes on along the minus strand of CALVAO010000015.1, from coordinate 404 downwards.
GCAATAATAGCTGCAGCAACCGCACCTATGGTGACCAAGAAGATGTCGAGAAATGCAGGTTCCGGTGACAGCCCGTGGGTGTTTACGGGATTGAATAACAGTATTGCTTTTAATATGAATGGGGATGATAACTCATCTGTTATCATCGGAACATCCCGTCTTCCTAACGGATGGAATCAGAGAGTGCGTTTGTATATTGATAGTGGAAACAATGCCGCCCATATAGCGTTTGGAAGCGGTAATAATATTCCATTTCTTTTGACTGCCGATCCTGCTAACGGAAGGGTTGGTTTCTCAAATCAAGAGATTCCAAATCAGTCAATTGCGATGGGCGCAGGGCAGGAAATTAATGATAGGGCAACCGGTATAATTGCACTTGGGCAAGGCGCTTCAATATCTTGGAA
>CALVAO010000014.1 GCA_944325515.1 Candidatus Gastranaerophilales bacterium | reverse complement strand
GTGACTCTGGCTTTTATTGCAAAAATTATTACTTCTGAGTCTTTAGCTGAGATTGAAAAGAAGTATAATCTATGAAATTAAGAGATACAACTTTCTTACCTGTCGGATAACATTCTTTCTTCTGACAGTAATTTGTGGGGCTATTTAATATTGATATGGTATAAATGTTAAATAGATACGATGTTGTACTGATTTGTAGATATTACGTATACAAAAGTATTATATCTAGAACAAATTAAGCTGTGGTTGTACAAAATCAGAATCTGCAGATTTTTTACGAGAGGCTAGGTTTTTAGAAAAATCCTTCTGCATACGGCTCATTAAATCTTCAGAACGCTTTACGACACTATTAGGAAGTCCTGCCATTTTGGCAACCTGTATGCCGTAACTTTTACTTGCTCCTCCTGGGACAATTTTACGTAAAAATTCAATTTCTCCATTTTCTTCGCTTACAGTTATTCTGTAATTTTTTATTTGCGGGAATGTATTCGTCATTACGTTGAGCTCATGGTAGTGTGTTGCGAAAATACATCTTGCTTTTATTTTATCTGCAATATATTCCGCAACTGCCCAGGCTATTGCTACTCCGTCATATGTACTTGTACCGCGTCCGATTTCATCAATCAAGATAAGACTTTTTTCTGTTGCGCTGTTCAGAATATATGCAGTTTCTGTCATCTCCACCATAAAAGTAGATTTGCCGAGTGTCAAATCATCACTAGCACCAACGCGTGTAAATATTTTATCAATTATTCCAATTTCTCCGTAATCCGCAGGAATGAAGGAGCCTGTTTGGGCTAAAATTGCAATGAGCGCATTTTGCCGCATAAAAGTTGATTTACCTGCCATATTCGGACCGGTTAATATCATAAATTGAGTTTTGGTACTATCAGAACTTGAAAGTTCAATATCATTCGGTACATAAGCTCCAAGCGGTAGAATTTTTTCAAGAACAGGGTGACGTCCGTTCTTTATATTAAAATTCCCGCTTTCATTTATCTTAGGGCAGACATAATTTTGTTCAATTGCAACAGAAGCAAAAGATGTAAATACATCAAGCTCGGCAACACAGTCTGCAATTTCGCGTATAATTGTTACGAATTCTTTTGAATAATTGCGAAAATCACTAAAAATTTTGTATTCTAATTCATTTGCTTTAACTTGAGCTGTAAGTACCTCATCTTCATGTTTTTTTAATTCATCAGTGATAAATCTTTCCGCGCCTGTAAGTGTCTGTTTCCTTATGTAGTTAGCAGGAACTTTATTTAAATTAGAGTTTGTAATTTCTATATAATATCCAAAAACTCTGTTATATCCCACTTTTAAAGTTGTAATACCTGTTTTTTCTTTTTCTTGCTGCTCAAATTTTTTAAGCCAGTCTTCGCCATTGAACATCAAATCTCTTAAATAATCCAAATTAGCGTTCACGCCTTTTTTAATTAAGCCGCCTTCTTTTATTGTAACAGGTGCATCCTCGCTTATTGTCTGTTCTATGGTATCAACATAATCTTTTATTGAGCTTAAGGAATTTTCCAGTGTATCAAAAATATTTAATCCTATAGATTTTGATAATTCAACCAGATGCGGAATATTATCTAATGATATTTTCAAACTTAAATAATCTCGTGGTGTTGCAGTTCCGTTACTCAATCTGGTTGAAAGACGCTGAATATCATATATATTTTTTAGAGATTTTTCGAGTTCAAAACGTATAGAGGAGCTGTCAATAAGCTTTTTTACTGCCTCCTGCCGTTTTATTATTTTCTTAGGATTTTTTAGAGGCTGGCAAATCCAAGACTTTAAAAGCCTTGCTCCCATATTTGTATTTGTTTTATCTATTGCCCATAAAAGTGAGCCGTATCTATTTTTTTCTCTTAATGTTTCTGTAAGCTCAAGGTTTTTTCTTGTGCCTGCATCAATCGCCATGTATTCGCTCAGTTCATAAATATCAATTTTTTCAAATTTTGGAAAGCCTTCTTTTAGATTTTCCCAAATATATGCAAGCATGCCGGCAGCAGCTCTAAAACCAAGGGGGCAGGAATTATATCCAAGTGCATCAAGTGAGTTAAGATTAAAAACCTGTTTAAGATTGTTTTGTGCGAAATCATTATCAAAGATTTTTGCAGGAACTTTTGAGCAGTTATAATTATTAATGATTTCTTCCGGCAAATCAACAGTTTCTTCCGGTACAATCTGGAAAGGTTGTAATTTCATTTTTTTTGCCGGAGCAACAACTTCTGAAGGCTGTATTCTCGCAAGCTCAGTAATTACAGTATCATAATCCAATTCAGAAGCTTTAAACTCGCCAGTCGAGATATCGGTATAAGCAAAACCCCATTTATCTTTCTCCTTAAACAGAGCGCACATATAATTATTACTGTTTTGATTTAGAAAATTACTTTCAATAATTGTACCTGCAGTAATAATCCTTACAACACCTCTTTTAACAACGCCTTTTGCAAGTTTTGGGTCTTCTAGTTGTTCACAGATTGCAACTTTAATATCTTTTGCGACAAGTTTTTCTAAATATCCGTCAATTGCTTTAACAGGAATACCTGCAAGCGGTATTCTTCCGAGTTTTGCTCCGCAGTCGCGTCCGGTAAGGGTAAGCTCTAGTTCGCGTGACAATACAACTGCGTCTTCAAAGAATGTTTCATAAAAATCCCCCATCCTGTAGAGCAAAAGGCAGCCGGGATTCTCTCTTTTTATCTCCAAAAACCTCTGCATTGCAGGTGTAGCATCCTCGATACAAACATCCGACGTATTAACAAGATTGATTTCAGACTTTGTCATAGTTATAATTGTACATAATATTTACTGGAGGTGCAAGTAATGTTTAGATTGATAAAAATAATTTTTAATGCTTTTTTGCTTGTTCTTGCAGTTATAGGTTTTAATGCAATAGGCGGACAAAAATATGTTGAAGCGGTAAAAGTCTGTATTGTGAAATTTGTACAGGAGCATGCTGTAGAAAGTGCTAAAAAAATAGGTGATTTCTCTAAATTAAATGAAGAATTTCAAATAGATAATGCTGTAAATCTTGCAGGTTATAAGGCTGTTCTTGCTGAGCATAAAGCCTCGGGGCAGAAGATGATTATTGTTGATTCAGGTAAAAAACCTCTTTTAACCCAGGATGATATAAAAAGCAGCGAAGTTGATAAAAAATTGAAGGAGCTTGCAGGTAATTTTAAATATCAAGCAATAACTCTTCAAGATATAAAAATAACTAACAGAGGAATGATGAATGTTTATGGCAGACAGGTGCCTTATGCAAAATTTGAAGCGCATGTGACAAAACTTCCTTTTTCTGATGTATCCGGTGTCGTGTCAAGTGTCAAAACTTCGGATGGTTCGGAAAAACTCGCTCTTGCAATCAATGAAAAAGGTAAATATTCCCAGCTAATTACAAATGAATTTTATAAAGGCGTGCAGGAAAGAGAGTAAATATTATAATTTATTACGTTTTGTAAACCTCTTTTGTCCTTTATTTTCGCCATTTAGTATAACTTTTCTACAACTAAAGTATAAAATTTGTAAAATTTCCTAAAGTTTTTGAAATTTATGCCGTTATATGTATTAATAAGAAGAAATCAAATTTTGTAGGAAGGAATATTATGACAGATAAAGAAGAATTAGGCGCTTCACTATTCAGCAAGTCCATAGATTTGATGGAAGACGATCCGCTTGAAGAAATATTTGCCCTTAATATAGGTGACTTTATATCTGAATATTTAATATCTGAAGATTTAGCAAATAAAATCGGCAAAGATGTCAAGGATAAGACAACCAGATTAAAATCTCAATTGAAAGAGCTTATTTCAATATATTCATTGGATAATACACTTTGTGTTCTGGGCTTCAACTCTCAAGATGAATATGTTGTATATAATTCTATTGCAAAAACGTTGACACAGATTCTTGATGTTGATGCATGCCATATCTATCTTACAAAAGAGTTTACTAAAGGGTTGAATATAGAAAACAAAATCCTTGGTCTTGCCGGTTCATCAATAGATTTTGACGAAGATATATACGCAAAAAAACTCGGATATTCCGCCGATGACAAATCTATTGTTGTTAAAGCATTCAACACGCTGGAAAAAGTCCAGATAAAGGATGTTTCTAAAATTGATAATTTTATTCCGAAATATGAACTCAAAGAATATGATGTAAAATCACTTGCGGTTGTTCCTATGCATAACAACGCATATATTGTGGGTGTTGTTGTGATAGAAAACTACAAGGAAAAAACAATTAAAAAAGCTTATATGGATCTTCTTGAAACCATAGGACGCTTGTTCGGCACCTCATTGCACCTTCAAAAAGCAATAGAAGAAACCGAAGAGTTAATCAATGAGGACAGCATTTTTGCGGAAGCTCTCCAGCATAAGCGTGCGGAATTAACAGCCTTAATCGGAGATTTGGGAGTTCAACAGCAGGCATTTGTTGAAAGACTTGCTAAAGCTGTTGATGAAAAAGGACAATACAAGGTAGCTCATTCGCAGAATACTGCAGATCTTTCCAGAAAGCTTTGTAAACAGTTAGGTCTGAATGAAAAGACTACAGATCTGGTTTACTACGCAGGACTTTTGCAAAATATAGGTAAAATAACCCTTCCGGAATCATTATTTGCTAACAAAGGTAAGCTTTCAAAAGAAGAATGGGATAAATTGCAAAACCATCCTAATGTTGGGGTCAACCTCTTGATGAATATAAATTTCTTATCCGAGGTAATCCCTTATATTCATTACCACAAAGAACGCTGGGACGGCTGTGGCGAACCAGAGGGATTAAAAGGTAATTCTATTCCGTTTGGTTCACGAATTATAGCTGTTGCAGATGCTTATACTGCAATGACGTCTGATCGTTCTTACCGTGAAGCGATGAATAAAGATAAAGCGTTATCTATTATAAAAGAAGAAGCCGGTGTTAAATGGGATCCGGTTGTTGTAAATGCTTTATTTGAAGTTGTGAATTCTTAATTGTGTTTTGAATATTTTACAATATTTTTATGCAAAGCTCAAAATGATATTATTAAAAAATCTTCACATATTATTTGCATTTTAATTATGTTTATTTTAGGATAATTTTATACGCCGATTTTTAAAGAGAGAATGTGTTTTACACATTCTTTTTAAAAGGTCGAGACAGATAGTAAACAGAGGCAGCACAAAAGGCTAATTATACACTAGCAGCTCCTCTTCATAGAATAATAGCATTATTTAAATATAAAGGAAACTGAAAAATGGGTATCAAAGGCAAAAACGACAGAATGGTAGTTCTAGCTTGTGAAGATTGTAAAGAAAGAAACTACACAACGGTAAAAAACAAGAAAAATACTAAAGACAGATTGGAATTAAGCAAATACTGTCCGACTTGCAAAAAACATACAACTCACAAGGAAACAAAATAATAGTGAACAGTGACTGGTGAATTGTGAGTAGAATTCTATTCACCATTCACCAGTCACTAATCACTAGTTAGGCGTCCTTAGTTCAGTTGGTAGAACGTCGGTCTCCAAAACCGGATGTCGAGGGTTCGAGTCCTTCAGGGCGCGATTTGATAAAATTATAGGTAATTAAAAATGAACGATACGTTTGAAACAGCAAAGAAAAACATTATAACATATTTTAAAGGTGTTAGAACAGAATGGGGTAAAATTACCTGGCCGGAGAAACATCAAGTTGTTGTTGAAACATTCTTTGTTGTTGCAATTGTTTTTATATTTACTGTGTTTATTTACTTCGTGGATATAATATTCAATGCTCTGTTATCTAAGTTTTAATTAAAAGGATAAGAATAATGACTGAAAAAGACGAAAACATTACAAATGAATCTCATATGGAAGAAACTTCGGAAGTTGAAAACCATAAATCTTCAGAAAAGAAAAATCAAAAACGCTGGTATATTGTTCATACTTATTCTGGTTATGAAAATAAAGTTAAAAGTAACCTTGAAAAGCGTATTGAATATATGAACATGGGAGATAAGATTTTTAGAGTTGAAGTTCCACAAAAGACCGTTACGCAGATTAAAGGCGGTAGAAAACAGGAGAAAGAAGAAAAAATCTTCCCGGGCTATGTTTTAGTTGAGATGATAATGGATGAAGACAGCTGGTATGTTGTTCGTCATACAGCAGGTGTTACAAAATTTGTAGGTTCTGCAAAGAAACCTATTCCTGCAAAAGAAAGTGAAATTAAAAAGATTATACATAGATCTACAGCACAAACTCAGAAAATTGAAATGGATATTAAGGTCGGCGAAAAAGTCAGAATTATATCTGGACCGTTTGCAGAGTTTGTTGGTGATATTACTGAAGTTTATCCTGATAAGGCTAAACTCAGAGCAATGGTTTCAATCTTCGGACGTGAAACTCCGGTTGAGCTGGAATATAAACAAATACAAAAATTATAGGGTAAATTAACAGGGTTTGGTTTAAAACTCTAAATTCTGCGAATTACTCTCAATTGCAAGATACAAATAACGTGGAAGGGGATGCCCCCCGTTAGTACCACGAAAGGAGAACAACAAATGGCAAAAAAAGTAGTAGGAAAAATTAAACTGCAAATTCAAGCAGGAAAAGCAAATCCGTCACCTCCGGTTGGTCCGGCTTTAGGTCAGCACGGTGTTAACATCATGGATTTCTGCAAACAGTTTAACGCAAGAACTGAATCACAGGCAGGTTATATAATCCCTGTTGTTATTGATGTATATGAAGACAGAAGTTTCACTTTTGTAACAAAATCACCTCCGGCTCCGGTTTTGATTAAAAAGGCATTAAACTTACCGAAAGGTTCTGCTGTGCCTAACAAAACAAAAGTTGGTGAAATTACAAGAGCTCAATTAGAAGAAATCGCTAAAATTAAAATGAACGATTTGAACGCTACTTCTATGGAAGCTGCTGTTAATATGATTAAAGGCTCTTGCAGAGCAATGGGCGTTACCGTAAAAGAGGGTTAAATAAGAGGTAAATAGTTCCCTTCCCTAAGTTAAAAGGTTGCACTCATTAAGTTAGAACAATAATGGAAGGACTTTTGTCCGCTAATACCATGAAAGGATAAGAAAAATGTCAAAAATAACTAAAAAACAAAAGAAGCTTCAAGAATTGCTTGCTGATTTCCAACAACCGGCTAGCGGTCGTGATGCTCTTGTAAAATTACAGGAAATATCTAAAGAAGTGGCGAAGTTTAATGAAACAGTTGAATGCCATATGAGATTAGGTATTGAAGTTAAACACGCTGAACAGCAAATAAGATCAACTGTTGTATTACCAGCAGGATTAGGTAAAGAAGTCCGTGTTTGTGTTATTGCAAAAGGACCAAAGGTAAACGAAGCAAAAGACGCTGGTGCTGATTTCTACGGCACGGAAGATATTATAGATAAAATTGCAGGCGGCTGGTTTGAATTTGATACATTGATTGCTACACCTGATTGCATGGGTATGTTAGGTAAACTTGGTAGAGTTTTAGGACCTAAAGGCTTGATGCCAAACCCTAAGACCGGTACTGTAACTTTAGATATAGCTAAAGCTGTTAAGGATGCTAAGGCTGGTAAAGTTGAATTCAGAGCTGATAAGCAGGGTATGATTCACTGCCCTATCGGTAAGGTTCAATTTTCTAACGAAGATTTGGTTAAGAACTACGGAACTTTAGTTGATGCAGTTCTAAGAGCTAAACCTTCTGCAGCTAAAGGTACTTATGTTAAGTCAATATACTTGACAACCACTATGGGACCAAGTATTAAAATTGATTCAAAGAACTTACAAACTGAAGTGAAAGAAATTGTTGGTTGATATTTACGGCTAACCGCAAGGTTAGCTTTTTTTTATAGAAAAAGGATAGATTAGTCTATCCTTTTTCTATTTTTTATGCTAAAATTTTTTAGCAGTTTTAAAAGGAGATAAGTATGAAAGTAAGAGCGAGTCATATTTTGGTAGATACTAAAGAACAAGCAGAGAATCTTTTGCTTGATATTGAAAAAGGTGTTGCGTTTGAAGATTTGGCAAAAGAGTATTCAAAATGTCCGTCCGGACGCAATGGCGGCGATTTAAGATGGTTCGGCAAAGGCATGATGGTAAAGCCGTTTGAAGATGCTGTTTTTGCCATGAAGAAAGGTGAAATTTCCAAACCCGTTCAGACCCAATTCGGCTGGCATTTGATTAAATTAACAGATGTTGATGAGGACTAAAGGGATAAAGGGGTAAATAATTTAAAAAGTAGGTTGAGTGAAACCCAACAAATATTGGTTACACAAGTAATAAAAACGATTGAATTTAAGACAATTAAATTTTTATGACTCATTATCAATATTTTATTTGTTGGGTTTCACCCAACCTACTATGTCGCAAATTCTATTATAAATTGTTATAGTCTTGGACATTGTCAAATTCTTTCATTGCATTTCCGTTTTTATCAAATGCTATAATTTTTTCACATTCACCATCAATGGTTTCTTCATAATGACTTATTTTTCCATTGGTTAGTATAATTCTTTTTTCATTATCATTTTTTTGACAAGAAACAGATATGTCGCCGTTCGGATGGTAAATTGTCGTCTTGCATTCATTGTCATTGATTTTTTCTTCTATACTGTACCAATTATTATCCAGATAATGATGAATTTTCTTATTCTTATTTTTAATAGTCATAAGATTTTCACCTAAATCATAAGTATATTTTACATTATCCGGTGTTACTACGCTTTCTACAGTCCCGTCTGAATAATATGTCTTTTTACCTTGTATTTTATTTAAATCAGTTGGGTACTCAATTTTGGGAATTGGTTTTAAATCATTATCATTTAGAATTTTCTCTGCAATATTATTTTTAATTGAGTTTGTTTGAGTATACTCTTCTGAAACTGCTTCTGTTCCTATATAGTTAGTTTGAAGTTTAGAATTAGTTGTTTCATCATATTTTTTTATGCATTTGTCAATCAATTGTTTCTCTTTATTATATCTTTTCATTGTTATGCAGGATGTTTGTGCATCAAAAACTTCATAATCATATAACTGTTCTCTGTTATCATAATTAACTGTTATAGAGCTTCCATTGCTAAATTCTTTTAATTTATAATAATTCAGAAGTTCATTGTTTTCATAAAATGTAGAGTATTTATACCCATTTTGAGGATTATAACTCTCAAGCATAATCTCATTGTTATCATACCAATGTATTTGGCTAAAAACGTCCTTATTTATATTTTTATCTGTTACTGAGTACCTTATTCCATGTTCTCCAAGTAGATATACTTTTTTAAAATTCGCATCTTCATCAACGATTTGAACGAGTTTGCCGTCAGAAGAATAAATTCTTTCCCCCTTAATATTGTTTATGTCTCGAGGAATTTCTACAGGTTTAAGTATAGGTATATCAAAATCCGGAGGCTGCATTGCTAATGTCGAGTTATAATTCCCTAAAGCATCCAGACCATTTAAGTTTTTGTTTTGAAGCTCAACAGGCTTAGAAACTACAGAGCTTTTTTCTGTAGTTTTAAAAGGAAGAGTATAGGTAATACTATTAAAATTTATTCCATTAACCATTTTTTACCTTTCATGCATTATTTATATAAAAACAAATTTAAGTATAAAATTGCTTTTATGTAACGAATTTGTAATAATGTGCTATACTTTTAAGCTGTAGATTGGGTGAAACCCAACAACTTATTTAGGTTATAGATGTAATAAGAACAATTGAATTTAGGACAATTAATTTTTTATAACTCATTATCAATATTTTATTTGTTGGGTTCCACCCAACCTACATGTTTATATATGATGTGTGCTATACTTTTAAGTATGAATAATTTGTTAAACAAACTTGGCGTTGATTATTTGCTTGTAAACTCTACTAATGAATATTTGGTTGAGTATCCGGCTTTGTCGGAGAATGCAAGATATACTCTAACAGGATTTTCCGGCTCTACCGGTGATGCCCTGGTTACAGAGGATAATATTTACCTCTTTGTTGACGGGCGATATCATACGCAGGCAGATATGGAAGCTAAAGCGGGAGTTACTGTTGTGAAGCTGCAATTAGGGCAAAAACAAGATGAAGAGATAAAAAAACTTTTAGATTCTGAAAAAACTCTCGGCATAGTCGCTAAAAAAGTTTCGCAAAAGAGGCTGGAAAATTTTGATAGCTGTAAAATTAAACTTCTTAAAGAAGATTTTATAAATAATCATACGGAACTCCAAGACAAAAGTAAATTTGTACAAGCAGTTCCCCCAAAAAAATATGCTCCCAAAAGTCCGATGTTTATAACAAATCTTGAAGAAGTTTCTTATCTTTCGGGCTTGCGAGATTTCTCTAAAGACTGCACGTCTAAGATTTGGGCAAAACTGTATATTGATAAAGAAAAACAAATTCTTTTTACGGATAATATTGAGTGTGAAAATTTCTTAAAGAATTTTAAAGGTGAATTAATTGTAGATAAAAGATCTATAAATGCTTATGATTACGCTTTAATAAAAAATCCGGTGCATAAACCTTCCGAAGTTGCGCTTATGAAATCTGTTAAATCAGAAGATGAGATAGAAGCGTACAAAAAAGCTTTTGCTGCAACAGACAAAACAATGCGTGCAATAAGGGATTATATAGAAAAGAATGATAATCTTTCCGAATATGATATTGCAAAAAGGCTGAGAGAAGAGTTTATAAAATACGGTGCAAAATCCTTAAGCTTTAATTCTATTGTTGCAGTAGATAAAAATTCTGCTCTTGCTCATTATGCAAAAAATTCAAAGGATGTAATCCTCAAAGACGGTTCTCTGGTTCTGATAGATTGCGGTGCATACTATGAAAGCGGTTTAGCAACGGATATAACTAGAGTATTTGTAAAAGGTGAGCCGTCTGAATTGCAAAAAAAGGTTTATACAACTGTATTAAAATCTTTTCTGAATGCGTATAACGCAAATTTTAATACAGGTTATGAATACGATAAATTAGCGCATTCAATACTGGATAACAAAATAGACGGGTTTACTTTTGGACACGGGTTGGGTCACGGTATTGGTATCAATGTGCATGAGGCTCCGCCGGCATTAAACCAAACAGAAATTGCTCATACAGAAATAAAAGATAATATGACATTTACAATAGAACCAGGACTCTATAATCCGGAGCATTTTGGTGTAAGACTGGAGAATTCTTGTTATATGAAGTATGGAATTATCCATTCTTTTGTTAAAATGGGGTATGAAGGTAAACTTATTAATTATGATTTATTATCTGAACAAGAGAAATCATGGCTTGAGGAATTTGAGATTTTATGAAAATAACAAGTGTTAATAATGAACTTGTAAAAGAGACAGCAAAGCTTTTGCAAAAGAAATACAGGCGTGATTGCTTCCTGCTTGAGGGAGAAAAATGTATAGAGGAAGCCATAAATTCCGGCTTAGAAATTGTTTCTTTATTTGTAGAAGAAGACTCTAAGCTTTTTATCAATAAAGATAACAGGATAGAAACAACAGAAGCCGTTTTAGCAAAAATCTCTTCAACGGATACACCGCCAAAAGCTGTTGCTGTAGCAAAAAAGCTGAAACGCGTCTGGTCTGATTCTTATAAAAAAGTTATTTTATTAGAGGATATCAAAGATGCAGGTAATTTGGGGACAATATTGCGCACCGCCTGTGCTTTTAATATTGATGCAGTAGTTTTATACGGTGATACTGTTGATTTATATAATCCAAAATGCGTGCGTTCGGCAGTCGGAAACCTCTGGAAAGTTCCGGTGTTTGAAATGAGTGATTTAAGCTGTTTTGAGGATTATGAGCGTGTAGCTACTCTGCCAAAATCAGAAAATACTATCTGGTTAAATGAGTATAAACCTGCAGAAAAAACACTTATAATGTTTGGTTCGGAAGCAAACGGGCTGAGCAGATTTTTAAAGAATTTTGCAACAAAAAATATAACAATAGAAATGTCTGATAAAGTAGAGTCCTTAAATCTAAGTATTTCAGCGGGGCTTATTATGTACAAACTTGCTTTTTAGCCGCGCGTATTCGTATTCTCAAAAATTGAGCGGCTCTGACTCAGTGCCAGCATTTTCAGAGAGCACTCTCCTTCTGCTCTGTTAATAACACCTATAGAAGAGAGTCTTGCAACAACAAATTCGTTAAGCTCATCCGGAGAGATATAAAGCGGACATTCATCATTACAAACACGATTTTCTGCAAACGGACAAGTTTTTATAATCATATTGTTTATTCTCCTAATTCCTTTAAAGCTTGCTCTAGTTCTTTATTATCCGGAGCTTTTCCATGCCATGAAGCTTGATTTTCCATGAAAGAACAGCCTTTGCCTTTAATGGTATGTGCAATAATAGCACATGGATGTAACGCTTTTTTTGCCTTCTCCACAGCTTCATAAATCTGTGTGTAATCATGTCCGTTAATTTCTATCACGTCCCAATTAAAAGCTTTTAATTTGTCATGCAGGTTATCTATTGCCATAACATCTTCAGTACATCCGTCAATTTGAAGTCTGTTACGATCAATTATTGCAATTAAATTGTTTAAGTTTCTATGTGCGGCTTGCATAAAAGCTTCCCAGCAAGAGCCTTCTTGCAGCTCTCCATCTCCTGTATAAACAATTACATTTGCCGGATTATTATTTAATTTAAGTCCTAATGCAATTCCGCAAGCAATAGAAAGCCCCTGTCCCAGTGAGCCTGTTGAGGTTTCTATTCCGTTTAATGCTTTTTTGCATGGATGACCTTGTAATTTTGAACCAAATAATCTGAATGTCATTAAATCTTCTGCAGGAAAAAATCCTTTTTGCGCAAGTACTGAATATAATAGCGGGGAAGCATGTCCTTTTGATAGTATAAATCTGTCACGTTTCGCAAAATTCGGATTTTTATCCCAATCGCAGGGTATATTTAAACACTTATTATACAGTACTGCTAAAATATCAGCTCCGGAAAGCGAGCCGCCCGGGTGTCCGGATTTTGCATTATGCACCATTTTTAGAATATTCTTTCTAGTTTCACACGCAAAAGCTTTTAATTCTTCAATTTCTAAATTTGTTAACATTTATATTTTGTCCTTATAATTAAGTACTTTTATTAAAAATAATGGTAGTGCTGGAAAAATTCTTTTAAATCTTGAGGGCTGCGCAAGAGTCCTGTATAACCATTCTAATCCTAATTTTTGGAATATTTTAGGTGCTCTTTTAACATTTCCAGACCAAACGTCCAGACTGCCTCCTATACCAATCATCAATGCAGGTTTTAGTTTGGTTTTTGCCTTGTATATAAATTCTTCCTGTTTTGGAGAACCAAGTGCAACAAGTATAAGTTTTGGCGCTTTGGCTTTGAGCTCTTCCATTATAATATTATCGTCACTAAAATAACCATTATGGAAATATACGATATTTAAACCGTTAATTTCTTTTTGCAAATTTTCTATGGCTTTTGTTATAACTTCTTCTTTTGCTCCTATAATTGCAGCCGGTATATCATTTTTAGATGCCTCATAGAGCATTCGTTTAGCAAAATCAATTCCCGGAATTCGCTGTACATTCTTACCGGTTATTTTTAGACCAAGTTGAATACCGATTCCATCAGGGATAACCATTTCTGCTTCTTTTATGATGTTAGAAAATTTGTTGTTTTTTTCTGCTTCTTGAATCATTTCTGGATTAATAGTTATAATTTGCGAAACTTTAGTACTGTCTATAAGACTTTTAGCCTTAACAACAGCATCCTCAAAAGTATAATCGTCAATATTAAATCCTAGCAGTTCAACACTCATATCAATATTATACTTGAAAAATAAAAAAAAGTATTTTAAAATTCTAAATACACGAGTGAAAGGAGTTTGATTATGAAAAAATTATTTACCTTGTTAGCTGTAGTCGCATTAACGGCATCTATAGCTGCAAATGCTGCAGAATCTAGATTGGAAAATTATGTAAACAAAAAACTTTCTCCACTAACTGAAAAGGAAAAAGCTTTTAATGAAAAAATGGAAGCGCAACAAAAAGCTAATGAAGCAAAACAAGCTGAGTACCAAAAACAGCAGGAAGCAAGACGCGCAGAATTAAAAAAACAGCAAGAAGCACGTCAGGCTGCCGCTGAAAAACAAAGACAAGAAGCTCAAGCAAGACGTCAGGCAACAAAAGACGCAATTCAAGCAGAGAAGGATTACTGGAACTCTTTAATTAAAAAATAAGAAAGGAAATTATTTATGAAAAAGTTTTTAGCAGCAGCAATAATAGCTATACTAACAACTTCAATGGCTGCCAACGCGGCAGAATCTCGTATTCAGAATTTTGTAGATAATTTAATCTCCCCGATTACCCAAAAAGAAAAAGAACTTAATTCTCAAGCTGAAGCTCAAAGAAAAGCAAGAGAGCAGAGACAAAAAGCCTATGAAAAACAACAAAAAGAACGCCAGAAAGCATACAAAAAGCAGCAGCGAGAATTAAAGAAAAAACAAAGAGAAGCTCAAAAACGACGCGAAAATACAAGAAATGCAATAGAAGCTGAAACCAGTTTCTGGAAGTCTCTTTTTAGCGGGGATAAATAAATTTAAATAAAGGAAGGCTTTTAAACCTTCCTTTTTTATAGTATAATTTTAATATATGATTGATAGATATTCTAGGGAAGAAATAAAAAAGATTTGGGATTTGCATGAAAAGTTTACTTATTATTTAAAAGTTGAACTGGCAGTGTGTGATGCATATGCAAAAATAGGAAAAATTCCACAAAGTAATCTAAGTGAAATAAAAAATAGAGCTTCTTTTACTATAGATAGAATTGATGAAATAGAGAGGGAAGTTAGGCATGATGTCATAGCTTTTTTAACTGCAGTAAATGAATCTGTAGGAGAAGAGAATGCAAAATATATTCATATGGGTTTAACAAGTTCTGATGTAATCGATACAGCATTTGCTCTGCAAATTGTAGACAGTTCAAAAATTATTAATCAAGATTTAGATTGCTTAATAGAGCTTGTCAGAAAAATGGCTTTCAAATATAAAGATACTATTTGTATAGGTCGTTCTCACGGTGTTCATGCGGAAGTTACAACTTTCGGCTTTAAATTGTTAAATTGGCTTGATGAATTACAAAGAGCAAGACAAAGTTTTAAAGATGCATTAACTGAAATTTCCGTCGGTCAGATATCCGGACCGGTAGGTACATACAGTAACCTTCCTTTGGAAGTTGAAGAGTATGCTTGCGAAGCTTTAGGTATAAAGCCTGCTAAAATATCCACTCAAATTATTTCTCGTGACAGGCATGCTAAGTTTATGTCTGTACTTGCATTAATAGCATCATTGATAGAACAGTTTGCAACTGAAATAAGACATCTTCAAAAGACGGAAGTCAGAGAAGTAGAAGAAGGTTTCGGCTCTCATCAGAAAGGTTCTTCTGCAATGCCCCATAAGAAAAACCCTGTATTGTGTGAAAATTTATGCGGTCTGGCAAGAGTAGTACGTTCAAATATGTTAGTTTCTTTTGAAAATATTAATCTCTGGCATGAAAGAGATATTTCTCATAGTTCTGCAGAACGAATAATATTTCCGGATTCATTAATTCTTATAGATTTTATGCTTCATAGATTTTATGGAGTTATGGAAAATCTCGTAATTCATGAAGATAATATGCTTAAAAATACAAAACTGTACGGCGGTGTTGTATTTTCTCAAAAAGTTCTTTTAAAACTTGTTGAAAAAGGTTTTACCAGAGAAGATGCGTACAGAATAGTACAAAAACACGCACTTAATGCGCTTCAAGGCGGTGATTTTAAAAAAGGATTAATTAGTGAAAATATATTATCAGATGCAGAGCTTGAAGAATGTTTTGATACAAAATCTTATCTTAAAAATATTGATAAAGTTTTTGCAAGATTTGAGGTGTGATGATTAAAGCTATGATTAAAAGATTGTTATTAATTTTGTTTGTCTTTTCTATTACATTTTCTTGTATGGCTCTAGAAAAGCCACGCTGGGTAGGTTCTCCTATATATGTATATATTCCGGAGTACGGCAGAATGAGTGATTTAATGAAGCAGGCTTTTAGAGCCTGGGAGTATCAATCAAAAAAATTGGTGCGTTTTAAATTCGTAGACAGTCCAAGCAATGCTAATATTCAAGTTGAATTTGTTGATTTCGTGGCAAATTGTAATGATGCAGGGGCTGTTGGCTGTACGGAAATGATGACCAGAGGCGGACAATATTATAAAGCATTTGTAACCATCGGTACAAAAGAATATTATAGAGCTATAGAGGGCGGGCAGTATGTCAGAAAAATTATCACTCGTCCCAAAGACCATATATACGGCGTAATGCTTCATGAAGCAGGTCATGCTATCGGACTGGATCATTCTCCTAACAGCGGCAGCATAATGTATCCTTATGATTTAGATTCGATGCAGTATCTGACAGATGAAGATATGAGGCTGTTATATAAAAAATATCATTAAGGATATTAAAAAATGAAAAATTTTCTTATTATAATAATGAGTTTATGTGTTATCTTGCCCGCATGTTATGCTGAAACGGTGGTATATAACGTAAAGACTCATAAATATCATAAGCCTGGTTGCACCTGGGCAATTAAATGTACCGTAAATTGTATTAAATTAGAGAAAAAAGAGGCTGTAAGCAGGGGTGGAGTGCCATGTAAAGTCTGTGGCGGTTAATTTATTTTAGTAACAGGAACCTTTGTGATATTAAATTTAAAATTTTGAAGTCTTTTGTAAATTTTTGTAAACAAAAGGGTTGAAAAATTGTACATTATACCCTTATTAACTTGACGTTAATTTTTGATGTTGTACGATAGTATAACATGCTAGTATATGGGATAATTATGTCCGAAATAAAGTAGAATAAAAAATAAATTTTTTATATAGTACATCATTAGAATAGATGAGGTGAATTAATGTCGACAGAATATGCAAAAAGAGTAACGCCAATGGGTATTCCTAATACACGTTTGGACGATTTACCGGATTTAATTGACGTGCAGAAAAAATCATTTGAATGGTTTTTAAAAGAAGGGCTTAAAGAAGAATTATTGGCTTTTTCTCCTGTAAAAGATTATACGGGAAGATTGGAGCTTCATTTCCTTCCAAACTACACGTTTGATAATGCAAAGTACACAGTTGAAGAAGCCCGCATACATGACGCTACATATGCAAAACAGCTCCGCGTTATGGTAAGGCTTGTTAACCGTGACAGCGGTGAAATTAAGGAACAAGAAGTCTATATCGGTGATATTCCGACCATGACAGATAAAGGTACGTTTATTGTAAATGGTGCAGAACGTGTTATTGTATCTCAGATTGTTCGTTCTCCAGGGGTTTACTTTAAGCGTGAAATCTCTCCAACCGGTAAGAGATTATATAATGCAACTATGATTCCTAATAGAGGCGCATGGTTGAAAATTGAAACAGATTCCAACGATTTAATTTACGTTAAGATAGATAAAAATAGAAAAATTCTTGCTACAACTTTATTAAAGGCAATGGGTATCACAGTTTCTGAAATGGAATCTTTATTTACTCACTTTGAATTCTTGAAGAAAACTCTGGATAAAGATACAACAGAAACTACAGATGATGCATTAATTGATTTATATAAAAAATTAAGACCGGGTGATCCTGCTTCTGCGCAAGGAGGACGTCAGATTTTAGAGTCAAGATTCTTTGATGATAAAAAATACGATATTGGTCGTGTAGGTCGTTATAAGTTAAATAAAAAACTGAATTTAAACATTTCAAAAAATCAAAGAACTTTAACGGTTCAAGATATAGTTGCATCAATTGAGTATTTAATTAATTTAACTTATGATGAAGGTTCTTTAGATGATATTGACCACTTAGGAAACAGAAGAATCCGTTCAGTCGGTGAACTTCTTCAAAACCAGTTTAGAGTTGGTTTGTCAAGAATTGAAAGAATTGTTAAAGAAAGAATGACTCTTCAAGATTCAGAAACTTTAACTCCGCTGAACTTGTTGAATACAAAACCTCTTGTGGCATCATTAAAAGAATTCTTTGGATCTTCTCAGTTGTCACAGTTTATGGATCAGATTAATCCGCTTGCTGAATTAACTCACAAAAGACGTATTTCAGCATTAGGACCAGGAGGTTTACAGAGAGAAAGAGCAGGGTTTGCAGTTCGTGATATCCACCCTTCTCACTATGGACGTATTTGTCCGATTGAAACTCCAGAAGGTCCTAACGCAGGTTTGATAGGTTCATTAGCTACTCACGCAAGAGTTAATGATTACGGATTTATTGAATCTCCGTTCTTTGTTGTTAAAGATGGAAAAGTTACTGATGAAGTTGTTTATATGACAGCTGATGAAGATGAAAACTATAGATGTGCTCCGGCTGACGTTCAATTGAATCCGGATAATACATTTAAAGCTGCTCAAATTCCTGTCCGCTATCGTTCAGAATTTATTATGAGCGACTCTTCAAAGGTTGACTATATGGGTGTTTGCCCGATACAGATTATCTCGGTTGCAACTTCAATGATTCCGTTCATTGAACACGATGATGCGAACCGTGCTTTGATGGGTTCAAACATGCAGCGTCAATCAGTACCTCTTCTTATAACAGAAAGACCGGTTGTCGGTACAGGTATGGAAAGAAGAGTTGCAAAAGATTCCGGCATGGTTGTTTGTGCAAGAGTGGACGGTGTTGTTTCCCGTGTAACAGGTGAAGAAATCGTTATTACAGATCAGAGCGGTAAGCATCATTTACATACGTTAATGAAGTATGTACGTTCAAACCAGGATACTTGTATTAACCAAAAGCCGATTGTTCACGAAGGCGATAAGGTTCAAGCAGGCGATGTAATTGCAGATGGTGCTTCTACAAGCTGTGGTGAACTTTCAATCGGTAAAAACATTCTGGTAGCATACATGCCTTGGGAAGGTTATAACTTCGAAGATGCTATCCTGCTTTCTGAAAGATGTGTACATGATGATATATTTACATCAGTTCACATTGAAAAATTAGAAATAGATGCACGTCAAACAAAACTCGGACCGGAAGAAATTACAAGAGAAATTCCGAATGTTTCGGAAGAAGCTTTGAGACACTTAGACGAACGCGGTATTGTTCGTATCGGTGCCAGAGTTTATGCTGACGATATATTGGTAGGTAAAGTTACTCCGAAAGGTGAAAGTGAACATCCGCCGGAAGAAAAACTTTTAAGAGCAATATTCGCTGAAAAAGCAAGAGATGTTAAGGATAATTCCTTAAGAGTTCCTCATGGAGAAGGCGGAAGAGTACTTGATGTTAAGGTATTCGACAGAGAAAAAGGTGATGAACTTCCTCCAGGAGCTAATACTGTAATCAGAGTTTATATCGCACAAAAACGTAAGGTTTCAGTTGGTGATAAACTCTCTGGACGTCACGGTAACAAAGGTATTGTTTCAAGAATTCTTCCAAAAGAAGATATGCCTTTCTTGCCGGATGGTACTCCTGTAGATATAGTTCTTAACCCGCTGGGTGTTCCTTCACGTATGAATGTGGGTCAAACTTATGAATGTTTATTAGGTTTAGCCGCATATTTGACAGGAGAACACTATGAGGCACCGTCTTTTGATGAAAGATACGGTGATAATCAGTCAGAAATCGCTACAAAGGCTGAACTTTTAAGAGGTATAAAAGAATCCGGCTGTGATTGGGTAAGAGAAGATGGTAAGGTTTACTTAATTGACGGCAGAACCGGTGAACCATTTGATGAACCGATAGCAGTTGGTCTGTCATATATTCTGAAACTTGTTCACCTTGTTGATGATAAGATTCACGCACGTTCAACTGGTCCTTACTCATTAGTAACACAGCAGCCATTAGGCGGTAAGGCTCAATTCGGTGGACAAAGGTTCGGTGAAATGGAAGTTTGGGCATTGGAAGCTTACGGTGCTGCATATACTCTGCAAGAAATGTTAACAATCAAGTCAGATGATGTTAATGGACGTAACAGAGCATATGAATCCATCGTAAAAGGTGACAATATACCAAGACCAGGTATTCCGGAATCATTTAAGGTACTTGTAAGAGAATTGCAAAGTATCGGTTTAGATATAACAGTAGCTAAGAAAAATGGTGTAGAAGTAGACTTAATGTCTGATATGGATGATTTACGTAAATCAGCTCCAAAAAGAACATTGTCTGATATAGATTCAGAGCTGTTGAATATTAACTTCTTTGAAACTTCTACAACATTAGGTGAAATATAAGGAGATAGGAAATTGTCTACAAGTATTGATTATTTTGATTATATACGCATAAGTATTGCTTCTCCGGAAAGGATTTTGAAGTGGTCTTACGGCGAGGTTACAAAACCTGAAACAATAAATTATAGAACCTTAAAACCAGAAAGAGACGGTCTTTTCTGCGAAAGAATTTTTGGACCTACAAAGGACTGGGAATGCTATTGCGGAAAGTATAAAAGAGTTCGTCACAAAGGCATCATCTGCGAAAGATGCGGGGTAGAGGTTACCGATTCAAAAGTAAGACGTCACAGAATGGGACATATCAAGCTTGCAGCTCCAGTATCTCATATCTGGTTCTTAAAAGGTATTCCTTCTTATCTTGGTCTTTTGCTTGATATGACTTTGAAAGACTTAGAACAGGTAATTTATTTCAATAATTACGTTGTTATTGACCCTGCAGACAGCCCGTTCAAAAAATTACAGCTTCTGAGTGAGGAAGAGTATGAAGACTTCATTATGGAAAATGAAGAATCTAAGCTAGAAGTCGGTATTGGTGCTGAAGCTATTAAAAAATTATTGAGTGAAATCAATATTCATGAATTAGCTGAAGAAATTAGGTCTGAACTTGCAGGTCATGTTACATCTGTTCAGAAAAAAGGTAAGTTAATTAAGAGACTAAGATTATTGGATTCTTTAATCTCTTCTGAAACGGATCCTACCTGGATGATTATGGATGTACTTCCTGTAACTCCTCCGGATTTGAGACCTATGGTTCAATTAGACGGCGGAAGATTTGCTACGTCTGATTTGAATGACTTATATAGAAGAGTTATCAACAGAAATAACCGTTTACAGAGATTATTAGAAATGGGTGCTCCTGAAATTATCGTAAGAAACGAAAAACGTATGTTACAGGAAGCTGTTGACGCTCTTATTGATAACGGCAGACGCGGAAGAACGGTTGTTGGACCGAATAACAGAGCACTAAAATCTTTATCTAACATTATTGAAGGTAAGCAGGGACGTTTCCGTCAAAACTTGTTAGGTAAACGTGTTGACTACTCCGGACGTTCTGTTATCGTTGTAGGTCCGACATTGAAACTTAACCAGTGCGGACTTCCTAAGGAAATGGCTATAGAATTATTTAAACCTTTTGTCGTTAATAAACTTATTGAAAGAGGTTTTGTTCAAAACATTAAATCTGCAAAGAAAATGATTGAACGCTCTGACGCAAAAGTTTGGGATATATTAGAAGAAATTATTGACGGTCATCCTGTACTATTGAACCGTGCACCAACCTTGCACAGACTAGGTATTCAAGCGTTTGAACCTAAGTTGGTTGAAGGTCGTGCTATTCAGCTTCATCCGTTGGTATGTACAGCATTCAACGCTGACTTCGACGGTGACCAAATGGCTGTACACGTACCGCTTTCAATAGAGGCTCAAACAGAAGCAAGAATGCTTATGTTAGCAACTAATAACATCCTTGCTCCTGCTAACGGTAAGCCGATTATTACACCTTCTCAAGATATGGTCTTGGGTATGTATTACCTAACAATTATGAAGAACCCGGAACAAGATATTCAAGGTTATTTCTACAGCTTCCAGGATGCGATTTCTGCTTTAGAAGCTAAGGTAATTACACTTCACGATAAAATTGTTGTTCGTGACGAAAAAGGTAAGAGAATCGAAACAACTGTAGGCAGAATTATATTTAATGAAGCCGTTAGATCAGCTCTAGTTTAAGTAAAAGAATAAAAGGAAATATAAAATGGAAAATACTTATACACACGCAAAACAAACTCCGGCGTTTATTAATAAACAAATGGATAAAGGCGGTTTGAAAAAGCTTCTTTCTCAAATGTATCTTGAATACGGCGGAGCTAAAACAGCAGAACTTGCGAATACTCTAAAAAACTTAGGGTATAAATATGCAACAAAATCCGGTGTTACAATTTCAATAGCAGACCTTTCAGTTCCGGAATCTAAAAAAGAATTATTAAAAGAGGCTGAAGCTGAAATTGAAAAATCGACTAATAGATATTTAAAAGGTGAAAT
Source organism: Candidatus Gastranaerophilales bacterium (assembly GCA_944325515.1). Taxonomy (GTDB): domain Bacteria; phylum Cyanobacteriota; class Vampirovibrionia; order Gastranaerophilales; family Gastranaerophilaceae; genus CAG-196. The sequence goes on along the minus strand of CALVAO010000014.1, from coordinate 34,150 downwards.
TACAGAGGTAGAACGTTATACAAAGGTTATTGATACATGGTCTGAAACTACAGCAAAGTTGACAGAACAGGTTGTTGAAAACTTTGATAAATTAAATCCTGTTTATATGATGGCATTCTCTGGTGCAAGAGGTAACTTATCTCAAGTATCACAGTTAGTTGGTATGAGAGGTCTGATGGCAGATGCGCAGGGGCAAATTATCGACTTGCCGATTACATCTAACTTTAAAGAAGGTTTATCAGTTACCGAATACATTATTTCATCTTACGGTGCAAGAAAAGGGCTTGTAGATACAGCTCTTAAAACAGCAGACTCTGGATATTTGACAAGACGTCTGGTAGATGTTGCGCAAGATGTAATTATTAGAGATACAGACTGTGGTACGGATAAATATATCAATATGAAACCAATATGTGATGGTGACAATGTTATTGTTCCGTTGATTGACAGACTGTTGGGAAGAACTGTTGCTCAAGATATCTTTGATGAAGACGGCACTACTCTTCTTGTTGCTAAGAATACGACTTTAGATAGAAAAGATATTAAGAAAATTTCTCACTTAAATCTTCAAGAATTAAAGGTTCGTTCCGGTTTAACCTGTGGTTTGGAATATGGAGTATGCCAGAAATGTTACGGCTGGGCAATGACAACACAGAAATTGGTTGATGTGGGTGAAGCTATTGGTATTATAGCAGCTCAATCAATTGGTGAACCAGGTACGCAGTTGACAATGAGAACTTTCCACACTGGTGGTGCTGTCGGAGTAAAAGAAGCTACCAGAGAAATTCATGCTAATGAAGCGGGTACAGTTTCTTCAAAAATCAAAACTCGTGAACTTAGAACCAGACATGGTGATGTTGTAAGAGTTTCTATTTATGAAGCTGATATTGAAGTATCTAACGGTAAGAAATCTGCTTCTTATCATATTCCAGCAGGTGCTACAGTTTTCTTTGAAGACGGTATGAAGATTGATAAGAACTTCAAGCTTGCTGAATATAAACCGAACTCAAATGACAGCGGTCGTCTTACAGAAAAAGCTACAAAAGATATTAATGCCGATATGTCTGGTGTTGTTCTATTTGAAGACTTTGTAGCAGATGAAAAGAAAGACAGACAGGGTAATATTTCAAGAACTGCAAACAAAAACGGTATTGTTTGGATTATTGGCGGTGATGTTTATAATTTGCCTGGCGGTTCAAAAGTTCTTGTAAGTGATGAACAAAAAGTGAAAGCCGGTGATAAGCTGGCTGAAACCATTATGATATCTGAACACGGCGGGGAAGTCCGTTATTCAGAAGATTTAATTGTAGAAACAGTTAAGTCCGGCAAGAATAAGATTAACAAAATCGTTCAAGGTAAAGAAATTACGATTGTAATAGCGTCTTTGAATCCGGCAAACGCTACATTTGAACAAACAAAGAAAGAACAATTGTGGACGGTTAAGAAAACCGGTGAAAAATATATAGTTAAAGCTCCTATTGATACAACGGTTGAAAACGGTATGATTATTGCTGAGTTAATTGATGATGAGTGCTCAGTTTCTTCTTCCGGTGAGATTAAATATGTGGATATAGAAGTTGATGATAATCAGATTGTAACAAAACCTGGTAATATAGTTTTTGTTCCGGAAGAAGTACATCAAATTAATAAAGATTCTTCTCTGAAAATGGTTGACAATGGTACTTTCGTTACAGCTGGTACAGAGGTTGTAAAAGATGTATATTGCCATATCGATGGTATCGTTGAATTTAAAGAATTTAACGAAGTAATACACGAAGTAACAATAAGACCTGGAGAAATTCATACATTGCCTAGTGTTTCTGAATTAAAGGTTGAAGAAGGTGCTGTTGTTGAAGCCGGTACTGCTATAGCTAAAGGTATAAAGGCAAAAGAAACTTCTATTGTTACAATTATGGAAACAGTCTTTGATGATTTGGATATAGATGATCTGGATGAAGAAATTGATACTTCTTCATTAGAAGAAGAATCTTTAGAAGACAAACCGGTTCAAATTCTTGTAAGACCTGTTCAACCGATGTATATAGAACCAAAAGAAGTTTCTATTGAGTTTAATACAACGGATGAACTTATCAATATTGTTCCTGTAACACAATTACAGTACAAAGATGGTGCAAGAGTAAGAAATCTGGATGGGGCAACTCTTACCAGAACAAGTCTTGTGCTTCAAATGCAAGGATACCTGTCTCACCTAAAAGGTTTGGTAGAACTTGATGATAAGGGTGAACTCAAGATTGTTGTTCTTGAAACCTTAATTGTTCGTCGTGAATTAGAAGGTAATTCTAAGATGAATGATTCTCTCCAGACAGAACTTTTAGTTGATAACGGTCAAGTAATTGATCCGAAAACTCCGATAGCAAAAACAGAAGTTTTAGCTTTGAATGACGGTGTAGCTTCTATAAAAGGAGAACTCAATGAGTCAAGAAGATTGCTTTTAAACTGCAGTAATTTTGAAACTGTTATTGAAACAAAATCAAAACCATCAGTTAAAAAAGGTGATTTTATCAAGTTAGACAGTGTTCTTGCTGATTCTGGAGAAGTAGCAACGGTATCCGGTAAAATTGTTGCTGTTGATTCAAAGTCGGTTACTATTAGAAACGGACGTCCTTACTTAATTAGTCCCGGAACAATGTTGCAGGTAGAAGAAGGTTCTCTTGTTCTTAGGGGTGATATGCTGGCAACACTGGTATTTGAAAGAGAAAAAACTGGTGATATTGTTCAAGGTCTTCCGAGAGTTGAGGAGCTTCTTGAAGCAAGAAAACCGAAAGATTGTGCAATATTGGCAGAAACTGACGGTGTTGCTGAAATCGAAATAGAAGATGATGTCCCGCGCTTATTCCTAGTAAGTGATAGTGGCAGCAGAACTGAAATCAAGTTTGCAATAGATGCAAGCATCGTTGTTCAAAATAAACAAAAAATCAAAAAAGGTCAGCCTTTAACGAGTGGTCCTTTGAATCCGCATGATGTAATTAGACTTTGCGGACCGGAAGAAGCACAGCAATATCTGGTAGATGAAGTTCAGCGTGTTTATCGTTCACAAGGTGTAGAAATTGCTGATAAACATATTGAAATCATTGTACGTCAGATGACAAAGAAAGTAAGAGTTGTTGATCCTGGTGATACAAACTTACTGCCTGGTGAACTGGTAGAAGTTCAAACTTTTGAGAATGAAAATAAAGCTGTAAAAGAGCATGAAGGTCAAGAAGCTACTTGTGAATACATGTTATTGGGTATAACAAAAGCTTCATTGAATACAGAAAGCTTTATCTCAGCTGCTTCATTCCAGGAAACAACAAGAATTCTTACCGAAGCCGCTGTCGAAGGCAAGAAAGACCTGTTGCGTGGTTTGAAAGAAAACGTTATCATTGGTCGTCTGATACCGGCTGGTACTGGTTTCTATCATCTTTCTTGTGCAAGTGAAGAACGTGATAAAGAAGCACAGAAAAGAGCTGCACAGCGCAATCAAGCAAGAAAACCTTCTGCAATATTAGAAGAAATTGAAGGTATGTTTGGGGCGCCGGAGTTGACAGCAGGTACAGACAGTACTGAAAAAGAATAATATTAAGGGAGACATATATTATGGCACGGATTTTAATCCGTGCCATTTTTTTATTTATTAGAATTAAGCTTTATTAAATGAGTTAATGATTTCCAGGTGTAGAACTGTATGGTGTTATCCTTATATTTAACGCAATTTAAAAATAAAATTGTTTCCAGTGTCTTCTTTCATAACTGTCCGGTAAAAATTTAGCACCCCAATGCAACAAGCAGCGAAAGATAGTAATTCTATGAATAATCAAAGCCCCAGACAATACTTACGGTATATAAGCAATACTACAAAAATTGGAATCTCACAAAGATTTCACGCGCAATCTCCTTCCCTGGATGGGGAAGGCTGGGATGGGGTGATAAGAACGAGAATGCGCTTGTTCTTTTAATATGTCCAATCAACACATGCTGAAATAAAATTAATATTTCTATAATATAAACTAATCCTAAGATATTACGAATAAGTTATAGTCAATCAATGCTTGACCTACTTTTTTATATTAAAATATTTATTAATTAAACTAATTTAAACCTCCGAGTCTCACCCCATCCCAGCCTTCCCCATCCAGGGAAGGAGTGCGTGTAAATACTCCATAATATTCTACCACAGAGCATCGCCTTCAGACCTAATCGGTCTTGCCGGCTTCGTCTGCTCGCTATCCAGACTTATATATTTACCCCTTTACCCCCGTCCGTCTGCAAATCCGCTCTCCATCCAGGGAAGGAGTGCGCATTATATTTTAGTATCACTACAAAATTAAAATCGCCAAAGAGCGTAAGGGGCTGTTACAGCTGCACCAGACTGCTCTAAATTCCCCACCCCACTCTGGGAAATGGCGACATGTATGAAATCGCCGTTTTTATGATATTATGAGTAAAAAGAGGTATTTGAATATTGAGTATAAAAATTGCAATTACAGGAAAAAGCGGTAATGGTAAAACTACAATTACTAAAGCGTTTTTAAATATAATACAAGAAAATTTTCCGGATAAGTCGATATTGCTTTTTGATAATGATTTAACAGGAGAACTTGGACACTCTTTCGGGTTGGATATTAGAAATACAATCTATGGTATAAGGAGCGGTAAACACGAATATAAAACCGGTATTCCGCAGGGTATGACTAAACACGAGTATGTTGAATGGGCAATAGAAGATATTCTGGTAAATTTAAATGACAATGTTGATATTATTGTGTCCTGGTTTGTAGGTGCAAAAGACTGCAGATGTCCTATAACCGGACAAATTAATGATGCCTGTCAAAAATTGATTGAAAGATATGATTTTGTTCTGTTTGATTGTGAATTCGATTTAAAATATCTCAATCAATTAGTAGATACTGACATTGATTTGACATTAGTTATTGCAAATCCGACAATTGATTCGCTCCATCTAGCCAAAAGAATAACAGAGTTTTCTGCAAAATATGCAGCGGGCGGACAAATGGGCGTTATAATAAATAAGGTTAAGGATGAAAATATAAACTTAATTGCAGAAGAACTCAAAAATGCTGATGTAGATGTTTTAGGTACTATTCCTTTTACTAATGAACTGGCTTCTGGTCCGCTCGACAGATCATCACAAATTGTTAATGATGCTGTCAAACAGTTTTATTTCAGATTAAATTTACCACAGGAGAATCGCTAGTGATATTAGATGGAAAAGCTTTGTCATTAAAAATATTAGATGATGTAAGAAACAATGTTTCAAAATTGTCTAAAAAGCCTCATCTGGTTGTAGTTTTAATAGGTGATGACGCTGCGAGTAAAATATATGTGAACAATAAGAAGAAAGCGGCAGATAAAGTCGGGATAAAATCAACTATAATAGAACTCCCTAAAAAAACATCAGAGAAAGAATTGTTATCTATAATAAATGATTTAAATAATGATAAAGAGGTAACAGGTATTCTTGTCCAGCTGCCACTACCTGCACATATTGATAAGAATAAGGTTGTTGAATCGATTTCTCCCCAAAAAGATGTTGATGGTTTTACACCGGAAAATGTAGGACGTTTGGCAATTGGTTTAGAGCCATATTATTATCCTGCAACTCCTCAGGGTGTAATAATGCTTCTTGATGAGTATAATATTCCAATAGAAGGTGCTGATGCTGTAATAATAGGACGCTCTAATATAGTAGGTAAACCGATGGCACAAATGCTGCTTAAAAGAAATGCTACGGTCACTATTTGTCATTCTTTCTCAAAGGGGATAGAAGATAAAATAAAAACCGCTGATATCTTAATATCTGCGGTTGGTAAAAAAATTGTAAGATGTAAGATGGTTAGGAATAATTCTTGTGTCGTTGATGTCGGTATTTTTCGCGATAGCAACGGTAAATTGACAGGAGATGTTGATTTCGATTTTGTATCTCCGTCTTGCGGGTATATATCGCCTGTACCCGGCGGTGTTGGTCCAATGACCATAGCTTCTTTAATGTACAATGCTTCAAAGGTTTATTGATGAAGGAATATATGACTCCATCATTTACCCTTATGCTTGTAATAAGCCTGTGTCTTGAGCAGCTGTAGAAGTAGCAGTCTTTTCGGATTCCTGCTGTGCTCTTAATTCTTCAAGCATTGTATCGTACATTGTTTTCATAGTATCATATTCCATATCTAAGTCAGCAAGTTCTAATGATAATTCTTCATTATATTGGTCAACTTTTGCATGTGCATATTGATCTGCAAGCATTTCGTTTGTATTGCCTTCTTTAATAACCATCTTGGTACCGTTTATGTATGCACTAATATCTTTTGTGTTATCAATAGCTGAGTCAAAGGCGCTTTCCCATTTTTCTTCATATTTAACTTGTTTTTCTAACTTAGCATGGTTAGCTTCATACTTAGCATTCCAATAAATAGACTGCTGGGTATAATAGTTAATGTCTGCGTTAGTGTTTAATAAATTTCCTAATAAAGCTGCTGTGTTTGCCATCTTCTTATACCTTTTTTATATCTTACATATATAAAAAGTTTTTTTAATTTAGGAAATTTCACAAATTTATATATTTGTTACAAAACTTTACAAAATGCATGCAAAATGCGTGCAAAAAAATTAGGTTTTTAAACCCTAATTTTTATCTATATTGAATAAATTTAGTTATTACTTAAAACAAGCCTAAATGTTGCCAAATTCTTTATTGAAAGCATTTTATGCTTATTAGCCTGTTTTTCGGCAATTGCAAAAATTCTGCAAATACGTTGGATTTCTTCTATATCTGAGCGTGATTCCAATTTATATACATTGTTTATTGGATCTGCTATAACTGACATTGTTGCATTTAATTCTTCTTCTTTCATTATTTCATCCTTTTAAACTTCTTATGTATATATAAAGTATTTCATTTTAAAAAAATTGCCTTTTTAGAATAAAATGTAAAGAAATGTTAAGAAATAAATAAAGCAATATAATCCGAAACCTTTAATATTATTGCTAAATAAAGTTTTTTATAGTATGTTAAATCTTGTGGTGAATAAGGTGTTAGATTTTAGTGTTATATTGGAAGAATGCGGGCTGGGGCGTGAAGCACCACAAAGTGTAATTAAAAATATTGCTAATCTGGCAGAATTTTATACAAAAGAAGAGATTATTGAAATATATAATTATATTCTTAATAATGTTAAAGATTATGATATTTTAATTAATTTTATTCCTATGACAGAAGATTACAAAGCCCCTTCTATTTTGTCGTCTTTGCTGGAAATTTTGCTGCTAAAATTTTCAATATGTGATGATGCTGATAATTTAATATCCATTAGAGCAATGTGCGCTAAGGCTATTTCTAATTACAAAGACACCTCTACAGTAGGCGCTTTGCTATATTGTTTGAATAATAAAAACGAAAATTATAAAGTTCGGCTTGCCTGTGCAGACGCTCTCGGACGTATCGGTGACAGATATGCCGTAAAACCTTTAATTGATGTTGTAAATGATGAAGATGAAAAATCGGTCTACGTCAAAGAATCTGCCACATTTGCTCTTGGTCTTCTAGGAGATACAAGCGCTATTGACCCTCTTGTGGCAATTATGGAAAAAAAACAAAATTTGTGGGATAAATTTTCGTTTTTAAAGGAAAAAATTGTAGAAGCTCTGGGACGGCTTAATACTAATAATCTTAGGGTGTTAAAAGTTCTGAAAGATTCGTTAATGGATTCCTCGCCTATTGTGAGAATAAGTGCTATAGAAGCGCTTATGAACAGTGAGTATGAAGAAGCTTATGAATTAATAAAGACAGCACTGGATGATTCTGATGAAGAAGTTAAAAGAAATGCTTTAACCGCTCTTTATAACATGCGCGGGCGTGATATTCTTGACGAGATTATTTCATTGCCGTCATATTGCCGGTTTTTAAAACAGGAGGCGCAGGAATTACTGGATGAGTATGAGGCAGAAGATGAATAGTAAAGCCATTATTTTATTATCCGGCGGTTTGGATTCTCTGGTGGCATTAGGTTATGCATATAAGGAGTACGGAATAGATTTTGCTCTTACATTTGATTACGGGCAAAAAGCCGCTGAAAATGAAATAGAAGCTTCTAAAAAAATCGCTGAGTATTATAATATTAAACATAAAATTATAAGATTGGATTGGCTAAAGGAAATTACTAATACGGCACTTGTGGCTGACCTGCCTGTTCCTGATACAAATCTAGGAACTTCTGAGAGTGCAAAACAGGTATGGGTGCCCAATAGAAACGGTTTGTTTTTAAATATAGCCGCAGCGTATGCAGATTCGTACGGATATAACTATATAATTTACGGTGCAAACAAGGATGAGGGAAAAACTTTCTCTGATAATACTGAAACATTTAGAGCAGAGGTATCTAAGGTTTTTGAAACATCAACCCTAGTTCACCCTAAAGTTATTGCACCCTTGATAAATTTTACCAAGAATGATATAGTTAAAATTGCAATGGAAAACTCGATACCTTTAGAGCTGGTACGGAGCTGTTATAATTCGGGTAAGAAGCATTGCGGAGTATGCGAATCGTGTATTCATCTAAAGCAGGCTTTAATAGCAAATCACGGGGAAAGATATATTAATATTTTATTTGAATAATGATGAAAACAAAATTTATAGAAGAAGAGATTAAATATATTGGTTCACAGCTTGCACCGCATTGGATTTACAAGAATTTTAAGATTCAAGGAGATGCTATTGTTGCTTTTTGCGGGGAATGCAAAGTTGACTTGGCAGAGATGGTTGATATAGAGGATGTTATAAATAATGAACCTATTTATAGCAGATATATGTTGAGTTTTATTACGGAACAATTTGACGTTGACCTTATTGAGGGTGTCTTTAGGCAAAGGCTTTTAATCTGTATAATAAAAGAATTGCTGGAAGAGAAGGGTGTTTTTGTTGTTAGAAGGGGGGATGATTTGATGATAGACGGAAAAAAATTATCAGTTTCAATCGCAACAAAATCTTTAACATCTATTCTTATTCATACTGGATTAAATATTTTGTCAGACGGGGCACCTGTCAAGGCATCCGGTTTAACAAGCGAATTAGGTATAAATGATATAAAAGGCTTTGCCTTAGAGGTTATGAAAAGATATTCGGAAGAAATCGACGATATAATTCTGGCAGCTACAAAAGTGCGTGGAGTATTTGAATGAGCAATCATCACGGTTATAAAAAATATATGAAAAAGGACGTCCAGAGAGACAATCCGTTATTAAAAATATTTGTAATTTCATTTTTCGGAATGCTTCTGGTGTTTACTTTTTTGATAAAATCTTTCTCGCCGACTGTTGATACCTCAATCGGTGATTATCAAGCAGAAAATGAAATTGATATACAAGAAGAAGCTAAAAATTCTGTAGATAACAGGCTTTCAATGATTCAGAATGAAGATCAGGGCAAAAATTTTTCAGATTTAATGGCTAAACCGGATGACATAGTTAAAGATGCTCCGGCGCCGGTAGAAGAAAATAAAATAGAACAGAGTCACGAGATTGAGGCTGCAGAAGCTATAAATGCAACCCCGCCTGCTCAAGAGCCTATATATAAAGTTTTTGTCGGAACTTATACTTCTGCAGAACAAGCACGGGTCGCGAAAGATATTATTCAAGAGTCCGGAAGCGGGCTTAATCCGATTGTTAAATGTATAGGATCAAATAACTATACTTTGCAGGTAGGTATTTTTAAGAATAAACAAAGCGCAGAATCTTTACTTTATACAGTGCAGCAGAATCATTTGCCGGGGAGGATTGTTCAAGATTATTAAGCTTTGAAAAGAAATCTTTACATCACGAAATATTTTGATAATTTTTCAAGATTTTATGATACATTATATAATATGAAATCCGTTAAGGGGAATTAAGTTAGACTATCATAGGTTAGTATAGGAGATATTTGATGCCTAATTATTTAACTAAGGAAGAGATAAGACAGTGGAGAAGCTCTTTAGAAAAAATTACACTGGAAGAGTTCGCAGCACGACTGGGTAAAGAAGTTGAGGAAAGCAAAAAAACAAATGACGTAGTTGATATCGTTATGTCTAAAGGAACCTCTTCTAATACCAGTGCTCATATGAAAGATGGTTTTTCTAAAATAGCAGAAAGAGCATTTCAAAGAGAACGCCAGATATCTCATACTCCGTTTTCTATTAATAAAAAAGAATTTACAGCTAAATTACAACAAAATAATAAAGAAGTTAAACAGCAAGTTCAAAGAAACATAAATAATACTCAAGAAAAGAGTAGTGTTGATGCTAAAAAACAATCTGTTATACAAAAAGCTGAAGCTCTATCAGCTGCAAAAACAGAATCTCAAATAGTTTTGAAAAAAGCTTTGACTGATAGAGAACAAATGGTTTTTGAATATATGTTAAACAACAGAGGTAAAACAGTGTTTGCAAAAGATCTAGCCAAACTTTTAGATTTACCTAGAGATTATGTTTATAAATATATTAAAAATTTAAGAGCAAAAATCGAAGGTGATAAACTGAGAAATGTTCCATCCGGCGGCTTTGTTCTTGCAGAATAAGTATGGAAACAGTTAATTTACTTGATTTTTTGAATAGTGTTCACGACTTATACACTTTAAATTACGCAAGGTGTAGTGATAAACTTGTGAATTTTCTGGATTTGATGACAGAAGATGAGCAATTTACTCAAAAAATTGATTTAGGCATTATTTTTATTAATCAAAAATCTTTTGATCAGTTTACTATTGTAGATGGTGTAAATCGAATTCTTTCTCTGTCACTATTGTTGCATGCTGTCTGTGAATGCTATAAGAAGACAACAGCACAAAACACAAAGGCGATAAAAACCATTCGCTCTAAGTATCTGAGAAATGGTTCAAAATCAAAGCTGCATTTGAATGCTAATGATGATGAACTATATAATAAAATCATAAACGGCGAACGGTTATCCGGGCATGAGAAAGAATCACCAATGTTTGTACTTTTGCATAACTTTTGGTCGCAGATAAAAGAAGAAAAATTACAGGCATCCAAAATCTTTGCAATGCTAAAAAAAATAACCGTGACTCTTGTTGAAACCGACAATGTTTCCAAAAGAAATTTGTATTATAAGTTGAATAGTAATAGAAATTTAAATCAAATATCTTTGATTGATGATTTTATGTCTGAAAATGGTATTGAACAGGAGTGGGCAGATATTAAGCAGCGCTATTTCCCTAAAGAAAAAGATTTGGTACTGTTTTTGAAAGACTTTTTTATAACAAAGTTTAATTACAAAAAATTTAATCCGGATAGATTATATGAGAGTTTTGTGAACTATTTTGAAACAATGATGCAATATATGCCGGAAGACGCAATAATAAGAAAAATGAAGCATTCTGCTGCACTTTATTATAATATTTTAAATATAAATTTTAATAATGAAGAATTAAAGCAAGCTTTTGTTAAAATTAAAATGCATTCCGGCGAGGATACATATGCATATATTTTAAATGTTTATGAGGATTATACGGATAATAATATTTCAGAATCTGTATTTCTTGAAATTTTGAATACAATAGATGAATATTTGGCAAATCGCGTAAAGAATAATAATGATATGGAGTTTAATGAACTAATACAATATTTGAATGCATTTATTACCTGTAAATAACTATTGGAAAATATATTAATAATATTTTTTAAATCCAGTTTATACTATAAATATAAGCTGGATTTAAAATAAGAACTGGAGGTTATTAGTATGCAAAATACCAATAATAAACTATTGTGTTGTTACAGAGATGCATTTGATGAACTTTATGTCGTAGAAACGATTGTAAAAATGACAATAAGTTCCTGTCAAGAAAGAGAATTTAACGGGCAGTATTATGATATTCCCGTAAAAAACATACCGTTGTTGAGTGCAGAAAGAAATAATTATCTAAATATGCTGACACTTCTCTCTGAAAGAGTAAATAACATTATGAATTTAAACTTATTAATGGAAAAAGAAATAATGTTATTAGAGCAAAACGCCGACAATAGCCGCTGAAAGATAGCAGCTCAAGGTTCCGCATACAAGTGCTCTTAAGCTTAACCTTGCAAGATTTTTTTTCTGATTAGGAGCTAGTTCTCCTATACCGCCTATTTGTATTGCAATAGAACCGAAATTTCCAAAACTGCATAAGGCAAAACTTGCTATCATAAAACTTTTCGGATTAAGGGTTGATGCTATGTGAGAAAGGTCAACATATGCAACCATTTCGTTAAGAACAAGTTTAGTTCCCATAAGTGCTCCTACTGCAGAGGCATCTTGAAGCGGTACACCAAGAATAACGGCAAATATTGCAAATATTTTACCTAAAATTAATTTTAGTGACAGATGGCTTAAGAAAGCGAAGTGTGAACATCCCGGGCAGAATTTGTAAAGAAGCATACCGCTTAGTCTTAATACCCAGTCAATAAATGCAACCAGTGCAACTAGGGCTAAAATCATAGCTGTTACGTTAATAGCAACTTTCATACCCTCAGATGCGCCGTTTGATATGGCTTCAAATACGTTAGTAAAAGTTCTCCTTTTAGAAACTCTTATATGATCCCTCGTTTCCGGTTCTCCTGTCTCAGGATAAACGATTTTAGCCAGTATCATAGCGCCAGGAGCTGCCATTATTGAAGATGCAAGGATATAATGAGCAGGAATACCCATACCTATATAAATAGGCATGATTGCGCCGGAAATACATGCCATACTGCCAGCCATTGAAGCAAGTAGCTCTGAGCGTGTAAGCTTTTCTAAATATGGCTTAATCATTATCTGAGCTAAAATTTGTCCTACGAATGAACTTGCAACATTAGATAAGGCTTCTGCTCCAGATACATGCATAATTTTATTCATAGCTTTGCCGAGCGCAGCGACAACTCTTTGCATTATTCCGTAATAATATAAAATGTTAACTAAAACCATCATAAAAATATTTGTGCAAATAAGCTGAACCGCAAAAATGCTGCTGCCTGCTCCAAAAAGTTCACTTAGTTTTGTATTTTGCAGAAGCGGTCCAAATACAAATAAACCGCCTTCAGTTGCAAAATCAAGTATTTTTTGAATAAAAAGACCTATCATTAAAAACATTTTTTGTCCGAGAGGAACTTTAAATATGAATACGGCAAACAGAATTTGTAATATAAAACCTGTAACAATAGTTTTATAATTGATAGCCTTTCTATTATTTGACATCAGAAAAACAATCAAAAAAATTACTACAATACCTATAATGCCGATAAATCTTTCCATTTTTGCTCCTGCTCTTTTCTTGTGTGAATATTTAAATTATAGCAAAAAAGCAGACTTTTTAATCAGTCCGCTTTAATATAATTTACAATATGAATAATTATGCCAATTTAATTCTGATTAAACAGCTTCTACATAATTTATAATATCTTCTTCTGTATTCATTTCTGTAGTGCAAACCAGAATATGCCTGTTATCAATTTTTACTCCGCCAAGAATATTTTGTTCTTTCAGATTGCTTAAAAAGGCTTCAGAATTGTTTACCTCTATAACAAATTCATTAAAGAAGTTTTTATTTAGAGTTTTAATACCTTTGCCATTTAGCATTTTTGAAAGGGCATGTGCTAAATTCGCGGAAAGAATACTCGCTTCTCTAAACCCTTTTTCACCGATAAGGCTGAGATATAAAGCTGCAGACAAGGCTATAAGCGATTGATTAGAGCAAATATTGCTGGTGGCTTTTTCTCTTTTAATATGCTGTTCTCTTGTTTGTATTGTTAAAGTAAAAGCTTGATTGCCGTCAGCGTCAAGAGTTCTTCCTACAAGTCTACCGGGAAGCTGCCGCATATATTCACTTTTGCAAGCCATATATCCAGCATGCGGACCGCCGAAATTCATATGTATTCCAAGCGGCTGAATATCTCCCACAACAATATCTGCTTCTGTCGGAGGTTTTATTATTGCTAGGGCAGAAAGATTTGCGCAGACAATTAAAACAGTATCCAATTTTTTTAATTCTACAATTTCGCCAAAATAATCCGGATACTGTAAAAGTACGCAAATATATTCTGAAACATTTTCCGGCAGCTCATTATCAAACCAGTCTATTTCAATGTTTTGTGCCCAGCAGTAAGTTTTTATGACTTCTATATATTCCGGATTTATATGATTTGAAATAAGTGCTTTATTTTTTTTTCCTTTTGAAATTCTATGTGCCATTAGTATTGCTTCTGCACAGGCAGATGCTGCATCATACATCGAGGCATTAGCAATATCCATTCCGGTAAGTCTTGATATCATTGTTTGATATTCATATATAATTTGCAGTGTTCCTTGAGATATCTCCGGCTGATAAGGTGTATAAGCCGTTAAAAATTCAAATCTCTGAGCTATATAATTCACTCCAGCAGGAATAAATTTCTCATAAACCCCGCCGCCCATAAAATTTGCGTATTCAGTCTTATTTTTTTTAGCCAGTGATTTTATGTATCTCTGAGTTTCAAGTTCGCTAAGAGGGTTTTTTAGTTTAAAATTTTCTATTATTTTAGGCAGACAGCTGTATAAATCTTCAATTGAGTTTAAATTTATGGCATCCAGCATTGATGTCCGCGTAGAATCTGTATGTGCAATAAAATTTTTCATTATTCAACTTCTTCTTTATAATCCGAGTAATCTAATAAATCTGCAAATTCAACCTGGTTTGCAGATGATTTAATTTTTATAAGCCATTTATTTTCATATGAAGTATCATTTAAAAGCTCCGGACTGTTGACCAGTTCTTCATTTACTTCCACTACTTCTCCCGAAATAGGCATGTAAATTTCAGAAGCTGCCTTTACAGATTCAATAGTAGCAAAAGCTTCATTTTTTGAAAATACACTGCCTGTTTCCGGCAATTCTATAAAGACGATATCACCAAGCTGTTCTATTGCATAATCAGTAATACCGATTTCATATTTATCGCCTTGTTCAAGCACGTATTCATGCGTCTTTGTACATAACATACTTTCGTTCATTTTCGTGTTCTCCTATATATTTTTGCATTCTTTATTTTTCTTTGCGACAAATGGACGTTTAATAATTTCAGCATCATGTAATTTATCACGTATCATTACTTGAATTGTAGAGCCTACATTTAAATTGTCAAGATTTTTTATGTAAGCAAGTGCAATATTGTCTCCTCTTATTGGTGAAATACCGCCGCTTGTAATAACTCCTATTTTTTCATTATTTGAATAGACTTCATATCCATGCCGTGCGATTGCTCTATCCAGCATTTTTAAGCCTATTAATTTTTTATCAGTTCCGTTTTTTAACTGATTTTCAATAATTCGTCTGCCATTGTAATCTTCTGTTTTGTTTTTTGCAATAGACCAGGCTAAGCCAGCTTCAACTGGTGTTGTATTTTCATCTAAATCATTTCCGTAAAGGTGTAATGCTGCTTCCAGACGTAATGTATCTCTTGCACCAAGCCCTATAGGTTTTATACCAAACTCTTTGCCTGCGTCTAGTAATTTATCCCACAGGTATTCCGAAAATTCATTTCTTACTAAAATTTCGACGCCGTCTTCTCCTGTATAACCGGTTCTGGAAACCCAGAGATTGATATCAAACAATTCGGCTCTTTTAATAAAGAAAAATGCTGGAAGCTCTTCAAGCCCTAAGCTTTTTATAAGTTCACATGCTCTGGGACCTTGAACGGCTAATAGAGAGTAATTATGTGATTCATTTACTATTGTTACCTCAAAACCTCTTTTGCTCCGAACCATCCAGTTTAAATCTTCATCAATACGTGAAGCATTTGCGATTATTAAATATTTTTGCTCTTCAAGTTTATAAATAATTAAATCGTCAATAATCCCGCCGTTTTTATTGGTAAGCTGGCAGTATACAGCTTTTTGGTTTATGAGTTTTGATATGTCCTGCGGTACAAGCTTGTTTAGGAAAGGCAGAGCATCTTCACCATGAACAATAAGTTCTCCCATATGTGAAACATCAAACAGACCGACATTTTGTCTTACGGTACGGTGTTCTTCAATAATTGAGGTATATTGAACCGGCATATCCCAGCCGGCAAAGTCTACCATTTTAGCGCCTAATTTAATATGTTTGTCATGCAAAAAAGTCTGTTTTGTCATACTCCCTCCATTTATTATTTATTTTCTTTATAAATAGAGGATATGTCAAGTATGAAGGCTTTTTATGTCAGTTTTTGAATTTTTTTGTACAAATCAATAACTTCATTTGACATATTTTTAGGTACTATTATTTTTATTTTTGCATTTAAATCGCTATAACCACCAGCTTTAGGCAGCCCCATTTGTTTAAGTCTGAGCGATTGACCACTGGAAACTCCTGCAGGGATTTTTATATTAATTTTGCCATGGAGTGTGTTGATTTCTTTATTACATCCGAGAACAGCCTCCGGTGGCGTGATTTCAACTTCTTTGATTAGATTATCACCATCGAATTCATATTCACTGTCTTTAAAATGTATAACCAGATACAAATCTCCCTTTCTGCCGTATTCATCTGTTTTACCTTCTCCTTTTAAGCGGACTTTTTTACCTTCAGTAACCCCCTTGGGAAGTTTAACTTTTACAGTTTTGGGGGTGGAGAGAATTCCTGTTCCGCCGCAGTGTGTACAATAACCGTTGCCATTACAGTAGCCGCATTTTTCTATGTCGGTAAAGGTGACAGATATAGGCTTGCCGTCAAAGATTTCTTTAGCTGTAACATTAAGATTTTTTGTAATGTCAAGATCCTCAGCTTTATTTTGAGCAGTTCTTTTTTGTCTTGCAGAACTTCTTCCGGCTCCTTGGCTAAAATCAAAACCGTTAAATGACTGCCCAGCCTGTGCGCCGGACATCCCGCCCATCATATCTCCGAATAGTGAACTGAAAAAGTCTGAAAAACCGCTGCCGCCGAAATCGAAACTTTGGGCTCCGCCTTGATTAAAGTTGAAACTGAAATTTTCAAAGCCCGGAGGGGGTGTATAATCCGCACCGCCCTGCCAATTGGAGCCTAAGCTGTCATATCTTTGTCTTTTAGCTTTATCCGACAAGACTTCATAAGCTTCATTTATATCTTTAAATTTTTCTTCTGCTTCTTTAGTTTTATTAACATCCGGATGATACTTGCGCGCAAGTTTTCTATATGCAGATTTTATTGCTGCAGTATCAGCATCTCTGCTAACACCGAGAATTTCATAGTAGTCTTTATATTTCATATTTTAATCCTTTATATATACTTCTTTATATTTAAATATTAATACAAAAAATTACAATTCTTAATAAAGTTAATCTTTTTTTAATAGTATAATTTTATGATAAAATACAGACAAAAGGAAAAATATATGGATATAAAAAAGATATTGTTTAGAACAAGTTCTATTGATGTTGAAAAATCTCTGCCTGATGCGTTGATTTTTTGTACTCGTGAAGGCAAGATACAGTGGGTTAATGATACAGCTGCAGAGATTTTTGAAACTTCCAAAATGCACCTGCTGACATCTAATATTTCTGATTTT
The DNA here is from genome assembly GCA_944325515.1 of Candidatus Gastranaerophilales bacterium. Taxonomy (GTDB): domain Bacteria; phylum Cyanobacteriota; class Vampirovibrionia; order Gastranaerophilales; family Gastranaerophilaceae; genus CAG-196. The sequence goes on along the minus strand of CALVAO010000014.1, from coordinate 16,623 downwards.
ATTGAAAACGCAATGAATTTGATAACTAATGCAGTTATATTGCATAAGCCCGTTATAACAAAGTTTGCTGGTAGAGAAGTGTACTTCGATATGACAGCAAAAGATATTGATGAAGGGTATGTCCTGGATTTTAGAGATGCTGTATCTCCTGCTATGAATAATATTGCAGCTGAGGAAGAAGCCATAGAAACTGTAAACAGAGAAAAAAATAATTTCTTGCTAAAACTTTCTAACGATTTAAAATCACCTATACAATCAATTGTTGGTTTTTCGCAGGCAATGGCAGACGGACTTGGCGGAAGCATGACTGAACAGCAGGAAAAGTATATACGGATTATCAATAAAAATTCTACTGAATTAATGTATTTTATCGGGAAGCTGTTAGAACTTTCGCAGACTGAAACAGAACTTAAATCTCCGGAAGTTAAGGCATTTGATGTGACTGCACTGACTTCTACGGTTGTACGCTTTAACGAACAGTTATATAAGGGAAAAGATGTCAAAATAAACATTTCTCAAGCTGAAAATTTAAAAAAAGTTATCAATTCTGACGAAGTTATTTTAAAAACAATCTTGCAGAATATATTAGAGGTTATTTTGAAATCTATTGATATAGGTGAAGTTAATATTAGTATAACCGAGCCGGATGAAAGCATTCTTGCTTCAAAAAATTTACAACCGATGCCTTATGTAATGATTTCTTTATCCTGTTCTTCTCTGCTTCTGTCAGAAACCGATTTAGAGTACATGTTTGATCCTTATAAAATTGTGGATTCATTAAACAGGAAGAATGTTTTGCGTGCGATAGTACTCGCGAGTGTTAAAAATTTAGTAAAATCTTTAAACGGAGTTGTTTGGGTTGAGTCACAGATATTAAAAAGTACAAGTTTTAATGTTATTGTGCCTGCATAAACTAATTGAGGAATGAATGAGCAGTGTCGTTTTAAAACATCTTACAAAAAGCTATGATGGTAAGAAAAAGATTATAGATAATATAAATTTAGAGATAAAGGATAAAGAATTTGTTGTGCTAGTCGGCTCTTCCGGTTGTGGAAAGTCAACGATTTTGCGTTTAATTGCGGGTTTAGAAGACATTACGTCCGGAGAAATTTTAATAGATAATTGTGTTGTTAACAATATTCATCCTAAAGACAGGGATATCGCTTTTGTTTTTCAGAGCTACGCTCTGTATCCTCACATGAGTGTTTTTGATAATATTGCTTTTGGTTTAAAAATGAGAGGGTATAAAAAAGATGTAATAAAAAACAAGGTTTTAGAAACGGCAAAAGCTTTAAATCTAGAAGATTTATTAGAAAGAAAGCCTAAACAGCTTTCAGGTGGACAAAGACAGCGTGTGGCATTAGGAAGAGCTATAGTTCGTAACCCGAAAGTTTTTTTAATGGATGAACCATTATCCAACCTTGATGCGAACTTAAGGGTTCAGATGCGTTCTGAAATTAAAAGGCTGCACCAGAAACTGCAGACAACATTTATATATGTTACGCATGACCAGACAGAAGCATTAACTATGGGGGATAGAATTGTAGTTCTAAACGGCGGGAAAATCCAGCAGGCAGATACTCCCGAAGTTATTTACAATGCCCCTAAGAATAAATTTACTGCAGGTTTTATAGGTCAAATGAATTTTATAGATGTAAATGTAGATAAAGGACATTTTGAGCTTGCAGGACATGATTTTGAAACTGATAAAAACATAGAAGGGGCTGTGACTATTGCAATTAGAGCAGAAAAAATGATTTCTGGAAGCCAGAGTATCTATGTAAAACCGGAGATAATCGAAATGACGGGAAGCGAAAGGATTGCATATTTTAATTTAAATGGAAGTAAGTGCATGGCAAAGCTTCCTTTAGAATATTCTGTTGATGATAAAATAGAATTAAAGATTTCAGTTCGAGATATGTATTTTTTTGATATAAACAGTGGAGAAGCAATTTAAGTATGAAAAAATATAAAAAAGCTGTAATAGGGGTGTTATTTTTTGCTGTGTTCTGCATATCAATATGCTTTATACCGATTAATGCAACAAGACTTATTCCAGCTGTAGAAGAGCAGGTGACAAAAGATCTGGGTATAGATATACATATAGAAAAATTAATTTTAAGAGTTGGACCGTCTTTAAAACTTAAAGCTCCAATGATGCATATGATGTACGAGGATGGACAAAAGTTTGCTCAGTTTGACAATGTTAGATTTTTTGTACCGTGGTCGGCTCTTGTAAAAAATGATGTTGTAGTAAAACGACTTTATGCGGACAAACTAATTGTAAAAATAAGCTCCCGTGATAAATATTTAAATAAATTTTTAAATAAACTGGCAGGTAAAGAGTTCGATGATACTCCGGATATTGCTTTGAATTCTTATTGTATAAATTATTATAATGCTGATACTGATAAGCATTACAAGCTTGCAGGCTCTTCGGCGGAGCTTAATAAGTTAAAAGTATATAAAAATTTTAAGTTAAAATCTCTTGGCGAATTTTTTATTAATGACAAAAAATATTTATCATATGATTTAGCGATAGAACCAAATATAGAACTTGACCAAAAAGCTGCAGAGAAATTTGATGTAGAAAACTTTATAAAACAATTGGAAACTCTGGATTTTCATTCAGATATTATTGCAGATCTGAAAATTTATAATAATATTAATGGAATCATGCAGGTATCGGGGCTTGTAAATATTGACAATATATCTGTATTAGATCCGGAAAGAAAAAATCCAAAAAGTTTCATTTATCTTACTTTTTTAGGCGATAAGATAGGAGTACTGTCTAACATATATGCTTCGGCTGATAAAAAGTTATATATAGAAGGTATTGTAAATAATTCTAAAAAACGCAGTTTAGATTTAAAAGTAAAAACAGACCCGATAAAATTGGACGATTTATACAAGAAAGTAAAACTTTTTGCTGATTACTCTGTTTTTAAAGGTCTTGACAGTATAAACGGCAGCCTAAAAGCAGATTTTAATATAAAAGGTGATTTAAATAAAATAAAATCATCCGGTTACTTAAAAGTGTCTGATGCTTCTGTTAAAGCAAGCGGACTTGATGTTAACAATATAAGTGCAGACATCGATTTTTCAAATAACACTATTGATATTTTAAATGCGGTTGGATACGTTAATAAAGCGCCAATAATGGTAAAGGGTAAAATCGACAAAAATATTGATATTGAACTTGTTATGAATAAGGTTGAGCTAAAACACATGTGTCCTGTAAGCTGGGGAGTTAAAAATGGTGTAGCATCTCTTGTTGCTAATATAGGCGGAACTTTTGACAATCCTATTCATAACGAAAATCTGCAAATAGATAATTTTAAGGCTGTTAACGCTGATAAAAGTTTATCATTTTCATCTCTTAAAATTGATACAAAAAAAAACAATATTGCATACATAAGCAATATTGCGATTTTGACTTCAAATACGGAATTGATAAAGCTGCCTCTATTAAAGACATATATAGAGCGTGAATTTATAAAAATTCCGGAAACGAATATTTTTATGCCTAATTCAAGATTAAAACTTAAGGCAGAAATCAGCAATTATTTATCAAATGATATTATATATAATATAAACTTAAACGGTTTTATCAATTCAAGAGATATAAAAAATATCAAGATTGCTCCAGCGGTATATCCGTTAAAACTTAATGTAAACGGAACTAGAGAAACTCAGAATATCATATGCCAGATAATAATGGAAAAAGCAATGATATTAGATGAGCCTTCTATTGTGAATTTATTTTCAAAATTTGAAAATAATACACTAAAAATTGAGGATTTAAGCGTTTCATCATTTAACGGAACGTTAAAAGATGATTTTAAAGCAAATATTAAAGGTCAAAAGAAGATTATTGTTTCCGGCAATATTGAAAATTTTAAAGAGCCGGTATTTAAAAATATTAGAATATTTATACCGCAGCAGCTTAATTTGACATTCATGGATACAGTTGCGCAGCTGAGAGGTGATATTTTTGTTAATGGGAAATTTAATGAGCCCGATATTGTGGGTCAAATAAGCATACAAAATTTAATAAACCAATTTTTACAGCTTTCTGTTAACAATATGGTAATAGATTTCAACAAGAATGTTGCAGTAATAAATGCTCCGCTGGTGAAGCTTGCAGATTCAGCTTCCGGAATTAATGCAACATTATCGACGAATATAGCAAAAGAAATTCTTGTAAAGAATATAAGTATAAAATCAAAATATATTAATACTGATACTTTACTTATGTATAAAGACAGTCCGGTTTTGAAGCTATATCCCGTTCGTATAAATGAAGGCAAGTTTTATGCAGAAAAAGCGTTAGCTTCAATATATGGTTCACCTCTTCATATGGATGCGGTCACCGCAGATTTTAAAATGAAAGATAATGTTCTAATGTTAAAGAACATTTCTTCAGAAATGTTTAATGGGAAGCTTGCAGGCAGTTTGGATTTTAATTTAAAAGATGAACATTTTAAAACTGATATGCAGGCGCGAGGTGTAAGTGCTGCACCGATTTTTGATATTATTTCCTTAAAAAAGGATACTGTGAGCGGAGTTATGGATTTTGATACAAACTTATCCGGCAATTTAAGCTCAAAAGAATCTTTAAATGGAGATATAAAATTTATCGTGCATAACGGCAGAATGGGGACTCTTGGTAAACTGGAACATCTTTTATATGCACAAAATGTTATTGCGGATAATATGCTCAGAACATCTTTAAGTGTTGTGACAAGGGCAATAATATTAAAAGATACCGGTCTGTTTAAATACTTGCGCGGTGATATCTCCTTAAAGGATGGCATTGCTAATATAAAGATGCTGCAATCACAAGGTCCTTTAATGACTTTATTTATAAAAGGTTTCTATAATACATCGACCGATTATGCGAAATTAGTAGTTCTTGGCAGACTTTCAGATGAGATTGTTTCCGGTCTTGGTGCCTTTGGTGATTTCTCCTGGAATAAGCTAATGGTTATGCTGACAGGTGAGGATAGTAAATATAATATTTTGCCGGAGGATTTCGACATGCTGCCGCCTCTGCCTGTTAAAAATACTAAAGAATTCAGAAGCATTATTAATGGTATTATTGATAAACCAAGCTCTGTTTTGTTGTTTAATTGGATTTCTTATACCGAAAAATCTTACAGGCAGAAAGATGTGCCCGAAGATAATACAAAGGTTCCGGATTTTATAGAAAAATTGCCATACTAAAGATAGTCTGTTTAAAGTAGTTAATTGTTGTTGTTTATTAAGTGCTGTTAATATATAATATTTAATATGGATTTATTAAAATCTGGACAGAAAGTAAATATATATTTTGAAAAAGACGGTAATTTAGTAGAGATAGCTTGTGTTATAAATACTGTTTTTGATGACAGACTGGTAATTGATTTACCGCAGTATTTTATGAGATATATTGAATATCTGGCTGTTGGCTGTCCTTTAACAGCAAAAGTTTTTTCAAAATTGGGTACAGTTGATTTCAATACTGTTGTCATTTCTTCTCCGTTGGAAGATGAATTTTCCGTAGAACTTGATTATAATGCAATGAAATTAACTCCAAATAATGAAATACCGGTTGTCAATGCAATGGAAACTCTCAATATTCAAATTGACGGGGAAGTTAATAAGTTTAGAACATTTATATTATCGACAGAGTTCGTAAAATTTTACAGTGATAGAACTTTTCAAGTAGGTGAAGCTTATGATTGTGAGATAGTTTTTCCAAAATCTTATGGTACAATAAATTTTAGAGGAACTATTTCAGAAGTTGATCCTGTGTATGACAATGAATATACCGCAGTGTATTCAAATATGACAGAAGAGGATCGTCAGAACCTGTTGTATTACATGTATTTATATAGTAATAATTTTGACTAGGAATAAAAATGAAAAAGTTAATTGAAAATGATGCTAAGCATGGAAATAATTCAAGAAATAAAATGTTTGACCAGATAGAACGCTGCCGTCTGGATTTGCAGAAAGATCCAACAAATCCAGAATTACATGTAAGGCTTGGCGATTTATATGTCAAATGGCATCTTGATATTTTTAATGCAGGACAATATATTGATGAGGCAATTACTGAATACCAGCTGGCGATGGAATCCCTTATTGATTCTTATGAGATATATTATAAGATAGGCACTGCCTTTTACTATAAAGGGGATTTAGATAAGGCTATAAACTATTTTACAATGGCTCTGGAAAAGAAAAATAATTATTATGATGCCTATTATATGCTGGCGGAAACTTTTGTCAAAAAGGCTCATTTTACTGATGCAATAGATGCTGCAGAGGCTGCAATTATTTGTTCAAAATTTTCTTCTTCAAGTGCTCACTATCTGCTGTATAAATTGTATGATGCATCTTCTTTTAAGAATTTCCATACTAAATTTAAGGCTTTATATGAAAAATTTATCTCAATAGTTCTTGCACCTTTCGATAAGAATGCAAGAGAAAATATTATAAAAAACATTTTATATTTGAGATTTTTGCCTCTGTTTGTAAAAGGTTTTTATGCAATACAAGTAAAAGATTTTGATAAAGCGATTGATTTATATAAAAAAGCAATAGATACAGCCCCTGGGTTTGCTCCTCTCTATTGTGTTCTGGGAGATATATATTTATCTACAGGTTATTTTGAGGATGCAATTACAGAATATAAAATGGCTATATGGCTGGATTCTTTCAATATAGCTGCTTATAGGCATTTATGCAGAGCATATGAAGAACAGGGAGATTATAACCAGGCTATAGATATATACAATAAGCTTATTGCAATGGCTCCTAACATGCCGGATTTGTATTCCAATCTAGCTAATATTTACTATATAAAAGGCGAGTTTGATGCTGCTATTTCAAATTATCAAACAGCAATAACTCTTAATCCCAATAAATCATGGACAAGTGTTATTGCGCAGACAATGGGGTTTGTATATCAAGAGAACAAATCAGACCCGGATGCTGCAATCTCTGCATATCAAACTGCGTATGTCTTAACTCCGGAAGATATTGATATTTACGTAAATTTAGGCAGTGCATTTTATGACAAAGAAGATTATAATAACGCACTTGCTGTATATAGACAAGCTCTCGAACTTCAGCCGCATAATGCAAAGATTCATTGTAATCTAGGATTTCTATACTGGGGTAAAGGCGATAGTGAAGAAGCTATTAAGTCTTATGAGCTTGCTATTAAGTATAATGATAAATATGATATTGCATATAATAACCTTGGAGTAATCTATCTTGATGATTTAGGCAGGGTTAATAAAGCGATAGAGCTATTCAAAAAGGCTGTAGATGCGAATCCAAACTACGCACTTGCTCATTTTAACCTTGCACGTGCGATTTCTATAATAGGTGATAAAGTAGAGGCTGCAAAATTGTATCAAATGGCTCAAGATATCAATAAAATTACACAAGAAATTGACCCCAGAGATATAGCAGAAAAAATTAGTGAATTATTTGAGTCTTAATTTTTTCGTTGTATAATCTAAGAATATCGGAAGAAAAATATGACAGAAGAAGATAAAACAGGGTTTTCCCACTTAATAGAAAAAGAATTGACCGCCTCTGATAAAATTATGAAACCGGATTTTAATCAGAAAACGGGACGTGAACTTCTCGCGTTTTATCTGCAATCAAAATTTAAACAAGTCTTATCATATGATAACAAAGCTGCCGAACCGATTTTTATTGAGGTTCGGTATGATTTTATTCAAAAGTTCTCTAGAAGGCTTATACAAAATCCATCAAAAAGAATAATGATAGGTATTACAGGCGAATCTGCATCTGGTAAATCAACGATTTGCAGAGAAATTCAAAATGTTATAAATCGTTTTAATATGCCTGTAACAATATTAACGACTGATAACTACTTTAATGATATATCAGAACTTATTAAAGAATACGGCACATTTGATAATCTGCGCGACAATGGTTATGATGTGGATTCACCTAATAATTTTCAGCTGGAAGTCTTGAAAGAAGATTTAGAAAAAATTTCAAATGGTGAAGATATTTATTCTCCGGAGTATTTACTCAATGGAACCGGAGTTTCTGTTCCTAAGGCAAAGCACATACCTTCAAATAAGATTGTAGTTGTGGAAGGTATGGCTTCTATGTACGGTGATAACAAAGATATATATGATATAAAAGTTTATATAGAAACGGATTTAGATATAAGACGTGACAGATTCTTAAAACGGGCTTACACTGAACGCAATCAAGATTTAGAGAATGCTAAAAAACATTGGGAATACATACTGGGTGCCGGTGAAAAGTATGTAAAACCATATAGGGCAGAAGCTGATATTATATTGAATGGTGATTCAGATCTTGCGTATTTCTCTCAAATACTCGAGTATATTCACACTATAACAAATAATTTTGAAGGATAATATAGCTTTTGTGTGGACCGTATAACTTACACTGTGCTACTGATGTGTTACGCCTAGTAAAATTTGGTTTAAGTAATAAAAAACGGGACCGTGGTCCCGTATAAATTACCTTATTAAAATTATTTTCTTATACTCCGCTCTCATTTTTCTCTTTTACTTTAGCCTCTTCTTCTTTCTCTTTCTCTGCGTCTACAGACGCTTCTTTATCTTGTTCTTCAACATACATTGTTGCAAACTGTTCATACAAATCTGAATCTTCTAATATTTCATCGAGTTCAAGATATGTATTTTCATCTTTATTAGCCTCTGTATATTTATCGGCATCAATATCATACTTCTGAGCTTGAGAAGCAGTTAATTTTGTAGAACCTATAGTATCTACTATAAAGTTTTTTAGAACATTTGCATTAATATTAGTTGACATGATTTTGGCTCCTTATTGTTTTCATCTTACATATATAAAAAGTATTTAAAAAGTAATGAATTTCACAAAGATAAAATTTTGTTACAAAACTTAACAAAAGCCGCAGAGTATTTATTTACTCTGCGGCTTTTGTTTAAATTTTAACTTAGTATTAAACAGCCTTTTGTACTTTACCGGCTTTTAAGCAAGAAGTACATACTGTCATTTTTTTTGCTTGACCGTTTACATTAACTCTTATTTCTTGTAAATTTGGAGTTTGTCTTTTTACAATTTGTTTATGAGAAAATGTTAATTTTGCTGCTTTTAAAGGCTTTTTACCGCATACTTCACATTGTTTTGACATAATTCTATTTCCTTCTTTCTACCAGTGTAATAAAAGTGTACCTTAAAAGGTTTTATTTTACAAGTATATATGTAAATTTATTGTAACAATTAATAATCGGACTGCTGATAATCATCCTCATCTTGAAGCGAAGATAGGTCAGAAGCATACTGCGAGTCAAATTCTTCCGGCAAATATTCATTATCCGGCCATACAGTTTCTTCATCAAATCGGCATGCACTCAAGTTTTCTGCAGATGACAAATCTGAATTGGACAGGTCTGCGCCTTGAAATACAGAGCCGGCAAGGTCTGCTTCCGAGAAATTACAATAATCAGCTTTAGAATAGCTGAAGTCAGTGCCATTAAGGATTGAGCCGTCAAACGAACATTCAACCAAATTAGCTCTGGTAAAATCAACGGATGTCAAATCACAGGCTTCAAATTTTACGCCTGTTAAGTGAGAATCTGCAAAAGAAGATGATGTTAAATCTACATTAACAAATTCTGCTCCTTCCAGATTGGAATTAGAAAAATCCGTTTCGCTTAAATCAACGCCCTCCTTTGTCCCTGCTAGTTCTGCATTAAAAGCATCAATATCCGTTAATATTAAATTTGTTAATTCTTCTTTTGATAACATATTATCTCCTAACTGATTAAGTTCATCTGCATAGCAAGCAGAACAGCCTGTGTTCTGTTTGTAACTTTTAGTTTTTTAAAAATACTATTTAAATGTGTCTTTACTGTAACATCTCTTACAAAGAGTTTATCTGCAATTTCTTGATTGCTTGCACCTTTAGCGACGAAGGCAAGAACTTCCTTTTCTTTTGGAGTCAATGCATCGATGTTAACATTTTTATTTAAAGTCTTTTCTTTCGTAGATTGAGCTTCTTTCTGCCACTGGCATCTGCGTAGCACTGCTTCAATTCTGGCAAGCAAATTCGGCAGAATAAAAGGTTTTACAATGTAATCATCAGCACCTATTTTTAATCCAGAAACAACTTTCTGCTCTTCACTTACTGCTGTAATCATAATTACGGGGATATATTTAATCTTTTTATTATTTCTTATGGCTTTTAATGTATCCCAGCCATCCATATTAGGCATCATTACATCAAGCAGTATTAAATCAAAAGCACCATCTTTGCTGTCCAAAACTTTTAGTGCTTCAAGCCCGTCTTTTGCCACGGTAACATCATATCCATACATTGGAAGCGCATCTGAAAGATATTTTGGATTGTCATCTACTACTAATATAGAAGCGAGTCCGCCCATTTATACTATTTTCTCCTTTAAAGCTTTTAATGCTGCTTGTAGTCTATCATCTACTTCCAATTTTTGCAATATGCTTGCCACATGAGCTTTTGTTGTGTTTATACTTACAAAAAGTTCTTTGGCAATTTCGATGTTGCTGTAACCTTCTGTTATAAGTTTTAAAATCTGAGCTTCACGGCTTGTTAGTCCGTAGTTTTTTTCCGGCTTAACAGGTTCATTACCCTGTGCTTTTGTTGCAGCTTCTAAAACTATATGTGAAATAGAAGGATCAAACCACGCCGCCCCGTCAAGAACTGACTGCACAACCTGTATTAAACGTTTCGGATTAATTTCTTTGGAACAATAAGCATTCGCTCCGGCTTTTAAACTGTTTATTACTTCCGAATCATCATTATGTGATGTTAAAATTACTATTTTAATGTCTTTGTTTAAAGCTTTAATTTTTTTAGTGGCATCAATCCCGTTCATACAAGGAAGCCCCAGATCCATAATGATTAAATTTATATCTTGAGCAGAAGCAATTTCGATACCTTTTTCAGCAGATTCTGCCTCATAGATTTTGTCAATAAAATCACACACTTCAAATGCTGTTTTTAGTCCGAAGCGTGTTAATTCATGGTCTTCAATTATTAAGATATTATTCTTCATAAATACTATGTCCCGGATTTACATCTGCTGCATAATCTGAATTTAGTCTAGAGCACCTTATTAAAGATTGATTAGCAAGTTCAATATCCCCTTTTGCTCTTAAAACTAAGCTTAGATAATAATAATATTTAAAATTATTAGAGTCAATATAATAAGAATTGTTTAGATAAGTGGCTGCCATATTAAAATTTTTATCTCTTATTGCCAAATTAGCAAGTCCCAGCCATAAATCATTGTTTGTTATATCCATAGAAACGGCTCTTGGCAGGTAGTAATCTGAATTTTGAGGGAAAACTTTAAGCGAGTCAACCAGTAGTTCTTCATCATTATTATATTTCTTTAGTAATTTTTCATACATTTTTTTAGATTTTTTATCATTTTCCAGTGCCAGATAAGTATTTGCAAGTCCTATCGAAGGCTCGGCATCTCTGGTTAGTTTTCTTGCTTTCTTATAGTATTTTAAAGCTTCTTTGTAATTTCTGTTATCATAGTTTAAGTCAGCAAGAGTAATGGCTGCAATATAGTTATCGTTATCTTCTTTGTATGCACGTCCTGCAAATTCCATTGCCTTTAGCGGTTCGTCATTTTCGTAGTAGATTTTGCCAAGAAGTGAAAATATTAAAGGGCTATATTGTTTTGCTTGTAGTACTGCAGACTGCAGCACTTTCGTTGCCAGAAGGCTTTTCCCCTGCAGATGATAGTAGTAGGCTAGATGATAATCCTGTAAAGGTGCATCTTTTGAAGTTTTATACAAAATGTATTCTTCTATGGCACAGATTTTTGTCTGAAAATCTACTGTATTGAACTGTACTTTTTTTATCTTATCCAAAAGCTTTAAGGCTTGTTTTGTTTTATTCATATCAGCCAGTATTTTAGCCTTTAATGATAGATAATTAATACAGTTGTTATCATTTTGTTTCAAGGCATAATCTATATATTTTAAGGCTTGATTTAAGTTGTTTGATTTATAATACCCCAGAGCTATCAAGTAGTTTTTATAATCACTGTCAGAAGTCTGACTATTGTTCAAAAGCTCCGATGTAGTTTCAATTGCCATATTATTATACATTATGTTGGAATATGCATCTGCAAGATATATTAAATCCTTTTGAGCAACCATTCCGGATGGATAATAGAATTTTTTTATATCTTCGCTATATGGTTTTGTAAAACCATTGGCATCAAGTTTTTTTATGAGGGCAGCAGACAGGTCAAAAAAACCGTATTCAGCCATTTTCCCTGCATAAACCAAAAATACGTAATCATCATGCGCAGTTCTTTGGATTAAATCATTAAAATCATCATATGAAGCTTTAACATTACTCTGGGCAAATCGGTTTTCTGCAGATGCATATTTAGCTTTAATAAAATTATCTTTAACTACCATATCCATATTCGCCGAATTCGTTTCAGCTTTTATTTTAAGCGGTTTAACAGCAGCGTTGTCTGCCGCATAGGATGCGGTGATTGAAGATAATATTAATACTGTTATTATAAAAACCTTATTCATGCTCTAAATCTATGCCTACATAATATTTATTAAACACTTCTAACAACTTATTACTACAATTATTTACTATTGAGTAATATAAATCAAGTAGGTTATATTTTTCTAATGTTTTTAAATCTTCTTTATCAATTGTCATATGTGTTTCTGTTACAAATACACCGACGATTTTATTGAGTTTTATTGCCAGAAATTTATCTACAACATTTGGGTCAAAGTGTGTGCCTGCTCCATTTTTAATTATATCAATAACTTTTTCTATCGGCATTTTATCACGGTAGTGGCGTTTTGAGGTTATTGCGTCAAAAACATCTGAAACAGCAAGTATTCTGCCTCCAAAAGGAATTTCTTCACCTTTTAGATGTCTGTAATAACCGGAACCGTCATATTTTTCATGATGTGAACAGGCAATTTCTGTTATTTGTTGAAAATCTTTTGACATGTGGATTTTTTCCAGAATATGATGTGTTATTTCAACATGTTCTTGAATATGCTTGTATTCCTCCGGCGTTAATTTGCCTTCTTTTTGCAGAACAGAATCTCTGATTCCTATCTTGCCTATATCATGCAATGCTGCTGCTTTTTCTAGAATATAAATATCATTTTGTTCCATTCCGAATTCTTGAGCAATAAGTGTTGCAAACATTTTAACTCTGGACGAGTGACCTGCTGTTATCTTATCCCTTGCATCGATAGATGTTGCAAGAGTTTCAATAAAACTATCCAAGACAATTTTTTGTTCTTCCAGAAGTTTTCTTTGTCTTTCAAATAATCGGGCATTTTCCAGAGAAATCCCTGCGCTTGATGCTATTGCAATCAAGAGATCCTCATCATCCGGAGTAAAGTATTCATCAAACTTATTTAGAACTTGAAATACACCTATAATTTCCTGGTTAAAATTCTTTATAGGCATGCACAATATTGTTTTTGTTCTGTATCCTGTTTTTTTATCAACATCCGGATTAAATCTAGAATCGCTATATGCATCTTTTATGTTAATAGTTTCTCCTGTTTTGAGAACATGCCCTGCAAGCCCTTTATCTGCTGGAATCCGCAGCTCTTTTGTATCAAGACCTGTTGCTACTTTTGAATAAAGCTCATTATTTTCTTTGTCATATAGATATATTGTGCATCTGTCAGCATTCATCGCAGTTTTAGTTTCTTCCGCAATGGTCTTAATCAGTAAATCTATGTCTTTTTCTGCTGCAACCGCCTGCCCTATGTTTACAAGAGCTATAAGAGGGTCTTTTGTCTGATTGTGCAGGTTGTAGTGGCTTATCGGCGGGCATTTTAACAGAGCATTAAGTTTTTCAAAAAAATCAGTTTTTTGATTTTTTATGGATAACTTTCGCGCCTTATTATAGTTAATTGCATATAAATTTGTATTTTTCTCGCTGAAATTTATGTACCCCAGAACCATTTCATGCAAAATTTGCGTAATAACATCTTTTGTTTGTTCGACCAGAAATGATGCATCATTCATAAACTGGTAAAAGCTGTTATTATCCTTTTTGATAAAAGCTGCAAAGGCAAGCAGACAGAAACAGATTGCCGTGTCATCAAGATAAATCTCTTTATGTTTTTCAATCCTCTCTCTTACTTTTTCATACTCGCCGTTTAGGATTTCTGAAACAGATTCGTAAATAAAATTCTCTAAAGTCATTTAACCCTCTTCTGTTTATTATATGATATAATAAATTTAGTATTTTGGCAAAGGGGTGTATTAATAAATACATTGATAATAGGATAGCAGAGGAGAGTGTTTTGAATAAAGTATCAATTTTAATACCTGTCTATAATGAAAAAGATTCGTTACTTGAAATTTTAAAGCAGGTTGAGGCTGTGGATTTTGGTTTGGAAAAAGAAATTATTCTTGTTGACGATGATTCTACGGACGGTACTAAAGAATTGTATCCGACACTTCCCTATAAGGTCTTTTATCACAGCAGAAATATGGGGAAAGGAGCCGCATTGAGGACCGGATTCTGTCAAGCAACAGGAGATATTATTATAATTCAAGATGCAGATTTAGAATACAATCCAGCGGACTATAAACCTCTTGTGAATTTAATTGCAACGAATTCTGCGGATGTTGTTTACGGCTCACGCTTAGCAGACACAAGAAACAATGGTAAATTCCTGTTATTAAGTTATCTTGCTAATATAACGCTTACATATTTAACCCGTGTACTCTACGGAACATATCTTACAGATATGGAAACCTGTTATAAGGCTTTTCGCAGTGATTTTATCCGTGATATTACAATAAAATCAAATCGTTTTGATTTTGAACCCGAAATTACGGCTAAAGTGCTTAAAAAGAATGCTCGTTTTATGGAAGTCCCTATTTCGTATAATGCTCGTAAAACTGCTGAAGGTAAAAAAATTACCTGGAAAGACGGTGTGCATGCTATATGGGCGTTATTGAAGTACCGTTTTACGGATTAATCTTATTTTAGAGCTCTGCTTACCCAATTTTCAACAATCTTAAGAGGTGAGCGTGTTATCGCTAATGCCCAGCTGGGAATATTTTTAGTAATAACTCCGACAGCTCCTACATTTGCACCTTCTTCTATTGTAACAGGCGCTACCAGTACCGAGTTTGAACCAATTTTTACATTATCTTTAATTATTGTTTTACTTTTAACTTTTGTAAGCGGATTATAATTTGCTGTAATTGTTCCGGCACCAATATTTACATTTGTCCCAATTTCGCTGTCGCCTAAATATGTCAAATGACAGGCATTTGTATGAGATTTAATTGTTGTTTTCTTAACTTCAACAAAATTCCCGATTTTAACATAATCTTCCAGTATGACATCACCTCTAAGATGTGCAAACGGTCCTATTTTACAGTGGGAACCAATCTTATTTCTTCCGTTTATATAGCAGGATGGGTAAATGACAGTATCTGATCCGATTTCTGTTTCCGGACTAATCCAGGTTGTGGAAGGATCAATTATAGTAACCCCATTAGTAAGGTGTTTATTTATTACTCTGTTGTTTAAGAGCTTGTAAGCTTCTGCCAGATTTGCTTTAGAATTTATACCGAAGATTTCTTCATTATTTTTTAAGGTGTATGCATTCACTCTAAGTTTATTTTCGTTACCCCATTTAATAATATCTGTTAAATAGTATTCCCCCTGTGCATTATTTGTTTTTAATTCGGAAAAGGCTGTTTTAATTTTGCCCCAGTTAACACAATAAATGCCGGCATTGATTTCGTTTACAGATTTCTGTTCTGCAGTAGCATCTTTTTCCTCTATGATTGAATTAAGCGTGTTATCTGAGTTTCTTATAATTCGACCATAATTAGCAGGATTTTCAAAAATAGCGCTCATTACAGTAATATCAGAATTTCCAGATTTATGATACTCAATAAACTCCTTTAATGTTTCAGCTGTAATCAATGGAGTATCACCGCATAAAATAACAACATCATCATCAAAGTCTTTAAGAAAAGGCAGTGCCATGCTGACGGCATGCCCTGTACCTAATTGAGGATTTTGCAGAATACACTTAGAATTTTCATAATTAGTTTTTACATAATTTTCAACTTCTTCTGCCTGGTGCCCGACAATAATATAATTTTCATCAACTAAATTAGTTGCATTAACTGCCTCTATAACATATCCTAAAAGTGCTTTATCAAAAATTGTATGCAAAACTTTAGGTGTTTCAGACTTCATTCTTGTGCCTTTCCCTGCACCCAAAATAATTGATTTAATCATAGTATTTCTCCTCTATTGCTTTTATAATACCACAAAATAGTGATGACAAGTTATTGTTAATTCTGCTAAGAATAGGAATCTGTCTTAGAATGCCAGTTTATAGAGCGTTTTTCCATTCTAGCTTAATAAAATATGCGCAAGGGATACAAATTTCCTCTCCCGCAGTGAGAGGGCGCACACTTGTCCGGTAAAAAATAAGCATAAAAAGCAAGGCATAGTTTCAGTAGATATTTCTCTTGATTGTAACGAAAAATTTACAATTAATCATCAAATAAAACTTTCCAAATAATGTCAGAGA
>CALVAO010000013.1 GCA_944325515.1 Candidatus Gastranaerophilales bacterium | reverse complement strand
GGGTAGACTAAGTCTCTGTCCCTTTTCATATTAATTGAGAAAAATGCGCTAAGCAAGGGTAGACTTTAGTCTACCTTGCCAGCATAAGTAGATTAGAACTATTTTGTATTTGGAAAATAAATATGTGATAGACTAAAGCCTATCCTACTTACCATACGATTCTATTTATTAATGATATTGGGTAAAATCGCGCATATATACCCTATTGGCACAAAAATTGAAATTGAAAATAATAGGTAATCAAAACTTTGTCGAAGTAAACTCAACCCATTTTTAGGGCTGCTGCTAATAAGCTTTTTTATATTAAAACAATCTATAATAAAAAGAATAATTTCTACTACAAAGAAATTAACCGCAAATATTACAAATGCGTTTAAAAAGATAATTATAACGAAGGAAAGACCGTAATCCGGTGTTACCGTTTGTTTGATAAAATAATATACTTTTTCAAGTGCAATTGTAAAAATGCCTGCGATTGCACAAATCAAATAAAAGAAACCTATTGTTTTACCAAATTTAAAGGTTAAACTATTTCGGAACATATTTAAATTCTATCATAGAAGTTTTATTGAATACATAAAACAATAATATTGTCGAAAATTATATTAAACGGTAGACTAAAGTATCAAAAACGTTTTTGGTTTTTGTACATCGATGAATTATATTCAGCTTAATTTTATGCTAAACTTAGCATGATGAAAGAACTTGATTTTATTGAGATTATAAAAAAACAAACGGAAAATGGATTTTTAGGTGATGATTGCGCCTACCTTAAAGATTTGGGTATTGTTGTTACGCAGGATAATCTAGTTGAGGATGTTCATTTCAAGCTTAATTGGTGTACCCCGTACCAGCTCGGCTATAAAGCCGTAACTGTTAATATAAGCGATATTTTAGCTTCCGGTGCAAAGCCTGTTTATATTACTATAGCTCTATCTCTGCCAGCAGATACTAACAACAATTTTGTAGAAGAATTTTATAAAGGTGCTAAATCTGCGCTTCGTGGGGCTGAAATTATAGGAGGCGATATAACAGGAGCGGACAAAGTTTTTATCTCAATTACTGCTATCGGTTCTGATAAAGGAAGAAAAATTTCTTCAAGAAAATCGGCAAAGCCCGGGTATGTTATTATATCTAAAGGCAAATTCGGTGAAAGTTCATTAGGACTTGAGGAATTAATGCATGGCGGCAATCGTAAGGATTTAATCAAAGCGCATTTAGAACCGGAGCTTGAAGAAGAATTCGCGTTTGAAATATCTGAAAAAATTAAGGAAGATTATGCTATGATGGACACTTCTGACGGATTAGCAGATGCTTTATTCAAAATCGCTCAAGCAAGCGGAGTTACAATCAGTGCCAGGTATATAGAAGGTATGTTCGGGGCAGAAGATTATAAGCTCGTTGCGGCTCTGCCAAAAGAATTTTTAAAAGAAATCAAGACAGAATACAATATTATAGGAGAAGTTATTGAAAGGTCAGATTGTATTCTGGAAATTGAAGGTAAAAAATATAAAACTTATGATGAATTAGGTCTTTTTAACCATTTTAAGGAGGATGTATGAACAAATTTTCAATAATAATAACTGCAGGGGGGACTTCTTCCCGCTACGGCGGAGAGAATAAGCTGCTTGCCAAACTTAAGGATAAAACGGTAATCGAGGAAACTGTTTCCAAGTTTTTGGATTTTGAAGAGATTGACGAAATAATAATTTCAGCGAATATTTCTATTATAGAAACATTAGAGGAACTTTTTAAAAATCCAAAAATCAGAATTATAGAAGGCGGAAATACCAGACAAAAGTCTGTTTATAATGCTCTTCAAGTTATTAAAAATGACTATGTCCTAATTCATGACGGAGCAAGACCGTTAATCAAAAAAGACACAATTGCTTATACTCTGGAAGCTGTTCTTGATAAAGGTGCTGTTTCAGTTATGACTAAAACTACCGACACTATTAAGGAAGTAGATGAAAATGGACGGATTATAAGGACAATAGACCGTTCAAAACTCTATAACACGCAAACTCCGCAAGGGTTTAAAACTTCAATTATAAAAGATGCACATGAAAAACTTAAAGATGGAAATTTTACAGATGACTGCTCAATGCTTGAATATCTCGGAGTTCCTGTATATATTGTAAACGGAAGTTATACGAATATCAAAATAACTATAAAAAGTGATTTAGATTTTGCTAAATTGTATATTTAAATTATATTTTGACTTTTGTTAAAGTAAAAGTATATTATAATATTATTGAATAGAGGATAGTTGTATGAAATATTTAATAAGCTTAATCACTATATTGGGAGTTCTTTCTTGCAGTGCAATGGCAAAAAGCTATGAACCTGTACCAAGTAATGTTAAATTACCGGATAAATACACACAAGAATATATTGATAGTATTTCAGACGAATACAAAAAAGTTTCTGATGAACAAATATTCCATGTAGCATTAGATATGTTACGCGGTACCTCCGGCGAATTCTCAAGAAAAGCAATTCTCGGTTATAATGTTACACAATATCCTGTAAAGATAATGTTTAAAGACCTCTCAGAAATAAATGAAGCCTATTCAAGTTTTGATGCAATCGGCTGGAAAAAGAAAGGCAAATTGTATATATATATAAACCCGAAACATCAATATGCTCCTCCGGGGGCATTAGCAGCATTGCTTGCACATGAAGCAATCCATCAAGATGAATACAACTCTTTGAGTGAAGAAACATATGCATGGACGATGGAGGCTGTTGTCTGGTCTGAAATTTTAAAAAAGTATCCGGAATCAAATAATTTAGACTCCGCACTTGTAACAAGAGAAAATGTTTTAAAACAACTGCTTGAAAAAGGCGCAAATACTAATAAATATATAAAAAAGACCGTATATGCAAATGAAGGATATAAGAATTTGCCGCTAACTTCTCCCGGCTTTAAAAATCAATAAAGAAATTTGAATAAGCATGCGGGTGCATCATGAGTATATTGATTAGATATTGTGCTTGGTGTTAAATTGTTTTATGAAGAAAAAACAAGTTTTAATTTTTGTCTTATCGATATTAATATTAGTAATTTTTAATAAGGTATTTCTATCTACCTTTACCAGAACAAATGCTTATTTTACAAAACAAGCTATAGTCAATAGTGAAGAAATTGCCCCACAAAAGCTTTTTGAAAAAACATGGCGTGTAATTAGCAAAGAATATTATGAACCCAGTTTAAATCATCAAGATTGGGCAAGGTGGAAAGAACATTATCAAGGTAAAATAAAAACAGATGAAGATGCCAGAGTTGCTATAGATACAATGATAGCAAGTCTGGATGAACCATATACCCGTTTTATGACAAAAAAAGATTTTGAAGATTTAACCACTTCAATAACATCAAAAATTTACGGTATTGGTGTTAATATTTATTCTAATTCCGGTAAAATAGAAATCTTTAATGTTATGCCGTCAACTCCAGCAGAATTTGCTCAACTTAAGCAGGGGGATATAATCACTGCTGTTAACGGGAAAGAAATTAACGGTATGAATGTTTCTGATGTTGCTGCATTGGTAAGAGGTCCGGAAAATAGTGTCGTAGAAATTACTGTTTTAAGAAACGGAAAAAAGATTACAAAAAAGATTAAAAGAAAAGAAATTAAAATAAAAACCGTAAAGAGTTCAGTTGTAGATAACCATATTGGATATATTCAAATAATCAGCTTTATGAGCGGAACTACACCAAACGAGTTTTTAGAAGCCCTTGAAAATACAAAAAACACAGATTCTCTAATTTTAGATTTGCGTGGAAATACGGGCGGACTTCTGGATAACGCGGTTTTTATTGCTGACATGTTTATTAATAATGGCACAATAGTAGATATCATATATAGAAATGGTTATAAAAAATCAATAAAAGCTCAAAATGAACATTTTCCTTTTAATAAGCCTATTGTAGTACTAGTTAATGGTGCAAGCGCAAGTGCCAGTGAAATCCTTTCCGGAGCGTTAAAGGATTATCACAGAGCAACTTTAGTAGGAAGAAAAACGTTTGGAAAAGGGCTTGTTCAGAAGGTTGTGCCGCTGCCCAATGAAACCGGCTTGAATGTTACTATAGCAAGGTACCTAACTCCTAATGGAACTGATATCAATAAACTTGGTATAAAACCGGATGTTGAAGTCGGAAACGAGTTTGATTTTCTTATAGATAGCAAAAAAGATGTACAGCTGGAAAAAGCAAAGGATATATTAAACAATAACAATGCTAAGCTTGAATAATTTAAAAATTAAAGGTCTGTTTAGGGAAATTCCTAATATAGAATCAAAGTCTGACAGGTTGATTGTTATTGACGGACGGGAGTATATAAATTTTGCTTCAAATGATTATCTGGGAATAAGTACTAAAAGACTTCTGGCAGAAGAATTTCTGGCAAAAGCAGATTATCCACTGTCTTCGGCATCAGCACGTCTATTAACAGGAAGTTCACCGGAATTTAAACAACTTGAAAAGACTCTGGCAGAAATTTTTTCTAAAGAAAGCGCATTAATTTTTAATACTGGATATCAGTGTAATCTAGGAGTTATTTCAGCTCTGATAGATAGAGGAGATGTTGTGTTTTCGGATAAATTGAACCATGCAAGCATTATAGACGGGATGAGGCTTGCAAGAGGGGATTTTTATCGCTATAAGCATTTGGATTATGATAATCTTGAAAGTATGTTGAAAAATAAACGCAGCGATTACCGGAAGGCTGTTATAGTTTCTGAATCTGTATTTAGCATGGATGGAGATATAGCAGATTTAGAAAGATTAATAGAACTTAAGAAAAAATATAACTGTTTGCTTATGCTGGATGAGGCGCATGCATTTTCCTGCTACGGGAATAGTTTGGCTGGTTTATCAGACGGAAATAAAGAGGTTGATATTATTACGGCAACTTTTGGCAAGGCTATAGGATCATTTGGGGCTTTTTGCGTATCAAGCAGTGAAATTATATCCTATTTAATAAATACGGCACGTTCGTTTATTTTTTCAACTTCAATACCTCCTCTTAATATTGCCTGGTCAAACTGGATTTTAACTGAAAAACGGGATTATTTGCTAAATCAGAAAGAAAAGCTTGAGAGGCTTGTTGTGAATGCCTTTCAAATTCTTGAGCATGCAGATATTAAAACAGTATCTTCATCTCACATAATACCTATAGTAATAGGTTCTAATGAAAACGCGATGCTTGCAGCTGAGAAATTAAAATCAGAGGGTTTTTACATACCTGCAATTAGACCTCCTACAGTACCGGAGGGGAGTGCAAGATTGAGGATTTCTTTAACCGCAGATTCCAGAGCAGAGGATTTCAGCAGGGTTTTAGCGGTATTAAAAGATTTTAGCTGCATACATTAATCCAGCCCAGACTATTTGAGTACTGATATAATTCGTCGCAGCTTAGTTCTATAGCAGAATTACAGCTGCCGCAAGCCGGAAAAATAGTCTTAAAACGCTTTAATGACTCATCAGTATATACTTTTATACTATTATCTATGCCAAACGGGCAGACACCACCAATTGCATGTCCTGTGTTTTCTTGGACTTCATCAGGCGTTAGCATTCTTGCTTTTGTGTGGAAAAGTTCTTTGTATTTTTTATTATCTATTCTTACATCACCAGCACAAACAATAAGCACGCATTCATCATTTTGTTTGAATGAAAGAGTTTTCGCAATTCTGGCTGGTTCTACATTAAGAGCTCTGGCTGCGAGTTCTACGGTTGCGCTCGAAACTTCAAATTCAAGAATTCTATTTTGTATATTATATTGCTTAAAATATTCTCTTACTTTTTCAATACTCATCTTAATTGTAAAAATAACTCCCTGCTTTTTGTTCTTACTTCATTATCTATATCAAAAATTTCGTCGATATTAGGGCTTTGAACAACTTTATGTTTTTCCATCATTGTTTCAACAGTATTTATGATATCGAAAAGCTTTATTTTACCGTTTAAAAAAGCAAAGACAGCCTCCTCATTCGCAGCATTGAGACATACAGTAGAAGAACCTCCCTGTTTACCTGCATTATATGCTAATTCTAAAGCCTTAAATTTATGCATGTCTGGTTTTTCAAAATCAAGTCTTGCTATTTCAGAGAAGCTAAAGCTTTTTGATTTTATACCGTTGTATCGTTCTGGATATGTAATTGCATACTGTATAGGTATATGCATGCTTGGCAGCCCGAGCTGTGCAATTACGCTGCCGTCAACATATTCTATAGCTGAATGTACTATACTTTGAGGATGAACGACAACTTCAATACTGTTATAATCCATTCCAAACAAATGGTGGGCTTCAATGACTTCCAGACCTTTGTTCATCAACGTTGCACTGTCAACAGTAATTTTGCGCCCCATGTGCCATCTGGGATGAGCTAGAGTTTCTTCTACTGTTGCATTTTTCATGTCGTCTATGGATTTTCTTAAAAATGGTCCGCCAGATGCTGTAATTATAAGTTTATCAACCTGTGAAATATCTTTTATGCACTGATGTATAGCGCAGTGTTCGCTATCAACAGGTATAATTTTAACGCCATTTTCTTTTGCCTTTTTCATTACAATGTCACCAGCCATAACAAGGGTTTCTTTGTTTGCAAGTGCGATGTTTATGCCATTTTCAATAGCTGTTAGTGTGGGTTTTAGTCCGATTTTGCCGGATACAGCTACCAGAATTATATCATTTTCTTTATTTGAACAAATTTCTTCCAGGCTTAGAGGTAAAGCTCCTTTTATTGCATTAATATCAGCTGCATAAGCATATTTGGGTTTAAATTTACTTATCTGGCAGTTTAAAAGTTCCGTATTATTTCCTGCCGTTAAGGCTATTATTTCAAATTTGTCATTAAGTTTTTCTATTACTTCAAGTGCTTGGCGCCCTATTGAACCTGTAGAGCCAAGTATGCTGATTCGTTTCTTCATTATTTTAACTCTCTTACATATTCAAAATATTCATTATTATTATACAACTGAGAAGATTTTATCGCATCACTTCTGCTTAAAAATCCCATTCTGTAAGCGACTTCTTCCAGACAGGCAATTTTTATGCCTTGATTTTCTTCAATAGTTTGAACATACTGACCTGCCTGCATTAAAGACTTATGTGTACCTGTATCAAGCCAGGCAAAGCCGCGTCCAAAAACTTCAACCTTAAGTCTGCTTTTGTTAAGGTATATTTTATTTAAATCTGTAATCTCAAGCTCACCGCGTGAAGACATTTTTAAAGTTCCGGCATATTCAGAAACATTATTGTCATAGAAATAAAGTCCTGTCACAGCATAGTTAGATTTCGGTTTTGCAGGTTTTTCTTCTATAGATAAAACTTTTTTGTTCTCATCAAATTCAATAACTCCGAATCGCTCCGGATCTTTAACCGGATATGCAAATATTGTTGAAAATCCATTGTCAGCAGAATGAGCAGCACGTTTGAGCATTGCAGAAAATGCTTGCCCATAGAATATGTTATCCCCGAGTATTAATGCAACGGAGTCGTTCCCGATAAAATCTCTGCCAAGTATAAAAGCTTGTGCGATTCCTTTAGGTTCGGGCTGAATTTGATAAGAGAATTTTACACCGAATTGCGAACCGTCTTTAAGTAGTTTTTGAAAACAGGGCATATCGTTAGGAGTTGAAATTATAAGAATATCCTTAATGCCTGCTAACATAAGCACTGAAATCGGATAATATATCATTGGTTTATCATAGACCGGCAGCAGTTGTTTTGAAATTGCAAATGTTGCGGGGTAAAGCCTTGTTCCGTAGCCTCCGGCAAGTACAATTCCTTTCATTCGTTTTCCTCCTCTAATCTTAGCGCCATATAGTCTTTTAATGCAGCTTTCCAGTGTCTGCAAGGGAAACTGTTTTGTAAAACGCTGTATGCCGGTCTTATTGCTTCAGTCTGATACTCAGCAGTAGTGCAAGGCTGTAAATTATTTCTGTTCCCTAAAATTTCTCTTGCAAATTCATACCAGCTTGTTTCACCCTCTCCGCTTGCATGATATACACCATAAGGCATTTTAATAATTTTCAGAATAGCTTCGGATAAATCTACTGTCCAGGTTGGAGAACCGATTTGATCGTTTATAACTCTAAGAGGGTTTTTATTTTGTAACTTAAGCATTGTTTCTACAAAATTTTTACCGTGGTGTCCGTAAAGCCAGCTTGTTCTTATTATATGGTATTTAGAACAGTATTTCTGAATATATTCCTCGCCTTTTAGTTTAGAATAACCGTAGCAGTTTATTGGGTTCGGCTCATCTGTTACTGTGTATGGGGTGTTTTTTGTGCCGTCAAATACGTAATCTGTGGAAATATAGACTAATGGAATTTCCCATTCTGCACAGATCTTAGCAATGTTTTTGGTACCTTCTGCATTTACCAGCATTGCCTTATCCTTTTCAAGTTCAGCTTTATCCACTGCTGTGTATGCAGCACAGTGTATTACTATGTTCGGCAGAATTTCAGATATTATTTGTTTAACATTGTCAGTGTTAGTAATATCTAATATTTCTCTTGTTGTCCCTACAACTGTATATCCGGCATCCTCCAATGCCGCCGATAAATCCTGTCCCAGCATTCCTGCTGCACCTGTTACCAGTAGTTTCATTTATATTTTCCTGTTTTTAATGTCTTCAATCCACGTATTGTTGTTTAAATACCAATCGATAGTCAACTTTATTCCGTCTTCAAATTTTACTTTTGGCTGCCAGCCAAGTTCTGAAGTGATTTTGTCATTAGCAATCGCAT
This sequence comes from Candidatus Gastranaerophilales bacterium, assembly GCA_944325515.1. Taxonomy (GTDB): domain Bacteria; phylum Cyanobacteriota; class Vampirovibrionia; order Gastranaerophilales; family Gastranaerophilaceae; genus CAG-196. Next base: position 50,936 of record CALVAO010000013.1, on the reverse strand, counting down.
AACGTCTGTCATGTCCCGGGCGGTCTTTTACAAAATCAATAAAGCTTTCATCTTTCTCCATAGCATTTAATATTATTTTTGTAATTTCCAGATTTGTTTTTTCATTATGTCCGCCAATGTTATATACTTCACCTGTCCGACCTTTATGCAGCACAATATCAATTGCTTCACAGTGGTCATATACATACAGCCAGTCCCTAATATTTAATCCGTCTCCATATACTGGAACCTTTTCATTATTTAAAAGTCTTGTTATAAAAAATGGTATAAGTTTTTCCGGATACTGGTACGGTCCGTAATTATTAGAACACCGTGTTATTAAAACAGGTAGATTATATGTCTCAAAGTATGCTCTTACAAGCAAATCTGCGCTTGCTTTTGAAGCTGAGTAGGGACTGTTGGGAGCAAGCGGTGTTGTTTCGTAAAAATAACCATCTTTCCCGAGACTACCATATACTTCATCAGTAGACACCTGTAAATATCTTTTAATTTTAGCCCTTTTGGCAGCTTCTAAAAGGTTTAATGTACCTTTTATATTTGTTTCTATAAATATTTCCGGATGATTAATGGAATTATCGACGTGAGATTCTGCTGCGAAATTCACAACGCAGTCAACATTAACCATAATCTCATTAACAAGCTCTTTGTCACAGATATTCCCTTTTATAAAAGTATAGCTGTTTGTCTTAATATCCTTGAGATTATCTAAATTCCCGCAGTATGTAAGCGCATCAAGGTTGACAATACTATAATCCGGATATTTATTTATCATGTACCTAATAAAACAACTTCCAATAAAACCAGCACCGCCTGTTACAAGAATTTTCATAATATCTCCTTTAATAGCGGCTGATTTTTATCCTTTTCTGATAATATAGGTTCAAAATCAATACCCCAATCAATGTTTAAATCTTTGTCGTTCCATCGTAGTCCTCTATCGGCTTGCGGTGCATACTCGTTTGAAGTCTTGTAAAGCAGTTCTGCTTCCTCTGAAAGCACAACAAAACCATGTGCAAATCCTTCTGGAATATAAAGCATATGTTTATTTTCTTCGCTAAGTTCAACTTTGACATATTCTCCGAAGGTTTTAGAGTCTTTTCTTATATCTACAGCAACGTCGAAGATTCTGCCTTTTATGCATCTTACAAGCTTTGCCTGTCCATATGGCTCTGCTTGATAGTGTAAACCTCTTAAAACCCCTTTTGAAGACAAAGAGTGGTTATCCTGCTTAAAATCTGCATTTATACCATTTTTAGTAAAATCAGACTTTTTATAAGCTTCCATAAAAAAACCTCTGTTATCACCAAATATTTTGGGTTTAACAAGTATTACATCACTAATCTTTTGTTGCTCAAACTCAAATGGCATATATGGATTATACCATAAATTTAAAACATTGTTTTAGATTTTTATGTCTTTACAATATGGTAATAATATAACATATAATCTCCTTCCCTGGATGGAGAGCGGATTTGCGGACGGACGGGGGTAAAGGGGTAAATAATATTAGTCCGGATAGCGAACAGACGAAACCGGCAAGATAGTTTAGGCTTAAAGACTGAACTCCAAGAGCGTGGAACGTTACAAATGTTTTGCGCGTGCTCCTTTCCTGGATGGGGAAGGTTGGGATGGGGTGATAAGAACGACAACGCGCTTGTTATTGCAATAAATCAAATCTACTCATATAGAAAAACAATCAATCTTTCTATAGCATAAAGCAATATTAAGACATTAAGAATATATTTTATAATAAATTATTCTTTATTTATTTTTATTGATTAAAATATTCGAAACTAATTTAAACCGCCAAGTTTCACCCCATCCCAGCCTTCCCCATCCAGGGAAGGAGATTGCGCGTAAATCTTTCGTTATATTATACATTCTTGGAGCTTCGCATTCAGACCCAATCGGACCTTCCGGCTTCGCCTGCTCTTTATCCGAACTAACTAACTAACGTGTCATCTATCCACAAATCCTCTCTCTCAAGTGTCGGGGAAAGATGCTTGCTACAATTGAGCTGTGTTACCCTCCCTTTGTGGGAGGGTCGAAATCTTTGATTTCGGGGAGGGGTCAAAATAGCAATAAACAAAAATTTACCGGACAGGTGTGCCCCAGAAGGGAGAGAAACCCAAAAGTCATTAATCTGGAGTCAGTAATGATAAAAAAAATATCTAACAAAGCAAGAAAATGGAAAATTTAGGCGTTTTTTAGGCTAAATTAAACTAGTATAAACATAAAAATATGCGCTTGGCGCGATTCGAACGCGCGACCTATCCCTTAAAAGGGGAGTGCTCTACCTGCTGAGCTACAAGCGCATATATTATTAAATTTTAAAACCTTTTATACTTCGGCTGTGACGTAATCACAAGATTCATATTAACAAGAACAAATTTTAGTGTCAAGAGTTTTGTTTACTCTTGAGATTTCACTAATTATAGCCCGTATTTCTTCTGAAATATCACTATTAGCGGTTATATTTTCACGAACTAATTTTGCAAATTCCGATTTCTTAAACTCATGTAAACCTTTGGTTTTAAAAATCGTTTCTAAGTTTTGTACTTCAGATAGATTTTCTGAAAGGTCTTTTTCTGAAATTGTAGCAAAATTGGTAAAATGTTTATTTAAAGTTTTTATAATAAGCGTTTTTGGCAGCAAATCCTCAAATTCTCCGCAGGAAACAAGATGGATTCTATCTATACTGCGCAATCTTGGCAAAATTTGTTTTATATTTTCCTCGGCATCTTTATCCAGCAAAAGAAAAATAGGAATTTTTAACTCCTCTGCCAACTTGTAATAAAGTTTTACAACTTGATTTTTCCCACCTGCAGGTATAACCTGTACACCTTCTTTATAAAAGTCATATCCCAGAAATTTAGCAAAAGCTGGCAGCAAAATCTCTTCTGTTATCCCCTCAACTAGTATAACTTTTTCTATGGGAAATTTTAAACAATACTTTGAGCGTGCTTCTACTATATTCTGGCTTGTATTTAGTGACTTAAGCCATTTAAGATTAACTACACTGCTATCATTTATAAATTTTAACGCACCCTTGTAATTAATTTTATTTTGCAGTAATTCTTGTACAGTTTCATCATTATTAAATACAGAGTTTTCATAATTTAATAATATTTTATTTATAGAATAATCAGAGTTATTAATATTTATTGATGAATTAAAAATTTCTTCTGCATAACTTTTTATTTCTTGAAAACTTAATTTTTCAAGTTCTGCTTTTTTTAGTTTTGGTTCTATTAAAGATGAAATTATAATATCAAAAAATACTCTTAAATATTTTTCTTTAGTATTCTTAAATCTTGTAAGCCTATCAAGTGTAATAATAATTTGTTCTTCGTTTAGTCTTTTATACTTCATCAAAATAATTATACAACGATGTTAATATTTGTAACAATTTTCTTAATAATTTAATGTAAAGATTTGTAACAATTTTGTTAAACATGTGAAATTTTCAAACAAAAATATACTTATTATATATAAGAGTATAAAAAAATTACGGAGACAGCACAAAATGGCATTCTTGTTATTACTACATGAAAAAATGAGGCTTCAACGTAAAGTTAATAAATTAACTTTACGACAGGCGCAGCTGTCCAGCCGTAAAGAAAGAATAACGAAAAACATTGAAAAAGTACAAAAAATGTACTCTAGTAAAATGACGCAGTTAGAAAAGCAATCTTCCCTCTGGACAAGTAATTTTAAGAACCAGATGTTAAATGATATGGGATTAGGGATGCAAAATCAGATGTTTAGTCCTATGGGCGGTTTTGGTATAACATCATTTGTAGCTAAAGCTATGGGACAATTTTTAGCTAATGGTGGAAAGCCTATACAAATTGGAAAAGATAAGGCTCCTGTAGATTTTACAGATGGTTCACTCTACGCTAAAATGATGCAGGACTACTGTAGCGGGGGATTCCAAGCTGTATATGATCAAGATGATAATGGAAATGATATTACCACAAAAGTAACAGGCTACAAAGGTGCAAGTGGTGAGAATTATACTGTAGATCAATATTCTTGTTTCCAAAGAGCAATGCAAATGGCACAGCAGCAGCAATCTCAAGCTCAGTTCTATGCACAGCAGGTGTCTAGTCAATATGAATCAAATGTTTCAGTTTGGTTACAAGCAGCACAGGCGCAGCTTGAAGAAGAACAGGATGCAGCATTATTACCGTTAGAAGCCGAAGAAACAGAGATTGATCTTGATAATCAATCTTGTGAAGCTCAATTAGCTGACGCAAGAGCAAGACTGGAAGGTATTCAACAAGCTTGCAGCGATGGAATAAAGAATTCGGCTCCGACATTCGGTTTAGGCTAATCGTAATTATTATAATAATTGACGCCGCCTGCTCACAAGAGCAGGCGCTTTTGTTTTTAATTGTTATAAATTAAACTTCCAAAGGTTTATCCAGTGAATGTATTGCAACTTCTACATCATTTGGGAAAAATTGTTTCATATGGTTGACTAAATCGTTAGTGGAGCTTACCCAGAATGTTGGCGATGTTAGAATTTTAGTGCTATAACCATCTACAGGCGGCAGTTTGAATAAAACGGGGTCATCACCATGGTGTTTAGCTAGAATATTTTTAATTCCGCACAATTCTTCATAGTTTACATCATGTTTCAAGTTAACCGTAAAAATATTGGAATTATCAACAGATTTGACATTATCAATCAAGAGACTTATCTGATTTTCGCCTCTATGCTGAACTTTTCCTGTAATAATAACAATATTTTCCTGCTGGAGAATATCACCAAATTCCATAAGTTTTTTGTGGAAGCAAACACAATCAACTTTCCCTGTTAAATCTTCAACAGTAACAAAGCGTAAAAATTTGGTAGGATCCTTCTTGGTTGGAATTTGTCTTGTAGCTGTAACCAGTCCGCAAATTGTTGCTTCTTCCTCTTCTTTTAATACGGAAAGTTCGGAAATCCTGTGCGTCATTAAAAATTGCATCTTATCTCTTAAAGAGAATAAAGGATGCGAAGTTACATAAAACCCCAGGAATTCTTTTTCAAACTGTTGGATTTCTTTATCTGTATACTCTTTATCACTACCTGTAAGCTGATATTGCACATTTACAAAATCATCATCATTGCTTAGAGAAGAGAATAAACTTACCTGTCCTAAAGCCTTATCTTTCGCCTCTTTTGACGTTACATCAAGTATATGCTCTATATTATCAAATAACTGTTTACGGCTTTTTTCGATATTAGAAAATGCACCGGCTTTAATTAAACCTTCCAGAGATTTTTTATTTACAAATTTTGCATCTACACGCTTGCAAAAATCAAAAATATTTTTAAATTCTCCGTTTTCTTCGCGCTCTTTTATGATCGCTTCAACAACAGGTTCTCCTACCTGCTTTATAGCAGCCAGCCCGAATCTTATATTATCACCATCCGGAGTATATTCCAGATAGGATTTATTAATATCCGGCGGCAAAACTTTTATACCATATTTTTGAGCTTCTTCTATATAAAGCTGGGTTTGATCTTTGTTGTCTGAAACACTTGATAATAGCGCAGATAGATATTCAACAGGATAATGACATTTCAAATAAGCAGTTTGATATGCAACAAAAGCATAAGCTGCAGAATGTGATCTGTTAAAGCAGTATGAAGCAAATGCTTCTATTTGTTCAAATAGAGCTGCAGCATCTTCTGGTTTCATATCATGTCTTGTAGAAGCGCGTTCTATAAAACGTCCTTTCTGTTTCTGCATCTCTTCAACTTTTTTCTTACCCATCATACGGCGGACAATATCTGCTTCACCCAGCGAATAATCTGCAAGCGTCTGGAATACCTGCATAATCTGTTCTTGATATACAATTGTACCGTATGTATCTTTTAGAATTGGCTCAAGAAGCGGGTGTGCGTATGTAACCTTTTTGACCCCGTGCTTTCTGTCTACAAACTCATCAACCATACCGGAACCAAGCGGACCGGGGCGGAACAGCGCAACAAGAGCGCCTAAATCTTCAAAGACATCGGGTTTAAGTCTTTTAACTAGATTTATCATACCCTGTGATTCAAGCTGAAATACTCCGACCGTTTCTCCGCGTACAAGCATTTTGTATGTATCTTTATCATCCAGCGGAATATTGTTAATATCAATATCAATACCGCGGTATTTTTTGACCATATCAACGGTCTTATATATCATTGTAAGGTTTCTTAAGCCCAAAAAGTCCATTTTCAAAAGTGATAGAACTTCTGTTACTTCGTGGGGTGGATAACCTGTTTGTACAATACCATCCTTTGAAGGCTGTACCGGAATAATTGTGTCTAAAGGTGCGTGTGAAATAATAACACCTGCTGCATGTGTTCCGGTTCCGCATTTAAGCCCTTCTATTGCCATAGACATATCAATGAGCTTTTTAAAACTTACAGTTTTTCCGGTTTCCGGATTAGGAATCTGGTAGTCTTCATCGTAGAGTTTACGCAGTTCAGAACCTTCCACTTGCATAGCGTCTTTTATCCATTTAGCTTTTGGATTTGTAGCTTGGGCAAGTTCTATTGCAGGTTCAATTAAGCCTGTAAGTCTATTACTTTCTGCAAAAGGAACCTTTAATATACGTGCAATACCTTTAAAAGCTGCTTTTGGTGCGTATGTAGAAAATGTTATAATCTGGCAGACTCTGTCTTCGCCATACTTTTGTGTAACATAATCAATTACTTGACGTCTTTTTTCAATGCAGAAGTCTATATCAATATCAGGCATTGTAAAACGTTCTTCATTCAAAAATCTTTCAAACAATAGATTGTGCTTTATGGGATCCAAATCCGTAATTTCAAGTGCATAAGCAACAACACTGCCTGCTGCTGAGCCTCTCCCTGGTCCTACCGGTATATCATGCGTTTTTGCATAATGAATAAAATCCCAGGTAATCAAGAAGTATGCAGGAAATCCCATCTTATTAATTACACTTAATTCATAATCTACACGCTCTTTAAGCTCCGGAGTTATCTCGCCATATCTTTTTTTAAGACCTTCATAAACTATATGCTGTAAATATGTTTCATTTGTGTATCCTTCCGGAACATCATAATGCGGTAGCGGAGCATTTCCTAACTCTATTTCTATATGACATTTTGAAGCAGCATCTTCTGTATTTTTAACACATTCCTCAAATGTTTCATCATCCATCCACGAAAATGCCTGCCTCATTTCTTCTTTTGATTTTATATAAAACTCATTATTGGGGAAATGGAATCTATTTGGATCATCTTTATCAGCATTTGTCTGCAGACAAAGCAAAGAGTCCTGTGCGTCTGCATCCTCCCGTCTTAAATAGTGGGAATCGTTTGTAATAATCATTTTAATGCCAAGTTCTTTGGCAATCTTAATTAAATCTGGATTAGTACGTTTTTGCTCTTCAAGATTATGGTCTTGAAGTTCTATATAATAATCATCTCCAAACAAATCTTTATATCTCTGTGCAGTTTCTTTTGCCTTATCGTATTCCTGCTTTAATAAATGTTGAAGGACTTCACCGCCTAAACAGGCTGAAGCACATAACAAACCTTCATGATGCTCTTTTAGCAGTTCAAAATTGATACGCGGTTTATAATAAAACCCTTCGCACCAAGCGGTAGAAACCAGTTTTATTAAATTTTTATATCCTACAGCATCTTTACATATTAGTATCAAGTGATAAAGCGGATTGTGTGCATTATCGTGAACATGTATATCGCCATCATGTACATAAAATTCGCATCCTATAAGCGGATTTATTCCGGCAGCTTTAGCCGCTTCATAAAACTCTATTGCAGAATACATTACACCGTGATCAGTAACAGCTATCGCGGGCAATTCATTATCTACCGCATACTTTACTAAATCCCCTATTCTGATAGTTCCGTCCAGCAGTGAATACTCTGTGTGAAGATGTAATGGAATAAACTTTGCCATACTTTAAAGTTAGCACATAAACATATTAAGGTTTGTAAAATTTTATCCCTTTAAAACATTTATAACAAAATCTAATGCACCCTGCTGCTCCTTAAAAACTTCTATACTTGATTTTGCTGCTTTTGTATAAAATTCTTTGTCGGAAAGCAGTTTATCAGCAGTTGAATATAATTCTTCCGGAGTTTTTACAACAAAGCCTGCACCTGCCTTTTGAATAATAGCGTAAATATCTTTAAAATTATGAACAGAAGGACCTGATATAACAGGCTTTCCAAAAATAACAGCTTCAAGAGGATTATGACCGCCGGTTTTATTAAAACTGCCGCCAATAAATGCAAAATCTGCAAATGCAAAAATTTTGTTTAATTCACCCATTGTATCAAGTATCATAACGTCATTATCGGTTAATGTTTCATTCTGCGAGCGCAAAACATAAGCCCCAATTATTGATTTAACTTCTTCTAATCTTGTTAAATGTCGTGGAGCAATTATAAACTTTAGGTCATTATGCTTTGTTTTTAATTTTTTATATACTTCATAAACAATTTTATCTTCTCCGCTGTGAGTTGAAGCAGCAAGAAAAATCCTCCCGTTTGCTTTTAAATCTATATCAACATTAGGAGCTGTAATATCAAATTTTAAATTATTCATTCTTTTGGTTGTTAATGGATTCGCTCCTAGCAACAAGAATTTGTTATTATCTTCCGAACTTTGTGTAAATATGCCGGTATAGTTCTGTAAAAGCGGTTTAAAAAAGAATTTTAACTTTTTATATGAATTAAAAGTTCTGTCAGAAATCCTGCCATTTATTATGTATAGTTTGATACCTCTTTTTTTGCATTGTGCACTGAAGCTTGGCCAGATTTCGGTTTCCATCATTAAGACTTCTGTTGGTCTTATTTTATTAAGGAATTTTGTTACACAATAAGGTGTATCAAAAGGAAAATAAGTTATAAAATCTGCAATTTCCCCCAGTTTTTTATGCGCAGTTTCCTGTCCTGTATTTGTTCCAGTTGTTACAACTATTTTGGCGTTAGGGAAATTCTCTTTTGTTTTCTTTACAAGTTTTTCAACCGCATTAATTTCTCCGACTGAAACACCGTGAAACATAATAACTCTACTATTACTGAAATTAGGCGAATGAAAATTCCCGGATTTTCGTTCAAAAGCATCCTTTGTATAACCGGCACGTTTATGCAGAAAATATAAAAAAGGCGATATTAATTTAAAAAATATTTTACTTATAAATTCCATACTCATCCTATATAGTCTAATTCTATGGTTTCTCAACTAGTATGTATTTCCGACCATCTTCTATAACCCTGTAGTTTAGTTTTTTTACGTCATCATCAATTGCTTTATGCGGTATGATAACCAGATTATTTTCTTTATCTAATGCTTGTTTAAGCTCATTTACTCCAAATTCTTTTCCGTATTCAACAGGCTTTCCACCATAATAAATAAGAGAATATTTGTGAGAAAATCTGTAGCATGTTAGTGTCTTATCATTATCTTTTGCATATTGAGCATACTTCAATAAATCATCCTGTCCGAATTTATAATCTATTTTAAAGAATTTTTCTGTACCAAAAGCTGACAGCGCAAGCATAAATATTACATATGTGAAAAATACGCCTGCATATTTTTCTTTTTTAGCAAATAATGCAGTTAAAACACCGCATAAAAATAACAATGTTATGCATAGTGGCTTAGCTGATGCTATATCATAATTTAGCTGGCAAGGCAGGTAAAAACAAGTGAAAGATGCAGCCAGAGAAGCTATAATAAACACAGCACTTATTACATACACCGTTTTATTGATAATTCTGCTGTATTCACCTTTTTCTATATAATTAGTCCATATATATCCGCCAAGACAAGCTAAAGCCGGATATATTGGTAAAATATATGTTATTAATTTAGTTTTTGATGAAGAGAAAAATAATAAAATAAATAAGGCTATAATCCCGTTATATAAAAGGAATCTCCTTGTATCTGTCAAATTTTTAAATTCAAAATCCTTTTTTATGATTTTTCTTATAAGAACAGATAGTGTCGAAATAATCCACGGGAAAAATCCCCATAATATTGTTAAAATATAGAAATAAAACGGTTGCTGGCGTCCTAAATCTTTTGAGCCCAAAAATCTTGAGACATGGTGTTTCATTATATATTCATTGAAAAACAGCGGGTCATGAAGTTTTAGCATTATTATGTGCCATGGAAGTGTTATCAAAAAGAATAATATAAAACCCACTATAAAATACTGCGGCTTAAAAATTTCTTTAAATCTTTTGGATACAATTGAAATAAAGAACATTGAACCAAAGGGGACAACAAACCCTGGAATTCCTTTAGCCATCACCGCAAGTCCGGAAAAAATATAGAAAAGCCACCAGAAATATTTCTTATTTTTTTCTTCACAAAAGAATGTGAGCATCCCGAAACAAAGCGAGAACCAGACGCAGGTTGATACGACGATATCTAATATTGCGAATTTAGAAAGTATTAGAAATTCCAGTGATGTAGCAAGAATAAGCGCAGAAACTACTCCATAAGTTCTTGATACAATTTTTCTTCCCATAAAATATGTTAAAAAGCCGCACATTGCGCCATATAACGCGACAGGAAATCTTGCCGTAAATTCAGTAATTTTACCGAATAAAGCAAAAGAGAGGCATTCTCCCCAGAAATAAAGCGGAGGTTTTTCAAAGAAAAATTCTTTATTTAAATACAATGTCAAAAAATCTTTTGTGTTAAACATATCTTTTGACATAGAAACATATCTGGATTCATCAACATCCATCAAAGCATAAGCCCAGATATTATGGACAAATATAAAATAGAATAAAATACCTAATCCTAAAATTGTAAATAGTTCTTGATGCTTGAAAACAAATTCTTTAATCTTTGTCATATATAACCCTCTCCGCTATTTTATAAGTTTAGCATAAAAATAAAAATGTATAAAAATAAAATAAATCAACAATTCAGCTGTTCAAGATCTTACAAATTAAAAGACATTATTTCCAGCTGGTAAGATGTTGAAATACGCCTCTAATCATAAACATATACTTTGTATTTTTTTTTATCATTTGACGGCTATTCAGCATGACAGTTATTATCGGGTTAATTTCCAACTTAAAAATCTTGATTTTTGCAGGGCAAACAACTGGTCAGTAAAATTTAGAGCTGTCGTGTAACCGATAGCTTGACTCTTACACTCTTTAGCAATTTTAGGTAGTGATACTACTTATATAACGCACACCCCTTCCCTGGATGGGGAGCGGATTTGCGGACGGACGACACGAACGTCAGTGAGTTAGTCCGGATAGCGAACAGACGAAGCCGACTAGACCGATTAGGTCTAAAGGCGAAGCTCTGTGAGCGTGGAGCAAATACAAGACAAGGTTGGGATGGGGTGAGACTTGGCGATTGAAATAAGTTTAATTAATAAATATTTTATTTAATATAATAAAGTAGATATTTCTCTTGATAGTAGCAAAGAATTTACAATTAATCTGCAAATAAACTTTTTCAAATAATGTCAGCAAGTCTAGGACTAATTTGTATGATTTTGTTCCTATGCCCCTCACTTCATTCGTAGTTTTCGGCAAAGCCTCAAACACAGCTCCTCCTCTCCCGCAGGACGAGGACTTTTATTAATTATAACAACGAGAATTATTAAATAAACCAAAAATCTGCCGTATTTACGGCAGATTTATTGGTTTGTAAAATATAGAAGTCTTATCAGACTAATTATTTTTATTTTTTGGAGCCATTAAGTAACCTAAACCACCAAGGACAATTGCACCACCGGCTAACCAGGCAGCCAGTTTAGCGTTAGAACCATGTTTTTCAAATAATGATTTTAAATCATCTTTGAATGATTCTCCAGCTTTTCGCATTACATCTTCTTTAGTTCCTTTATCTTTAATAAATGCTTCTTTTAATTCTTCAACAGATTTACCTTCAAGCTTCGGTAAAGCATTACGAGCTTCTGTAATTTTAGCCTCTACGGATTTCAAGCTTGTACGTGCTTCATTTAATGCAGTTGAATCAGCCGCATCTACAGCTTTAGTAGTTATATCTATAGTCTTTGGTAATTCTGTTTTTGAATTGAATTTTGGTAACTTCATCTGTGGTTCTTTTTGAATTGGTTTACCATTTTTGCAAACAATACCTTCTTTATTAATATATGCATCTTTACCAAACTGGCGTTTTACAGCAGTATCAGAATCTTTTATTTGTTGTTCTAATTTAGCTATAGTAGAATTACTAGTTTTAATTGAGTTTGAAGCATCTTTTATGGATTTAACTCTTGTATTAGCTTCTATTATCAGCTGCTTAATTGTTTCTGGTTTTATATCTTTACCTTGCAGCAATGTCTTTTCGCGTTCTGTTAAATTCTTTATAAAATTATCAACTTCTTTTTCATAATTTACCTGTTTAGTCTTTGGTTTGATACCGAATAATAAACTTTTAATGGCATCTCGGAATCCTGCAGTCTGCATTTCTTCTGTCGGAACCTTTGGATAATTCTTTAAAATTTTATTTAAATCTTTAATTTTATTCTTTTCAATATTTTCTAGAGTAGATATGCGTTTATTTAATCTTGCTGTATCATCAGCGTATTGTGACAAATCATAACCGCTTGTTTCTTTGATTTTTGCAATTGTATCTTTTATAGCATTTTGCTCTTTTACAATTGCTTCTTTTGCTGTTAAATAGCCATTTGCAGGTTTTACAGCACTATGTTTATCATAGTTGTGCATATACTCTTGAGCGTAACCTTCTAATTCAGCTTTAAACTGTTTTTTGGCAGCTTCAATTTCTTCTGTAGAACCTTTAAATTCAGTCTTTTCTACAATTTGACTATATACATTGTTAAGCCTTTCTTGAGATGTTTTTACACGAGCCTGTGCTTTTTCTATAACTTCTTTTTCTGCATTTTGTGCTTTTAAATTTTTTACTTCTTCTTGAGCTTTATTTAAATCTTTTACATTTTGACGAATTGCTGCAAGAGGTTCCTTGGGCTGATTAACAGTTTTTGCAGTTCCTGTTTTAGCCTCTAAATCTTTAATTTTTGATTCTAATTCTGACTTTTGTTTCATTAAGTCATGGTCAGCTGGCAATTCCGGTGTTGCACCTGCCTTATTAGCTTCTTTGTATTTTTCAAAGTCAGCATCCCAGTCATTTCCGGCTTTTTCTGCGGCTTCTCTCGCCTGTTTAGCTTTTTCCCAAACACCTTTAGTATCGTCAGAAGCATTTTTTACTTTCCCGTCAAAAGTGTCTTTTTGTTCATTAATTAAATCCTGGAAAGAGGAATACTGCGGTTTCGGAGTCGTATAGTGGTTTACAAGTGCACCAGCACCAGCACCTACAGCTGCTCCGGTTAGTGTATAAGGCACAGTATTGTCCTTACGTTTTACCTGTGGATTTACGCCTTGAATTGTTAAATCATCTGCCATAACTGTTTACTCCTATATTTACAACTTACTATTTATTTTATTTTTAATCCCATAAATCTATACATCTATTTTGGTCTTATATATCTAAACGTTCAAACTAAATAAAAATTGCCATTATTCAGCTAAGTTTTTATAAACAAATTTTCGTACTTTGTCCTAAAATATTATATTTACTAAATCACAGCTTGCAAATTCATCTTTACAAAAATTAATATTTTAAAGATTTTTAACATTTTTTCTTTTTTTTGTTAAAAAAAGAGAAAGAAATATTAACAAAGAAAGAGAAAAACGCTATTGTTTTCTACACCCTATCGTGTGTGGATTGAACGGATGCTGCAGGCAGAGGCTGCATTCTTACTCGGGCTAATGTTATGCTAACGCATATCACACCTGTGGCGCTTACGATATTTAGAGGATAAATTTAGAATTATTTTAAATCTTGTAGTACCAGCGCCTACTCCTTCCCCATCCAGGGAAGGAGTGCATATGCAAACAGGCTTCACAATCGCACATTTTACCTACCTATTTACATTATGTGGACTAGTTAAGCGTTTTGTTTCCTTATTTACTTTTACCCCCTTTTACATTATGCGGACTAGTTAAGCGTTATATCTCCCTATTTACTTTTACCCCCTTTTGTCATAAACTTATAGGGTTAAATGACTTAAAATGAGGAGATTTAAATATGACTAACAGAGTTTTGTTATGTATTATGGACGGTTGGGGGCTCTCTACCGGCTCTGATAAATATGATGCTACTAAGCTTGCGCATCCGGTAAATGTTCCGGAGCTTATAAAAGATTATCCATCAACAGTTATTCATGCTGATGGTGAATATGTTGGACTCCCGCACGGGCAAATGGGAAACAGTGAAGTCGGTCATTTAAATCTTGGTGCCGGCAGGGTTGTTTATCAAGATTTATCAAAAATTAATAGGGCTATAAAAGACGGCTCATTCTTTAAAAATGAAAAATTTTTAGAAGCTATTAATCATGCAAAGAAAAATAACTCAGCACTCCACATATATGGTCTTGTCTCAACTGGCGGCGTGCATTCTTCTTTAGACCATGTGCTGGCATTAATAAAGCTTGCAGCTGATGAAGGTTTAGATAAAGTTTATGTTCACGCATTCCTTGATGGACGTGATACACCTCCGTCGAGTGCTTGTATTTACCTCGAGCAGGTAGAAAATGAACTGGAAAAATACAATCTTCCTCATATCGCAACTGTTATCGGACGTTATTACATAATGGACAGAGACAACAGATGGGATAGAGTCGAAAAAGGTTACGACTGTCTGTTGCTAGGAGAAGGACATCACGCCTCAACAGCCTGTGAAGCAGTTAAAGAATCTTATGCTAACGGTGTAACCGATGAATTTGTACTTCCAACTGCTATAGGCAATGAAGACGAAATCAAAGCAAGCAGAATTCATGATAATGACGCTATTATATTTTTCAACTACAGACCTGACAGAGCAAGAGAAATCAGTAAAGCTATCAATTTTTCTGATTTTGACGGCTTTGAAAGAAAGAAAGTACTTAAAAATATTTACTATTGTACAATGACAAGCTATGAAGCTACATTTACATTCCCTGTAGCTTTTCCAAAAACTAAACTGGTAAATATTCTGGGTGATGTACTTGAAGCAAATGGTATTAATCAGTTCAGAACAGCAGAAACTGAAAAATATGCTCATGTTACATTTTTCTTTAATGGTGGTATAGATGAACCCCAGCCGCACGAAACAAGAGTTCTTGTTCCTTCTCCGAAAGTTGCAACGTATGATTTACAGCCGGAGATGAGTGCATATGAAGTCTGTGATAATGTTCTAAATGCTGTAGAAGATGAAAAATACGGTTTTATTCTGGTTAACTTTGCTAATCCCGATATGGTAGGACATACAGGGGTTCTTGAGGCAGCAGAAAAAGCCTGCAAAGTAGTTGACGAATGCGTTGGGAAAATTGCTCAAAAATGTAAAGAAAAAAATGTTACAATGGTGCTTACGGCAGATCATGGAAATGCTGAAGTCATGTTTGATGAATCTACCGGCAAGCCGCATACTGCACACACTACAAATGAAGTTCCTTTGGTCATTATAAATGCACCTAAAACTGTAACTTTAAAACAAGATGGAGCTCTTTGTAATGTTGCACCGACAATCCTTGATTTAATGGGGATTCAAAAACCTCAAGAAATGGATTGTGAAAGTTTAATTATTAAATAAATACATTAGTGAGGGGAAATGACAAAATCATTAAATGTAGATTTATCGCTAAAGAAAAACAATGTTGATGAATTCTTTTTTAATTTGAGTGAAAATCCGGAGGGTTTTAAAAATAAAGATTTCAGATACACGTTAAGTCTTATATATCAACTTGTGGAGGATGAGTTTGAGGGGATATTTTTATCACCTAATTCTCCTGTACGAAATACAGATTTCTACCTTATTAATGATGGAACAGCAGAGAATCCGCGTTTATCATTTTTCATTACCCCAACAAACAATTTCCAATTTTATCTCAAATCCAAAGGTTCAATGTTCAGATTTTCTTCTAAAGAAGTAAACGGACAAATTGGATATATAATGCCACTGGATTTAGTTCTAGACTATTTTGGCGGATTTGGTAAAATTGTAGACTTTTCATCATTAACAGAAACTTTTGCTTACTTTAATTCTCTTACGCATTTTGTGATGAAATTAATAGAAAAATTATACTTTATTCCTTCCGTTCACAAAAAAGATGGAGCCGGTGGAAACTCTTTTAGAATTGTATATGAACCAATTATTTCAAATAAAGAATCAGCCAAAATTATTAACGAATTAGAAAACAAGGTTCCTGAAAATCTTTTTGTAAAAGGTGATAAACCCAAAAATTTTGTAGAAAGATTTGTAAGAGAATATTTAAACTACTTAATATACAAATTTTTGGGAATTAAAGCTTATAGATTTAAAGATATTAAATCCGGACATTATATGATTAAGGATTTAGAGCAAAGATGTCTTTTAAAAGGAAAAGATGTTGCGGAAAATATTGCACAATGGTTTGACGAGCTTTATCTGGGGAAATATGATTTAATACCATTCTTCAAAATTAACAAAATTAATGATGATGAGTTTGAACTCAAAATACATATAAAAAATCGTAAATCCGGCGATACTATCATATTAGATGATTTATATCACAAAGATAAAATTTGGGATTTAGACACTGATGATATTGCCAAAATAATAGAAAAACAATTAAACTATGCTTTGCGATATATGCCGGAGTTAGAAACTTTATTTGAAGATGAGGAAAAGCTCTCACTGACACTAAATCTTAATGAAGTTTATAAAATTATCGCCCAAACAGCTTATTATTTACAAAAAGCACAAATTGACGTAATCTTGCCGGAAGAATTAACTAATATAATAATTCCAAGAGCTTCTATAAATGCTAGAGTTAAAGCTGCACGTTCCGGAGATTTGATGAATATTTTTAATACAGTTTCAAGCAGCGCAATTTCATTAGATGACATCCTTGATTTTTCATATGAAATTTCACTCGGGGACGAAAAAATTTCATTAGAAGAATTTAACAAATTAGTTGAACAGAGTAACGGACTAATTCGTTATAACGGGAAATACATACTTGTTGATAAAACAGAAGGTCAAAAACTAATAGAACAAATAAAAAATGCTAATCATAAAAAAATGACACGTCTGGAATTAATTCATGCATCTATGTCCGGTCAGCTGCAAAATTATGACTTTAACTATGATGAAGCATATGCTAATGTAATTAAAGATTTCGCAAAACCTGTAGAAGTGTCTCAGCCGGAAGGTTTAAAAGGTAATCTGCGTGCTTATCAAATGACAGGGCTAAAATGGCTTTGGACTAATGTATCAAAAGGTTTTGGTTGCTGTATGGCAGATGATATGGGATTAGGTAAAACAATACAGGTAATTAGCCTAATTCTTAAATTAAAAGAAGATAAAAAGCTTAATAATCCTGTACTAGTAGTTTGTCCTACGACACTTATGGGTAACTGGATGAAAGAACTGCAGATGTTTGCTCCTAATTTAAAGGTAACAACATACCATGGACTGGATAGAACACTGGATATGAAATCTGATGTAATTCTTACGACATATGCTATTATGCGAATAGATGTAGAAGAAATGAAAAAGAATAGCTGGGGGATGGTTGTTGTAGATGAAGCACAAAACATAAAAAACCCGGATACAGCTCAAACACTTGCAATAAAGGCATTAAAGTCTGATATAAAAATTGCCATGACCGGTACTCCTGTAGAAAACAGGCTTACAGAGCTATGGAGTATTTTTGACTTTATAAATAAAGGTTATCTGGGTTCTTTAAAAGAATTTCAAAAGAGCTATGCTGTGCCAATAGAACGTTTTAAAGAGAAAAGCCGCGCTTCAAAGCTAAAACTATCAGTGTCACCGTTTGTACTAAGACGTCTGAAAACCGACAAAAGTGTAATTTCAGATTTGCCGGATAAAATGGTCTTAAATGACTATTGTTACCTTGCAAAGGCACAGGCTATACTTTATGAAAAAACTCTAAATGAAATGATGGAAAAAATCAGCGGTTTTACGGGCGTAAACAGGCGGGGAAATATTTTCAAACTTATAACCGCGCTAAAACAAATTTGCAATCATCCATATCAATTCTTAAAAAGCGGTGAGACATCTAAAGAGTTATCTGGAAAAACTGAAAAATGTGTTTCTCTCGTACAAAGTATTCTTGATAACAATGAGAAAACTTTAATTTTTACTCAATATAAAGAAATGGGGGATTTACTAACAAGAATACTATATGATGAATGTGATTCTGAGCCGTCTTTCTTCCATGGTTCATTGACTGTACAGCAACGCGAAAAACTTATTGAAGATTTCCAAAATAATGATGAACGTAAGGTTATGATACTGTCTCTTAAAGCAGGCGGGACGGGATTAAACCTAACGAGCGCTACAAATGTTATTCATTATGATTTGTGGTGGAATCCTGCGGTTGAAGAACAGGCTACAGACAGAACTTATCGTATAGGTCAAAATAAAAACGTAATGGTGCACAGACTTATTACACTAGGCACTTTTGAAGAGAAAATTGATGAAATGCTAAAATCCAAAAAAGAACTTGCAGACTTAGCTGTTTACGAAGGTGAAAAAATAATTACAGAGCTTTCTGACCAGGAAATATACGAGATATTTTCGTTATCTGCAGGCTAGCGAGAGTGTGCTGTTTACGGGTAGGTGCCAAAGAATTAAAAATCTAATTACAGTTTTATGCAGAATTTAAGAGGAGTATATGACAACAGTATCTTCAGATGAAATTTTAAAAATATTGCCGTCACTCTTTGAGATTGAGGCTAATGGCAGCGTTACTCTTTTTAGAAAACTGGATAAATTTTTAATCTTTGATGAAGGTTTTATTTTTTATGCAAATCCGGATAGTTTGCAGTTTAAATATTCATACAAAAAACATTTAGAATATAGTGTTGACGCAGCTTATGTCTTAGATAGTAATTTAAAGAAGTTTATATTCTCTAAAACAGGAAAAATACTTGATAATAGTTCAAAATTAATAAGCAGCTTGAACTTATGCCAATTTAATCAAAAATCGTACTTAGTCTCGAAAATATCTATAAAGTCGACAGTATTTGGTATAATTATTCTTTCCAAGAAAGAACCGGACTTTTATACTAATGCTGATTTGGAGGCTCTTAATGCCGCTTCTGCTATACTTTCATATGTAATTAAAGATATGGAACTTTCAAATGTATTTAAACTACAGTTAAAGGCTTTGAAAGACGGTATTATAGAAAAAAATAAAGCATACAAAACTATAAAAGAACAAAATGAGAAAATCCTTGAAGCTGATAAGATTAAAAACGAATTTTTGGCAAATGTATCGCACGAATTGCGCACACCGTTAAATTCAATATTAGGTTTTTCCGATATACTTTCTGCACAGCTATACGGGAATTTAAACACTAAGCAGGAAGAATATATTAATGATATAAAAGTTTCTGCGACTCACCTTTTAGGAATGATAAACGAGATTTTGGATATGTCAAAACTGGAAGCAAATGCAATGAAAATAGTGAAAAGCGTATTTTGGATATCCAGAGCTGTTGATGAGGTTACAAATATTCTTTTACCACTGGCGCAAAAGAAGAACATTAAGCTGTTAAAGATAATGCAGGTGGATTTTGAAGTATTTGCGGATTATCAGAAAATTCAACAGATATTATATAATCTCATTAGTAATGCAATAAAATATTCTCCGGAAAATAATACTGTAGATATAACTGTTAGTGCTGATAATGAGAAATTTAAAATAGCTGTACATGATAACGGTATAGGAATAGACAAAAAATATCACGGTAAGATTTTTGCAAAATTTGTTCAGCTTGATAGTGCTTATACAAAAAAAGAAAGCTCGACAGGCTTAGGCTTAACTATAACAAAAGAACTGGTAGAGCTTCATGGCGGAAAAATTTCCGTAATAAGCGAGATTAATAATGGCTCTACATTTATAGTTGAAATACCGTTTTAAATTTTTACAACATTTGATTTCTGTTAATGGCTAAGTAAAGAGTTAATTTTTTTGTTCTAAGTCACTGTTAAAATAGCCGGCTATGTACTTAAATGTATTAAGTGCCGTATCTATATTCATAGTGCGGGGCTGATTTCCCCTCTTTTCTTTTACAGTTATAGTATTATTTTTTAAATCAACGTCTTCCAGTACATATACATGCCACGTTCTGCCGTCAAGCATTTTTGCTCCAGTTCCTATAACAAAGCTGTATTCCTTTTCTTTGTCCATGCGTTTGAATAATTCCATGACTTCAGCTCTGTAGTCATTTAAGTCGAGATTAAAGTCTTTTTCTGCAATAACACGCGGTTCAATACCCGTAAAGACTTTCATAAAATGTGATGGCAGATTATTTTCAAATGTGTATGTCTTGAATTTATCGGTAATACGACATATCCACGGTTTAGCTTTGTATTTCTTTTCATATTCTGCAACAGAAATATCCACACTTCTTATTATTTCATTTGGCTGAAGTCTGTATAATTTTTCATACCCGTTAACGACTGCATTTGTAGGAACAGTGTATTTAACCTCTTCTCCTGAAGGATTATGAAGATAACAATTGATTAATTTAGGGTTTTTATCATCATATTTTATCTGTTCTTTTAAAACTTTCCGTCCATTAGGAGTGTGGGACAATGTTTCAAGCGTTGTCATTAAATAACAATCACTAAAATATTGCTTAGAATGTTCAAAGTTATCAATATCCTTATCAGAAATTGAAGCTTTGAACGGGATATTTATAATATTTGTACTATTTATACAACCCAGCATACTTATATTAAAATAAAAAAAAGTAAATTATTGATAAATTATTGCAAAAATGTTACAATTATGAAGAAAAGAGAAGAGTTTATTATGTCTACAATTCTTATAGGTTCAGATCACGGCGGTTATAACTTAAAAAACGAAATTATTAAACACTTAAAAGAACAAGGTTATGAAGTGGAGGATTTCGGTTGTTATTCAACAGAATCCTGTGATTATCCTGTTATTGCAAAAGAGGTCTCAGAGGCTGTATTAAAAACTGCAAATAAAGGGATTCTTGTCTGTGGTACAGGTATAGGAATGTCAATTGCAGCAAACAGATTTGACGGTATAAGAGCTTCTCATTGTACGGATACTTTTACTGCAAGAATGACTAGAATGCACAATGACTCAAATATTCTTTGTCTTGGAGAACGCATAACCGGGACAGGTCTTGCCATAGATATTGTTGATATATGGCTGAAAACAGATTTTGAAGGCGGAAGACATTTAAAAAGAATTAACATGATATAACCGGAGTGTAAATGAAAGAAAATGATTTAACATCATATAAATTTGCCTGTATTGTAGCAAGGTTTTTGGATGAAAAGATTGCTAAAGATATTTCAATCTTAAATATTAGTAATGTTTCGTCTTTTGCAGATTATTTTGTTATTTGTTCTGCACAAACAAATACACAGGTCAAAGCCCTTACAGAGAATCTTACGGATAAGGTTAAAAATACATTTTCCCGTCTGCCTATCGGCAGAGAAAATGATATAAAAAACCGCTGGAATTTGATTGATTACGGGGATGTGGTAGTTCATATCCTGCACCAGTCAGAACGGGAAGCATATGCGATTGAAAAATTCTGGAACCATGCGTTTAGTATTCCACAGGAAACATGGATGAAAGAATCTCAAGAATACTCAGAATATAAAAATATTGAAAGATAAATACTTATGGAAAAAATGGATAAAAAAGAATTAAATAAAGCAATAGAAAAAACTGTATTAAAAATGGCAATGGAACCTAACAATACTGAACATTACCATGAACTAGCTAAATACTATGCAATGGATAATCAGTATGAAAAAGTGATATCTGTCTATGAAAGTTTGCTTGAAATCGACCCTAAAGATATGCAGACACTTTTGAATCTCGGAAGCATATGGTTTTATTCTAAAGAATATAAGAAAGCGCTTAAGTACTTTAATCAAGCAATGATTGTCAATCCGAGCAATTATCTTGTTTATTACAATATTGCAAATACTTATGCGGAATTAAAGAATTTTTCAAAAGCGCTGCATTTTTATAACAGAACCCTTGATTTTAATTCGCAGGATCCGGAAATTTATAATGCAATAGCGCTTTTATATCATGATTTTGAAGATTATGTTGAATCTCGTGCTTATTATGAAAAAGCTCTTTCTCTGGATCCGGATAATTTAACAGCTCTGGTTGATTTAGGTAATGTCTGCTTTAAATTATTCGATTATAACAAAGCGCTGGAATATTATTATAAGGTATTTGCTCTGGCACCGGATAATAAAACTGTGGCTTTATGCATTGCAAATACGCTTTCTGTAAATAAAGATAAAGAAAAATGTTATGATTATTTTGAAAAAGCACTGCAGCTTCCCGGCGATAATTACAAGGCTTATATCTGTTATGCTATTGCAAAATCAGATTTCAAGGATTATGAAGATGCAATTGAGCTATACAAAAAAGCTATCGAAATAAACCCGAAAGAAGCAAACAGCTATATTTTATTAGGGAATTTGTACTCAAACCTCAAAAAATACAAAGAAGCAGAGGAACAGTACAAAGAAGCTCTTAAGATTAATAAACTTGATCCGAGTATATTTATTCTTATTGCCAATGTATATTATATGAATAATGAAGTTGAGCGTTCTATATACTCGTATAGAGCTGCCGTTAATATGCGTCCGGAAAATGACGAATATAAACTTGTTTTCATTCAAGTTTTAGATGATTTTATTGATGAATACAGAAAGGATGATATCATTGCAGCCTTCTAGACCAATATATCCAATAGAAAGAATTATTTCTGCTGCAACATATTTAACTGCCGGCGGGGTCGGTTTTATATGGCTTATAATAGCAGCTGTTTTAAAGAAACATGTGACCCAGTTTTTGCTTTATCATATAATGCAATCCATTTTTCTATCAATAGCATATTTTTTATTGGTTAAATTTGCAGAACTTATATATATAATTTTGTACAAAATACCTTTGATAAATGCAATTCCATACTTAATTAATATGCCGATTCCCGTTTTATTCGGGCTTTCAATTGTGCAGACTGTTACAACAGCGATAATTTTATATCTTGCAATCACAGCAGGAATGGGGCTTTATAGTTATTTCCCGTGGGTATCTGATATTATAAATATAAATACCGGTAGAAAATGATAGATGAAGCTCTTAAAATCGAAATTAAGGATATAAAATTTTAAAAATATTAAATATTTACAAGTCTGCAGGTGAAAACAATGATAAAAATGTTCTATATGACAATGTAAATCGGCTCATACAGGATAAAGCCTGCAAATTATAAAAATAATATTAAAGAACCATTGCGAGAATCATTAAAATCATTGCACCAATCTCCATAGCGGTAGACATACGCTGGCTGAACTTTTGAGAATCATATATTGATGATGACTTTTTTGCTTTACTTGCACTATTCAGACGCTTTATACGGCTGGTTGTATCTTCTTCTGCGAATGATGTGCCAAAAGTTTCAAACTCTAATTGTGCCAATTCGTCGTTTAAATTAGGTGTATATGGAACAGCAGCCCCGCCTGTCATATCGCCGTAATTAGCATATGGTCTTGAGTAATTACGCTGCCCGAAAGGCATTCTAAATCGGCTATTCCCTGTCCCGGATAAATCTGCTGATGAAAGGGCATTGTCATCATAATAACGACTTCCGGGAATATAAACTGAATCATCCAATTCTTCATTACTCTTTGCAAGCATATCCGGCATTACTTTTGCTTTAATTCTCTCCATACGTGTAGAATAATCATCTACGTCGTATATTTTCCCGAAGATTTTTCTTTCTATAGCTACTATCCTTGAATGAAAATCTCTGTTTTTATATGTTTTATTAAAGATTTTTTGCTCTATTTCATCAACAACAGGATAATTAACACTGCTATCTTCTGCAAGCTTTTCTTCCTGTGCAAAAGTATCTTCGCAAGGAGGAATTTCTAAACCAATTACGTCTGCGGATATATCTGCAGAAAGTTTCTTTATACGCTTATTAATATCACCGGTTGAAGACTTGCCGTATATTGTTTTCTCTAATCTTTCAACCCTGCTTTTAGAGCTATCATTTGTATAATCAAAACCGTAAATATCATTTTCGATTTTAGAAATGGTGCTGCTTTGCGTGGCAGCAACAGCTGTTAATGATATTGCAGTATATATAAGTATAAGTAATGTTGAGAATATTTTTTTCATATAAGAACACCATCCTGCTACAACTATAAATGGTGATAATATGCTTCGCTATTGAACTATAAACCATAATTAAATGATATAAATGTACTTATAAAGTCCTACACTGCAAGTTTAATCAAATAAAACTTTTAAGTATTAGGTTCTAAGTAAGCCGTATATTCAAATTTATATAAAATTTAGAGCTTGCTTTCGGGCATAAACGCTGCTATAATAGGCATTATGAGGGATTATGAGCCATATTATACCGAAGATGGGTCTATAGGACTTTATTCTTATGCGGATAAGGATGTTTTTCACTCCAAATACGGAGCATTGACTGAAGCCTGGGAGAAATTTGTTATTCCTGCTGATATAGATGGGCTGAATAAAGATAACATAAAAGTTCTTGATATTTGTTATGGCATTGGATATAACACAAAAGCTTTAATGAGTTTTATAATTAATAAAAATAAAAAAAATAAAAAATCTTTTTTAAAAAGAATAATAGAGACGCTTGTATACTACGTATCGATAGGTATAAATAAATTATTAAAGAGAGGTATCTGTTTATTGAGACATAGCGGTTCGATAGATGCAAATAAAATATTAGCTTCTATTGATTGTTTAGAACTAAATGAAGAGCTCGTAAAATTATCTCCTTTATTTAAAACTGTAAAAACTCCAGAAGAAATATATTATAATCTTGTTCCCAAATTCTTAAACTGTTTTGATACATACTACAGTGCAAAAAATTTGTTTGTTAATGTCATGTCAAAATTTTCGCCACGCAACAGAAAAGAAATTAATGAACTGTTAGAAATAAAATTTAAAAACATGCATATAAATAAAGAATATAAAATTCATCCATATGTAAATTATATTATTTTAAATGCCCTTTATGAAAAATTTGACACTCAGTACTGGAATAAAGATTTCAAAAAAATGGTAACAAGAGGTAAAAATCGAAGATTTTTTGATAAAACTCTGATAAAATATGCGCGATTTAATCAAATTTGTGGGTATAATTCTTCACACAAAGCTAATTTATCAACCTTCTTACATAATATATATTATCACCATTTATCGAAACGTGATAAAAATATCAATTTTAAGACAGCTGAGAGCCTTTTTAAGCTCAATTTCTATATTAATGACGCAAGAAAGAGCATTTTACAGCTAAACGCACAATATGACCTTATATTTCTAGATGCATTTACATACACAAAAGCGCCCCATCTCTGGTCTGCAGAATTTATTGCAGAACTTTATAAACGTCTTTCCCCGAACGGGGCATTGTTGACTTATTCAAATTCAGTGCTTGTTAGAAATACTTTACTGGAAGCAGGTTTTTATGTCGGGAAAATCTATAATGAACATAATAATAAATTTATTGGTACGATAGCTTCTAAAGACAAGTCAAAGATAAAACATCCGCTCGATAATTATGAATTAGGATTGTGTGCAACAAAAGCCGGAATCCCATACCATGATCCAAATCTTTCTTTTGATAAAAAAGATATTCTGGCACTAAGAGAGTATGAATTCCGGCACAGCAATCTTATGAGTTCTTCTAAATATATGAAAATACGGAGTTTAAACAATGAGTAAATACGATATTATTATTGCAGGCGGCGGTACTGCAGGCTGTGCATGCGCTTATACTGCCGGTAAATTGGGACTTAATGTCTTGCTGGTAGAAAAAAACAGTTTTTTGGGCGGTTCAATAACTTCTGCGCTTGTCATACCTGCAATGCAAACCTCTAAAAATGCAATAAATACTGACTTTTTTAATAAATTATACTCAAAATTAGAAGCTATAGGCGGAGCTATTACATATTGTGACGGCAATAAAGGCTGGTTTAATCCGGAGTTAACCAAAATTGCCCTTGATGAATTAATGTTAGAAGCCAATGTTAAAGTTTTATTTGATTCAAATATAGAGATAATTAATAATAAATTATCGTCATATATCGTAGCGATACAGAGTGATAATATTTTAAAAGGCGAGAATATATTATTACCTTCTATCGAAACGAAATATCTAGTAGACGCAACCGGCGATGCAAAAATTTGCCAAAAATTAAATTGCGAATTTTTAGAAAATAAATTACAACCAGTAAATTTACGTTTTGTAATGTCCGGTATTAATGTTGAAGAGTTTTCTCGTTGGATTATGGAGCTGGATGAAGACAGGAATGTTACAACAAGCTGTGTTATTGACGGAAAGACATACTTATCTACTGCTTATACCTGGGATGCTAATGTAAATTGGGCTTTAAGACCTATATTTAAAGAGGGTATAGAAGCAGGAGTAATAACAGAAGAGGATTCAAACTACTTTCAGCTGTTTTCTGTCGCTGGAACATCTGATTCTATTGCTTTTAATTGTCCAAGACTGGTTAATGTTGCTTCAAATCCTTATATAGAAGGGCGTGCAAGTATATTAAGACTATCAAATTTTTGTAAAAAATACTTGAAAGGATTTGGAAATGCTTATATTTCGTCTATTGCAAACTCTTTAGGAGTGCGTGTTTCAAGACGTGTAAAGGGGAAATATGTTTATACAGCTGAAGATTTGCGTTTAGGAAAATGTTTTGCAAATCCTGTAGTTATTTCAAATTACCCTATTGATGTACATTCTGATAAAAAAGACAGTTCTACATTAGAAAAAGTATATCAAGAATATCAGCTTCCTATAGAATCATTAATGGTAAAAGATAATCTGTTTGTTATAGGGCGCTGTATATCAGCTGATTTTGAAGCTCAAGCTGCATTGAGGATTATTCCTTCTTGTTTTTCAATGGGAGAAGGACTCGCCAAATATTTAGCAACTAAATAAACCGCTCTATTATTCCGTTTAAATTTGAAAGATAATATATTATATAAAAAAGAGCACCGAATTTCGATGCCCTTTCTTATCCATAAACACCCTAACCAACAACTGCACGAGAAATATGAGCTTTCTCCATAAATCACCTGCTATTAAACTAAGTTCAATGCGATACTTGGTGTCTGGTTTGCTGTTGCTAACAGGGTTGCAGATGCTTGCTGGAGAATTTGTGACTGAATGTAATTAGAAGATTCTTCAGCAACGTCTGTATCTCTCAAAGTAGATAGTGAAGATGTTAGGTTCTGTGACTGTACATCCAAAGCTGTAATAGCTGACTCTACCCTGTTTTGAGCTGCACCAATTCTGGTTACACGTGATGAAATATCATCAATTGCAGCATCAATAAAACCTAACATTTCTTTAGCACCATAAGTTGTATCATCTCCATCAGAAGCCAGCTTATATTCACCTGTTGCAGTATCATATATCAAAGAGCTGCAAGCTGCTGCAAAAACTTTATTGAAATTTTCATCCTCTATAGCCGTATCAATATCTGTATAATTTCCGCCACTTGCTTGTTCAAGCATTGTTGCTAAATCTGCTTGACCGCCTTGATTCCCTTCCAGCTTTGAAAATAAACCGCTTACCGTTGCACTTCTAAATAATTCTATATCTAGATTGATAACACTGTTTGGGTCAGAATATAATCCGACTTGAAGGTTAATACCTGCAGAAGTTATACCAACACCGGATGGTACGCCATCTTCAACATAAGACATTAATTTAATACCATTGAATTCAGCGTTAGCAGCTACACGACTAATTTCATCCAATCTTGCTTCAATTTCAGATTGAATTGCTTTAAGTGATGCTGAAGCATAAGTACCGTTTGCAGCTTGTTCTGTCAAATCTCTAATACGCTGTAAGTGGTCAGACAGAAGACCGTAGGTTTGTTCTGCTGAGGTCAGCATATCTGAGCCTGTAGCAGCATTGTCAGCAGCAACATCAAGTGAACCTAATTGTGTTTCCCACATACTAGCAATAGAATAACCGGCAGCGTTATCCTTTGCGTGGTTGATTTTGTAACCTGTTGACATCCTTTCCAGTGATGTGTTCAAGTTAGTCGTTGCATTGTTCAAACTTCTTTGAGCAATGATTGACGAAATGTTTGTGTTGATTGTGAGTGCCATAGTTGAATCTCCTTTCTCTCTTTCTTGATATGTACTATTGGCGGAGCAAATTACACCCCCAAACAAAAGGCGCATTCACTCCTAACTGCACATCCTTTGTGCAGCACTCTAATATATTTGTGATAGCCGGAATACTGAAACCAAATTTTGGCGCAGTTTTCCCCGGGACTGATTGTTTTTAGAAAAACAGACAGCCTAAACTAAGCCTTGTTAAATTGCCATATTTAAGGCATTTCAACAGCTATTTTTTCTTTTTATTCTCTCCTTATATATGATATGTACTTACCCTCTTCTGCCGCAGCTATGAGGCAATACCAGGGGATATATCCTATCCAATAAGTTCATCCCGTTTATATACCCTTTAGACTTCTTAAACGATTCTCTACACATTTTTCATAAGCTTGCCTGCATCCTTTGCCTGCGCCACTTATTCCAAACGTACATTCCATGTACTTGCGAACATTACCTTGCAATAAATGTTCTCTACTTATTAGATTTGTGATATATACTTCTTACAATAACATTATTGCAACACTATATAACAAAAGTAAACTGTTTCTTGTAATTTTTTTACAAATCTTTAAAGAAATTAAAATTTCTTAACATTTTTTACTAAAAAAGGCAATTCTTTTGACAAAATATACTTTATATATCTAAGAGGATATTAATATGACATTACATGTTTCAACAAATGCTTCCGGACAAAAAGAAACCGTTATTAACGGCAAAAAATACACTGTACAAACTGACAGGTTTGGAGAAGAATTTGTTGTCGTTGACGGAAAACGTGTAAATATTAAAGAACCTATATTTAATAACTATTTTGAAAATAAAATAGATAAAGTTACAGAGCAGCTCAATGAAGCTAAAGACAAAGCTTCTGCATGGTGCAAAATATTTGAATTTAACCTGCAAGGTGTTCGAGATAACAGAAAAGAAAAAATTTCATTTAAAAGAGAATACGGAAATGATATAGATGCAATGAATGCTGAACAGCAAGAAGAATATAGAGCTCTACTGGAAAAAGGCAGTGAATACAGCTCCGGCAAAAATTATGCATTAGGCAGACAACTCTCATATACTCATATGGTCATAAGTCTTGCCGGCTCGAAAGGAAATTTATTAAATCAGGCATCTATCTGGGATAGATAATTTCAAATTGCCAGTATGTAGAATAGTCAAAATTTTATTAACATCAATACTTATTTTTATAAAGGAGATTTGTGTTGATGAAGATGATAATATTTGACTTTAGAAATTCTGAAAAAGAATTTTTTGATAAAAATGTTCTAAATGATTTTGATATTACTTATATAAACGAACCTTTAAATGCCGGGACTGATTTAGACGAAAACCTGCTGGCGGAAACTGATATAATAAGTGTTTTTACAACATCAGAAGTTACAGCTGATGTATTGAAAAAATTCCGAAATCTAAGAGTTGTTTCAACACGTTCAAGTGTGTATGACCATATAGATTTGGATTATTGTACAAAACATAATATTGCTGTATTCAATATTGAACAATACGGAAAGTATTCTGTAGCAGAATATTCCATATCGCTTATTTTGGCACTGGTTAGACATCTTCTTCCTGCATATTTTGACATGAAAAAACATGTAATAGAACATAAGAAATATGAAGGGCGTATTTTAAGTTCTTATACATTAGGAATTATAGGATGCGGCGCTATCGGTTCAGCTGTTGCTAAAACTGCAAACTTTTTCGGAATGAACGTTCTTATACATTCATATATGAAAAATCCAGAATTAAGTGGAAGTTGTGAATTTGTTTCACTGGATGAATTATTAGAACAATCTGATATTATAACTCTTCATCTGCCTTATAATGGTGATAATTACCATATGATTTCAAAAGAAGAATTTGACAAAATGAAAGATGGTGTTTATATTGTTAACACTGCAAGAGGTGAACTTCTTGATATAAAAGCCTTATATGATAACCTTGTGAAGGGTAAAGTCAGAGGCGCGGCGCTTGATGTATTGGAATGTGAATTTATAAGTACATATCAAGGTGAAATGGCAAGAATCATTGATAATACAGAGCAACACTGCGTTGAAACAGCATTAATAACGCAAAAACTGTTTAATATGGACAACGTTATAATAACTCCTCATATTGCATATAATACTGTAGAATCGGTGAATTATATACTGACAGAAACCTTCAATAGAATTAAGGATTATTTAAAAGGGGAAAATACAAATAGAGTTTGCTAGAGTTTTGTGCTATTATTAATTTATGGCAATAATATCAGATGATGAGGGATTGGAGAAACGGGTCAAAAAAAACCCGATAGTTAAACCCGAAACAATAGAATATGATAATACTTTTGAAAACAGTATTCGTCCGAAAGATTTTGACAGTTACATCGGACAGAGTGCTCTAAAAGAGACCCTAAAAATTATTTTAGAGGCTGCAAAGAAACGCGGGAAACCGTTAGACCATATGTTGTTTTACGGTCCTCCAGGACTCGGGAAAACAACTATCGCCGGAGTTATTGCATCACAGATGGGAGTTGAAATTAAAATAACTTCAGCACCATCTCTAGAAAGACCCAGAGATATAATCGGGATTCTGATGTCACTAAAAGGCGGAGAAATTTTATTTATAGACGAAATCCACCGTCTAAATAAAGTTGCAGAAGAGATTCTTTATCCGGCAATGGAAGATTTTACTCTTGATATGACAACCGGAAAAAGTCAAACAGCTAAGACACTAAGAATACCTCTTCCAAAGTTCACACTTATAGGAGCAACAACAAAAGCAGGAGAGCTCTCAAGCCCTTTAAGAGATCGTTTCGGGATGATACACCGCCTTGAATTTTATACTGTTGAAGAATTGGCAAAAGTCGTAAGGCGTACTGCAGGAATACTTGAAATTGATATTACGGAAGAAGGTGCTAAGGCTATAGCAAGACGTTCCAGAGGTACACCAAGAATTGCGAACAGGCTTGTCAAAAGAGTTTCAGATTTTGCAATAGTAAAATATGACGGTAAAATTGACGAAAAAGTTGCGGATGAATCTCTGGATATTCTCAAGATAGATGAATTCGGACTTGATAATACTGATAGAGCGCTTTTAAGTCTTATAATAGACAAATATGATGGTGGTCCGGTCGGTATAGAAACAATTGCAGCAGCATTAAGTGAAGATGTAAGAACAATTGAAGATGTATGTGAGCCATATCTTTTGCAGTCCGGACTTCTGCAAAGAACTCCGAGAGGGCGAAAAGTTTCACCGGAAGGATTTAGGCATCTGGGGAGGAAAATGCCGTCTGCACAAACAACTCTTTTTTCAATGAGTGATTAACTTTTGATGGAAATAAAGCATTATAACTTTATTCTCTTTATGTATGATAAATAAGGATCTATTATGAAAAAATTTATTTTAATAATTTTGTCAATGATTTTTTTACTTCCGGTTTTTGCCGAAGAAACGGTAATATTACCTTCTCAAACTGGTGTTGTGCAGAGTGTTCAATACATTGATATGGATGAAAATCCTCTCAACCAGACAAAGCAAATCGCAGAGGTAAAAATTTTAACAGGTGATATGAAGGGAAAAACCGTGGTCTTGGATAACATGCTTACGGGCAACCCTTATTATGATATAAAATTAAAAAAGAATACAAAGGTTATATTGCATGCGGAAAATAACGGCAGCGGTATAGAGTTTTCAATAGAAGATATAAAACGCTCCGGTACACTTGTCTGGCTTAGTTGTATTTTTGGGCTTCTTTTATTGTATATAGGTGCTAAAAAAGGTTTATACAGTCTTGTATCAATAGTACTTACAGTTCTTCTGATTACACATGTTCTTTCACCTTTGATTTTGTTCGGACTAAATCCTGTAGTGGCAACCATTATAGTCTGTCTTGTATCAACATCGGCAACAATGTATCTGGTTGGCGGGTTTAATGCAAAAAGTACATCCGCAGTGATTGGAGCGTTTTTGAGCCTGCTGTTTGCTTCAATACTTTCTTATATTGTAATGTTTACCGCTCATTTAACAGGTTTTACGGATGAAACTTCTATGTTCTTATATACAGCACATCCGGAGCTGGACTTTGTCGGTATAACAATTTCTACAATGGTTCTTGCGACATTAGGTGCCGTAATGGATATTGCTATGTCAATAGCAAGTACTATTAATGAAATCTGTGAGCTTGATAACAGTAAAACAGTTAAAGAACTATTTACATCCGGAATGAATGTCGGGCGGGATATTATCGGAACAATGGCAAATACTCTTATTCTTGTGTATTTAGGCGGAGCATTGCCTATGATTTTGCTCGCCGGAAATATTGATTTGCAAAAATTTGTTAATCTTAATCAAGTAGTTACAGAAACAGCATCAGCACTTATTGGCAGCATTGCAATTGTCATATGCGTGCCATTTACAGCAATAGCTGCCTCACAAATGATTAAATGCTGTACTAAAAATAAAGAAAAAGAGTTTACCTCGCTATGAATTGCATTTATATAAAACATGTGCTAAAATCAGCTATGTCAAATGAGGAGAGTGGGTAATGAGAAAATTTTTGATAAGTTTGATAATCGGATTTTTAACAATTTCTAACGCTTATGCTGGTACTTTTAAGGCAGATGCTTATACAAAACGAATTCCTGCGGGAACAACTTTTGAACTGCAGTTTTTGCAGGCTGTAAGTACTTTTTCCGGCTGTGAAGGGGATTCTTTTTCAGCAATGCTAAAAAATGAACTCTCATCCGGTTATACCGTTATATTACCGGCAGGCTCTGTAGTAAGAGGCAGCGTTTCAAAAGTAAATACAGCGAAACGTTTTTCCCGCGGAGCAAAATTGTATCTCGATTTTGACCATGTAGTAACACCTACCGGTCGACAAATTCCTCTTGATATGGCAGTCTGCCAATTTGAGAAAATCTATCTTGATGGTGCTCTATATAAAAATCTAGGCTACGGTGAAGCTTTAAAAAATAACTATAATAGATCCGTAGAAATAACAAAAAATGCAACAAATTACGGTCTGCGTGCAGGTGATTCAGCTCCCGGTATTCAGTATTTGACAACTCCAATTTGTGCAATAGGCGGTTTTATCGGAGGAGTAGGTTACTGGATAGGTGACAGTGTTGCAGATATGTTCAGAAAAGGACAGGATGTATATATAAACAAGGGTGAAGTTATAAGTGTTAAACTGCTTAATCCTATTGATGTTCCTGTATACTAAAATAGAAATATGGAATATTATGAAGGTCAATGACACGCAAACTCCTTCCTAGGGTAATGCACGATAATTTTAAGGATTAATAATACTTACGTGCTATCTGTATAACCACTCCCCGAAATCAAAGATTTCGACCCTCCCACAAGGGGAGGGTAAATTGGACGCTTGACGCACCCCACGCCCCTTGTAGGAGAGGGCAGAATTTCAAGTTAAGCTAAGGCGAAACTTTGAAATTCGGGTGAGGGGTCATTTTATATACTGATATTATAAAACATTCAGCTAATGAAAATATGGGCTAGTATATGGCTTTTGTTTATAAATTTATCATGGACGGTCGTGCTGAATAGCGAAGGAGATTGCGTGTCATAGAATATGCCACAGGAACTTTGTAAATTTTTGTAACAAAATTTTCTAAAACCCTAAAGTTTTCTGAAAATATGCCGTAAATATTAGTACGAAAGTAAAAATAGGGAAATGAAAAAGGAGATAAATATGTCAAATGATGTATCAAGAGTTTATCAGTTTCTAGCTACACATGAAAATTGGGTCGAAGAAGCAGACTGCGGTAAAAAAGACGGTGTAATTATTAAGTCAGAATTCCGTGAGTTCATGAAAGAAAGTGATTTTGACTGGTCAAGCCTTGAAGGCTGGAATGGTCAAGAATCCTTGGAAACACTACAAGACGATTTGATTAATAAATTCTGGAAAACAATTGATACAAATCAAAGCGGTAAACTTTATGCATCCGGCACTACGTACAAAAACAAAAATGCTCTTGACGACAAAGAAATAGCTAATATGGAAAATAAAATTGCTATTTACGAAAAATTAAACGAATATACTGCTAATATTCAAGCTCCTTCTATTGTTTCTAATGCGGCTGATTGGAAAAACTCTGTTGTACAATCTCTTGCCGCTCTTGTTGAAAAATACACAGGAAGTGCTGATGATTTGACAGCTTATCTTGATGAACAAATTCAATCAATTATGAACAAGACAACCGCTGACAAATTAGCAACAGAATATATTAATTCTGCAATTCAAGGTGCAGTTGAGGGTTATTCATATGACGAAGATGAAACATTAAAGAGTTTGATCGATGCGTATGTTAAAAATATCCCGGAAGGCTCCGATGAATACGATATTCAAGAAACTGTAAAAAATATTGTTGATGCTTATATGGCTACTGCTGGTTTAAATGATGATGGCGCTTATGACTTAAGTACATTCGGATATTCTCCCAATAATTCTTCGCCTTTAAATTATCTGCAAGAAACTATTTTAAGAAATCATCTAACCTCTACATTAGAAGGAATTAAAAACGAAGCTGATTATAAAGAAAACAGTGCTGCTTATGATGCTGCAGTAAACAATTTTATAGAATCTGTTTTATCAGAAGCGAAATTTGAAG
Source organism: Candidatus Gastranaerophilales bacterium (assembly GCA_944325515.1). Classification (GTDB taxonomy): domain Bacteria; phylum Cyanobacteriota; class Vampirovibrionia; order Gastranaerophilales; family Gastranaerophilaceae; genus CAG-196. The sequence goes on along the minus strand of CALVAO010000013.1, from coordinate 16,050 downwards.
ATTTCAACACTATTAAGTCCTATGGCATAAATGATTTTAAAAACAGCGATTTCTATAAGAACGCAAAAGCCAGCTTTGAATTAAATAATATCTTAAAATGCGAAGAAGGTTCTGACCTTTATAACGCTATTAAAGACGCATTAGGAGAAACTATTGCTGATGCTTTGACAGACGGTGTATATTTGACAGATTCTTACAAACCGATTGTTGATAGTATAACAGAAAAAGTTTTACAAAATGGTGAATTTGTAAAGAATGGAACTATAGATAAAGAGGCTTTAATACAATATGTAGTAGAGCAGGTTTCAGCTAATCTAGCCGCAATATTGACAGAGAGCGGTGCAGCTAAAAACTTAACTCTGGAAGAATTAGACGCTATGTTTAACAAACTATGCGAACAAGCTGAAGACTTAAAATATTCTGATACAGAAAAGTCTTTATCAATTTATAGAGATGCAGCAATTCAATATTGTGAGGCTGTAGCAGCAAAAAGTTCTGAACATAAAGCCGCTGTAGCAGAAGTTGTTGGCTCTGATTATAAAGCTGCAATTAACTCGATGAAAACACCTTCTGAAATTAAAGCTCTGATTTCTGACCTCAAAGCAAAAATTGCAGATATAGTTCTTAAAGTCGATGTAACTGACCGTTCTGATGAAATTATTAACGATATCAATAATGAGCTTAAATATAATGGCGTCAGCGCATCTACTGCTAGAGCTACGTTGACATATTATGTTACTAACTCCGGTGAAATAAAATTTGTTAATTACAGTGCAAAAAGAGGACCTTGGGATGATTCTAGCAATACAGCATTAAATGATTTCTTTAACAATAAAGTAAGAAATAAAATTGAAGACGCATACAGCAGTGAAATTTCCGGTTTAAATCTTACTCAACTTGAAAAAGACAACTTGTTTAATATTGCATTATTCCTCACACTTTCTGATACAACAGTGCTGTTAAGTCAATATGATGAAACTAATCTTGCTCCTATATTAGAAAAACTAGTAGAAAATTATTCTAAGATGTTAGAAAGTATTTCTAATAATGAAAAAGCAAGAGAATATATAAAATTAGAATCTAGTAAAAGTCTTTTAAATGGTATGACAACATATACTGAAAAAGGTTATACATATGCATCAGATGCTTCTAGAAATTTAAATAAATACTACAGAGATGATTCAACTAAAGGCAGCGATGACTGGGTAAATATTGATGATGCTGAAAGTAGATCATTTAGTTATACATTAAATGGTAAATCATACTCTGGAAATATACTATTTTTAGTAAATCACGCAGAGCAAGACATTACTGCAATGAATAATGCTATGCAAGGAATGCTAAAAGATTATATTGCTCAATATATAAACTTGATTGATGGCAACAGAATAATCGAATTATTCAGACTTGCACAAGAAACTGCTTTTTCAAATCTTGAATCAACTGTTAATAAAACCACTCCTGCAAGTTCATCCGCATATGCATATGGAGAAACAGCTGGTGGCAAAACAGATAACTCTGACACATGGAGCGGCGAATTCCATGGTGCTAACAGCGTACTTATAAATATAGCATATGAAATGCAAAAATTGATAGGAAGAGAAATCTGTGGTCTATAGATAGTAAAAAAGCGGAACGGACAAAACCGTTCCGTTTTTTATACACTACTGTTCTGGAAAATTTAGAGTTCTGTAGATAATGTCAACAAAGTCAAGAGAATTTTTTTTGGGGAAAAATGTATATTATAGGCATACCAATTAAGGATGCCTTGCGCATCCTAAAATTTCAAAATTCAATTGATTAGTTTAAGCGGTTGCTATACGTTCTTTTTGAGAAGCATTTCTAAAGCAAGAAACATGATTTTCTTGGTAAGGTTTTTGTGAGTTCTGTAGGGTGCAATCCTTTGCACCATTATTGGATTTAAAAATCGTCCGTGTGTATTTGTTTATGAAAATATTGGTGCAAAAATTTGCACCCTACACACTTATGCTGGGGAGTTAGACTGAAGTCTAACCTACAGAACTAGGCGGTTTAAATTAGTTTAATTAAAAAATATGTATTCATAGAATTACTATTTTTTTATCCCTTATATATGAAAAATAAATATGTTTATAGTGCCTCTTATATTAAGATTTGTAAAGATTTTCAGAATTTCCCTAAAGTTTTTAAAAATTGTGCCGATATATATATTACAAAGGGAAAATTAAAAGGACAGGGATATGGGATTTAATGTATCAATGGATTACAATTTACAGCTTGAACACAAAGAAAGCTTAAAAAACACCGCTAAAAGTATTCTCACTAACAGCGGTGCTTCTTCTGAAACAACACAAAAAATTATTGAAAAATCAATATTTGAAGGTGACAGACTGCTGAAAGAACAGTACACAAATCCGCAAATGTCTATTATTAAAGCTTCAACTCAAATCAGTATTAATAATTCTTTAAAAGAAACATTGAAATATTTAAGAAGCCACGCTTCCGTAAAAAAATCTAAAACTCCTGTTTTTGGTGAATTATGGGAAATATTGGAAGCCAACAATCAAGCTTCTGAAGAAAATCCATACAAAGGTGAGTTATTAGATTTTCAAATCGATAAAAATGCGAAAAATATTTTCGCAGCAGCATAAGGTATTTCTCCTCAAAACACGCGGGCAATAAGGCGTTATTGCCCGTGCCTCTTTATATTGCAACTTTTACAACAACTTTTTTTACTTTTAATTTTTTGTCAGCAATCAAAGAAGGTTTATGGGCATCATGCGGGAATAATAGCAAAAAATCACCTCTTTTGAGATATTGAAATGAATCGCTGCTACATTCTAAAAATTCTATATCTTTTGATTGATTATAAACTTCTACCAGATTACATTCTGAATAATCAACGACACCAATCTTCTCTGCGCCATTTATCATACATTGTATATCTATATAACGACGGTGCGCTTCATATAGAGCATCCGATTTTGTTTCATAAGACTGTACGTTTGCATATATAATATCACCGTCTATTTCATATCTTCCATCCTGCAGAGCTTCTAAATCAGAGTTCTTTAGCCATTCAAATGCTGCCTTTATCCTCTCAGAAAGCCCATAATAACATTCCGCATTAACTAATCTGTCTTTTATCATAAAAATCCTCCTTAACAAATCTTAACAAAACTTGATAAAAAAGGCAATTTTTTAAAACAAAAATACTTTATATAAATGTAAGGTTAGAATAAAGTTAGGTAGGTTCACTATGTTAATGGCATTCTGGGAAGTCCAGAGATTAACACGCGAAATAAATTATTTAGAAAGGCGGGCAATCGAAACCCAAAACAGGTTGTCTAACTACCAGAAATATTCCGGTATGCTGGGCGGTTCATCTGTTATTACGATGGCTAACATTGCCGGAATGTCTGCTGAACTTTTACCAAGAGCTACATTGTTTGCTCAGTTTTCTAATCAAGCAAGTTCAATGAGTGCAATGCAGAATTTGCAAAATATGAAGATGATGGGAGTAGTACCCTGGACTGGAAATCCTTTAGCGCAATCACAGCTTGAGATGAGCGCTTTTGCGAAATTTAAAGAAGAATCTATGAAGGCTCTAAAACAACAGGAAGTACAAGTATTAAACGAAAAAGAAAAGGAAATACAATTGGAAATGAATCATATTGATCAGCAGCTTAGAATGAAACGTGCAAGACTTGAATCAGTAAAACAACTGGCAAGTGAAGAAGCACGTGACAGCGCTCCTAGATTCGGACTTGGATAATTGAATAAAGACTTACTCTAAAAACTTATAGTGTGAACATAAGTGAAGTGTATACCTATTAACTTAATAATTCCCCTCGCCTCTCTCTAAAAGAGGCTTTTTTTTATACTGCTCACGTAGGATTAGGCTGTTAATAGTATTATTGTTCTATTCACCCCATCCCCACCTTCCCCATCTTTGGCACTACTGTCCGGTAAAAAAAGAGCATAAAAAATCAAGACGTAGCAAATAAAATCTATTCCCCGTGTAATACAGTCTGTAGTGTGCAATTTATTGCACCATTATCTGATAAAAAATTGCCCGCGGATATTTGTTTCTGAAAAATATTGGTGCAAAAATTTGCACCCTACTATCCTGTAAATGTTTGTTTTGCCAAATTCTTATTAATATATACACGCATGTATTCTGTTTATTATTAATATATGTTATAATAATTAAAGAATAAGAAGCGAGGATATTTATGTTTAAAAAAGGTTTTACTTTACAAGAATTACTAATAACAATGGCTATTATAGGTGTTGTAGCAGCAATCACAGCTCCGGCTATTATGAATATTGTGCCGGACAAGAATAAGAGTCTATATATAAAAGCTTATAATACATTAACGACTTTAACAGATGAAATACTGAGTGACCCTGCTCTTTACTGGGCGTCAGGTTATAATAATGCAGGTGAAGCCGAACAGACAGGTTTATACTCTGATTTGCAACCAGAAATTGCACCTTATAATAATGATGAAAATTGCCGTGGTGTAAATAAATTCCCAGCAATACTATCACACCATTTAAATTTAGCAAGTGATGTTACTGTGACTGGCAATAATACCCGTAATGGGACCGTTACTTTTACTACAAATGATGGAATCTTATGGGAATTTAATACAGAAGAAATTAATAGTAATGAAACGATTCAAGGGCTTGCATATAAAACTACTGTAACGCTTGATATGGATGGTGCAGACAATGGCGATAATCACATATTTGACGATGACCATACTACACCAGATCAATTTATTTTAGTTATCGATAATGATGGCGGAATAACAGCAGGTGATGCTTTAGGCTTAGCTTATTTGCAAAATCCGACAAATCTCCATGCGACAGTAGAAGATAAAGAGCTTGCGGAGCAAATTATTGAAGAAGCTGGTTCTAATGATGATCCGGAAAAGCTTGCAGAAGCTATCACTGAAATAAACAAAAATAAAAAATAAAAATCTGTAGGGTGCAATGCTTTGCACCTTTATTGGATTAAAAATACCCGCGTGTATTTGTTTATGAAAAATATTGGTGCAAAAATTTGCACCCTACACATGTATTGGCTTTATTCGTATTCTAATTGATTAATATTATACTTATCATCAAAATTACACCAATTTATGTCATAGTAATTATTTTGTACAAAATATTTAAAAGATGAGTATTGCCAATCTTTGGGGAAAATTTTGTAATGCTTATAAGAATTGTAGTGAATGTAATCTATATGACGCATTAAATCCTCTTCATTTCGTATAATATGATCATAATATCTTCTTTGCCATACCCCTTTTTCACCGCGTTTAATTGCGGATTCGGTTATATCATTGCACAGGTAATCATTGGATATATTATGTGAAAAATTAAATTTTATACTCCGAATAATTTGCGGCAGTTCATTTGAATTTTTGGATTGAATAAGCATATGGCAGTGGTTTTGTAAAACTGATATTGCAATAATCGTAAATTTATACTGATTTTTTGCATATTTAAAACTATTTCTTAAAAGGTCTATATTCGGAATTAGTATATTCCTGCGATTATATGTAACAAATGTTATAAAAACGGGCTTTGCATTATCGGAAAAATATCGTTTATAATTACTCATGCAGAAATTTTATCATATTGGGATTCGAAAAGATATACATTTTAATGTTAATGGTGCAATGAATTGCACACTACAGATAGCCGCTTTACCCCTTTACCCCTTTACCCCTTTACCCCTTGCCCATTTGGAAGTATTCAATACCATCCAGATTGAATGAATTATACTGGTTGCGTCCGTCAAATATGACAGGGGTTTTGAGTAGTGATTTAATTTTTTCAAAATCCGGATTTCTAAACTCATTCCATTCCGTAAGCAGTAAGAGCGCATCAGCATCAATTAAAGCTTCATATGAAGTCTTTGAGTATGAAATTTTATCTCCCCATATCTTTTTAGCTGTTTCTTCTGCTTTAGGGTCATATGCTGTAACTTTTGCCCCTAAATCTAATAACTTATTTATAATAGTAATAGCCGGAGCTTCCCGCATGTCATTTGTTTTAGGCTTAAATGCCAATCCCCAGACTGCAAATTTCTTCCCGTTCAGATTGCTTCCAAAACGTTTAAAAATCTTTTGTACAAAAAGTTCTCTTTGTTTCTGGTTAATATTATATGCTGCTTGAATAAGCTCACTTCCCGTATTATAGTCCTTCGAAGTTTTTATTAACGCCTTAATATCCTTAGGGAAGCAGCTGCCGCCAAAACCAATTCCCGGATATAAGAATTGTGTCCCGATTCTTGTATCTGCACACATTCCCAGCCTTACAAGATTTGCATCAGCCCCTACAGCTTCACATATATTGGCAATTTCATTTGCAAATGATATCTTTACTGCAAGAAAAGAATTTGAGGCATATTTAACCATCTCAGCAGACTTTTCATCCATAACAATTACAGGGTGCTGGTTTCTAACAAAAGGTGAGTACAAATCCAGCATAATCTTTTTTGCTTTGTCCGAGTTTGTTCCTATAATAACCCTGTCCGGACGTAAGAAATCTTCTACAGCAGCTCCTTGTTTTAGAAACTCCGGATTAGAAACCACATCAAAAGGTGCATCTGTGTATTTGGAAATAATTTCACGCACTTTATCTGCAGTTCCTACGGGTACTGTTGATTTATCTACAATTATTTTGTATTCATTTATGGCTTTACCAATACTTTCAGCCACATCAAATACTTGTTCCAAATCCGCCGAGCCGTCTTCATCCTGCGGAGTTCCTACGGCAATAAAACAAATAAGAGATTCTTTGACAGCATTTGACAAATCCGACGAAAATTTCAAGCGCCCTTCTTTTACGTTAGTTATAATCAAATCTTCCAACCCCGGTTCATAAATCGGAATAACCCCATTTCCCAGACTTTTAAGTTTTTCCAGATTATTATCAACGCATATTACATCATTGCCCATCTCTGCAAAACAAGTACCGGCAACCAAACCTACATATCCCGTTCCTATTACACAAACTTTCATTTATAAAAGCTCCTTAAAATACTGAATTGTCTTTATCAGACCCTCTTCTATTCCGATTTTCGGCACCCATTTAAGCACGGATTTCGCGAGAGTTATATCCGGCTGCCTTTGTACAGGGTCATCGGCAGGAAGCGGCATATGTATTATTTTTGATTTTGAGTCCGTTAATTTTATAATCATTTCTGCAAGATTTAATATTGTTCTTTCTGCAGGATTACCTAAATTTATAGGACCTGTACAATCAGAATTCATCATCTTTACCAAGCCGTCAACCAGATCATCTATGTAGCAGAAAGAGCGCGTCTGTGTTCCATCTCCGTAGATAGTTATATCTTCATTTTTTAAAGCTTGAATAATAAAGTTCGAAACAACACGCCCATCATTCGGCAGCATATTAGGACCGTATGTATTGAAGATTCTAACAATTCTTATATCAGTCTTATTCTGTCTGTGATAATCCATCAAAAGAGTTTCTGCGCACCTTTTGCCTTCATCATAACAGCTTCTGATACCTATTGGATTTACATTGCCCCAATAACTCTCTTTCTGCGGGTGCACAATAGGGTCGCCGTAAACCTCACTTGTTGATGCTTGAAGTATTCTGGCATTGCAGCTGTCTGCAAGCTCAAGCATATTAATTATCCCAAGAACAGATGTTTTTATCGTTTTTACTGCATTATACTGGTAATGAGGTGGGCTTGCCGGACAAGCTAAATTGTATATTTTATCAACTTTTTCAATAAATTTTTCTGTTATATCATGGGTAACCAGATTAAATGTTTTATATTTATAAAAGTTCTTTATATTGTCTTGAGAGCCGGTAAAAAAATTATCAAGACAGATTACTTCATTCCCGTCTTCCAATAATCTTTTGCACAAATGTGAACCTATAAATCCGGCACCACCGGTTACCAATATTCTCTCCATATAACTATTTTAACATAAACAGTCGGGCTATAAATTTATTAATTTTTGTTAATAATTACTTTATCAAACAAGTTTTTTTGTGTAAACTTGTGTTGTATGGTTATAGGAGGGCAAAACAATGCCAAAGTTTAATTTGATGTCATATATCATGCCGCCGGAAGATAAAATGTTCTTTACACTGTTTCAAAACAGTGCTGAGATATGCAAAGAATCGGCGCGGTTATATAATGATATTATCTGTTCAAATATGACACCCGAAAAAAAGGAGCAAGTTCTTAAATATAAGAAAAAAGGCTCGATTTCATTAAAACTTACTTTAAAGCAACTCAATAAAAGTTTTATTACACCATTAGAAAGAGAAGACATTCAATATATAGCAGTAAAATTGTATAAAATTAATAAAAGAATTGCTAAAGCCTGTTTGAATTTGGAAGTGTATAGATTAACAAAATGCACTGAAGAAATGAAAGAACAGGCTTTAACTTTAGTAAATGCTGCTGATAAATTAGGCGAAATCATAAAAAATCTTAAAAAAGTGAGCGATGTAGAACTTATTACAAAACTGAATATAGAGATGAAAGAATTAGAGACATACGGTGACGGGGTTCATAGAAAGGCTATTTCAGACCTGTTTTCCGGAAGATATGATGCTCTGGAAGTTATCAAATTAAGAGATATCTATAAAGAGGTTGAAAACGCTCTTGATACCTGTTATCACATATCTGATGCAATATTAAATGTTGCATTAAAACAAAGTTAGGAATTAAGTATGATAACGATACTTTTATTAATTGCTGTTGTAGCTGTTGCATTGACATTTGAATTCATAAACGGGTTTCATGACTGTGCAAATGCTATTGCTACAGTTGTTTCAACAAAAGTTTTATCCCCGCGCCATGCTGTACTCTTTGGTGCAGGACTTGAATTTATAGGAGCTTTAACAGGTACGCATGTTGCAAAAACAATAGGCGCCGGAATTGTAAATTCAGAAATGATTACTTTAACAGTAATATTCTGTGCCTTGTTAGCAGCTGTTCTCTGGAATTTATTTACCTGGTATCTGGGACTGCCTTCAAGCTCTTCTCACGCGTTGATTGGAGGGCTGCTTGGAGCAACCATTGTTAAAGCAGGTTTTAGCGCAGTGCACGTTGCAACACTGATGGATAAAGTCATTATTCCTATGTTTACCTCTCCTGTACTCGGATTCTGCGTCGGATTTTCTTTAATGCTTCTGCTCATAAGAATTTTTTACAGATATAATCCTCAAAAGGTTAATAAACGTTTTAGAAAATTACAATTGCTCTCATCTGGACTTATGGCACTAAGCCACGGTTCAAATGACGCACAAAAAACTATGGGTATAATTACGCTGGCTCTTCTTGCAGGCGGTGTATTACATAAAGGTCCTAACGGAGATTTTGAAATACCGCTATTTGTAATTCTTATCTGTGCTTTTATGATGGCTGCAGGTACTATGAACGGCGGCTGGAAGATAATTAAAACAATGGGGCATAAAATTATTAAACTAAAACCGATTCACGGATTTGCAGCAGAAACCTCTGCCGCTGGTTTAATTCTTACGGCTTCGCACTTTGGTATTCCATTAAGTACAACTCACGTTATTTCTACAGCTATTATGGGCGTTGGCTCTACGTTTCACGCTCACGCTGTAAAGTGGAGAATTGTAGGTAATATTGTAACAGCTTGGGTTTTAACAATACCGGCTTGTATGATACTGTCTTCAATTATATATTACTTAATTTATAAAATCTTCTAACAAAAACAAAAAATAGCTATTATATAAGAAATCCGGAACCATTTAAAAGTTCCGGATTTCTTGTTATTAGTTCATTTTTATTTTTCTAACGGCGCCCCTATTCTGTGAACCCTTATGAAGTTTGTTCTGCCTGTAATAAGTTTCGGAATAGAACCAATGATTATAATCCTTTCACCTTTTTTGAAATTAGTATTTTCAAGAATATAATCATTTATTTTGCCCAACAAATCTGCATCCAAAACAGTGTCCCATTCTTTATAGTCTGCAAATATATCCCAGTATAGACAGAGTCTTCTGCAAGTAGCTTCGCTGTCAGAAATTGCAATTATAGGCACAGTTGGTCTTAATTTGGACAAGAGTTTAGGCGTGTAGCCGCTGTGTGTAAATGTCATAATCGCCTTTGCCTGCAAATCTTCTGCCATCTTGACAGCAGCATTAGAAATTGCCTGCGGAGATAATTCATAATTATCATTCATCTCCAAATCAAGGTTTGAAAGACAGAAGTTACAGCCTTCAACGTTAGAAGCAATTTTTTTCATCATCTTAACAGCTTCTACTGGATATTTACCCATAGCAGTTTCTCCAGAAAGCATAATTGCATCTGTGCCGTCAAGAATAGCATTTGCAACGTCACTTGCCTCTGCTCTCGTCGGAATAGGCTCTTCTATCATTGATTCAAGCATTTGTGTTGCAACAATACATGCTTTACGCTGTCTTATTGCTTGATCCACAATATATTTTTGAACTATAGGAACTTCTTCCGGTGACATTTCAATCCCTAAATCGCCGCGTGCAACCATAATGCCGTCAGAGACTTTTAAGATTTCATCTAATTTTTCAACAGCCTGCGGTTTTTCAATTTTTGCAATTACAGGGATTTTGCCGCCAAAGTCTTGAGTGTATTTCTTAGCAAGTTCAATGTCTTTAGCTTCTCTAACAAAAGAAAGTGCAAGATAATCTGCATCGTACTCAACCGCAAATCTAATAAACTCCTTATCTCTTTCGGTTACTGCATCAAGACTTGCTGTTGAGCCGGGAAGATTAATACCTTTTCTTGGTCTTATTTCAGTTCCGTATAAAACTTTTGCTCTGACTTTAGTATCCTTGACTTCAACAACTTGAAGTCCGATTTTGCCATCATCAAGCAAGATTTTATCACCGGCTTTAACATCGTCTGCGATACCTTCATAGTCAACAGGAAGAATTTCTGGATTATTAACATCATCAGTCGCTTCAAGAATAATTTCCTGCCCTTCTTCAATTGCAATCGGATTTGGAATATTTCCGACTCTGATCTTTGGTCCTTGCAGGTCTATCAAGATAGGAATATACCTTCCAGTTTCTTTTGAAACCTGCCTAATGTACGCAATGTTTTGTGCGTGCCCTTCTTCCGAGCCATGCGAAGTGTTTAGTCTAAACATTGTAGCACCGGCTTCTACAAGAGCTTTAATCATTTCATAATTAGATGTAGCCGGTCCAAGCGTAGCTACAATCTTCGTTTTTACACGTTTAAATTTCTTTTCCATAATATTATTTCCTCTAGTGTATAAATGTTTAAATACATATTTAATTATAGTCTAAACAAACTTTCAAGACATGAACATTAGGCAAAAAATTTATTATTTTTCACCGTCCATGAACAAATTTTCTTCCACAAGACTGCATATAATATGCCCTATCATAATATGCGCTTCTTGTATAATAGAAGTTTCGCGGGAAGGCACCTTAATTAAGTAGTCACATAAGTTATCAGCTGGAGAATTCTCTGCTCCGAGTAAGCCTATTGTCATAAGTCCCAGCTTTCTGGCTTCTGCAAGAGCAAGGACAATATTTTCGGATTTTCCGGAGGTTGAAATTGCAATAAAAATATCGCCTTTTACGCCATTTGCCTGTATTTGTCTTGCAAAAATATGCTCGTATCCGTAATCATTAGCAACGGCTGTAATAACAGAACTATTAACGCCAAGAGAGAATGCTGAAAGTCCTTTTCTTACATACTTGAATTTTGCAACAAGTTCACCTGCTATATGCTGAGCATCGCCTGCGGAACCGCCATTTCCGGCAGTAAGCACTTTGTTTCCTCTTTTATAAGCTCTTATTATAGCATCAGCTGCATTTTTAATTTCTTCCAGAAGCTTTTTATCTTCAAGAATACGCTCTTTTGTTTTTATACTTTCTCTTATGTACTCTTCCATATTTTGATTATAGTACAAAAATATTTTCTGCTAAATTCTTTGATTGTCTAATTATTGCATCCATATTTAAGTATTCAAAAGAACCAAATCTGCCATTTAGGTAAATTTTTTCTTTAGAGAAGTAATCTTTTATTTTATCCATATTTCTTCTGTGGTTTAAATCATAGATTACATAAGCATATTCAAAGCGTTTTAGAGCTGTAAAATTAACATCTTCTGAAGAATCTATAAAGCCAATCACTTCAAGTCCTTTAATCACATCTTTTATAAGTTCATCATCAGAGGCTTTGTCATATAAATCATTTTTTCTATATGTAATTTCTGCCATATAAGTTGCAGTTCCATCAATATGGTAGCCTTTACCCATAAAATCCAGCTTTGAAAGCCTATGAAATTTCACATTCTTATCGGCAATCATAAACGCATAGTTATCTCCTGCATAGTCTTTTTTGACATTTACTATACATATTGCAATAGAATTAAAGCGAAGATTTTCTGCAGTGTTTAAAATATCAAAAGTTTTGGAATCACTATTGTAGATTTTAACCAATTCATTCACCGGCATTGTAGAAACAAGATTTTCAGCTTCATACATTCCTGCAGCTGTCAGAATCTTAAATCCATTAATACATTTTTCGACTTTTTTAACTTCTGCATCTGTTATAATTTCAACTTTTGCTGTTAATTTTGAAATAAACGCATTGATTAAAGCTTCGGTTCCGCCGTTTTTAGGATATGTAAAATATAATTGATGCAGATATCCGTCTATTGTTTCGCCTTTTGCACTTCTCAGAATATCTTCCTTTGGCGGTTTTGGAATTCTCTCGACCATTTGCGTATCCATAAATGACGGGTCAAATTTCCATATTTTTTCGTTATAAGGTCTCAGATATGTATTTGTAATTCCTTCACCAAAAGTTTTTAAGAAAAATTGAAGCATATTTTTGGCTTCATAATCTTCATACGGATTATGCAAAAATGCATTAACGCAATAATCTATGTCTTCCTGTGGAAGCTTTGAAAGGTCGTTTTCAAAAGGATACTGTACAAATCTTTTTTTGTGAATAATTCTATTTGAACGCCGGTGTTTTTCATTGTTTTCGCCGAGTAGACTATTCATTAAGTCCAGAATTTCTTTATCTTTAGAAAAAATAATATGCGGACCGACATCATATTGAATACCTTTTTCTTCATATGTACGGCAAATTCCTCCGGCTTTGTCACTTTTTTCCAGTATAGTTATTTTCTCAATTTTATTATTATTCTGCAGAAAATAAGCCAGCGATAATGCTGATAATCCGCCGCCTAAAATTGTAAATTTCATTTTATATTTCCTCCATTATCTTAAACCGCCAAGTATCACCCCATCCCAGCCTTCCCCATCCAGGGAAGGAGTGCGTGTTATTTTGTAATTTTATAAACTTCATGCTTCGACTTTTTGTTTTTTGAACTGCATTTCATAAAGAGTTTTGTAAGCGCCGTTTGAGATAGAGAGAAGCTCGGAATGCGTGCCCTGTTCTACTATCTCGCCTTGATTGATGACAACTATTTTATCCGCGTTCTGAATCGTTGACAGGCGGTGGGCAATTACAAATACCGTCTTATCCTTCATCAAGTTATCTATTGCTTTTTGGACGATTGCCTCTGCTTTGTTATCCAATGCAGAAGTCGCTTCATCCAAAATAATTATCGGGGCGTCTTTTAAAAACGCTCGTGCGATTGCTACACGCTGTTTTTGTCCGCCGGAGAGTAAAATACCGCGCTCACCTATCTGAGTATCAAGACCATCTTTTAATGTTGCAATGAATTCATCCAGATAAGCCATTTTGACTGCTTGATTAATCTGTTCTTCTGATGCGTTTTTGTTTCCGAGCAGAATATTCTCTCTGATTGTTCCGGAGAATAAGAAGTTATCCTGGAACACTACTGCGATATTCTGGCGGAGCGAATGCAATGTATAATCCCTTATATCAACGCCATCAATTGTTATTGAACCCGATTTGATGTCATAAAAGCGAGGAATAAGGTTAACTATTGTTGTTTTACCGCCGCCGGAATTCCCCACAAAAGCTACGGTTTCACCTTTTCTTACAGTAAGATTAATATTTTTTAAGACAGGTGTATTTTTTACATATTCAAAATTCACATCTTTGAATTCTATTGTATTATTGACTCCGTTAAGGTCGACAGCGTTTTCTTTGTCTTTTATAGCTGGAGAGGATTCTAAGATATCAAAGATACTTTCAATTGCAAAGAATGAAAACTGAACCGCGTTTAGATTATTACCAATATTCTTTACAGGTGTGTAGAGAAGGATTAGAGCGGTAATAAATGATACGAAGTTACCGCTTGTTATTTGTCCCGACATGATTAGGTGGGAGCCGTAACCTATTGCAGCAGCGATTCCAACCGACACAATTACGTGCATCATTGGAGAGAGCCACTGGGTTTTTTGAACCATTTTTATACGCAGATTAAAGACATTTTTAAGAATCCAGTAAAATTTATTTGTTTCGTTTTCCTGCAGGTTATATGAGGTTATTGTTTTGTTTCCTGCAAAGGCTTCATTGTACTCGGTTATTATTGCAGAATCTGCTACCACTGTTTTTTCCATAACGGATTTTATGCGTTTCTGAATTTTCGCAACGGGGGCGAAAGCACAGCCGAGAATTACGACGGCTATTAGTGCTAACTGCCATGAGTTATAGAAAAGAACTGCTACCAGAGAGATTGAAGAGAATATTCTCTGGGTAAAAACACTCAAGTTATCGAGAAGTCCGGCGCAGGCAGTATCAGCCATATTATTGAACTGGAAGATTACATCACCGGAGTTTCGTTTATCATAGAAAGAGGTTTCAAAGGTTAAGAGTTTTTTAAACAGGTCGAACTTAAGCCCGTTGGTTATTCTTCCCCCAACCCATGTGGAAAGGTAGGAGGACAGGTATTTAAGCCCGCCCTGTACGGATGTAAAAGCAACGATTCCGAGCGGAATATACCACGGGGATTGGATGGATTTTTCGACCATGACTAAATCCATGTAAGGTTTGAGGGCAAGTGCGATTACTGCGTCTAATGAGCCTATCGGAATACAGATTAGCATTGAACAAAGAGCCCTAAACCACACAGGACGCACGTACGGAAACATACGGCGGTAGTTGATATATACACGGTTTTGTTGTAGTTTGTCTAGTAAGTTCAATTTTCGGTTCCCTTTTATGAATACTATTAATCTGGTGCTGTTGTTAATATTATTGTGAAAGTATTTTTATCATTACTATTATCGAAATTGTTTACATATAAGTTTTGTTCGTGAGGATACGCAGACTTTGATATGATTGTTATTTCTGTTCTATTTTGCCTTGCTGCTTCTAATTGATTTTTAAAAGATTCTATATCATTATTTTGTATCTTTAATTCATAATGGTATGTAGAATCATCAATCATTGCTTGTATGTCTTTTTTCTTTTCACTAATAATACGTGCAGAAACATGTTCATAAGATTTTAATCTGGTACGAATTGTTACTGTTTCAACATTGTTTTCCATAGTCTTTCCTTTCTTATTTTATTTTTCCCGTATTATTATACTGAAAATTTTTTTATTAGTTTAAATTCCGATTTTGTCATTAAGTCATGAATTGTTCAAACTTGTACAATCAGTCCACATCATCCCCTCGCCCCTTGTGGGAGAGGGTTAGGGAGAGGGGTTAAAGCCGTACACCCTGCGCAATCCTGTTTTGCCCTATTTATATCAATTTGCTGTATTTTAAAATTTTGGTTTCTCATTGGTTTATCTTTCTTTGTTTTAAATTTTTCGTTGTACTATCTGTTTTTGACCCCTCCCCGAAATCGGAGATTTCGACCCTCCCACAAGGGGCGGGTAACCAGAGTTTGAGAAGTTCTTACTCTTATCGTCCGTCCGTAAATCCGCTCCAGCAAGGGGAGGGTTAAGCTAAGCAGCTTGTTTTAAACAACAATCAGATAGAGGGATTACTCTCTCTCTCTCTCTCTCTCTCTCTCTCTCTCTCTCTCTCTCTCTCTCTCTCTCTCTCTCTCTCTCTCTCTCTTTTTTTTTTTTTTTTTTTTTTTTTTTTTTTTTTTTTTTTTTTTTTTTTTTTTTTTTTTTTTTTTAT
>CALVAO010000012.1 GCA_944325515.1 Candidatus Gastranaerophilales bacterium | reverse complement strand
GCAACTAGAGAACATTCTACTGCTATAGGCAGTGGTGCACAATCTACACACCAAAACTCTACAGCGATAGGATATGGCGCAGAAACAACAACTACTAATCAAATTGTATTAGGTCGCCCAAGTGATACTGTTTATATTCCAGGGAATCTTGTTGTTAATGGGAATGTAGTTTTAGCACGTAATGCAAATAGTGCCATATATATGCGAGCAAGACGTGGGTCTGACGGTGGAAACAACAGATTTTTTGAACTTAGACACCAAAATGATGGTAAATTAAATTCTAACACGTCCCGTGATACAAATGTTATTCCTGTTTCATGTGACCGTCGATTAAAAAATGTCGGAGAGAAATACACTGCAGGACTTGCAGAGCTTAAGAAGTTAGACTTCTTCCACTATACATTTAAAAAAGACGAAGCAAAGACTCCTCATGTCGGTGTAATGGCGCAGGATTTAGAGAAGGTATTTCCGGATGCGGTTACTAAAGGTGAAGACGGATATTTAAGAATCCGTTTTGAAGATATGTTCTATGCGGTTATTAATGCTGTTAAGGAGCTTGATAATAAGATTACGGAGATTTTAGAAAATATAACTCAAATCAATTCTACAGATGAAAAGCAGAATGAAACAATAGCAGAACAGCAAAAAACAATTGAACTTCTGCAGAATGATAATGCTGAGCAAAAGAAATTAGTTGAAGAGCAGCAAAAGTTAATCAACGAACTTGCAAAACGGATTGAAAAACTGGAAGAATCAAAGTAATTATAAAGTTTTAGCCTCTCACGGGCTATTTATACGGTCAAAGTCTTTACTTTGACCTTTTTCTTTTGTAAAGAAATATTTACATACCGGCATAAAATTTAAAAATTTAGGCAATTTTTTTTACAATAATATCTTTATATATGTAGTTAGGTTTATAAAGGTTTATTGTCGTGACACAGATTAATCCGAATATTAATAACTATAATATATATCAAACTCAAGGACAGGTACAAAATCAGCCTGTACGTATTCCTAACTATTATGCTGCGAATAATTTTGAGCATCCAAGTTTTAAAGAAGCTTTAGAAGAAAATCCAATGTACGACATGTTCATGAAACCGTTTATTGAGCATCCGGTTGCTGTTCTGGCTTCCTGGCTGGGCTTAGGTTTGGGCTTAGATGCATACACAGAAGCATGCAGCGGTAAATATGAGGATAGTCTGCCTGCAAAAGCAGCCCGCTTTGGCGACAGAATTCAACATTCGAAATTTATTCAAAATAAACCTGTACAATCTGTGATAAAAGGTTTAGGCTCTGCAAAAGATACAGGCAAAAAAATTGTTCAAAATAGTGCGATACTTCGTGCAATGAGAGATACTCCTACAATGCCGGAATGGAGTATGGTTAAGACTCAAATGTTTAACCAGAAACAGGAAGTCGTACAAGATTTTATAAGAATTGCAGAGGCTTTAAAACTTAATGAAGAAGGAGTTCCTACATTGAAAAATATAGGTCTTACTTCTAATGAAAAAGAAATGCTTAAAAAGACTTTTAATGTAAAGCGCATTTCAGAAATTCCTCAAGAGCAGGCTGTAAATCAAGTTTTGCTTGAAAGATTAGGAAGAACTCCTGCTCAGATTAAAAAAATTCAATCTCTTGGAGAAGGAGCAGGTGAAGCTGTAAAAAAAGAAATTCTTAAGGATATGGGCTTAACAAAAGATAAGCTTAAGTTAATAAAAGAAGATGTTTACGGCGCATACATCAATGATGTTAAAGCAGCTGCGGGAAAGGTTCGCGGCAGAGTCAAAATGGGTGCAGGGCATTACAGTTTATTAGGACCGCTGACAAAACCTTTTGAAAGAACCATTGGTTGTGATGAGGTTTATAATAAGCTTCACAGTATGTCTAAAGAAGGGGCTAAAACCGCAACAGGACGTTTTTGTTCAAAGATGATGCAAATGTTCCATAGAGGCATAACTTTTGGCGGCGGAAAACTTGGAGCTTTGATATTTATTGCTCCGCTGCTTGTTGAAGTTGCAATGAATGTCAGAAAAGCTGATAAAGACCAAAAAATCGGAACTGCTGCAAATGGGCTTGTAGAAAACGTTTCATGGGTATTTACATTCCCTCTTGCTCTAAAGATGATGCATGCGCTCGGCGGTATAAAATATGCAGGTATGAGTAAAGAAAATGTCGAAAAAGTTAGAACTTTAACCAAAGAATTCAATGAGAAAAACGGAAGCGGCTTTATTGACAGGCTTAAAGGACTGTTCGGAAAATCCGAATTAAAGAAGAGTGAATTCCACTCACGTGCCGAATATAAAACAGCAAAAAATGCCGTTAAAAAACAAATCAAAGACTTATCAAAAGTTGAAGGTCAGAATATTCTAACTAAAGGTATCCGCAAACTTGCCGGCATATTAACACCGGATTTAGGCAATTTGAGAGGTTATCATGGCGGTAATTTCGGCTCCAAGTTTATTCATGATATACCCCATTTAGCTAAAGATGCTTTTGGTATCCCGATGAGGTTTGGAATTTGGGGACTGCTG
The DNA here is from genome assembly GCA_944325515.1 of Candidatus Gastranaerophilales bacterium. Lineage (GTDB taxonomy): Bacteria > Cyanobacteriota > Vampirovibrionia > Gastranaerophilales > Gastranaerophilaceae > CAG-196. The sequence goes on along the minus strand of CALVAO010000012.1, from coordinate 62,173 downwards.
TCTATGGGAGTTCTTGGAGCTGCACTTACTAAATGTACAACTGCAATCTTCGGTAAGTCTTATGATGCAATGAAAAATGATGAGCACGAAGACAATATTAAGGCTCAAAAGCAATTCTTAAAAGATGATTTGAATGACAGGCTCGTAAAGCTGGCAAGGGGAAAACAGGCTGCCTCTGCTCCTGTACAAAATAATAATAATAATATTCAACTTAATCCTCAAACTGTTCCCGTATCAAGAGGCAAAGATGCAAACAGCGGTTTGATGCCGGAAGTACAAGTACAAAAAAATAAGCTTGACAATTATACCTATATTCCGTCTTCAAAAAATATAATTCCTCAGCCTGTCAAAAATAATAAATTAGATAATTATACTTATATTCCGTCATCAGAGTGTAAAATAAAATCAGATAATCTGGCAACACAAAATCAACGCAGATATATACCGTCACAGGCTGCAGCCAATATACAAAAAAGTTTTGACAATTCCGGTTTACAATCAGCCCTTGATAGAGCACAAAAGGCTGAAGACAAGGCATTAAGAGTACTTGCGGGTAATTTCCAGGACTTTAGTTAAATTATTATCTCCAAAACTACTATATTTAAAGGATTTCAAAGCAAAAAAAATATAGTTTAATATATCTGGATACTAGTATACAATTGGAGATAATTATGGATATATTTGCAGTCATAGGGCTGTTTTTTGGTATTACGATGATTCTTATCGGGCAGGCAATGGAAGGCGGTAATATCGGACAGCTTTTGCAGATAACAGCAGCGTTCATTGTACTGGGCGGTACAACCGGTGCGGTTATTTTAAGTTTCCCCCCAAAAACATTACTTTCTGCTTTTAAAATCTTAAAGGATGTTTTTATGCCGCCAAAATCTGATTTTGAAGCACTTATCACTGAAATCGGAGGGTTTGCGACAAAGGCAAGAAAAGAAGGTATCATTGCCCTTGAAAAAGAAGCTTATAATGCGTCCGACCCGCTTTTAACACTCGGTTTAGGTGCTGTTGCCGATGGTACTGACCCTACTTTAGTAAGGGAAATGATGGAAAACCAGATTGAACAATTTGAGAATTATGTTAACAACGCTGCAAAAGTTTTTGAATCATTCGGCGGATATTCACCGACTCTTGGTATTATCGGTGCCGTTATGGGATTAATTCAAGTTATGCAGAACCTCTCAGACCCGTCTAAACTCGGAGCCGGTATTGCAGTTGCTTTCGTTGCAACTATTTACGGTCTGTTTGCTGCAAACCTCGTTATGATACCTATAAGTACGAGAATTAAATTTATTTTTCAAGGTGTATTTTTATACAAAAATATGATTCTTGAAGGTGTTCTGTCTATTCAAGCAGGAGAAAGCCCTGTTTTGATTGAGAGAAAACTACGTTCATTCATACTTGAAGAAAACAAGGAAGAAAAACCGAATGGCTAAAAAGAAAAAACATCCGGAACACGAAAATCTAGAAAGGTGGCTGGTTTCATATTCAGACTTCATTACACTGCTGTTTGCCACTTTCGTTGTTCTGTATGCACTCGCACAAGTTGATGCAACTGATTTTGCCAAACTTGAAGAGTCTTTAAAAAATGCATTCAGTCAAGGTGCCTTGTTTGACGGCCAGCAGGCTGTTATGGACGGAAGTGATTCTATTTTTGACCAGCAGCAGGCTAACTCTTTTATTCCGAGTTTGATGCTTGAATATATCAGCCCTAAATACGAAGAAGAGTCTTTTAAAGAGATAGAAGAAGCTATCAAAGAACTGACAGAAGCAGGAGAGCTTGACGGAATATCGTCTAAAATAACCGATAAGGGACTTTTATTAACATTTGATGATAAATACCTTTTTGCAAATGCTTCCGCATATCTTAGCAGCGATGCAAAAAAACTGCTGGATAAAGTCGGGGTTTTGATTTGCAAAAAATTTGTTCTGCACTCTATGCGGGTTGAAGGTCATACCGACAGCGAACCGATAAGAACAATGCAATATCCTTCCAACTGGGAGCTTTCATCCGCGAGAGCATCATCCGTTGTTAGATACTTAATAAGCAGGTTTAAATTTTCACCATCACTTTTTTCTGCAATAGGATATGCAGATACCCGCCCGCTTGAAACTGCGATTTCACCCAAAGACCCTGTAAACAGAAGGGTTGAAATTCTTATTATGAAAAATAAATACAAACGGGATTTTGAAACCCGCAATGATAATACAATGAAACTTACCAAAGCTCAGCAAGAAGCCATACAACGGCAAAGGCAGGAAGTAATTAGGCAGGTAGAAGGAGATTCTATTTCGCCTGCAGCAAGAAAATTGCTGGAAGAAAACCGTAACAGACTTAGAATACAACGGCAAAAAAGCGAAAAACTATCCGACAGAAATATGGAATTGTATATTAATCTTGGCAAAGAAACGGATAATAACAATGATATAATGCCCGACATAGAAAGACGTGTTATCAAGCTCAACTCTAATATTCCGGAAGATGAGGATTTTGGCTTATGATACAGTATGCAGTCGGAATATCTCTGGCTCCGGCATCTTCTATAGAAAGCGGAGTTGCTGTCAGAGAAATCACCACTGGTAATTTGACCTATGTTGACAAACTTTTCTCTATGCAGGATATTCAGCTTTTTTTTGATAATTATGTATCCTTAAAAAATTCAATAATATGCGTGTCTTTACCCTGGGATAATACAATGATGGAAGGCAAATGGAGAGTGCTCTCAAAACCTTACCAGCTTATTCACAGCGAAGAAGAACGCTTCTTAAACCGTGACAACTGGATGCAGCGCTTTTCAACACGCGGCAGCGAGTTATTTTTAAATCTTAAAAACAGCGGAGTTGATATTTCCAGATTTGAAGTTTATCTGACAAGGCAAAAATTCAATCTGTATTCAAATTTTAAAGAAAGGTCTTCGGCTGATTGTAAATTTCTTCAATCTGCTCTAAAATTGGAATACGGATTTGATAACCTGCCTGCAAACATGATGCCGGTTGCACAGCTGGAAGCAATTATTGGTACCATTCTGGCAGAAGAAAAATTAAAAAATAATACAGAAGAAATTTTTGAATTTCGCGGATTAAGTGTTATTAATTCTTGTAAATAATTGTAAATATTTATCGCCAAAAGAGCAATTTTTTAAATTCACGATTGTTTCTTTAAGAGAAAGTGTAGATGTCGAAAGGATGTAATTTATGGTTCAAGCTTTGGATAATAGTATTAACAAACCTGTTTATAACGGTGTAAAAATCAACATAAGAAAACCGGAAGTAAATGCCGGAAGCAATGTCAACGGAGAAAGCTGCATAACTGATAATAACGGAACTTATAACGCAGTTAGTATAGATATTGATAATCCAAGGGTTAATACATCTCAAGGCAAAATTTATGATTATCCGGAAGCTGATGCTCCGGTAACTTACGATATGGCAAATATACAGCAGATTCCGCTGCCGCGCGGTTTTCACGTAGCATACCAGACTACTAATGTAATTATGCCTAATATAGAAAATGAATTGGAAATAGAAGGTAATAAAGCCGAGGAAGCTGAAGAAGCAGAAGAAGCTGAGGAAATAAAAGATAATACAGAAGAAGATTCAGAAGAAACTGTTTCTGAAGAAGAACCTAAAAATACGGCAGTTGAAATAGCGCAGAATGAAACGAAGCCTTCTGTTCCGGCTCCGAATTATACAACAGTAGAAAAAGAAAAAGGCGTTGAAGAAAAACTGTCAGAAACAGCAAAAAATGAAACACAAAAAACTGCAGATGAAATTAAACCGGAAGAAGTCAAGCCGGAAGAAATTAAAAATATAAAGAAACCGGAAATTATTCCTGCAGAAGATATTCAGCCGGATGTAGATATTCCGCTTGTTATATCAAATTTAACAAGCAGCGACTTTGACACACAGGCTCTTCAAATGGAAGAAATTGCAAGAATTTCGCTTGACAACCCTGCAAACGGAGTGCCTTATATTGTTCGGGAAGTCTTTTCAAGCTTGATTGATATAACCAATAAGGATACGGCAAATCTTGCGACTCCGACTCAAGCGCAGGTCGATGCAAGAAAAAAAGTCATAGCTAATTTTGTTGCATTAGAACAGGGCGCAAAACAGCCGCCATACCCGATGACACAAGAAGAAGTTATTCTTGCGGATGAGCTTTCTCCTATGGAATTGGCTGAACGAAACAAAGAATACGCATTATACACAATGTCAATCTTAGCAAAAATTTATACAGATGAAGTCGAAAAACAGACAGGAAATATTGTGCCAATGACAGATTTGCCTGGTACATCAGCAATTGTTGATGCTTTGAGATATAACCCGAATGCCGGAGTTAAAATAGCTGCAATTGATGCTTTAAAACACATTGCAAGACCGGAATATAAAGAAGAACTGAATACAATCTTCAGTCTGGCTCAAGCTGATACAAACCAGCAGGTTGCACTCTCAGCCTCAAGAGCACTAAACAATATTAATAATAAATAATACACTTTCATTCATACACAAATAGTAAAACTGCGGAATTGATAATATCAATTCCGCAGTAATTTTAATCTATTTATTTTCATGTACTATTGGTGGAGGCGGAACTTGTTGTCTTCTCTGTTCAAATTTTTGTCTGCCTTCTTTTTTCATTTGTTTCAGAATTTTTTTCTGGCTGCGGGTTAATATGGATTCAAAATCTTTCATATTCTGTTTTCTAATTTCATTGGCTTGTTTTTCAAGCTCTTGAATTTCTTTATCTATAGCAGCAAGCTTTTCCTCTTGAGCCCAAACCGCTATTCTGGAAAGTTTTACCATTTCTGCTTCTTTTTTCTTAGCAATAATTTGTTCAATAACAGGTTTCATCTGCTGATGTCCTTTTATACGGATTTCTTTTGCCTTAACTTTTTGTTCTTCTGTTAATCCCAATTTTTGTTCAAACGCAGCCTCGCGGGCTTTCTTTATTTTTATCATTTCTTCTTTTGAAGGTCTTGTTTTAATCCCTTCATTAACTTTTGAAGCCGGAGCTTCAATATTCTTTTGGCTGTTGTTATTCACCGCAGCATCCTCTGCATTTACTGCAGCACCCGCAATTAGACATGCCGCGCACATTAAAACTGCTAATTTTTTCATAAATTACCTCTCTTGTTTATAATAAGTCATCTAATACTTTTGCTAATTCCTGCTTAGCATTATAAATTCGCGATTTTATTGTTCCAATTGGACATTTTAGTTGTTTTGAAGCTTCCTCATATGTGTATCCTTGAATTTCACATAACATAATTGTTTCTCTTAATTTTGGCTTTAAATTCTCAATTGCCGCAATTATTCTTTTCTGTCTCTCTGTTGTAATAATACTGTCTTCCGGAGTCTGCTTTTTATCTTTTATACTGTTTAAGGTGTATTCATCAGAATCCGAATTCTGCATATGTTTGTAGTGAGAAGATTTTAAATAATCCTTGGATGTATTTTTGACAACAGTACTAATCCAGCTTTTAAGCTTACCCTGTTCTTTATATTTTTCCGAATTTTTCCATAGCTTAATATAGACTTCCTGTTCCAAATCTTCGTTCTCTTGTTTGGTCATTAAGTATATAATTTTTTTTATATTTTGCCGATGATTTTTTATAATTTCATTAAAATTCATTCATCCACCATAATAAGACCGTAAGAATCTACCGGAAACCCGAGTTCTTCTGCAGTTAATATATCGCCGTAGCGCATTGTATCCATTAAATCATCATTATTATATGCTACTCCAAGTGTTAAAGTTGAAAACAGTAATAATGACAACACACATACAGCCTTAAGATTTACACGCTTTTTAACCATTTTGGAACGGTAATATAACTTTACTTCGTCAATAAGTTCTGAAACACGATCCATTTTTTCTTGTTCTTTACGGCATTCTTCACATTCTTCAACATGCTTTGCAAGTGCCGCATCATCGGAGAAAATAAATAAGCCTTCATATTTTGAACATTTTTTATCCATCATATTTACCTCTTTAATTGTATAACGAAAATTTTCAAATTAATGTTCAAAAAAAATAAATGTAAAGTTTTGTAAAAAATTTGACAAATAACTAGCAAAAAATTTTTTGTTTGATTTTTATATTAGATATAAAGCTCTCTCTTCTTATTTAAACGGACAGGCCTTGGTTACAAGGTCTTTTTTTTATGCATTCATTCTTTTATCAGACAAAAGCTTTATATCTGATATTGCTAAGAAAATTTAAAGCATGAAGTTTAGCATAACCGCAAGAGCCGAAAGAATGAATGAGACTACAGTAAACTCTTTAACAATTCTGAGTTCTGAATGTCCGCATAATTCAAAATGGTGATGTATAGGTGACATTTTGAAAATTCTTTTGCCGGTGAGTTTGAAGCTTGTAACCTGCAGTATAACAGACAAAGTTTCTATTACAAAAATTCCGCCGAATAATGCCAGCAGAAGCTCGCATCTGCCTATAACCGCCAGCGTTCCGAGAAGTCCTCCCAGAGCAAGCGAACCGGTATCACCCATAAATACCTGTGCTTTCGGCTTATTATATTTTAAAAATCCGATTAAAGCCCCGATAACAGTTGCAGAAACAATTGCAGCAGCATTATGTCCTCCAAAGAATGCAATTAATCCGCATGCTAAAAATGCTGGAATCCCTGTTGAGGCAGCAAGACCATCCAATCCATCCGTAAGATTATATGCATTAGAAGCGCCTGTGACGACAAAAACCGTAAAAATAGGATATAAAAGCCCTATATCAAAGCTCTTTGACCCCAGAGTAATAACCGTTCCGTATGTCTGCATTGCATATACTGTAGGGATTAAGGCGATTAAAATCTGTCTTATTAATTTTCCGCGCGGACTTAAGCCTTTGTTTTCATGACCTTTTATTTTTAAATAATCATCTTGAAATCCTGCCAGTGCCATAAAAAGAAGCGTTATAATAATTATCCATGCAGAATTATCCATCTGCTGAGCCATAAGAAGTGTAACGATTGATGCAATGATAATAGCTGCTATTATAAAAACTCCGCCTGTTGTAGGTGTTCCGGCTTTCTTTGCGTGTGCTTCCGGTGCAACATCAAGAATATATTGCCCGATTGTTTTCTTTCTCAAGAAATCTATATAAGGAACGCCGAATAAAAGACACAGAACCATACTGAGAAGTAAAGCTACAGCTATCATTATCATAATCAATTTCTCCTTCTTGCTATAAAGCTAAACCAATTTTACCCCAAACAGAATAGAATATACAAGAAATGGTTATGATATATTAAATGCTTTATATTGATTTAGTTAACACAGTTTCCTGTTAAGAAATCTTTATTTCCGGACCGTTGTATTTTTTATACAGAGCCATAACATCATCTGGAAGTTTTGCACCGCTTACGAGTTTAGCATAAACTTCCGCAACAAATTCGCCGATACTGGTTTGTGCATACCACGAAACCTTACCCGCAGTCTGCTGTATATTTTCATCCATCAAATGATTGTATAAATCCGGATAACGTTCTTTGAATTTCTGTGGATTTTTTTCTAAAAGCTCTTTATAACCTTCATAAGTTGTTCCGCCCCAGCGGTTGTCAACTGCTTGAAGGCGCTCACTGTGTTCAAAATGTTTACCGTTTTTAACATTTTCATTAGCTTTTTTCCAGGCATCTTTCCAATCAAATTTCACATCTTTTATATCTAATTCTTTTAAATTTTTTGCAAAATCCTGTAAATGCCCCATTTCGTGATAAACCGTTGTATCAATATTGGTATAATCAATCTTTGCAACACACGGTTTTCCTGTTTTTTCCTTTACTTTTAACAGCAATTCTTTAAGCTTTTCCTGCTGCTCTTTTAATGAAAGTTTTTTAATCTCATCAAGATTTACATCTATATTATATTTTTTAAATATATTAAGATTTCTTGTAATTGATGAAAATGGTGACAGATTTTTAAAACTATCAATCAAATCAATTCCTTCATCTAAATTATTAAGCAAATCTCTTTTTTCTTTTATGCTTAAAGATGAACTATCTTGTCTGAAGCGGCTGGCTAAATCAGCTATTTTCTCGTCCCAAGTCCATATCATAAATTTATCATCATCAATAGTTTCTACCACTTCTTTTTTTACAGTTTGTGCAGCTTCTTTTTTCTCGAGTCCTAAGCGTTTGCTTATTTTCTTAGTTAAGAAATTGTCATCAAAATACTTTTTGTTAATACCGAGTTCTCCAAAACCTTTTGACGTTACAGTTTTATTAGCATAAGCTATTGCGTGTTCCATTTCAAGATACCGGAGTCTTGTCGGCATAAATAATTTCCCTTTGTTAGCGTTGCTTACGTCAACAAGCATTTTGTTTACATAATTTATTGCATCAAGAGAAAAGTCAGAATCAACTTCTTTTATTTTAAGAACTTCTTTAGCGTACTTAATTCCTTCATCAACGGTTTTAGCATCAGTAAACTGCAATTTTTCAGGAAGTTCACTTAAAACGAGCTTTTCTTTGTAGAGCTTAGATATTCTGCCTGCCATACCTTTACTCAAGCCTATGGCAAGAAGAGGCAGAGCAACAATTGCCGCACCCAGACCGATAGCCCACTTTTGACCTTTTGATAACCCTTTTTTCTCTTCTTGTTTTGTAGAGATTTCGACTATATCTTTCGCCGGAGTAAATATAGATTCCTGCGGGTGTAATGCTGTGGCAGGAAGGCTGCTAGAACTTCCCCCTTTAAATGTGCTTGTGTATGGAATTTGAGCGTTTGTATAATATCTATCATAACCAACTGGACTAATCATTACACTATTACTTTCTTTATTTTACTAACCTTTATTTATATAAAGTAAATAAAACAAAATAAATTGCCGTAATGTAACAATATATTAAGAACTTTATTCGATTTACTGGCAAAGGCTGCAATTATTCAGCATCATCCCTAACGCCCTTATCTATATTCAAAGTTTTTACAAGGGCTCTGACATCACCTTTTAGTTTAAAATATTCTGCAAATTTTGGAGTTGTTTTAATATTATATGAACGGCCGTTTTTGTCTTTATGACGCGAAATCAAACCTTTTTCAAGAAGCTCTTGAACATGTTCGTATGCATTTGAGCCCCTAATCTCTTTTAAAAGAGATTGTCGTATTGGTTCTTTTAATGCAATAACTGTCAATGTCTTTAAAACAGGTGGTTTTAATTCAACAGGACAAAGTTTTTCTACTATATCAAGATGTTCCTGCTTAACTTGCAGAATATAACCGTTTTCATCATCGATTTCCAGAGCACCGTCACGGGAAGCATAATCCATAATTAATTCCAGAAGAGCCTCTTCAACTTTATCCGGCTCCTCTTCAAGAATTTCCGCAATATCTTTAATCTGAAGTACTTTCGCTGTGACAAATAAAACAGCTTCAATTCTTGATTTCAACTGTTCCATTATGCACTTACCCCGCTTGTATCTGTAATAACATTTTTAACATTCTCTATGTGACGGTCTAATTCCTGTATGGTTTCATCTTCAGATGCAAACTCAGCAGATGGTTCTCTTTTAACGACATACAAATCAGAATAAAATTCTTCCTGCACCAAATCATAATCACTCTCCGCTGTTAAAAAGAGCAAAGATACATAAGCACTGATTTTATCCATCCCCAAAAGCGTTAATTCATTTAACTCAATTTTATCCTGCCTGCTTAAGATTTCTGAAAGATTAGCTTTTAATCTCTGTACGCCGTCTTCTATATATTCATCATGGGCAAGATTTATAATATCATCCGGAGAAAGTCTTGCATAATTCTGAACACGCCTTTTTGCACGCTCATGGGCATTCTTTAATGATTGCTTTTTATCAAGCATTTCATAAAATTCTAATTGACGGATTAAATCTCTTAATGTAACAACACGATTATGATTAAGCCTTACACTTGTTCTTCTTTGCAGAACCTCGTCTATTGAAATTACATTATTTGTCGGAATATATTCTTCTTGATAATCAAGCGGAGCATCGTCATCATAGTTAAAATCTTCTTCATGCTGCGGCTCAAAATCTAACACATCCAGACCTTCCAGTACGTTAGATTTTAGTTTCAAAAGGATAGCTGCAAAAAGAAGCGTTCGACCCGTCAAGCGAAGATTTTGCGCCTTTGACTGAAAAAGATGCATTAAATATTTATCCGTAACTTCAACAATATCTACGTGCCACGGATCAATTTTTCCGTGCTTTGCCATATTGACAAGTATTTCTATACCGTCAACTTCAGCCTCTTGAACTATTTTTTCATCCTGTTCGCTTAAAAGATGTGCATTCTTATTCAAACTATCTATATTATTTACTGCCATATTCTTATTCTAATTTATATTATTTTTTATTTAATCCTCTGTTTTTATGAAACCTACTTTGCAGGTTTTGTTCTATCCATAAGCAAATCTATCGCTTGATGGATTTCTTCCATATCTTCTTTGTAATCTTTGTTATGTTCTATAAAATAATGCTCTAATTCTGCAACTCTTTGTGCTAAATCTTTATTTTCAAGTGCAAACTGTTTCAGTTGAATAAATGCGCGTACAACTTGAACGTTTATTTCTATAGCTCTGTCACTATTTAGAATACTTGACAGCATTGTGACACCATGTTCAGTAAAAACATACGCATTATTTGAACTATACTTTAGTTTTTGAAGGTGGTCACAATTTGTGACCAGTTCAGCTTGTTCTTCATTTGTTAGTTGAAACATAAAATCTGCAGGAAAACGTTTAATATTACGCTTTACTGCTTGATTAAGTTTTTTAGTTTCAACTCCATATAATTCAGCCAAATCTCTATCAATCATGACTCTTTTATTTCTGATTGTGAAAATTTTCTTTTGTAATATGTCTAAAGAAATTATTCTATTCAAAATATTTGCCTTTATTTTTGATATACCTTATGTAGTAAATTCTTTTTGTTTCCTTTTCTTTGAAATCGCAATTTGCGTTCTCAATTTCCCCCTAATCCCTTAATTTTACACCTGTAACTTTTGAAATACCTTTTTCTTTCTGTGTAACACCTATTGTTCTGTTTGCAGATTCAATCATCGGCTTTCTGTGACTTACAACAATAAATTGTGTTGTTTCAGACTGAGATTGTACAATATGAGCAAGTTTTTCTACGTTTATACCATCTAAGCTTGCATCAACTTCATCAAATGCATAAAATGGCGCCGGCATATATTTTTGTATTGCAAAAACAAAAGATAATGCTGTTAAAGCTTTTTCACCGCCTGACATACCGGCAAGGCGCTGTTTCTTTTTATCTCTCGGCTGCGCTTCAATATCCAGCCCGCCTTCAAAAGGTTTTTCTTCATTTTCTAAAATCAGCGTTCCTTCACCGTCTGAAAGTCTATGAAAAATATCTTTAAAGTTTTCATTAATTACGTTGTATGTTTTAAGGAAAGTTTCTTTCTTTAAATCTTCATATCCCTTCATACGCTCCAGAATTTGTTCACGTTCACGGCTTAAAGTTTCTATTTGTCCTTGAAGTTCCTGTTGTCTTGCAGAAACATTTTCAAAATCTTCAAGAGCTTTCATATTAACGGCACCCATTTCATCCATACGGCGCTGCAATCTTTGAATGCGCGAGGTGATTTCTTCTATAGACATCTCAACAGGAGTTAAATCATTTATATTTACACCTGCTTCTGTCAGTATATTTTTTGTTTCTTCAAGCTGAGGTTCAAGTTCCCTGCGTCTTGCCTTGAATGATTCAATCTGCTCTGCAATTTTTTCTATATCAGAAGCTTTCAAGTTTCTCTGAGTTTCGATATCAACTAAATCTTTATTAATATCATCTCTTTGCTTTAAAAGTTCACCAAGTTTTTCCGTAATTTCTTTTATTTGAACTTCCAAAACCTCAAGCTGCTCATTTAAACCTTTTATTTCTTCACCAAATTTGATTTTTTCAAGCTCTAAATCTTTATTAGAGGCAGTTGCACGCGTAATTGTATCATTTTGTGTGTTTATTGTCGTTTTTATAAAATCTATACGTTGATGTAAGCCGTCTATCTCATTATTAGCATTAGCTCTATTTTGTTCATAGCGTTTTATTTCAGCTTCTACGCCTGCAGTTTTTTCCTTCAAATCTTTCAAATCGGAATCATTCATCAATTTTTCTATTTCGGATATTGCAGTTTGAATATCAGTCATTTTTTCAGAAATAGAAACATGTTCTTCCTCTAATTTATCAAGATTTTTTTCTATAGCAGAAATTTCGGGCTCAGACTTTTTAATAAATTCCAATTTTTCATCAATGTTTTTTTGTGTATTATCAAAACTTGCCTGTAAATTGGTAAGTTCCAGTTTTGCTTTATTAAACTCTGTTGTTGAATTTGAATACTTGCCTCTTACATCTTCCATTTTTGATTCTAAATCAGAACGTTTTGTAGCAAGAGCAGAATATTTGCTTTCCATTTGCTTCAATCTTGCCTTAAATGTATCGAGTTCACTATCTGAATTTTGAGAGAATTTTAATCCTGTTTTTCTGATTGCACCGCCGGTTATTGAACCGGATTTTTCAAATAAATCACCGGATAAAGTTACCATTCTATATTTACCGATTAATTTATTTGCGACAGTTCTATCTTCAACAACAAGAGTTTCTCCGACTGCATAATAAAACGCATTCAAATACTCATCATCAAAATCAATTAAATTTATTGCAAAATCAATAACACCTTTTTCCTTAGGTAAATTCAAACTCCTCGGACATTTTACAATTTTATTTAAAGGAACAAATGTTGCCCTGCCGGCATTTGCCGATTTAAGCAGTTCAATACAGGTTGCCGCAACATGTTCATCATCAACTACTATATGCGCCATTCTGCCGCCAACAGCAATTTCCATTGCGGTAGAATACTCTTCGTCAACCCGTCCTAACTTCATTAGAGGAGCGTGAACTCCCTGGATATTTGCGTTTACAACTGTATCAACCGCACGTCCGAGGTTAGCTTCTTCGTTTGCCTGCTTAAGCGCTTCAAGCTGATATATTTTTTTACGCGCAGCTTGAAGGTCATAGTCCATATCTGTGATTTCATTTTTAGTCTTATCCAAATCATTTAATGTATTTTTAAGAATAATTTTGAAATCGTCAAGTTCTTTCCCTAACTGCTCTATAAGAAGTTCTTTAGAAGATTTTGTTTCAGAAAAATTCGCCTTAAATTCTTCAAGTTCTTTAAGTTTTAACTGCGCTTCTTCAAAAGATTTTTTTAATGAGGATAATTCTGCCTCCATGGGGGCTTGACGCTGAATAAGCTTTGTTTCCTTATCCTGTAAATCTTCTAATTCTTTTCTTAAACTGTTTCTGCGTTCTATATGTTTTTCGGCAGTTTCGCTTAAACCGGACATGTCTTCAAGAATCTTATGAAGAATTGACTTTTGTTCCTCAATATTTTTTTCTATTCCTTTTATTTCATCCTGCTTAAGTGTAATTTTTAATTCACAGTCCTTAATTTTATCTTTTTGGACTTCTATACCGTTTTTTGTGTTTTCTATTGTTTTTAAGTTATCTTGAATCTGTTTATCCGCATATGCGATAGAAGAATTTTTTCTGGATATAGAACCCTTTATTTCCTCAGCTTTCTGTTTAAGCTCTAACTGATGTCCTTCCCCTTTTTCAGTAATAGTTTTGGAGATTTCATCATACTTATCTTTGATAAGCTTTAGTCTTTCTTCCAGATCTTTAGACTTTATTTCTTCTTCTTTCTTTTTCTTTGTAAATTCAAGAATATTTTCATGCGCTTTTTCTAGATTACGTCTTAAATCAAAAAATTTAACGGTATTTACCTGACTTTCAAGTCCGTTTTTCTCATCTTTTAATTTCTGGTATTTTAGCGCAACTTCTTTTTCTTCTTTTAATTGTTCAAGCCTTGTATTAACTTCATTCAAAATTAGAGTGGAATTAACAACTCTCTTTTCAACAGTTTCAAGCTCACCTGTTGCCTGTTCTATTCTTCTGTCAAAATCTGCAACACCTGCAATTTCATCAATAATTTTACGACGCTCGTTTGGAGTACAATTTGTTATACTCATAACATCGCCCTGCATCATTACATTATAACTGTTTGGAGTTATATTATATTTCTCAAGCTTAGCATGTATATCAGAAAGTGTTGCAATTTTGTCATCCAGATAATAAATACTGTTAAACCCTTGAGAAGACTTTCTTATTCTTCTTGCAACAGAAAAATCTCCGCCTTCAGCTTCTCCGAAAGTAACCTTAACATAAGCTTCATTTCTTTTATTATAGGTAGAGATAAGATGAAAGAGTTTTTCTGCTCTTAAAGTCCTGCTGGTAGAAAGCCCGAGTGCAAAAAGAATACTGTCAATAATATTACTTTTTCCGGAGCCATTCGGTCCGGAAATAGTTGTAAATCCTTTAAGCATCGGTATTTCAACTTTATTGGCAAACGACTTAAAGTTGTCGACTTCGAGCTGTTTTATATACATCCAATCCCCTTCTTCCGCCTTTTATAATAATTACACACTAAAAACCCCCTCATGTCAATGTGTTAAGAAAAACCGTGCTTAATTTTTTGCGAAATCAGATATTAAAAAAACTCAACATACGAATTTGTAAGTTGAGTTTTTTAGTCATATTTTTATACTCTTGTTTTATTTTTTGCAAGCTTTGCTCTTTTTTTTCTGCGCATCAAATCAACGAATGCTTCCAATCTCGTAATATATCCGGCTTTTCCGGTTTGTTCATCCATAACCAGTGTTAAAAGCGGTATTTCGTGTTCGCCTCTTATTGTAGGAAATATATTTTGTGACATGATTTCCGGCATGCAGGTAAACGGAGATATGTGAATTATGCCGTCTCTTCCGTGTTCATCCGCAAAAACTACATCAGATACACATTCCAGAGCATCACCACCAATATCACGCATTAAATACGGCTTAGCCATTCTTTCTGCCCTTTGCAGGTGAGTTTCCGGAGGTCTAAAAGCTTTAGGAATAATGGCATCTTTCAAGAAACTGCCGACAGTTAGACTTCTTCTGGTTTCAACTCCCATTTTACCGAGTTCACGTTCTATATTTTGGTTCGAAAATTCGTCATTGACAAGAAAAATTTCGCCTGTTAAATCAACATGCAGCACTTCTCTTGCCGGATCAATTTCCGTTTTTTCAATCTCTTTTAAGGCTAAGTCGTATGCCTTATGCAAATCATGTGTTGAATTAGCTTTATCTATCATGCGTAAAGCTTTTTTATAATTTTTTTCTGCTTCGCCGGTCTTTATTTCTCTTGCTCTGTAATATGAAAGTGCCTTGTCCAGATCATCAATTGCAAAAATCTTGCGCATTGTAATATTTATGGCACGAAGTATCAGTATCGGGTCATTTTTACCGGAGATTTCTTTTAAAAATTTATATAAACCTTTAATCCCATCATACAAAGATAATTCAATATAGTTTGCTTTGTATCCCAAATCTTTTAAAGTATTGTGGATATTTGTACCGTATTCGCCAAGCCTGCAGATGCCGGGAGAAGTAATCATCGCAACATAGTCAGCTCCGCCTTCGATTGCCTCAATAAAGTTGCCGAGTATAAGTTTATATGGCAGACAGACGGCTTCCGGAGAATTTTTTGTTCCGTAAGACAATGTTTTTTTGTTTGTATATGGCGGAACATAAGGCTCTACTCCGATTTTTCTCAGTCCTGCCGCCCAGGCAATTGAAATTGTTCCCATATGAGGAAATGCGACTTTTATTTTTTTATTATTTTTTGTTTTTGCCATTTATACTCCCCTTTTCACATCATGAATTATAGCACTAAAATAAAATTTGCGATATAATCAATCTATGGCAAGAATAGTACAACTATCAAAAAATGTCATAAATCAAATAGCTGCAGGGGAGGTTATCGAGCGTCCGTACTCTGTTGTTAAAGAGCTGACAGAAAATTCCATAGATGCCGGCGCATCAAAAATCAGCATTGAAATAAGCAATGAATGCCGTAATATTCGTGTTGCAGATAATGGCTCCGGAATTTATCCTGATGATATTCTTCTTGCATTTTCTAAACATGCGACAAGTAAAATAACTTCCGGAGAAGACCTGTATAGTGTTAGAACAATGGGATTTAGGGGTGAGGCTCTGGCAAGTATTATTTCAATCTCTAAGGTAACATGTACAACGAGAACAAAAGATTTTGATTACGGTACAAAAGTAGAATGCGAAAATTCAGAGGTTAAAAAAGCACAGACGGGCTGTGCTGTTGGAACAATTATGGATATTAGAGATTTGTTCTATAATATTCCGGCAAGACTCAAGTTTTTAAAGTCGCCTAAAACTGAATTTTCATATATAAATGAATTAATTCAATCTATTGCGCTTGCTCATCCGGATGTTTCATTTGAGTTGAAAAACAACGGAAAAATTGTTCTGAAAACAACAGGACAAGGGGATACTCTGCAAACTGCAAAAGAAATCTTCGGCGAAGAAACTGCTAAAAACCTAAAAGAAGTGTTAAAAACCGATAAAATTTCTAATTTGAAGATTTCCGGCTACATAAGCACTCCCGATTATACAAGATCCAGCAAAAAGGATTATTATACATACGTTAATTCCCGCTCTGTTAAATGCCCGATATTTCAAAAAGCGATTGATATGGTGTATAGGGATTTAATAGGTTCTAAGTACCCGTTTGTAATACTTAATCTAGAAATTCCTCCGGAAGATGTGGATGTTAATGTGCATCCGCAAAAAAAAGAAGTTAGGTATAAGAATCCTAACCAGATTTTTAATTTTATATATTCTTCAATAGATATGGCATTAGCAGGTATTAAAGAAACTGTGCATACGGAGCCTAATGAAGAATCGCAAAATATTCAAGAGATTCGCCCTCCTAAATTTATACCGCGGGAAGAAACAATATATGTAGAGAAAGACGCTGTTCTGCCTCCTATATTCAAAAAACAGGAATCCGCACCGGAAATAAAACCTGTCAAACCGGCTGCTGTTTCTTTTATTAAACAGGAACAGTTTATCCAGCATCAAAACACTGAGCCGGAAGAGATGATTATCGGTCAATATAGAAAAACGTATATTCTTATAGAAAGAGAAGAGGGACTTGAAATTGTTGACCAGCATATTGCGGAAGAAAGATATATTTATGAAAAACTAAAAAAATCAAAGAATATAGACTGCCAGATATTATTTATATCGGATGTGATAGCAATTTCTCCGAGTGACAAAGAGCTTTTGGAGGCAAACAGAGATAAGTTGGAAAAATTTGGCTATGAGCTTAATTTTCTGTCTGATAGTGAAGTTAGTTTTAAAAAAGTTCCTCAAATTTTATCCAGAGTTTCACCAAAAGAAATTCTTGCAGACATTCTAGAAAATATCGCAGGAGATATTGATAATATAGAGGAGCGCATATTGATTACGACCGCCTGCAAGGCTTCTGTTAAGGCAAATACATACCTTAATAACTTTCAGATGCAGGAAATTATTAAAAACTGGCGGAAGTGTGAAAAACCATATACTTGTCCTCACGGAAGACCTATATCAAAAATTATTGAACATAAAGATATTGCTAAATTTTTTCAGAGAAATAAATAAAAAATAAAAAATTTGCAAAATTTAAAAAATCCGTATCTGCTTACAACAAAATGTAACAAATTTGTTACAAACAGGCAATTTTTAGAATTATTGTGTTTTTTATAATTAATAGTGTAGTTATCATTTTTAAGAAAGGTGAAATGTTATGGAACCTGTAAAAAATATTGGAGCTGCAAATTATGCGGTTTCTGTGCCTTCAACTCAAGTACAGTCTCAAGATTATGCTGATTATTCCTCTATGCCGATGGTTTATGAACCGGAAGTCGAAGAAAAAAAGAAAGCTTCTTCTAATATGCTGGGCTTAACTCTATTAGGAGTTGCCGCTGCAGCAGGTATTGGATACGGTATATATCAAAAGAAAGGTGTTAAAAATTTAAAAAATCAGATTACTGATTTAACAGCACAAAAAGAACAGCTTGCAAAACAACTTGATGATGCTAATGAAAAGATTAAACAATTAGAGCATCCCGAAAAGCAAGGCTTCTGGGCAAGAATAAAAGCAAAATTCTCTAGAAAAAAGAAGGTTGAAACTGCTACAGAAACAAAACCGGAAACAAAAAATGAACAGGTGGCAGAAAAAGCAGAAAAAGCAGATAATAAAACAAATTCAGATTCATAACTTATATACAAAAAACGGCTGACATTATATATGTCAGCCGTTTTTTGTATTTCTTTTATAATCTTGGCGGACGGAAACTCTGCTGTTTCTTATTTTTACCGCTCTTAATGCCTACAAGTACACGTTCTCCTTCATATACTCCTTCACCGGAAACTTCTGTATATGAATCATCGCTCGCACCGGTTTTTACATCAATTCTCTTTATGTGCATACCGTCTTTCACCCACAAGCCCTGTGTTTTATATTTTTTACCGTCTGATTGAGGAGTAAATTTGAGAGCAATATTAGGTACAGAAAGCACATTTTCGTTTTTTGCAGTTATGATTGAAACATTAGCCGTCATACCCGGCTTTAGTTTTAAATCATGATTATCAACGGTTACAATAACAGAATATGTGACAACATTGGAAACTGTCGTCGGAGATATCCTAACCTGTGTAACTTTTCCATAAAAAATACTGTTTGGATAGCCGTCAAGTGTATATGTTACTTCCTGTCCTTCTTTGACATCACCGATATCGGCTTCTGATACGTTTACCTCAATCTGCATTTTTTCCAAATCCTGCGCGATAGTAAAAAGTTCCGGAGCTTGAAAACTTGCTGCAACCGGCTGCCCGAGGTCAATTTCACGCGAAATTATCATTCCGCTCACCGGAGCAGTTATTTTTGTATAATTCAAATTTACCAAAGATTGATTATATTGTGCTCTTGTCTGGCTGATTTTTGCTTTTGCGGCATTTACCTGTGCTAAATTAGCTTTATAATCTGCTTCTGCTTGATCAAGTTCGGATTTTGGTATAAAACTCCTTGCATACAGATTCTGATACCTTCGTAAAGTTTTTGCACTCATCTCATACGCCGCTTCACGATTTGCTAAATCAGCTTGAGCAGAATTCATTGATGCAAGATTCTGGTCTACTGTTGCTTGAAATGTTCTCGGGTCTATTTCTGCAAGCAGTTGACCTTTAGTAACTTTTGAATTGAAATCAACATAAATTGCACTTATAAGACCGGAAACGGTAGAACCGACGGAAACTGTATTGACAGGATTTATTGTACCGGAAGCTTCAACAACCTGCGTAATTGTACGACGTTTGACAGGTACGGTTTGATAACTTACTCGATTCTTTGCAAAATTGCTTAAAATAACAACAAGTATTATCAACAGCAATATTGTTCCTATAAAATATTTTTTATCCAAATTTTTTAGTTTGTTTAATTCGGGGAATTTCATACATTATCCTTCTTTTTTGTCTTTTTTATATTTTTTGTTTTCGTCTTTTCCTGTTTCTTTAAATCTTTTTGATAATCCTGTATATCCTCAACCGTGAGTGTTTCTTCCTGCGGAAGTGCAATTTCTCTTTCTAAGGTCGCGCGGGCAACATTATAATTATACACAGCCTGTACATATGAACTCTGTGCATTACTGTAATTTACTCTTGCATCCTGCAGCTGTATATAATCTCCTAGCCCTACTGCATAACGTCCGTCCGCAAGTTCAAGATTTTCTAAGGTCTGGCGGACTTTTGTTTCAAGCAATGGAATCTGTTTTTCTAATTGAATCATATCAACATACGCGCTTTGAATATCAAAATATAGATTTTGATTTAAAAGCTCGACCTCTGTTTTTGCAAGATTTAATTGAGAATTTGCAATATCAACTTCATTTTTTACCTGCATTATATTAAATGTTGTGCTTAAATTAAGAGAAACATTCATACCATTATCTGCGTAATCTCTGTTATTTGCGTAACTATAACCAACACCGCCCCTTAATTCCGGAAGATACTGGCGTTTTGTTAAAAGCACATACTGTTTCATTGCTTTTACCGTAGAATTTAATGCTTTCAAATCCGGTCTGTTTTCTTTTGCAATTATAACAGATTTTTCAAATGTATATGGATATTTCTCAAATGTATAATTTTTTAAAACATCATTTTTCTCCGCTTGAACTGCATAAACAGCATTGGAAACATCATCCGGCAATTCAAGCAGCTTTTTATAATTTTCTATATGCGTTAGACTCATCGGAACATATGGATTATCCAGATTAAAAGTTTCTGTACCTTTAATTTTGTACTCCGGAGCATAAGCTACGTACATTGCATTATTTAAACTTACAATTGAATTTTTATATGTATTTTCAGCCCTAACAAGCGCAATTTTTGCATCACTTAAATTTACTTCTGCATTCACAAGATCTATTTTGGATTTTATTCCTTCATCAAAATATGCAAGTGTTCTCTGATAATTTCTTTCATTAATCTGCACATTCAATTTCTCTACTTCTACAAGTGAACGCGCAGCTAGTACTCCGTAGTATTGCAGCTTTACATTAAAAATTGTAGTTAAAACCGTTTCATCAAAATCATATTCCGCAGCAATCTTATTGAATTTTTCCATTCGAATATTGGCGCTTGTTCGACCGAAATTCCATAAAAGCTGAGAGAGTGATGCGTCAAAGCTTGGCAGAGTTCTGGTCTGGTAACTTCCTCTGTTATGGCTTCTTTCTCCAAACCCCTGTCTGTAGCCTGCTCCTAAGCTTAAACTCGGGAAATAAGCCGATTTTGCGACTCCAACAGAAGATTTTGCAATATCAAGGTTTAAAATTGAACTTCTCACAACAGGACTGTTATTTAAAGCAATTTTTATACAATCATTTAGACCGAGAACAGCATTTTTTTCAATCTGAACTGTCTGAATTGCATGAACCCTCAAACCCGCAATTAAACTAATTATTAATAAAAATATTTTTATTTTCATATTTACTCAATATTATATACGATAAACAAAAATAAATGTTCATTTCCTTATACTAATTTGTTTTTCCTTTTTACATATGTTACTCTTAATATTATATACAATATATGGAGTTTTACATGAGTAGTATAATCTGGAATAAAATGAAGCATGATGTAAAGGTCAAGTTATTAAATGAACAGCACCGGAAACTTTTTGATACATTAAAAGAACTCTATAACGCAATGGAAGATAAGAGTGATAAAGCCGCTCTTTTACGTATTATAAATAACTTATCTTTATATATAAAAGAACACCTTGATGCAGAAGAAGCCCTTCTTGAAAAATATAATTATCCGGAGCTGGAAGAGCAGCGGGAACAGCATAAACTCTTTGTAAATAAAATAGAAGAATTCAAGAAAGATTTTGAGAACAACAAATTTATGCTTTATTTTGATATGGCAATATTTTTAAAAAGCTGGATTGCTAATCATATAGAAGAAATCGACAAAAAATATTCAGATTTTTTAAATAGTAAAGGAATTTATTAAAATTATTTTAAGTCCGGTGATATTCCCCAGTGAAGTTTGTTTCTTAATACAGAATAAAAGCTGTCATCATTAATAAATGCAAGCAAAGCTTTTTTTGCAGATTTCTTGATAGAAATTTCTTTAACGCATTCTGTTGTATCTAACCCGTCTGCTGCCACTGAAAGCAGTTTATCACTTGTTTTAATAGTAATTTTTTCTTCCGAAGGTACAACAAGGGGACGCGCATTCAACGTATGCGGACAAACCGGCACAATAACAAGTGCTTCCAGAGAAGGATACAAAACTGGACCGCCGGCTGAAAGTCCGTATGCAGTTGAACCTGTAGGAGTAGAAATTATTAAGCCGTCTGCAATATAATCGCATACAAATTTATCATTTATCTCCAAATAAAATTTTGATGTTCTTGAAGACATACATCCCTTTATTACAAAATCATTAAGAGCAAGAGAACTGCCGGATTCCAGCATAATTCTCTCTTCTGTTGAATATTTGCCATTAAGCACAGTGTCAACAGCTCTTTCAATTTCATCAGCACCGGCCTGTGCCAAAAAACCAAGACGCCCAAGGTTTATACCAAGAACCGGAGTCCCCGCATAAAACCGCGCACTTTTTAAAAGAGTACCATCACCACCGATTACAAAAGTAAAATCGCCATTTTTTTGCATATTATCAATATCAAAAGACTGAAATTCTATATGTCTTTTGATAAGAATTTCCTCAAGTTTCTCTAAAATATCAGAATAAGCCGGAATCTCTTTGTTAAATACAACATTTATTTTCATACAAGCGATTATATCATATAATTTAGTTTTGTGGTATAATTTGACAGGTAAAAACACCGGTTGAGGGCAAAAATTATGATAGAAATGAAAGTAATGGGTATAGCGTTAGATGTAAGGACAAATTCTCCGATAGTTGTTCTTCACGATTTGGATAATAGAAAGGCGCTTCCTATCTGGATAGGCTCTGCTGAAGCCAGTGCTATTATAAGATGTATAGAAGGGCTTGTTGTTGCAAGACCGATGACACACGATTTGATTACTAATATTATAGAAAAAACGGGCTATACTCTGAATAAGATAGAAATTAATGATGTTGAAAAAGAAACATATTACGCAACTCTATTTCTGGAAAAAGATGGCGAAACTCTGGAAATAGATGCGCGTCCTTCTGATGCAATTGCTTTGGCAATGAGAGCTGAAGCACCGATTTATGTAACAGCAAATGTTCTTATGAACGGTTCAGTTTCAACTGATACTGCAAAGGATGAAGAAGAAGCGCAAGAATTCAAAGACTTTATCCAGAATATCAAACCTTCTGATTTTGAAAAAATGATGAAAGGCAAGCATCAGGAAAATGATCAATAGAGGCAGCGTCTGAAAGGTACTTTGAATGGTTTTAGAAAACAAACTAAAAATTACAGATTCAGCAGAGCTTGCGCGAGAGGAAGAAAAAATAAGCAAAAAAAAGGCTCTTGAATTATTTGAAAAAGGAATACTTGATTCTCTGCAGCCCGGGACATTTAAAGCATTGTCTGAAATACATAAATATTTATTTGATGATATTTATCTTTTTGCGGGAGAAATCAGAAATGTTAATATCGCAAAGGGGAATTTTAGATTTGCACCTGTTATGTATTTAAGACAAGCTCTAGAGCATATTGAAAAGATGCCTCAATCAACTTATGAAGAAATTATAGAGAAATATGTCGAGATGAATATTGCGCACCCTTTCAGAGAAGGAAACGGACGCAGTACGCGTATATGGCTGGATTTGATTTTAAAAAAAGAACTCGGAAAAGTTGTCGATTGGAGCAAAGTTGATAAAGATGATTACCTGCTTGCAATGGAGCGTAGTCCGGTTAAAAATGTTGAAATCCGTGAACTTTTGAAACAGGCGTTAACTCCTGACATAAATAACAGAGATGTCTACATGAAGGGTATTGATGCAAGCTACAATTATGAGGGCTATTTTACTTATAAAACCGAAGAGCTGGATTGAGAAGGAGTATTAATGGAAATACAAAAAGTAAGCGGTCAGACTTTTCAACGTAGACATTTTATATCAGCTGATGCTCAAAAGAATTTAAAAAGTCTGCTTGATAAAATGAATAAAGAATCTAATTATCCTAATAAAGACAGTTTTTTAGACGCGAAAATATTAAGCGGATTAAAAGTACAAAATTCACATTTTGTTAAAGAATTGTGGGATGATACTTCAATAGTTGCCATAAATAATAAAACAGGTTTTTATATCAATAATGAAACCGGTGAAGTTAAAAAATTCAAAAAACCTCTTTTCTCAAGATGGAAAAATATTATTCCTCAAGGTGAAAAAATTATAGAAACAGCCGATAAAAATTTTGAAGATAAAACTCTTGTAAAACGAAGGTATATTAAAATGCCTTCATTAGAAGAAGCGCAAAATTTTATGAAAATGTTAAAAGAATTGCGCAATGCTGTACATCTATTGGTAGAAGAGCATCCAATACATAAATTGTTGAACTGATATTGAATAAAAAAGAAAGGGCTAAGATGAATATAAACCAAAATTACGAAAATCTTGAACAGAGTTATTTGTTTTCAACAATTGCACACAAGGTAAATGATTTTATTTCAAAAAATCTTGATAAAAAAGTTATAAGATTGGGTATTGGTGATGTTACCCTGCCTTTATGCAAAAAAGTTATTGAAGCACTTCATAAAGCAGTCGATGAGATGGGAGTTCAAGCAACTTTCAGAGGCTACGGTCCGGAGCAGGGGTATGATTTTTTAAGAGAAGCGGTTCAAGGATATTATAAAAAACGTAATGTTGAACTTGATTTAGATGAAATATTTATCTCTGACGGTGCAAAAAGCGACGTTGGAAATATTTTAGACCTGTTTGCGCAAGATAATACCGTGCTTGTGCCGGATCCTGTATATCCTGTTTATGTTGATACAAATGTTATGGCTGGCAGAACAGTTATTTTTGCGGATGCAAATGGAGATAATGTTTTTTTACCAATGCCGGACAAGAGTAAAAAAGTCGATTTGATATATATCTGTTCTCCAAATAATCCTACCGGTGCAGTTTATAACAAAGAACAGCTGCAGGCGTGGGTTGATTATGCAAAAGAAACGAATGCCATTATTCTTTTTGATGCAGCTTATGAATGTTTTATTTCTGATGAAAACTTACCGCGCAGCATATATGAAATAGAAGGTGCTAAAGATTGTGCAATAGAATTTTGTTCTCTCTCTAAAACAGCAGGTTTTACAGGAACCCGATGCGGGTATACAATTGTTCCGAAAGCTTTAGGCAAATTAAATAAAATGTGGTTAAGGCGTCAGACAACAAAATTTAACGGTGTTCCTTATATTATTCAACGCGGTGCGGAAGCAGTTTTTACAGATGAAGGACAAAAAGAAATTAAGGAAAATATTAATTATTATAAAGAGAATGCAAAAATAATTTCTGAAACATTAACCAGATGCAATATCTGGCATGTAGGCGGCAAGCATTCGCCTTACATCTGGTTAAAATGTCCGAATAATATGAAATCCTGGGAATTTTTTGATTATCTTTTAGAAAACGCTCAAATTGTCGGCACTCCTGGAGCAGGTTTTGGTAAAAATGGCGAAGAATATTTTAGGCTTACGTCATTTGGCTCAAGAGAAAATACAATAGAAGCAATGGAGAGATTTGAGAAGCTTTTCGGGTAATGCTGAGAGTTTGGGCAATACGATTTAAGCTCGCGGGTGTGATTAAATGCAATATTTACAGTCAGTAGTGTGGAACAAGTTTCACACTACTGGCTGTCTTAAAGGCAAAACACCATATGTGTGAAACAAATACAAGACAAAGAAAGAGATAAATAGAATGACAATGTGATTGTTCTTGTAACAAATCAAGTTTGTTTAATTTGAA
This sequence comes from Candidatus Gastranaerophilales bacterium, assembly GCA_944325515.1. Taxonomy (GTDB): domain Bacteria; phylum Cyanobacteriota; class Vampirovibrionia; order Gastranaerophilales; family Gastranaerophilaceae; genus CAG-196. Next base: position 36,783 of record CALVAO010000012.1, on the reverse strand, counting down.
ATAGTATATGACAGATATACCGGTATTAAACGATATAATCCTTGGTTTTTAGGGATAGAATTTTTACCACTTCATCTTTATGAACGGTTGAACCGAAAATCACCGCAAACAACGGGTTATTTTTCGGGTTAATCCTTCTTACTTCAAGTACATTGGAATAATTGCTTAAAAATCTTTCATACTCAAAACCATTAATATTTTTTCTGTCAACGCCGGCAGGAACTTCTGCCATAGAGAAGAAAAATACTTCTTTGCCGGAACTGGCAAGAATTTTATTCCAATCCGGGCGTGTTTGATTATAAAAACATTCATAAACATTAATTCCCCAGGCATACTTTGCTACATCACAGGTGCACCAGCCTGCAAAGCGCATTGGATTAACTTCTATTGGGATTATTTCACCGTTTGAAGTAACTCGTATTTCAATATGCATCGGGAAATTACGTATATTTTTTAAGCTGCCGATATCACGCAGGAGAATGGCAAACTTAGCCATATATTTCACCATAATGCCGGTCGACATCAAGTATATTCTGTCACTCACGTCTTTTGAATTTAAGAATGGATGCTGATAAATATTCAGTATTACAGGCTCACCGTCGCGGTCGTAGTATGCATCTACAGCAAATTCTTCTCCGGTTATCATTTCTTCAATAATGAACTTGGAAGAGTTAACAACATGAGCCGGATACATCTGCGCAGCCTGTTTCATCTCTTTTTCAAGTGCATCAACCGTATTTTTCCATTCTTTAAGCTCATTTACCGTATGAACTCCAAAGCTCAAAAAACCTACAGCAGGTTTTACAACAACAGGAAATTTAATTTCTTCCGGCTGTATTTTTTTTAACTCTTCAAATTCTACTGCTTTAAAATAAAAATTAGGATATATTTCCTTAAGCATTTCTCTAAAAGCTATTTTATCTTTAAATATTTTTATATATTCTGCGAGATTTGATTCCGGCAGATTATCCAGAACCCAGGTTATTGCATTCTCGGAATTTGCATAAATAAGAGGATATTCTTGTGTTAAATAATAGTTTTTTGCAGAGTCAGATGATATTAAGTTTAAAGCTCCTTCTTCAATTTCTGCAAGATTGACAGTTTCGTTGTCCAGCACAGACCAATCATTCTGAACTATAGTATCCAATAAAAATTCTGAAACATAGGGTTTTTCTAAAATAATCATACAAAGCCTCACTGTAATTTAATTAATTATATCAAAAAAAGGGATTTATCAATAAGTTATTTTAATATTAGGCTTAAAATCTTTCCTTATACCGCTTTATTTCTGTAAAGTTTTGTAACAATATTCTTTAAAACATTAAAGTTTATTGTACAAAATGCCGTTAATATTTTTGTAAACAAAATACTCTAATGTAACACAATACATATTGTGTTACATTGGGGTTCCTTTTTTTAGGTTGAATTACTTGTCATATCAGTTATTTGCCCTTGTACTTTTCTTTCTCTTTTATTTCGCATCAAAAGAGAAAGAAAAGTACGAAAAGAAAGAGAAAAATTGCGGCTGTTTTCTATGCCCTTACGGGCATTTAAGCCTTTTTAGCGTAACCCTCCAAGGCTAGACCGGCAAGCCGGTTCTTTTTCGCTCACTATCGATGCTTACGCATCACGTTCGCGGCACACGCCTTGTTATATCTTACTCTTAAACATTAATTCACCTTTACATCTTCTTTAATAAAGAGGTTTAGACTAAAGAGTCAGATTTTTCTTTATTCAGTTAGGGCAAACATCCCTCCTTTCTTTACTTTTGCCCCCAATGTAACACAATATGTATTGTGTTACATTAGAACAAAATTTTTATAGAGTACAGTTTAATTAAAAGAAAGTGAGGTAATTATGGCACCTTTAGATCCGCTAGGAAGGAAAAACCCAAACGAAGCATACGAACAGCGACAAAATGATATAAAAAAGATGCATGAGTTAGAAGAAAAAAAGCAGACAAAGGGTTTAACAAATGAAGAAGAAGCAACACTAAAAAATTTACAAGCAAAACATGCTGATGCCTCTTCAGATCCTAAAGTTAGAAATAAGAGTATTTGGACAGATTTTAATGAGCATCAAAACGATATAGATATAAATAAATTTGGTATAAGAATAGTGCCGGAAGGCGGCACATCTTCTCAAGAAAAATTACCAACAATGGAAGAAGCTATAGAAAATGTCATGAGAACTTTTGGTCGTATTTCAGAATTATTACAAAAACCAAAAGGAGAACAGGAACAATAAAGCTAATTATTAATTTTCAAATGAATAGGCAGGCTATTCATTTATGGTCTGCCTTTTTTAAATATCTTTACTAAATTTATTCACCTTGTAAATTTTTGTTAAGATGTCGTTCGAAACTCTAAAGTTTTTTATGGTAAATACCGTAAATATGATAGGAGAAACAAATGGACAAATTTTCGTTAGATGGTAATCAAATTGACAAATTAAAATTACTTAATGAGCCGACAAAAGCAAATCAGCCGGAAAATGGAGATACTCCGCTGATTGCTAAAACTGCTGTTCCTGTACCAAACAGCAAACCGCAGACAGCATCAATATCTGATATTGTTGCAGCATTAGAAACTCCAGTGACAGCGGGTGTAAATTTAGAGTCCTGTGAAACTTCCATTCCGGAAGGTGTTAGCTTCTATCAAATCGACGGCAGCGAAGTAACAGTTTATAGAAGAAAAACAACCGTTCAAGCACAGGTTGTAGGCTATAATGTAGATTTAAAAGGCATCGTAAAATATATGCCGGAGCTTGAGCCTGCAGTACAACCTGTATATCAAAAGGTTAGTTCTGTAGAAACCGAACCGGAAACAATAAATGGTGTAAATAGTGAAATTGATGAACAAGTTTCTCAAGGTGCAACCGGCGATTGCTGGCTCTTAACAGGAGTTTTATCTCTTTCATGTACAGAAGCCGGCAGGCAGATTATTAAACAATCCATAACTCCTAATGCTGACGGAAGTGTTACTGTAACATTTAAAGGACTGGGAGTTAGTTACACGATAAGTGCTGATGAGATAAAAAAACTTGATACTGATAATATAACAAACGATGCATATTCTAACGGTGACAATGATATGCTGGTATTAGAACTTGCAACGGAGTTATTACAAAAAGATATTTTAAGCGGCAAAGTAAAATTGAATGCTCCGGAGGATTCATTCGAAGATTATACTAATAAGTATGGCATAGAAGGCGGTTTCCCTTCTCAAATGGTATACTTCTTAACCGGCAAAATTTCTGATACATATATAGGTAAGAATATAGGAGAACCGAAACAAATTGATCTTACACAAGAAAATATTTATAAAATATTACAATCAGCCTTGGAATCCGGTAATAATGCAATTTCATTCGGCATTTACAATGGAACACATACTGCAACATTAATAAACGGTGAAACTTACAAATTAGCTTTAGGTACCGGCGGTCACGCACTTGCTATCACCAATCTGACACAAGATACCGTAACATTTGTAAACCCGTGGGATTCTACAAAGGAATATACAATGACATGGGATGAGTTTGCAAAACTCGGAATCGGAATGATTTCCGTAACTAATTTGGACGGCGTAGAAGACATTGTTACGCCAAATCCGGAAGATGCAGATACTACTACATACACTGCTTATAACTTAAAAACTCAAGGTTTTACGGATGAACAAATCAGTCTTTATTTTGACAAAAATGCAGACGGAAGCTATACAATGAAAACTGATATAGAATTTACATATTATAAATATAGTTTTGATAACAAACAATCAATTAACAAACAATCAATCAAAATTTCTACTATAGAGGAATTGGCAAAATATAGCGGTGCAGATAGCAGAATTGCTCTTAAAGAAAAGGGCTTTACTGACGAATTAATTGACAAGTATTTTCAACTTAAGAAAAACGCTGAAACCGGTATTTCCAGCTATTGTTTAGATTTAGGTAATTATAAATCTTATGAAATTTCACCTCAAGAAAATGGTGATATCGTTATCAGCTTACCTCACCAGAATGATAACAGCGGTATTACACGTACTACAATAATAACTGTTAAACAGGACGGTACTTACTTTGAAACTACAAGAATAGAAAACAGTTCAAATCAACCGGTTTATTCATTGGCTAAGTTAAAATCATATGGTTTTTCGGAGGATCAAATCAATCGTTATTTTACCGAATCTCAAGGTAAGTATTTCATGAGAACAGATATAGAATTTACATGTTATCCATATAGTTTTGATAACAAACAATCAATTAACAAACAATCAATCAAAATTTCTACTATAGAGGAATTGGCAAAATATAGCGGTGCAGATAGCAGAGCAGAGCTTAAAGAAAAAGGCTTAACAGATGAATTGATTGATAAATATTTTGGACTAATGTCAAATATGCAAACAGGTATAGGTACATATGCTCTAGACCTTTCTAACTATATTAAATATGAAGTTTCTACCGATAATAACGGAAAAACTATTTTGACATTATACAGAACCGCTGATGGTAATAACTATACAAGAGTAACCATTAACTCTGATGGAAGCTATGAAACAGAAATAGTCGGCGACCCCGATGCCGGCATCAAAAAGAGCACAGGAACCATCGGTACACTTAGACAGCTGGATTAATAAAATGTAAAGCAAATTATAAAGATTTTAAGAAAGGATGCTTATGGATTACAATTTAACATTCGGACAGGGCAGAGAAACTAGAAAGCTGGCTTCCGGTGATATTAAAAGCGGTGTTAGAAAAGAAGATATTAAAGATAAAGTTCTTCAGAGTCTTTTTGACAAATTAGATAACGGAAATGGTATTCTTGAAGAACAAGAATTACAGCGTTTAGAGCTGGCAATCACTGAAGCTGCTGCAGAAGATGGAAATGCCGGAAATCTGAGTGAAAAAGAAGCCAAGAAACTGTTAAAGAAAATTGGTTTAAGTGGTTTTAAAGTGAATGATTTATTTAGATTTCTTCATTTTGCAAAATCTGCTTCTTCAAAAATCGATTTTACAGAAACAAATACCGATAATCCGGATGAGATAATTATTCATTATAATGAAGACGTTGACGGCAGCAAAAAAGCGGAAACACGTTCACTGGAAACAGGGCGGCTTGTCAAGAGTGTTATTACAGATACTGAAAATAATAAAATATTTAAAGATGCTGATAATATGACTGTTGGCGGTAATGATGATGCCGGTGAATACGAACGAATTTACTATGCTGATGGCAGTTATACAGATAAGTATGAAGACGGACGTATAAGAACACATAATGCAAATGGCAGCTATACAGATACGTATGAAGACGGACGCATAAAAAATTATGATGCAGATGGCAGATTGATTAACGGAAAAAATTCGAAGGGTGAGACCTGGGAAAGGGCATATAATGCAGATGGCAGCTATACAACAACTTGGAGTGATGGAGATGTATATTATTATGACAAAAATGATAAAAAAACTCATGGCAAGAATGCAGATGGTATAGAGTTCAAATATACATATAATGCAGATGGTAGCTATACAAGAACTTGGAGTGATGGAGATGTATATTATTATGACACAAATGGTCAATGTACTCATGGCAAGAATACAGATGGTATAGAGTTCAAATATACATATAATGCAGATGGCAGCTATACAACAACTTGTAGCAATGGAGATGTATATTATTATGACAAAAATGGTAAAGAAACTCATGGCAAGCTTGCAGATGGTACAAATTTTAAGTCAATATATAGTGATGATGGAAGCTTGAAGTATAACGAATATACACAAACAAACGGCTCGAAATACTATTATGGTGCCGATCGTAAAAGTTTTGCCGAAAAAACAGTTAACGGTAATATAAAAGCCTATGCGAAGCAGGGTGAAACTTTTAATGATACAATGCTCCGGCTCGGCATAACTGATCCTGCTGATCAAGAAGTATTTAAAAAAGCAAACCCGAAAGCATACAAAAGAGGATATTTCTTATTAGCAGATCCAGGAAAAGTTGGTGATGTGTATATCCCTAAATCAATTGCAGATAAGTTAGATATATCAAACATACTGGTTGATGAAACTGCAGAATTTGAAAAACACAAAAAAGCAAAAAAGAAAAGTTTTGGAATATAAAAAATACAGTAAAGCAATATATAAAACAATAAGAAAGGAAAGCCTATGACCCAAATCAGACCTAACATCAGTGAACAAATCGGACAAATTACATCTTCAGATGGAACCGGTAAAGACAAATCTCAAATTGATACCAAGCACGAATATGATAAATTATCCGAATATCTCTCCGGTAATTATGAAGAACTTAATACGGAAGAACGCCGTCAGATTCGTTCAATGCTTGATGGTGCAAAAGAATTGTTCAACAACATTAAAAACAGTTTAACAAACAAAGATGCAAATGCAGTTAAAGATGCTCCGGACAACAGTGATGATAAAACACCTTTAGATAATAACTATGATGAACAAAGCTCTAATGAAGCTTCTTCTACAACAGAAGAACCTCCCGTTAAGAAACCTCCATTAGATCCAGGTGAATCTCAGAAGGTCTCTAATACAAGCCAGGAACCAAAAGAAGTACCTAATCCGGATAAAACTGTTCCGTTAGATCCAGATGAACCTCAAAAGAGCTCTGATACAAGTCAAGAACCAATGAGAGAACCTAATCCGGATAAAACCGTTCCGGTAGATCCAGATGAACCTCAGAAGGTCTCTGATACAAGCCAGGAACCAAAGGAAGTACCTAATCCGGATAAAACCGTTCCGGTAGATCCAGATGAACCTCAGAAGGTCTCTGATACAAGCCAGGAACCAAAGGAAGTACCTAATCCGGATAAAACCGTTCCGGTAGATCCAGATGAACCTCAGAAGAGCTCTGATACAAGCCCGGAACCAATGAGAGAACCTAATCCGGATAAAGAATCGCCTATAGATGACCCATTTGCTCCGGATGAAACAAAGGATGCACAGAGCAGTAAAAACCAATCACGATATGGAAAACATGTTGTTATAGACGGTGTACGTCGTATTGTAATGCCAGATGGAAAAATATATGATCTGGGCGGACGTCGAGTAAAATAATTAATAATTTATTATTTATATTACAAAAGGCTGATATTTTTAGATATCAGCCTTTTATATATATTTTTTGTTTTTATTATTTACCCATCGGGTATGCTCTGACTACTGTTACTGAACCGTCAACGTTCTTTCGAACTCCTTTGTCTATTTCATCATCGTCTAAGTCTGCTGCATATGCTACCGGTGTATATACTTGGGTCAGATTTACCGATTGATTTTCAAAGCTTCTAAGAACTTTTACGTTTTCATTATCATCCGGATCAATTGTCGGTTCGTCTGGAGTTGGGTCCGGAGTCGGGTCTGGATCCGGTGTCGGGTCTGGAGTTGGTTCTTCACCGCCGCCTTTAACTACCAGATATGTTGTATTTTCCGGTCTCGGGTCTCTAACGTTCCATCCGTTTTCACCGTTAGCCATTTCGTATGTAATTTCAGTTTCTCTATCAATTGTTATTTCTTGAGCATCACGGATGTTTGTGTATTTTAAAGTATAATCTCTGCTGTTAGATGCTGTTTCTACCGTCAAATTATCTGTTTCACCGCCCACAGTAATTACATCTGCGTGGATAGAATCACCCAGGATAGTTATATCATTACCGAGAGATTTGAGGAATACTTTAGAACCGTTTACTCCGGTTACATCCATATCACCATTTGATGCGATATAAGCTTCACCATCAACTCCTGTTGCTACTTGAGAGAGAATGCCTCCTGCTATGTTCAAGTAACTAGGTGCATCACTGCGGTACAATGTATATGCTTCCATAGAATCAATGAATTTTGATGTTTCATTAACGCCGCCGATATATCCTTTTGCAGCGAATTTATAATCTTTTGCTGTAATTAATGCTTTGCCGTCTGTAAAGATATTCAAGTTATCAGATGTTAAATTAACTGTATCTGCTGTTGTATTAATTGAAATACCGATATTACCATCTCTTGCTACTGCATTGATAGCACCGCCTACTGTCAAACTGCCGTCTAATAACTGTCCCTGTTCATAATTATAGTTACCAATGTGAATATTGTTTAATGCATCAACATTCAAATCACCGCCGACGTTTACTTTTCCTATAATATGTACGAAATGTTTATAACCTTGAGGGTTTTGAGATTTTGCAACCGTTTTTAAATTCATATCTTTGCCGACTTGAACATTGCCAACTTCTAAGAAGCCGCCGCCGTTTTCCATTGACAAATTACCATCTACTTTAGTGTTTCTAGCATACATCATGACCCCGTTGCCTTTAACATCAACATCACCCTTTACGTGGAGAGCTTTGCCGTTTGCCACATAGTTAAGAGCAACACTGTCATCTGAATCAATTGTTAAATTACCGTTAATTTCGCCGCCGCCTACAGTTTTTACAGTACCTTTTTTAGATACAATATAAACATCACCGTCAATATTTACTGCTTCCATTCTGACAGCATCCTTAAATCCATTTGCAACATAATCTTGACCATTTTCAGTAATAAGTTTCATTCCGTTTTGAGTTGCAATTTCACCGCCAATTACATTAATTGAAGGTGCAAAAAGATTAAATTCACCGCCTACTGAAAAATCAGAATCTTGAATTGTAATTACACCAACAGGAACTGTACCTGCAACTTTAGTAACTTCCATATTACCATCAATAAATGTTGCAGTTAAAGGCTGTGTTGTTATCATTACATCACCTGCAGCATCAAATGTTGCACCATTAAACAAAACACCGTTCGGGTTTGAAATAATCAATCTTCCGATACCGCTGTTTGCATTAATCTGACCTGCTACAGTTGTCATTCCTTGATTAACAGTATTCAATACAGTAATACCGTTTGCCCCGTTAACTGCGTTAAAGTTTAAGCTTTCGCCTTTGTTAACATTTAATGTATCCCAATTAACGTGCGCATTACCGTTAAAATTCAAATCTACATTACCCGTATTTAAGCCATCTGCACCAACAAATCCGCCTGTTACATTATTAATAGTGGAACCGCCGCCGAGCCCTGTATTAATCGGAAATTCTGCAGCCAGTGCAGAAACTTGCATAGTAGCAAATACTGTGCTTAAAACCATTGCTGAAATTTTCTTTGTAATACTTTTCATATACTGCTCCTCAATTTTTATTCCTGTAATATATAAAAGTATTTTTGTTTAAAAAAATTGCCTAATTGTAACAGAAATTTACAAAAAACATAAAACAAATAAACCCGCTTTTAGCCCTCATGCTAAAAGCGGGTTTATTTTATTATTAGAATTTTAGAATACTCTAATTAACCATCGGAAACGCTCTAACAACAGTTACAGAACCGTCAACGTTTTTGCGGATACCCCTGTCAATATGGTCATCATCTAAATCTGCTGCATATGCTACCGGTGTATATACTTGGGTCAGATTTACCGATTGATTTTCAAAGCTTCTAAGAACTTTTACGTTTTCATTATCATCCGGATCAATTCCTGGCTCTGGAGTCGGGTCCGGCGGAATATCTGGACCGCCTGGTCCTTCCGGTCCAACAAGGTATGTATTTTCACCTTTTATCTGTTCGCCTCTGTTGTAGCCGTTAGTTCCGTTTGTAAGATTGTATGTAATTTCTTCATCACCTTTAATCTGCACCGGTGCATTATCCCTTATATTAGTATAGGTTAAATTATAATCTCTAGAAGGATAATCTACTTTTAATTTATCTGTTTCACCACCTACAGTAATATTATCGGCATGAACATTTCCTGTTATATTAACATCATTACCATATGAAGTTAAATAAATATTACCTGCATCAGCTCCGGTTAAAGTCATATCTCCGTTTGAAGCAATATAAGCTGCTGTCGGAGTGTTAATACCTGTAATAGTTCCGCCTGCAATATTTATATAAGCAGGGTCTGTCGAATTATTTATCTGTTTATAATTTTCCATTACAGCAATAACAACATCATCTACAGTATAATCTTTATATCCCTTTAAGCCGCCGATATAACCGTTAGCAGAAAAGTCATATTCATTTGCAGTCAATGTTGCTTTACCATCTGTTAAAACATTATAATTATCTGATTTTAAAGAAATCTTATCAGCACTTGTATCAATTGTTGTCATAACATGCCCATTGTGTGCGTGCGCAGTTAAGTCGCCGCCAACAGTAAGTTTACCGTCTGCAAGCTGTTTTGTGTCATAATCATAACCGCCGATGTGAATGTTTTGTGAAGAATCTATATTTAAATTACCATCAATATTGGTATCACCGATTACGTGAACAAAATTGTTGTATTTATTATCATGAATATCGTTTAATCCCAGCGTTTTTAAGTCTGCATTACCTTTGACAGAAACATTGCCAATATCAACAAATCCGTCATTACTTGTTAATGCAAGGTTGCCGTTAACATCGGTATTTCTTACAAAACTCATTTGACCGTCTGTAGTTGATGTAACATCTCCATTTACGGTAAGTCTTTCGCCATTGTTTTTGTAGTTCAATGCAACAGAACCATTAGAGTCTATATTTACATTACCGTTTATTGTACCGCCGTTTGTTGTTCTTACACTTCCGGTAGGAGTTTCTATATAAACATCTCCGTCAATATTAACAGCTTGTAGTTCAACGCCTGGATAAAAAGCATCTTTGTTAGCAGTTCCTAATGCTACATAATCCTGTCCGTTTGAAGTTACAAGTTTTACAGCCTTAGCATTAATTGCGGTATTAGCAGCCAGAATTGCCGGTGCTATAATATTGTATTCGCCTCCTATTTCAAAATTGCTGTTTTCAATTTTAATTCCTACAATATTACCTTTATCGTTATATATTTGGGAAAATTTAGAATTAGTTAAATCTAAATTTGATAAATCTTCAGCTTTCATATTAGACAGATCTTTCGTTGTAAGCATTACATCACCTGCCGCAGTAAAGCTGGAACCGTCAAAAAGCATACCATTCGGGTTAGCAATAATTAATTTTGCAATACCGTCATTGGCATTAATTTGACCATAAACATTTGTCATACCTTTATTAACTGTATTCAAAATTGTTAAACCGTTCTGTCCGTCTACAGCATTAAAGTTTAATGATTCATTCTTTCCAACATTCAAAGAATCCCAGTTAATATGGGTATTTTTATTAAAATCAAGCCCTAAATTGCCTGTACCTTTACCAGTAATATTTATAAGCCCGTCTGTAGCATTATTAATTTTAGAACCGCCAAAGTCGTTACCTAAACCAACATCAACACCTTCAAAATTTGCCATTGCAATCTGCATTGAAGCAAACAAAGAGGTTAAAACAAGCGCTGAAATCTTTTTCTTTAAACTTCTCATACAATACACCTTCACTTTCGATTGGGATTTTATTATACTACTAAAAAACTTCAACATGAAAAAATTTGCGCAAATATACACAAATACAGGGAAAATTGTTACATTTTTTAATATTAAACTATTCGTAACAGCAGCACTCGTTCATTGAATCCACATAACTTAAAATATTAACAATTGTAAAGAAAAAAACAAGTTGTGAAATCAGACTTATTTTTTTTACTTTATATATATGTAAACACTAATGTAAGGATTAAGGTTATGCTAACACTAAGTTCATCAGAAGAAAATCACAGCACCTGTTTTAAATTTATCGGTGCAGATACAACTCCAAAAACAACACATTTGATTTCAGATAACACCTCATTGATTGCACCAACAGTTTCAGATGGCGGAGCAGATACTTGCAGTTTCTATTCCGGTCCGAGTGATGCAACAATTATGGCTTTTGGAGAAAGTTACGAAACAAGCGGTTCAATAGCATACGCAGGTACCGAATCCTGCGGCTCAATCGCTTATGCAGGCAGTGGAGAATCCTGCGGTTCAATCGCATCAGCATCTGTTTCAAGCGGCGGATTTTCAAGCGGCGGAAGTTTCTCCGGCGGCGGATGCAGTTATTCTTGCTAATCAACAACCAATATTATAAATTTCGGTCTTTAAGACCGTTTTTTTTGTAAACTTATTGTCAAAAACTTTTTCTGATGATACGATTTAGTTATAGGAGAAAATGGTATGGGAGAGAGTTTTAATATAATTCGCTTTTTAAAAAGCGCAGTAGCAGCCGGTGCATCAGACGAGCATCTTAAAGTCGGGCATGCTCCTTTTATTAGAAAAAATGGCTTTATAAAAAGAACTAATATGGCACCTCTTACAAAAGAAGATTTAGATAATGCTATATTAGAAATAGCTCCAACAGCAATAAGAGATGAAATTCTAACACGATGCGATGTTGACTTCATGTATGAAATTAAGGGAAGTTCCAGATTTAGAGTTAATTACAATCGTCAAATCGGCTTGCCTGCTCTTGTAATAAGAAATATTTCATATAATATTCCAAAACTTGAAGAACTGTCTCTACCGAATATTTTGTATTCAATTGCAGACTACCAGAATGGCATTATACTGGTAACTGGTCCGACAGGAAGCGGAAAATCTACAACTATTGCATCGCTTATAAACCAAATAAATCTTACAACTTCAAAGCATATTATAACAATTGAAGATCCGATTGAATATATTTTTGAATGCAAAAAAAGTATTGTGTCGCAAAGGCAGGTTGGAGTCGATACAAACTCGTTTTCAGATGGAATTAAATATGCACTAAGACAGGATCCGGACGTTATCTTTATAGGTGAAATCCGTGATAAAGAAACAATGGAAGCAGCATTAAAAGCTTCTGAAACAGGACATTTAGTTTTATCTACCCTGCATACCAATGACGCAGTACAAACTATTAACAGAATTGTTAATATGTTTGATGAGTCAAACAGGTATATTATAAGAAAACAGCTGGCAGAAACTTTAAGGGCAACAATTGCGCAAAAATTGATTTATTCTGAAAAAGAAGAAAAAAGATTCCCTGCTTGTGAAGTTATGGTCGTTACATCCACAATTAAAGATTATATTATTAAAGACAATCCGGATGAAATATATGAACTTTTAAGAGATAACACTGTTGATAATATGGTATCAATGAATACATCTCTTGCAATATTAACAGACAGAGGTCATATTTCACAGGAAGAAGCTCTTGCGAACTCGAATGACGAAACAGAACTCGAAAAAGTCTTTAGGGGTGTATATCAAGGAACAAAGGCTTATTATGAATAATTATGTGACTGAAGCTATAAACTTAAAAACATACAGCTTAAATGATGCAGATAAAATTATAGTGATGTATTCTAAAGACAACGGACTTATAAAAGGGGTCGCAAAAGGCATAAAAAAGCCTAAAAGTAAACTGGGTGCAAGAATGGATTTGCTTGTTGCAAATTCACTACAGCTTTTAAAAGGGCGCTCAATGGATACAATTATTCAAGCCCAGACAGTTAATCATTTCAGAAAAACCCGCGAGAATTTTGATAAACTAATGCTTTCTTCATATATTTCAGAGGTTGTTATGAACTTTGGCGAGGGTTCCGAATCAGCTTCTGAAGAAATTTATGACCTTTTATACAAGGCTTTGAATAGGATTGCTAACGCCGAAGAAAAAAAAGACATGCTTATTGCAGCAATAAAATTTCAATTAAAAATTCTATTAATTATGGGTTTTTGTGTTGAGTTAGATACTTGTCTTTGCTGCAGAGAACAGATACTTGATGAAGACATGTATTTTTCATCTTCTATGGGCGGAGTAATCTGCAGGGAATGTAATGAACATCTGGGCATAAAGCTTAAGATGCATCATAAAATTAGGGATTTTTTACAGGCAATGCTGCAGTTTGATTTTGATTTTGAAAGCGATTATGATAAAAAAGCTACAGAAAAAGTTTGTCAGGTTTGTTTTGATTTATTAGACGAATATATAAAAACTCATACAAATAAAAAACAAAAATCCGTAAAATTGATTAAGGAATTAGCTGTATGAAAAAAATAAAGCTTGCCCATTTATATCCGAAATTACTTAATATATACGGAGATAAGGGGAATGTTCTTGCCTTAAAATGCCGGTGTGAATGGCGGGGAATCGAAATAGAAATTGATGAAATTAATATTGGAGATTCAATCAGCGAGCATGACATATATTTTATCGGCGGCGGGCAGGATTTGCAGCAGATAGAAGTCTCAAAAGAATTAGAGCGTCATAAGGAATTTTTGACGCAGGAACGTGATAGAATGGCAGTTTTTCTTGGTATTTGCGGAGGATATCAGCTGATGGGACATTATTATCAGCCGCATAATGGTGAAAGGCTCAACGGGATAAGCCTTTTAGATGCATATACTATAGCCGGTGATAAAAGATTTATAGGGAATGTTACAGTAAAAACGGATTTAACCGATAATGGAACGCTCGTCGGATTTGAAAACCATAGCGGGCTTACATATTTACAGGGAGAAACGGAGCCTATCGGCACTGTACTAATCGGGAATGGTAATAATGGTAAAGACATGACAGAAGGTGCAAGATATAAAAATGTCTTCGGAACATATCTGCATGGTTCTTTTTTACCTAAAAATCCTCAATTTGCAGATTATTTAATTGAACTTGCAATAGGCTCTAAACCCGAACCGCTTGATGATAAAATAGAAACACTGACTCATAGTTCTTTAATTAACAAAAAATATTAACAGACAGGGTATTAAACTCCGAATCTCCGGTTACGTCTGGCATACTCTATTACGCAGTCTGCCAGTGCCTGCTTATCAAATTCGGGCCAGAATTTTTTAAGAACAATTATTTCTGAATAAGCAATCTGCCAGAGAAGATAATTAGAAATTCTCATTTCTCCGCCTGTTCTAATCAATAAATCCGGATCCGGAATGTTTCTTGTATAAAGATGTTTTGATATAGTTTCTTCTGTTATATTTTGTTCACCGCATTCAATAATTTCTTTTACGGCATGCACAATTTCATCCCTTGCTCCATAATTGAATGCAATTTGAAGATTTACACCTGTATTATTTTTTGTTGTTTCAACGGAATTCTCCAAAATTTCCTGCAGTTTAGGACTCAATTTTTTTGTATCACCAATAAAGGATATAACAACATTATTTTCATGCATTTCTTTTAATTCATTTTTTAATGTTTGAGCAAGCAAGTCCATTAAAAAATTAACTTCTTCCGGTTTTCTATTCCAGTTTTCTGTAGAAAAAGCATAAACAGTAAGATATTTTATACCAAAATCATCACATGCACGCATAGCAGCTTTTAGAGAATCCACACCCTTTTTATGTCCGACAGCGGAGGGCAGATTTCTTTCTTTCGCCCATCTTCTGTTACCGTCCATTATTATCGCAACGTGTTTTAAAGCACAATCTTCTGCAATCTTTTTTATATCTTCCATATTTTATCCTTAATATTCTTCAAGCATTTTAAATATTTTAAAAATCGGCTCTTTGAGTAATTTTACATCAACATCTTCATCAAGTTCAAGTGTAATTGTTGCAATTCCTTTTTCAATTCCTGCCCATGTTCCAAAACTTCCCGGAGTCGGATATCCAATATCCTTTTCTACAGGATATCCGATAATTTCTGAAATCTTTTCTGCCAGCTCCAAGCCAAACTGCCCGCCGCCATCATAGTTAACAATCTTGTACGGAGCATGAAGTGTTAAAATTATTTGAGGATTATATTCCTCTACCAGATTTATAACGAATTTTGTTTCTTCTTCGCTGGCAGGCTTCTCTCCGCCATAATACTCATTTCGTTCTGTTAACTTCCAGTTTTTTGTTGGAAAATTTCTGTTTAAATCAACCCCATTTTTATTGGTTCTCCGGTTATTTGAATTCAGACACGGGATAAAGAGCAGGTTTGTATGAGGTTCATTTTTTAGATATTCGTTTATCAAAAATTTTCCTTGCGGTTCGTCGCCATGGAAACAGCCTATAACCAAAACATTCGGGTTTATTCTATTACCGGCTGTATACAAATTTTTATCCATCCTAAATCTCTGGTTTTAATACCGCCAGAACAAAATCTTCCGTAAAATATTTATTTGCGCACTGTTGAATTTGTTCTGGAGTAACTTCTGTTATTTTCTTTATAAGTTCTTTTTGATAATCAAAGGGTAGTCCCATAATGGAATAATATGCCATCATATTAGCTTGCTGGGTGTTAGTTTCAGCAATAAACTGCTGTTTCCCTATTAAATTATTTTTAGCATTATGGAGTTCTTCATCCGTTACCGGAATGGTCTTAATTTTTTCTATTTCTTCTTTAAAACCATTTATTGAGGTTTGAATATTAGAAGGCTCAGTACCTATATAAATACTAAAGACTGCAGATTGTTTGTGAGTTTCATATGCAGTTCTT
Source organism: Candidatus Gastranaerophilales bacterium (assembly GCA_944325515.1). GTDB lineage: Bacteria > Cyanobacteriota > Vampirovibrionia > Gastranaerophilales > Gastranaerophilaceae > CAG-196. Next base: position 20,436 of record CALVAO010000012.1, on the reverse strand, counting down.
ACAGTATATGCAAGCCCTTTCTTTTCTCTTAATTCTAAAAATAAACGTGACGAAAGACCGCTTGCTCCTAGTATAATATTTAAGAGCATTAATACAGGGTAATCATCACATCCGATTTGCGGAACAAGCCAACCCTGCAGTATTTGTGCTTGATTAGCATCTTCTTTTATAACTTCGGCATATTCTTTATTCAAAACTTCCGGCTTTAAAATTTCACTTTCGGTTTCAACAGAAGCCGGTATAATTCCAATAAATTCATCAAGAATCTTTTCATCAATATCTCCGACCAGAGCCAGAGTCTTTGCACTATTCTCCAGAATTGTTTTATATGCATTAATAACATCTTCTTTTGTTACGTTATCAATTTCTTCGAGTACTCTGGTATAACTGTTTCCGTAAAAATGTTTTTTATAAACAGTCTTTGTAAATAAGTCCGAAACCTTAACTCTTGCAGAGTCCAGTTCTGCAAGCAGTTCCCCTTTTAATTTAATCTTTTCTTTTTCAAATTCTTCAAAAGTAGAATTTAGAATAATATTACTTAAGATTGACAGCGCTTTTTCAAAATCTTCATTTAAACATACAAAACGAAACCTTAAATAGTCGGATTTCATTTCCGTATACAATTCAATAGCATTTTCATCAAGAATATTAGCAAGTTCTTCTGATGAATATTTGTCAGTTCCTTTTAACAAAAGTCTGTTCATCAAAGAATATTCTCCGGCATATTTTTCCGGTTTTGTAATTGACATATTTAAAGTTAGAGCAACCCTCGGAGTATTCTCGTTTCTTTTAAAACAAGCTTTTATATTATTCTTTAACACAAATTCTCTCATACCAGAATTAAACCACAAAGGTTAATAAATGTATAGCAGAAATTTAGTTAATAATAGAATATAGAAAAAAGTTGCAAATTGTAAAGATATATATTGAAATAGGCATGTTCATGGTAACATAAACTTGATGAAAATTTTAGAAGTTAGAGATGGTTTTATAAAGTTTGAAGCGGATAATAGTATTTACCTGTCCTCTTTTGTTCAGATAGAAGGTATGGAAAAAAGCTATATAGCACAGGTTATACAAATTAAGCGTGCAGGCGGAAGCCCTATTGCTTATGCTAAAATCTTATTCTTGTATGACGGGACTTTGCAAAGCTATGACAAAACCCTGCCTTCAAAAGAATCTGAAATCAAAGAATTTACATATGATATTTTGAATAATTCTATAGACGCTCCAAATCCTGTTATTGCAGGGAAAACTTTGGGTGATGATATAAATATTGTTATTGATTCTTCTGCTTTTGATAAAAAAATGCTTATAAGCGTTGATGATAAAAACGATAATAATATTATTATAAAAAATATCACTAAACAGTTTAGCCATCTAAAACAAAATGTAATAATTCTGGACACTTTAGGAATAGTAAACGCTCAAAAATATACAGCCGGAATAGACTTTAAACTGCCGCTTGATACAGCTTCTCTGGCTTTTATGTACGAAGACTGTTTAAATGATGCAACAGCAGAAAGCAAATCTCTTATTATAGAAATTTTCAAAGAACTTGCAGAATATTCAAGAACAGTTCCTTTTGTGCCTTTTGACGCATTAAAACAAATCGTCTTTGATATGGTCGATAATTCGCATATATTTAAGTTGCTGGTTTTAAAGAATAAACTTATTAAATTCGACCGGCTGGGTTATTTTGCTAAAAATAACAATGAAGTGGAAACTCTAAACCATATTCTAAATCAAAAAATTGCAGTAATAGATCTTTCTAAGCTTGATACTTCTTTTCAAAACAGATATCTGGATTTTATATACGAAAAACTAAAAGACAGAAGTAATACACAGATTTTACTTGAGCTTTCTAATACTGTAAACAAGAAAAATTTAAAAAATATTTTAACGGCTGATGAAATCTCAACAACATTCATAACTCATTCAAAATTTAAATATTTGAATGATATTAAAAACCTGTTTGACAATTTTATCATAGCACCATCCATTACAAATAATACGATATTTAATGTATATAGCACCTTCCTAAATGCTATGCAAAAGAACTCGTATCTTATTGCAGGCGAAGCTACAAATTACATTCCGCTGGTATCAAGACTTGAACTTATAAATGATACACTGGAAATCAACGACAGTGTGCTTGAAGAAATTTCAGAACAAGCACCAGCTCTTGATGCTGAAGAGTTACAGGAAGATGATGCGGAGCAGGAAGAAGCCGTTCTTGAAGAAAGTTTTGAAGCAGTAGATACTGAGCCTGTAGAACAGGAGGTTACTGATATAGAAGAGGTTCCTTCAGAAGAGCCGCTTTCTTCTGAAGAGATTTTATCTAATATAGAAGAAAAATCGGCTGATATAATAACTTCTGCAGCAGAAGATTTAACACCTCCGGAAAATATGACCATGTTTGGCGAAGAGGATGATGACGACAGCTTAACAGAGCCGGATATTATAGATGAGATTCCGGATGAAATATCTTCTTCTCTACCTGTACAGGAAGAAGCTCCAGAAGAAGCGGAAGAGAATCATATACTGGATGAAAGTGACTTAGACGATTCTAAACAAGAAGATATACAGGCAGAAGAAATTCCTCTGTTAGATTCTTTTGAAACAGAAATTCATCCAAATGAAGAAATTTCAGACTATATTCCGCAGGAAGAAAATCCGCCTCACGAAGAAATATCTCTGGAAGAGGCACTGGATGACAGCCAAAATATTGAAGATTTTTCTTCTGATACAATTCCGGAAGAAGAGCTGTCTGCGTATGAAAACCTTGATACAGAAGACGGAGAAGACAACGTTACGGCTATAGAATTAGGTGATGATATCGATTTGGATCTTGAACCGGAACAGGAAGAAATTCAAGAGCTGCCGCAAGAGTCTGCACAGGAAGAAGATATCAACATTATGCCTATTGAAAATTCAAATTTTGATGAATTTGATGAAATAGTAGAACTAAATCCGGATGAAGCAGATGAGAATGATATTGTTATAGATATGGATGATTCATATGAAGAATTATCTCCGGATGATATTGATGCTCAAATTGTAAAAGATGTTGATAAAGTCTTTACGACAAGGAAAGATGAAACTGATATTTCCGACTCTGATTTAGATTTTATAGATGAATTAAATAATGACAGTGAAGACATGTTAGAAGAAATTTCCGACAGCGATAGTGAGGGTTTTGAAGAACTTGCTCTGCCGGAAGAGGATGAAAATGACGGAATCCTGGAAGAAGTGCAAGAGCCGGCTAAGCTGCAGGAAGAAGCATCTTCAGAAGATGGAATTCTTGAAACAAAAAATTCTTCAACTCCGATAGTACCTGTTTATGATGCTGATATCCCGCAGGAAGATCTTGTGATAAGCGACCCTATACAGCAGGGAGATACTGTTACACACGTCAAATACGGCACGGGTGTTGTTGAAAAAATGATTAAATACGGTAATAAAACTCTATTTTCAATTAATTTTGATAATATAGGACGCAGATTGCTGGACCCGACTTTAACAGAAATTAAGAAATCTTAAAATACACTTTACAAAAAGTTTTGTTATTATTAGAATATAGTTACTCACTATCCTCAAGTGGTAAGCCTGTCTATAGGAGTCATTAACCTAATAGAATAAGGCAAAAGTGAAAGGAAATATATAATGGCAAATATTAAGTCAGCAAAAAAAAGAGTTCTAATTGCAGAAGCTAACAGACAAAGAAATGTAGCGTTCAAAACTTCTATCAAAACAGCATTAAAAAAAGCATTGGCTTTAGCTGCCGGTGATGACAAAGATGCTTTGAATGCCGCTATTTCTAAAGCATATCAGTTATGCGATAAGGCTGTTTCTAAAGGAATTTTACACAAAAATACAGCTGCAAGAAAGAAATCTAGACTTATTTTAGCAATCAAAAAAATTGCAAAATAAGCGAATAATCAAATCTTCAAAAAAGGCGGATTTAATATCCGCCTTTTTTATTCATCCAAATATTTTCTACCTTCAAGCTCATCCGGCATAAACTGTTGTTCTATATCCGGAGCAGCATGGGTATAAATATATCCTTCTCCGAAACCATATTTTTTAGCATCTTTGTAATGAGCATCTCTTAAGTGCATCGGAGGAGGGAAATCATTTCCGGCTTCAATATCAGCTAAAGCTTTATCAATGGCAATACAGGCTTTATTTGATTTAGGAGCCTTTGCAACATAAATAACGGCATTAGCCAGCGGTATTCGTCCTTCCGGAAGCCCTATAATTTCCACTGCACGATATGCATTCACAGCAATATTCATTGCATTAGGATCTGCAATTCCTACGTCTTCAGCAGCACACACAATCAACCTTCGTGCAATAAATCTGGGATCTTCTCCTGCCTCTATCATTTTTGCAAGATAGTATATTGCAGCATTAGCATCCGACCCCCTTAAGCTTTTTTGAAATGCCGACGCGCAGTCATAATGTTCCTGCGTGGAATATCTTGTATTTCGTTTCTGAGTAATACTTTCAAGAATTTCAACAGATAAAAGCCTTGTGCCGTTAGATAAATTGCTTGCAAAATAAGAATTTTCTACAAGGTTCAATGCACACCTTGCATCTCCGCGTGCATTATTAACAATAAACTTTATAACTTCTTCATCGTATTGAATAGGCTGATAGTGTTTTTCAAGATATTCAAATCCCCTGTTAATAATTTTTGTCATACTTATGTCATTAATCGGATTTAGTCTGATAACCTGTACTCGTGATATAAGTGCCGGTACTACTTGAAAAGAGGGATTTTCTGTTGTAGAGCCTATAAGAAACAATGTCCCGTTTTCTACATGCGGCAGCAGTGCATCCTGCTGCGTTTTTGAATATCTGTGAATTTCATCTATAAACAAGATTGTTTTTTGTCCAGCCCTTAAAGCTTCTCTTGCCTTTTCTACTGTTTCTTTTATCTCTTTTACGCCGGAAGTTACAGCAGACAATTCTATAAATTGAGCATTAACTTTTGCTGCAATCAATCTGGCAAGAGTTGTTTTTCCGCAGCCAGGCGTTCCCCATAATATGAGCGAAAATAAACGCTGAGTTTTTAACAGATTAAGAAGCGGAGAATTTGGAGCCACAACATTTGATTGTCCTAAAAACTCATCCAAACTCTTCGGGCGCATTAATTCCGCAAGAGGCGTTTGTTTATTTAATTCTTCCAGTTGAGTGAATAAATCCATAACAGTATGTTAGCACAAATTGCTATATTATAATATAAATTTAGCTTCTCCGTGAAAATCGGTTCCACCTGTTTGAATTAGCTGCGGATATTTGTCTGCAATTCGTTTTACATCTTTCGATGAACGGAATTTGACAATTTTTCTAAAACGCGGATAAGGGTAGTAAACTTCAATACCGTCAAGTCCGCACTTTGTTAGTCTTTTTACCAGCCTGTCAAGACTTAATGCCCAGTAACATGCCGGATGTGCCAGAACTGCAATACCTCCTGCTTCATGTATTGCATTGATTAATTTAGGAACACTTCTTCTGGCAAACAATCTTACTATATCTCCTTCAGTCTCAGCCTTATTTTTTGCTAAAAACGGAGTAAGTGACGGCGAATTGACATCTATTCCATAGGCTAAAAGATGAATAAAAACATAACCGAACCAGCAATCAAATTCTGCTCCTGTTATTAAAATCTCATCTTTGTATTTTTTATGTCCTTCGACAGTATTATGATCTGTTATGGATATCAATTTATAACCATTTCTTTTTGCACTCTCTATAATTTCTTTAAAATCTGCTTTGCCGTCAGAAAAATCGGAATGCATATGTAAATCAACTCTGCCGCTTTTGAAATCTTCCTCTGTTAAGCCTCTTAAATTTTCCATAATAATATCTTTATACTACAATTATAAAAAAGAAGCGAGGGCAAAGTTATATGGCAAAAAAAAATAAAACACCTTTAAATGTATTTACGGAATCAATAGGATTATATTTTTCAAATTTTGATAAATTTATAAAATATATGTCTTTCCCTGTGTTAGGTCAAATTGCAGGTTTAGGGCTTGTATTTTTAATAACGTTTTTTTATACACAACACTTGCCTTCACTTATACAAAAGTATGCGCTGTTTAATGATTTTAATGTTCTCATACTAATCTCCATATTGATAACACTTCCCGGATTAGCAATATTTGTAAAAGCATTTTGGGAATACCTCATAGCATACGGTGCTGTAAACTCTATGTATGAAAACATGTCTAAATCCGGAAAAGTTTATGATTTTGATGCTCATACGGAATTAATAAAACGAAGAACAATGCCATTTATCGGTTTATGGTTTTTATTCGGGATTTTTTCTCTAATAGCGATTTGTCCGTTATTCTGGGTAATTTGTGCAATTCTTGCGGTCTATTTTGTACTGGTATTTCAAGTTTTTACTTTTGAACCGGAACTATCGCCGCTGGGATGCGTAAAAAGAAGCATGGTTCTTATAAAAGGACATTTTGCTTCTACGTTTATGCTGTTAATGTTTGCGGGAATTCTTACATACATTTTTATTCCGCAGGTTATAATAAAGCTTTTTGAAATTACACGAATAGAGGAACTTTTTGTTAATATGCTTATACCTTTATTAAATCAGTTTCCGGAGTTAGATTTTTCTCAATATGGTTTAGGCATTATTTCAAAAACCGAAATTGCCGTATTTACAATTCAGACTTTTGTTGCACAAATACTTATTCAATACACACTTCCTCTGCGCTCTATTCTATGGGCAATGTGGTATAAAGAGCTGGCTTGCGGAACAAAAAGCCAGCGCCCGAGTGAAAAATTAATGGAAGCTTCGCGTAAAAAATACAGCAAGAAAAAAATTGACAAAAATATTCTTAAGCGTGCTGCCGAGAAAGACGATGATGAGGCTTAATCCGATATACATTAAATATTAACCCTTTTCCGATTTGTTTTTGGAAATCATAATTTTTCTGTACAAAATCAAAAATTTTGCCGGCATAGTCCTGTCCGAAATACGAATAATAGTAATTAGAAGTATTATAATTGCTTATGATTATATACTCCGGACGTGTGATTTCAAAACGTTTTATTATGACATCTTCTCCAAATGTTTCTGTATAAAGCGGTATAAGTGAATAAAATTTATTATCTGATTCTCTGTTTGTCAAGAAATTAACGGCAAGATTCTCCGGATATATAAGAACTTTATCCTCCGGAAGAGTTGATTTCTTTATATAATCAATAAGTTCATTTATTGAATTTCCGTTATATTTTGAAGCAAAAACAACTCCCTGTTCTGTTTCAATTTTAATTCTTTTATTAATTAAGCCTGCGCAATTTTTGATACCGATAGAAACTGCGCAAAGTAGTATAACGACAAAGAGTGATTTTCTAAATCTTACAGGGATTAAAATAAAGAGCGGAATTAAAGCAAAAGGAATGAAAAAAACCCCGTACGACTGCAATGTGAATGCGAAAAATAATTTTATTGATGCAAGAAGTGATGCTATAATAATAAATTTTTTATCAAAACTTAGTTTATTATATTTGATTGCAAACAGTATGAGAATTAGCGGGAATACAAATACAAAAATCTCCGGCGACGCAATAAAATAAAAATATACCGCCAGTATCCCGAGAAGCCATATGTTTCTAAAATAATAAAAGAAAATTAGCGGAATACTAACTTTTAGAAAATTTATAATATAAACAGGTATTAATTCCCATCGAAAAACAAGCCCCATAATTGAATAGAACCAGTAAAGAGTTTTTGTGGAAGACATTGTAAGCAGCAAACTGCAAGATATAATTAAGTCTTCAATACGCAAGCCTTTAATAAATAATGGTGTAAATGTGATAAACACAGGCAGAAGTAATGCTGCAATATTTTTCAGCAAGTTTTTCTTTCCGCTTGCATAGATTAAAAGCGGCAGCAGAAGTACAAATTCGTATTTAGAACAAATTGCAAATGAATACATTAAATATGCCATAAAAAAGTTATTGTTAAGTGCAAAATAAATGCATCCGAGTGTAAATAAAAGTCCGTATAGTACACCGTATGAATATGGAAAAATAAAATTAAAAACATTCGGAGATAGCACGCCTCCGCCGATGATAAATAATACAACCGCAAGGCTGTAGTTTTTGTTAATAAACCTGTTTGAGATAAAAAATGCGAGATTACATATTCCTAAAGATGCAATTAATGATGCGAAATACAGAACCTTAAGATTTATTCCGAATATAAAGAATAACAAAGCGTTGAATAAATAAGAAAACGGTGCATATATCGTAAAAATATTTCTGTATAGAAGCTCTCCGTTAAGAATTTGTACAGGGATATAAGCTTCCCTGAAAGAATCTACAAAAATATCTCCAAACCTGCCATAAAATAGGATGAAAGCAAATATAATCAGTATATTAAATAATATAAGCTGCCAATTTTTTTTATAAATTTCTTTAATCATCAATTTTATCTTAACAAAGCTTTACAAAGAAAGCAATTTTTAAATCACAAAAAACTTTATATATATGTGTAGCAATAGAAGGTTAGTTAAATAAAATGGCAGTGAATCCTTATACATTAAATCACTTGTATAATAACGGCATTCTTGATTATGTTCCGTATGATTTAACGGGCGGTGTGAATGTAAGTTCGTTAAACGGTATGCAAAATCCGTATATGATGTCTGCTATGCAAGGTGCACTGTATCAAAATTACGGCAGGACAGCGGATTCTTTCGGTTCAAATTTAAACGGGCAAGGATACGGGATACAGCCGAATGCCGGCTTGAATGGTTTTGGCATACAAGGTATCGGCGGGCACTCTCAAGCAGGTATAAACGGCTTTGGTCTGCAGGGCATCGGTACAAATTCACAGGCTGGAATTAACGGTTTTGGAGGAGGTTTTGGAGGGCTCGGACAGGATGTATCAAATGGTGTTAAGAATACAGCCTCATTTTTAGGCGGTCTTCCGAATACAATAAAAGGAATTGCTGCTGCCGCAATTATTACACTAACAGCCGCTTTATGCTTGAAAGGTAAAAAGAAACCGCCTGCTGTAACAGAGGGTTCAAAGTGGAATCCTGTAAACTGGTTTAAGAAAAACAAATAAACTAACCTTATTAAAATACCTTATTAATTAACCGAATTTTCACGCCGAAAGGCGTTTTTTTTATGTTAGAATTTTTAGTGTATGAAGAGGTTTATTTTTATACTGGCTTTTATATTTTTGTCTTCTCATGATGCTTATGCTGATGTTGTAAAAGTAGATTTTGATGAACTTATAGATATAGGATTAAAAAGAATGGTATTAAAGCAGGTGTAACATAATTGTAAGCTTCAAATAATGCAGGATGTCGGACATGATATATTATTAATAGATGAGGAACTTTTATGATAAAACTTGTAGCAACTGATATTGATGGTACTCTTGTTGTTCCGGAAAGCAATTTTTCCGAGGCTGTCAGACAATGTGTTCAAAATCTTTGTAAAAACGGTATTATGGTTGTTCTGGTTACAGGACGTATGCATGCTGCAGCAAGCTTGATAGCAGAAGATTTGGGGCTGGACACTCCTGTTGTTTCTTATCAAGGAGGTCTTATTAAGCATAAGAACAAAACTTTATATGAAAGATGTCTAACGGAAGAACAGACAAATAAAGTGCTGCAGTGGGCAGAAGCTGAAAAAATTCATGTAAATCTGTATAATAATGATATTTTATATTCAGAAAAAAAATGCTATGAAATAGAAAGATATTGCACAAATTTGCATACTCAATATACAATTAAACCTTTTTGTGATGTTCAAAAGACAGAAGTAAACAAGCTACTTGCAATAGATTATAATCATCCGGAGAGAATTAACAGGTATGAACAGGAACTTCCAAAAATATTTCCGGAATTGTATATAGTCAAATCTACCCCGTATTTTCTTGAATTTTCAAATAAAGAAGCTTCTAAATATTGCGCGGTTCAATTTTTACAAAATTTATGGAATATAAAAGAAGAAGAAACTCTGACAATAGGGGATCAAAATAATGATATTGCTCTGTTAAAAGCCGGCGGAATAAAGATAGCAATGGGGAATGCTACTGAAGAGCTGAAAGCCGTTGCAGATGATATAACAGATACTGTTTACAATGACGGATTTGTAAAAGCAATGGAGAAATATGTTCTGGGCAAGAGATAATATGTAAGAAATTTTTTGAATTACCCGTACTTCTTAGTTTATAAATAAAAACCGTACCACTGCCTATCGAAATACAACAAAACCGATTTTGCTTAAAGAATCTACTTCTTAAAAGTATGACACCCGCAAGGGTTACCTTAGTGCTGCTATGTTTCCATCCTGACACGGTTCGATATCTTACGCCGCCATAATTTAAGTTATCAACAACCCTATAAACATAGGCGATTTTCCTGTACCCCTCACAGCAGGCTCTGCACCTCGCTAAGCGTTCGAGTCGAGAGATCCGCTAAGTCCCCGTGGAGTACGGCAGGGGTAATTGTAACACGAAAACTAATCAATTACAAGCGTATTGTCATGTAAAAAACTCTTTTTCCCTATTGGAATAGTAATTTTTTCCGGATTATGTGTTATTTTGAAACCGCCTGCTACAGTTATATTTAATCTATCTGCTAATTCTGTAAAGTATTCTTCCAGCCAATTTTCGTTATCTACATCCAAAAAATCGCCTAAGACAATTCCCTTACATTTTCCCCTAAATTTATCAATATTTATTAACTGCTGAAACATTCTATCTATCTTATAAACAGGCTCATTCAAATCTTCTGCAAAGAATATAAAATCCTCATCCGGAATAAAATCTAATCCACATAGAGAAGCAACTGTTGCAAGGTTCCCGCCCCAGATTATACCTTCAGCATTTCCCTGCTTGTATATTTTTTTACCTTCAAACTTTAATCTATCTCCGTTAACGGCTTCCAAAAAGTTCGTCAAAGTAAACGAATAATTTCCATGTCCTGTCGGATTGACCTCCATGTCGGAGAGGGCTAGGTGGGGCTCTATTCTTCCGAAATCAGAGCATGCCATCGGTCCATGGTAAGTTACTATGCCGGTCTTTTTATAAATCATCAATAGTAATGCCGTAACATCCGAAAATCCTATAAAAGGTTTCGGATGCTGTTTAATCACGTCATAATTGATTTTATTAACTAACCTAATCGCACCATATCCGCCTCTTGCACACATTATTAAATCAATATCATCATTTTGAAAAAATTTATGCAGCTCTTCAATTTTCTCTTCGTCATTTCCTGCAAGATAACGTTTTTTATCAATGATGTTTTTGGCTGTTTTAACCTTAAAACCTTGAGCTTCCAAAAAAGATACTGCCCTGTTAAGTTTTTCTTTCTCTACAACACCAGATGGCGCAATTATTCCAATTGTCTTCATAATTTAATTATAAATTACATGTTAACTTTTGTAAAATTTTTATTAATGAAAAGCAATTTTTAAATTTTCAGAACGTTATTATATATATACACAAGTTGAAAAGGATATGTTTATGGGCGGAATACCAGGACTAGAACAAAATTATCAATACGGTCTGTACGGGCAAGGACAACAGCCGTTTGGCAGTCTAACCGTCGGACCACGTGTTACGCCAACCCCTTCGGTTGAGCCGACAACAGGAATATCTATTCCGGGACAGGTCGGCTACGTAACTGATGAAGGAGGAAATAAAATTTCTCTGGGACAAGACGGCGTAGGGCTGGCACATAGAGATCCGAAAGAATTCGGTTTTATGGCAGTTGCTTAATTTTAAAAAGACCTCTATAAGAGGTCTTTTTTTTATTTAGTAGTTATACAGAAGTAGTAGGTAGACTTTAGTCTACCAAATAATAAGGTAGTATATTATAGTAGGTTGGGTGAAACCCAACAAATAAATTAATTCCGTTTTTTATAATAAAATATTATAATGAACTATAAAAGATTATTTGTTCCAAACTCAATTGTTTTTATTACATTTGTAACCAGCAAAAGACGGGAAATTTTGCTAAGCAATATTGGAATTTTACGACAATCTTTTATTAAAGCAAAAAATAAATATAAATTTATAATAATTGCAATATGTGTATTAAAAAATCATGTTCATATGCTAATTAAGCCCGTTAATATTAATGAATATCCTCTGATTATCAAAGAAATAAAAATAGATTTTTCCAAAAATATTGATATAGCAACAATCAAAGATTACAATTTGTCAAAAAGTCGAATACAAAAAGGTGAAAAAGATATTTGGCAACGAAGATATTGGGAACACACAATTATTGACCAGGAAGATTTATATAAACATATAGATTATATTCATTTCAACCCAATGAAACATTATAAAATTTCTCCAAAAAGTTGGCAGTATTCCTCGTTTAAAAAATTTGTTCAAAACGGATATTATGAATTAGAATGGTGTAATTTTGATGATAAATATAAAATTAATGAATTAGATTATGAATAAGTTGTTGGGTTTCACCCAACCTACAAACTTGGAATTCTGGGGATTATTGCAGGGATAGGTTATACAACCCACAAGATGGAAAAGAGCGATAAAGAATACGAACGAAAAGTCAGGGAAGAAGCCGGACTTTAAACAGCTGTAGGTTGGGTGAAACCCAACAAATACTGTATTATAGATTAAAATATAATAGTTATTAATTGGCTGGATTGCTTCGGACTAATCGTCCTCGCAATGACAGGAAATTTATTTGTTGTATTTCACCAAACATACTCTTTACAGAACTTGCTTCGAGGTTTTACAATTTTATATGTGATTTTGCAAGAGCTGTAGGTTGGGTGAAACCCAACAAATACAAAATCAAATATTAACTAATACTTTATTTTCCCCGATAACTTTTCCGTTATAGACTTTTTTGTAGTTTTTGTTTTCTACGTTTATATAATCTCCGTACATTCCGTCTGCCATTGCGGTTGCGTCGATTGATACCATAACATTACCGTTTGATACAAAAAATACCCTAACTTCGCCGTTTCGTACGACATCGGGGCGCATTTTTACAAACCGTTTATCAATAATTTCGCCTTTTTGGAACCCTTTTTTTGCGCTCATTTCTTTGGATAAAGCGTTTTTACCCAGAACATAATCCATTCTCATCGAAACATCCATCTTTTTAAGACTTGCTGTTTCGTTATTTATTGCCTGTTCTCTATTTATATAATCGTTTGCAACGAGCACTTCTTTATAAACTACTGTCTGCACAGGAAGATTCAAAGACTTGATGAACGCATTGTTTACATATACATCAACCCTTTTGATATCTCTCGGTACAATTTTATCTCCGCCGGAGACAATTTTGTATGAAACTTTTCCATCCGGCAATTGCAGCTGCGCAAAAGGAGTTGCTGAAACTTTAACCTCAATATCAGCATCTGTCATTTTGCTGTAACTTGATTCAAGGATTTTTGCAACAGAAGCCTTAACGTCATTGGAAGTAAGCATCTGCGCATTAACGCTTAATGCCCCTGTCAATAGTATTAAAGTTGTTGCCAGTAGATTTTTCATTGAGTTCCTTTTTGATAAGTGACTGAGTGACTAGGTGACTAAGTGATTAAGTGGTTATAATATTTTATTTTGTTTCTTTTTGTTTTCTTCTTATTTTATTATCTCTTTTTATTAACTTCTTAGTCACTTAGTCACTCAGTCACTTAATCACTTCTCTAAGACATATTATTTGTCAACTGCAATATATTACTTGATGCGTTGATGATTTTTGAATTAGATTCAAAAGCTCTTTCAGCTTTGATTAATCCCACAAGCTCGTCGACAATTTGAACGTTAGAGCCTTCAAGCATACCCTGCTGGATTAAGCCCAGCCCGTTCTGCCCCGGTGTATCTTGAACAGGGTTGCCGGAAGCCTGTGTTTCTTTATACAGGTTGTGTCCGATTGATAACAATCCGGAAGGGTTCTGGAATTTAACGAGCTGCAGAGAACCTACGATTGACTGCTGTGTCTGTCCCGGAAGCGTTACGGAGATGTTACCGTCCTGTGTAATCGTAATTTCTGTAGCGTCACGCGGGATTGAGACAGACGGCTGAATTAGAAGCCCGTCATTGGTACATAATTGCCCCAGGGAGTCAACTTGCAGACAGCCGTCTCGGGTGTAAGCAAGTGAACCGTCCTCTTTCATTACCTGCAAAAATCCTTCACCTTCGATTTCTATATCTAACTGGCGTCCTGTTGAGATTGCAACACCTTGAGTAAAAACCCTTGTGGTTGCAGCGGTTTTTACACCTAAGCCGATTTCTATACCTACAGGCTGATATGTTCCTTGGTTCATTAACGCACCAGGTGTTCTTACTGCTTGCGAGAGTAAATCTTGAAACTCTATCCTTGACTGTTTATACGCTGTTGTATTAACGTTTGCTACGTTGTTTGCAATTACGTCAAGATAATTCTGTTGTGCTATCATGCCTGTTGCTGCTGTTGTTAGTGCTCTTAACATGTTTATTATTCCTTTTTGTTTTGTGATTAAGTGACTAGGTGACTAAGTGATTAAGTGGTTTTAATATTTTTTATTTTGATTCTTGTTATGCTTTTGTTATTATACATATTTTATCTTTATGTTTTTCTACTAAACTTCTTAGTCACCTAGTCACTCAGTCACCTCTCTTACGTTCTCAATCTTCCCACCGACACTGCCGTTGTCAGCATGTCACTGTTTGTGCTTACTATTTTTGTTAAACTTTCGTAATTTCTGCTTGTATTGATTGTATTAATCATTTCTCTTATTACATTGGAATTAGAAAGTTCAAGCATGCCCTGTTGAACTGTAAATTTTTCAGACCTTAATTCCGGATTATTAATTTTATCGCGCGGTACAAACTTTGCATCTCCTATTTCAAATAAATCGTCTTTGTCTGAAAAATCCCATATACCAATAGTTTGAAGCGGAATTTTTTGATTATATGAGTTAATCTCTATATTTCCGTTTTCTGCAATGATAATATCTTTTCTATCTCTGAAAGCTGTTTCGTCTTCCATATCTTCCGGAAGCATTCTGATTCTTCTATTGTTGACATCCAATACAAATTCACCTTGCTTAGTCTTTAACCAGTATCCTCTATCAACTAAGAAAGAACCGTTACGTGTGTATGAAATGTTACCATCCGCATCTTGTATTTTGAAAAATCCATCTCCCTCTATTGCAACATCATAAGGGTTTGATGTTTTTGTTAATGCCCCTTGTGAAAAATCATGCGTATATTGCATTGCTTCACTGCCGCAGCTTATGTTGCCTAAATATCTGTTGGAATTATTTCTCAAAATAGAGCCTTCTTGAGAATATACGGCAGATTCCATAACATCCTTGAACCTCAAAGAACCTTTTTTGTAACCTACAGTATTAACGTTAGCAAGGTTGTTTGCAGTATTGTCATTCATATCCATAAGAGCGAGCATGCCGTTAGCTGCTGATTCAAAACTTCTTACAATCATTAGTTTATTCCCGCTCCTTTCATTTTGTCATAGCTGCTTAAAACATTTTTGACGTAATTTTGTGTTTCCATATAAGGAGGTATTCCGCCGTATTTCTTAACCGCATTCGGACCTGCGTTGTATGCAGCAAGCGCAAGAGATTTGTTGTTGTCAAACCTATCCATTAGTCCTTTTAGATACTTAGTCCCGCCCATAATATTCTGTTCTGCATCATAGGCATTTGTTACCCCTAATCCTTCAGCTGTAGCAGGCATTAATTGCATTAAACCCATTGCTCCGCACTTTGATGTTGCATTTGGATTAAAACCGGATTCTTGCTTGATTACAGCTTTTACAAAATCCGAATCCAAACCATTTTTATCTGCATATTTTTCTATTAGTTCATTTATCTCGCTTCTTGAAGCTGCATTAGTGTCTGATTTGTTAGCGATAGACTTGTTAAGAATTTTTTGAAAGTCAGCATCCGGCTGCGCGCCATAGGACATTAGCGATTGAAATCTGCTCTCAATCGAATTAATCCTCTGTAAAGTTATATCCAAGCTCGTAAGATTCATCTTACGTTTACCTTCCTCTTTATTTTTTACTTACCCAAGTCTTTTATCTACAATTTGAGAAGCTATTCCTTCCCAATAAAAGTGTAATATATATTCAGACAAGCAGCATCAATCTAAGGGTTAAAAATTTTATGTTTACATAGACCATATGGTCAATAAAAAACAGCCTGCTTAATAGCAGACTGTTTTTAAAATTTATTATGATTATTATCCTTCTTTCTTAACAGTACTCTTAATATGCAGTTCTCTCATCTGCTGCAACGAAGCCTCACCTGGTGCATCACTCATCAAATCTTTTGCACTGGCGTTTTTCGGGAATGCTATAACATCGCGGATAGAGTCCGTTCTGCAAAGGAGTGCAACAAGCCTGTCAAGTCCGATTGCAAGACCTGCATGCGGAGGAGTACCATACTGGAGAGCATTTACCATGAATCCAAATTTTTCGGCTGCTTCTTCTTCAGTTAGACCTAAAGCTTTAAATATTTTTTTCTGCACTTCGCTTGAGTGAATTCTGACTGAACCTCCCCCCAGCTCTGTTCCGTTATAAACAATATCATAAGCAATAGATTTAACATTGCCCAAATCTCCGCTGTCTAATTTATCTAAGTCTTCCAAATTCGGAGAAGTGAACGGGTGATGCATTGCCATAAATCTGCCTTCTTCGTCAGACCATTCAAACATCGGGAAGTCTACAACCCAGAGAAGATTATGTTTATTTTCATCAATCAAGTTCAATGTTTTTCCAAAATGTAATCTTAATCTGCCCATAATGTCATAAACAAGTTTAGGCTTATCTGCAACGAAGAATATAATGTCACCAGCCTGTGCTCCGGCTCTTTCTTGAATTCGTTTTGCCTGTTCTTCGGTTACAAATTTAAGTACCGGAGATTTAGCCGTACCGTCTTCAAGATAAATAATATTTGCAAGAGCTTTAGCGCCAAATGACACAGCAAGCTTAGTAATATCATCAATATCTTTGCGGGAATATTTAGCTCCGCCCGGAATTCTGATACCTCTTACGATACCGCCGTTAAGCAGAGTGTTTTTTACGATTTCAAAATTTGATTCAAGAATTATATCACCGATATCAAAAAGTTCCAGCCCGAATCTTGTATCCGGTTTGTCTGAACCGAATCTGTCCATAGCTTCCTGCCACGATATTTGCTTAAACGGAGGCTTAATCTCAACTCCTGCAGCCTTAAACGCATCTACAAGCAAGCCTTCCACAACATTTATAACATCCTGCTGTTCAACAAAAGATAATTCCATATCTATTTGTGTAAATTCCGGCTGCCTGTCTGCTCTCAAATCCTCATCGCGGAAACATTTTGCTATTTGATAATATTTTTCAATTCCGCCCACCATTAATAATTGCTTAAAAATCTGCGGAGATTGCGGAAGTGCAAAAAATTTGCCCGGCTGAACTCTTGACGGAACAAGATAATCTCTTGCGCCTTCCGGAGTTGTTTTTATCAAAATCGGCGTTTCCACTTCCAAAAAATCCTGGTTGTTTAAATAATTTCTGACAGCTTGAACGATATTATGTCTTGTCTTCAAGTTGTGAAGCATTTTTTCGTTTCTGATGTCGAGATATCTGTATTTTAATCTGATATCTTCCGAAACGCTTTCATCGCCTAGAACGAAAGGTAAAACTTTTGATTCAGCAAGGATTTCAACGGTATCCGGATACATTTCTACTTGACCTGTCGGGTATTTTTCGTTATATGTTTCTTCCGGTCTTTTTGTAACCTTGCCTTTTACCATAATCACATATTCACTTCTTACTTTTTCGAAAGCTTTATGAACATCCGGATTAATCTGAGGATTAGCAACAAGCTGGAAAAATCCGCTTCTGTCGCGTAATTCTATAAATAAGATACCGCCGAGATCTCGAACCGTAGATACCCAGCCGGATAATGTAACTTCTTGATTTAAATTACTGAGGTTTAACTCACCGCAGTTATTAGATTTCATTCTGGTTTTCAATTTATTCATCTCCCTATAAAAATTCTTTTTTGCCCTAAAATCGTAACAAAAAAGGGGGTAAATGTAAATAGGGGGAATATAAGGAATAAAAACAGACGAATCATCTTTAAAATTCATAACTTAAAATGGCATTGATACTCCAATTTTTGCCGGAATTATCTTTTATATCCTGCAGATTATACCGCTGTCCTTCTAGTGAAAGAGATGCTTTTCCTAATTTTTGTGTAACACCGGCAAAGAAACCTGCACTATGTGTCCACTCATGATTTTTATAGTTATACTTACCGGAATAATGAGGATTCGCATAGAAACTTGTATTTTTGCCCAGAGGAACATTTATACTCAACGGCGAATATCTTATCTGGGTTGCCGTATTATCTCCGCCTACAGTATTTCTTATTCTGATATTCTGGTTTAGTTTTCCGTTTTTGTCATAATTCACACTGCTTTTTAAATCAAAAATTAAATCAGCATCACTGTTAAAATCTGTTCCGATTCCGAGAAAAGTTGAAACAGAAGTGTTACTAAATACAGCTTTTTGCTCAATTCCGCCAATGCTTAAATTACTTCCGTCCAGACTCTGAAAAGAATTTAGTGCTACATTGTGTTTAATAATCGGCTCAGCCATATATTCTCCTAAAAATTCCCTATTTATATAAAGTATTTTTGCAGGAAAAAATTGCCTAATTTAGGCAAATAAAATTATAAAAAAGATTTCAAAAACACTTGACTTAGAGCTGCTCTAACGTATTAAAATAAAAAAGTTATTATGAACAGGCGTAAGTTTTTAAAAAATATATCATTGTTTATTATTGGAGCAGCTGCGGTTTGTGCGCTGCCGTTTAATATAGTAAAAACAGCAAAAAAAGGAGGCAAAAAAATGAAAATTCTGGTAATAACAGGAAGCCCGAGAAAAAACGGGAATTCAAACACACTTGCGGCTAATTTTATCAAAGGTGCAGAAGAGGCAGGGCATAATGTTGTAAGATTTGATGCAGCTTTTAAAAATGTTCACCCGTGTATTGCCTGCAACAAATGCGGAATGAACGGCGAGTGCGTATTTAAAGATGATTTTGAGTTTGTAAAAGCAAATATTGTTGATGCTGATGCAGTTGTATTTGCAACTCCTATGTACTATTTTGGAATCTCTGCGCAGATTAAAGCTGTTATTGACAGATTTTATGCTATTAACGGAAAAATTCATACTCCTAAAAAATCTGTTTTAATACTGACCTATGCCGATACATCTGCAAAAGAAGCGCAGCCGATTATCAATCATTATGAATCCTTACTGAATTATCTTAACTGGTCTGATGCCGGAAAAATTATTGCCTCCGGCGTTTGGACAGAAGGTGATGTGAAACATACACAATATCCTCAAAAAGCTTATGAGCTTGGTAAGAATATTTAAAAAAGCTTATATCTCCATCCACTCCTGCCTTCTTGCTCAATTATCCTGTAATTATGTTTATTAAGAGGGTGATTAAAAAGTCACCTCTTTTTTGTCTTGTTTTTATTTATTGATAAATAACTTTCAAATTGTTCTCAAAAATAGAACCGGCACAGCCATATCCTTCTGGAGCAACTTTATTTTCATTACATGCATATGGAGTATCATTCTTATCCCAAGTATGCGCATAAGAACTATCTCCATTAGCAAATGACCAAGCCCTGCTACCATGAGGTAATACAGCGCCGCTATTATCAACAGAGAAGAAAAACATATCTTTTCCGAATTGATTAGGTTTTGTTTTTACGCCATTAATGTCAATTACACAAGATGCAAATTGACCTTTAAATGAACCTCTGGCAACTTTTGTCTGTTCTACATAATTTGCAAAAAGAATATCAGTATTATCGGAAAAGTGAAACAATATATACGCACTGCCGCTTGTTTGTCCATCATAGGTTTTAGGAGGATTTACAAAATCAGATTCTTGAGTCAGTTCCGTCTGAAAAGAACTTCCTGCTATATACTCAGATAAGTAGTCACAATATTTTAACATTGCGCTTTGTAAACTTTCTTTGTAATCATCGTCACCAAAAGAACTTTCAGCATGAGCAAGGGCATATAAAGAACTTACATCTTCTTTTGCTAACATACTTTCATTAGCATTTTCTAATGTAGCAACCACTTTAGAAAGTGTCGGACCAATTTTAGCAGTACCTGCATTTTGCACAAGAGCGGGTGCAGTTAGTGCCGCAACGACACCGATTATACCTAAAGTAATCAACACTTCTGCAAGTGTAAATCCGAATTTTTTCATATTTTAAGCTCTCCTATTTTATTTTGTTTTATCAAATAGTCAATAATTAAGATGCCATAAGCCTTTACTATTGGCTTTTATTTGCCTAATGTAACACAATACATATTGTGTTACATAACTCTATAATACACTATTTTCAATACTTTTGCAATATTAAATCAA
>CALVAO010000011.1 GCA_944325515.1 Candidatus Gastranaerophilales bacterium | reverse complement strand
CTCGATTGAAGGCTGTGGCTATGTGATATTTTTATTTGGACACTAGTGCCTGGATGGGGAAGGCTGGGATGGGGTGAGACTTGGCGGTTTAAATTAGTTTAATTAATAAATATTTTAATATAAAAAGTAGGTCAAGCATAGCTTGATTTAACTTCTTCGTAATATCTTAGGATTATTTTATGTTATAGAAAGATTAATTTTATTTCAGCATGTGTTGGCTAGACTTATTACAAGAGTAAGCGCGCTGTCGTTCTTATCACCCCATCCCAGCCTTCCCCATCCAGGGAAGGAGAGCGCACAAAACATTTGTAACGTTCCACGTTCTTGGTGGTCCGTCGTTAAGCATAACCGGTCTTGCCGGCTTCGTCTGCTCGCTTTCCGGACTTATATATTTATTTACCCATTTACCCACGTCCGTCCGCAAATACGCTCCCGCAAGGTGAGAGTAAGTTGGACGCTAGTTGTGATGTACCCCTCGCCCCTTGTGGGAGAGGGAAGAATTTCAAGTTGAGCTTAGGCGAAACTTTGAAATTCGGGTGAGGGGTCTGCTTATATATTGATATCTTAAAATATTCTGCTAATGCAATATGTGCTTGTATATGGCTTCTGTTTATAAGATTATTTTGGACAGATGTGAACATTGCCATTAAGCTTATGGTTAATTTATAATAAAATAAAAGGAAAAATACATGTCTAATTATGATTTAACAAAAATTTTGCCACATAAACCGCCAATGATTCTTCTTGATGACATTCTGGATATAAATCTTGAGGAACAAACGCTGAGTTCATCCTTTAGTGTTTATCCAGAAAAAATGTTTTATGAGAAAGATAAAGGCGTGAATTCTCTTGCCGGAATTGAATTTATGGCGCAAACAATAGCCTGTTACTCTTATTTTAAGAACAATTGCGCTGAGCCAAAACCGGGGCTTCTGCTGGGAACAAGATTATATAACAATAAGCCGGCGTATTTTAAAGAAGGCAAAACTTATACTGTAAAAGTTCATGAAACCTTTACCGATGATGAAATTGTTGTTTTTGATTGTTTAATATATGATAATAATAATGAAATAGCAAGCGCAACAATTAATGCTTATCAAGGCGGAAATATTGAAGAACTGCTTCAAGCAAATAAAGAATGAGGAGTATAATAAGGTGAAACAAAAAGACGTATTAGTAACCGGTTCCAGCAGAGGAATAGGCAGAGCTATTGCCTTGTACCTTGCGGAAAACGGGTACAATATTATTCTTCATTGCTCTAAAAATAAAGAAAGACTTACAGGATTAAAAGAGGAAATTATTAAAAAAGGCGTGTCAGCAAGGGTCTTAAGCTTTGATACAAGCAGGCGTGAGGAAACTCAAAAAGTTCTGCTTGATGATATTGAGAAGAACGGAATGTATTATGGTATTGTGCTTAATGCGGGTATTGCAAAAGACAACCCTTTTCCTGCGATGGAAGATGCCGAGTGGGATGATGTTATCAATATTAATCTAAACGGATTTTATAATGTTTTAAAACCGCTTATCATGCCTCTTATTCAAGAGCGAGGGGGACGTATAGTTGTTATGTCTTCTATATCCGGTCAGTGCGGAAACAGAGGACAGGTGAATTACAGTGCGTCAAAAGCCGGATTAATCGGTGCTGCCAAGGCATTAAGCCAGGAGGTTGCAAAGCGGAAAATTACAGTAAACTGTATTGCTCCGGGTATTATAGAAACTGAAATGACAGAAAATATTCCGGAAGAAGCCGTTAAAGCCGTACCTATGAAAAGAATGGGAACAGCAAAGGAAGTCGCAAGCCTTGTAAACTACTTACTTTCAGAAGACGCCGGATATATAACCGGACAGGTAATTGCAGTTAACGGAGGGCTTTATTTATGACAAGACGTGTTGTTATAACAGGTATGGGAATTGCATCTCCGTTAGGCTCAACAATAGAAAGTGCGTATGAACGGCTCAAGAAGTATGAAAATTGTGTTCATCACTGGGAAAAACTGGACGAGTATGAGAGGCTTAATACTTCGCTCGGTGCATTTGTAAGCGGATTTAAAATACCGGAATATTTTACAAGAAAAGTTCTGCGGACAATGGGTAATGTGTCTGTTATGGCAGTAGCTACGGCAGAAGAAGCTTTAAAAGATGCCGGACTTCTCGGGGACAAAAGTATTAATGATGCAGGTGTCAGCTACGGCTCTTCTATAGGTTCGCTTGATGCGCTTCTGGATTTTTATTCAATGTGTATAGATAAGAAAGTCAAACTGCTTAATTCCGGTTCTTATATTAAAATGATGCCCCAGACCGCAGCGGTTAACATATCGCTTTATTTTAAAACGCACGGACGTTTAATACCTACTTCTACCGCCTGTACATCCGGTTCAATGGGTATAGGTTATGCTTATGAGGCAATTAAAGACGGATATCAAGATATTATGATTGCAGGCGGCGCAGAAGAGATTCATCCGACAGAAGTCGGCGTTTTTGACACTCTTTATGCGACAAGCAGTAAAAATGATACTCCGAAGCTTACGCCTGCTCCTTTTGATAAGGACAGGGACGGGCTTGTAATTGGCGAAGGAGCCGGAACTGTGATTTTGGAAGAATACGAAAGAGCAAAAGCCCGCGGAGCAAAAATTTATGCTGAGATAGCAGGTTTTGCAACAAATACTGACGGAACACATATTACAAATCCAAACAAAGATATGATGGCGGAAGTTATGAAAAAAGCCCTTATAAGTTCAAATCTGAAACCGGATGATATAGGTTATGTGAACGCCCACGGTACAGGAACTATAAACGGCGATATAGCAGAAACTCTGGCAACGGAAGAAGTCTTTCAACGAGAAATACCTATAAGTTCAATTAAAAGTTATACAGGTCATACACTGGGTGCCTGCGGTGCAATTGAAGCCATTCTGGGTGTTGAGATGATGAACAATGGCTGGTTCCCGCCGACATTAAATCTTAACAACATTGATGAAAACTGCGGAAATCTTGATTATATAATGCATGAAGGACGGAATATCGATTGTGAATATATAATGACAAACAATTTTGCTTTTGGCGGAATTAATACATCAATTATTTTAAAAAGAATTTAACCAGCCAAAATTTTATACAAATAAATGAACCCGTCTGCTATTCATTCAATCTCTCATAACATTAATTTTTGTAATATTTCATTGATTTTGCTTTTGATGCGTTTTATAATTCATGAAGAATTTAAATAAGAGGAGTAAAATATGAAAATATTATTTGCATCAGCAGAGGTTTCTCCGTTTTCAAAAGCAGGAGGGTTATCTGATGTTGTAGGCAGCCTGCCAAAAGCACTTGAAAAGGATGCAGAAATTGCTATTTTTACTCCGCTTCACGGTTGTATTGATTACAACAGATGGGGCTTAAAAGAACTTGAAAATTCTGAAATGTGGATAACTTTCGGTTCAAGTCCGCAGAAATTTAAGCTCCATATGACAAAACTTCCCGGCACAAACATAAATGTGTTTTTTGTTCAAAACGACTGGTATTTTTCTTGTTTTCAAGAGGTTTACCCGAAATGGCTTGACCCGAGATATGAACACGAAAGATACATAGCATTCTCGCTTGCAACATTAGAATATGCCAAACAATTAAACTTCAGAGCGGATATTATTCACTCTAATGATTGGCATACTGCAATGATTCCTTTGTATATAAAAGCAAATTATAAATTTGACGAATTCTGGTCAAAAACTAAAAATGTGTTTGAAATTCATAACCTTGCATATCAAGGGGTCTGGTTTGAGGATATTCTCGATTTTGCCAATATGCGCAAAGACATTGTATTTAATGAATGGGGCTGCGAACACTACGGACGCGTTAACTGGATGAAAGGCGCCATTAACTATTCTGACAAAATTATCGCAGTATCTCCGACTTATGCTAGAGAAATTCTGACAGGAGAGTACGGCGAAGGTATGGACTACACTCTACGCGGTCATACGAATAAACTCGTCGGAATAGTTAACGGAATAGATTATGACGTATTTAACCCCAAAACAGATAAGACACTGGTTAGAAATTATGATGTTAATTCTGTTGAAAACAAAGAAGCAAATAAGAAAAAAATTCTGGAATACTTCGGACTTAAATATGACCCTCAAAGACCGTTGATTGCTTTGATATCAAGACTTGTGAACCAAAAAGGGCTTGATTTAATAAGACAGGTTGAGAATGATTTAAGAAATTTAGAAGCAGATTTTATTTTTCTGGGTTCGGGTGATAAATCATATGAAAATTTATTTATCTGGCTTTCAAACAACACACCTAATATCAGAACTTATGTAGGCTATAGAGGAGATTTAGCAAATCTTATTTATGCAGGAAGCGACTTTTTCTTAATGCCTTCAAAATTTGAACCATGCGGACTTTCGCAGCTGATTGCAATGCACTATGGTTCGCTCCCGATAGTTAGGGCAACAGGCGGTCTGGAAGACACCGTAACCGGATATCCTCTTGATAACTCGACTGGTTTTAAATTCTGGGGATATGACGGATGGGCGATGAAAGACGCTATCTTAACAGCAATGTATGTTTATAAAGATAAATATACATTAAATGCGATGCGAAAAAGTGCTATGCAGGCTGATTTTAGCTGGAGGGAAAGCGCTAAGAAATATATGGAAATATACAGGTCACTAATTTGATGCCAAAACTTAACGTATTAATTGCTTCAGAAAACGGGCAAGCCAAAACCATAGAACTTATAAAAAAATCTAAATATTTGAACAAACTTTATTCAACCGCCAGAATAGATGGAGCGGTTGAAGTCAAATTTAATACATTCAAAGAATTGGCTCAAAAATGTAAAGCTTTAAAAATTGATATTGTTATTGTCGAAAGCGAAAAATGGGTTCTTCAAGGGATTACGGATGTTTTGCGCACAAATCTGGTTAACTGTCTTGCGCTTACATCGTATGCAAACAATCTGGTTTTATCAAACAATTTTGCCAGAGAGTTACTGAATAAATATAATATTTTAACTCCTCAAAAACTCCTTTACCCTTCAAAATTTCCAGTTGTATTAAAAAGCGGAGAAATTTGTAAAATTGGAAATTCTATGGAAGAAATCATTAATATTAGAAAAGAAATTGCAAAACAATCGGAAGTTATTGCAGATTCTATTTATTTAGAAGAATATATAGACGGTGAAAATTTCAATCTCATTTCTCTTTTTGACGGGAAAAATCTATTAAGTTTCACAAATGATAAATTAATTATTGAATATTCAGAAAAACTAAAAGAAATGCTAATTTCTGAAAATATCCAATTTATCGGATTTTTAACATCTAAATTGATTATTAAAGACAGAATGGTTTATAATACCGGATTTTCTGCAGACTTATCCGATATAAATCTCAATATAGATTTCATTTATTTGTTAAATTCGGCGATTTATCAGAAATTAAATGAAATACACTACAATACATAATGTTTTTTAGATACGAAATTGTCTTTTCTCTACCCATATGGCGGCACAACTGTCCGGTAAAATATGACATTGATTTAACTGTCATGCTGAACAAGTTTTAAAAAAAGTAGGTTGGGTGAAACCCAACAAATAAATATTGATTGTGTATTTTTATAATAAAATATTTATAATGAATTAAAAAAAAATTATTTTTTGTAATCAATATTTGTTGGGTTTCACCCAACCTACAACTTTTATCACCAGACATTTTGAAGCTTAAAAAGAATGGATAATGTAAGCTGGCTGCATAAAAAGAAGGCGGGAGATTTTATCTCCCGCCCAGCAGTGTAATTCTTGTAACCAATTATATTGCTTGATATAACAGTTTGTCGAAACAGTATAATGTAAGTTGTACCAGCTGATCCATATGTATCGTGTGACTATCACCATCACGGTTATTTTTGCCGCCCCAGTTGAATGTAGAATCTTCAACTCTAGCTCCATTGTTGCCTGTACCGTGTGGACAGTCGTTCACATCAGCGTTACAGATTTCCAGAGCTTTCTTCTGAGCCTCTCTGAATACATTTGTAATAGTACTTGAATCTATTTGCGGGAATTTCTTGATTAATCTATTTAACAATTCATCCATAGTGAGTTGATAGTTAGGGTCATCGTTTGTATTAGCTATATGAACTTTGCCTTCTCCGTCTGTTGTTACGGCGCCTTTGTAGCTGATTTTTTCATCTCCGCCGAAAGTCGTATTTTTATTATAGTGACTTAATCCGTCAGTTAGGCTTGTATCTGCATAAGAGGTATGTGCGGTATATACTGACAACAATTCAGGATTTGCAGCTATCTTATTCAAGATAGTTTCTAAGTTTTCAAGTACTTTGGATACAAATGATGTTGCTGAATTTGATTGTGAAGAATTAAATGAATTGTATGTCATTATCCAGGCTGCCTGGCAAAGTCTTTGTACATCCATACCTAAAGTTGCAAGAACCGTCTTTCCTTCTTCTGTTTTATTTAATTCAGCTTTTACTTTGGATACAAGGGTGTTATAGACGTTTGTAGTGTTTGCTTGCTCAAATACTATATTACCACTTCCGTCAATACCGAATTCTGTATGTATACTAGCATTATTACCAACTATAGCTGAAAGTGAATTGCTTTTTACATCGCCAATTATAGTTGCCATTGTTGCAGTAGCGTCTTTAGTTAGTGCATTAAATTCTGCAACCTTGGCTTCTTCTGCAGCTTCAACATAGCTTATCAGTTTGCCTTCGGTATTGATGCTCTTAAGCATTGCTTCCATATCGTCCATTAAGTCATTGCCGTCTTCATATGCTTCAATAGCTTCTTTATAATTTGCTGTTGTTAAAGTTTTAGTGCCGAGTTTAAGATTTGGATAAGTATTTATTAGGCTTTCAACCACTGAAACACATGTTTCTTTATATCCGTCAAGTTCTTTGCCTACAATATAGGTTTCTGCAGTTACTGTCTCAATAGCTTCTGTTATTGTCTTGTCATCAACACCCATCAAGAAGGTTTCAATAAATTTCTGCATTTTTGTTTCAAATTCACTCGGATCAGCACCGGATGCGATGAAACTTTCAATAAAGCTGTTCAAATTTGTTTCTAACTCTTTCATTAATTGTCTTATTGTGTTTTTATCAAGGCTATAACTTCCAAGCTCGTCATTGGTAAGGCTGAAACCGAATGTACTCAAGTCTTGATTACCTGTACGATTTGAATTGCCAAAGAATCTGTGTTTAGCACCTTGAACACCTTCTGCGAATCTATCAGCAAGTTTATTAATGTATTCTTCTCCAATAGATGAATAGTATTCTTTGTAAACTGTTGTTTTCATATCATCTGTAACATATTGTGTTAAATCAAATTCTTTGAGTTTCGCATCAAGATTCTGGAAGTCGCTGTATGTTAAATTATCAATAAATGAGCTTTTTATATTGCCAAGGACGGATTCTAAAGCTTCTTTGAAACCGGCTTTAACTTCGTCTGAGGAGAATGAGATATCACCGAATACAGCGCTGAATGTTGTATCAGAAGACTGGTTAATATATTCTACTAATTTTGCCCCTGCTGCGCATTTTTGCAAATCATTAAGCGGAGCATCTTCTTCCGGCGCATAGCCGTAGTCCGCAAGATTAATACCGTTGGATTCTTTTAAACCTGCTGTTGCAAAGTATGCATCAATTAATTGTTGAACAGTTGATTGGATTTCTTCCGGTGTAACATCACCATTTAGTTGTGAAACATAGTTATCAAGAATTTTTTGTAAATCTTTATCATCCCCGAATTTGTAATCATATTGTGTTGTCAAATCTTTCATAGAATCAAGATATTCAGCTGCCGCATATTCAGCAGTATTCTTGTTCATTACACCTGGTAATTGTTCTGTAAGATATGCATCAAGATTATCAAGAGATTGTCCGCTTGAAAGGTATTGTTCAAGAAGCACTGTCAAATCATCCTTTACATCTGATACATACTCGTTTGCTGAGGCTGAAATTACAGAAGGAACTTCTATTGAAGCAGTGGTAAACTCATTAAAAATTTCATATGCTTCAATTCTTTTTGTAACATTTGCTATTTCATTTTTATCAAGTGCACTTTGGTTTTTTGCACTTTTGCCATTTTCAAGGATAAAATCACCTTGAATATTTGTATCAATGGTTTTCCAAAAAGAGTTAATCAAATCCATTTTATCGGAGTTTTCGCCGTTCCATTCCAAATTTTCGTCTAAATAGCTCCTTAGTTCGCTTTTAAATAGAACACCATCTCCATTTGTATCAGCTTCTTCTACCCAATTAGGGGTTTGTGATAAAAATTGGTAAATTCTTGAAATCTCATTTGACATCGATACAATCTCCTTTTCCTTTTTATTTATACAAATTATATTAGTAATAAATTTTTACGGCATTTTTTGAGAAAACTTTAGAGTTTTAGATATTTTTGTAACAAAAATTTACAAAATTTTAAAAAATCCTAACATAATAGGCTTAAAAAAGAGAGATTTGTAATTTGTAAATTGTTTTACTGTCATGCTGAACAAGTTTTAAAAAAAGTAGGTTGGGTGAAACCCAACAAATTTGGTTGTGTATTTTTATAATAAAATATTTATAATGAATTAAAAAAAAAATTATTTTTGTAATCAATATTTGTTGGGTTTCACCCAACCTACAACTTTTTTGTAGGTCAAGCACTACAACTACTACAGGTAACATAAGTTAGGAGATTGTGCATATGTCATCAGTTAATAATATATCTTTTAAAGGCTGGGAAGGTAATGAACGTCTTAAAGGAAGACTAAATAACGAAAAAGAGTTGAATAAACTTGCCGATGCTTCAAAAGTTGACAGCTTAAAAACTTACCTTTCCAAAGACAGTAAGTACTTACCCGGTCATGATTTATATACAACAATTGCTAATAAAAAGGTTAATGGATTTTTTTACCACGGCATAGATTGTGTGATATTGGACAAAGGTACATCTAAAGAGCTGGTTTCTAAAAGTATTTACGAATCCGCCGAAAAGTCCATAGGAAAATTATATGGAAAACTGGGGTATTCTGATATTGACTTCAATACAAAATCCGGTAAAGAATTTTTTTCAAAAATTCTTAAATTTTTTAAAAAATAGTATTTTAGTCTATAAATCTATCACTATAAATAAATTCTTCGCTTCCGTCTTCATCCAGAATTAATCCGCAAAGACAGGCATTTTTATACTTGCCGCAGCCCAAATCAATCCCGATTTTGCCTTCGTCTATGTATGGCTTCTCAAATTCTGTATGTCCGAAAATTATTTTTTGCGGAAGCTTATGTTTGGAGTATATAAATTTACTTCTAATATAAACCAGATCTACTTCGTTTTGTTCTTCAAGAGAATAATCCGGATTAATTCCAGCATGTACAAAGAGGTATTTATCCGTAAGGTAATAAAATTTAAGACTCTTAAAAAAGTCTCCGTGAATTCTGAAAATATTGTTAAAGCTTCCGTAGCTTCTAATAGTTGCCGGTCCGCCATAGTTATCAAAAAGGTATCTGTAGTAATCATCAGAGGGAGAGTGCAGGAGTGCGTATTCGTGCGAGCCTATTAAATAAATGCATTTATTGGTTTCGGATTGTTTAATTATTCTGTCTACAACGCCCTTTGAATCCGGACCACGGTCAATATAATCCCCCATAAAGACAAAAATATCATCAGATTTGATATCTATTTGAGCAAGAACACTCTCAAGTTTTTTTAGTTCACCGTGAATATCTGTTATTGCTATGTATCTCGGCATAATCTTCTTTCTTTATCTCCTTCTGTTAATTATATACTAAAAAACCATCGACGCGCACAACTTCTCTTCTGTCTTCTAATCATTATAAAATAATCCTGTAAGTGTATTTTATTTATTTTTTAATATTATAAAATAGAAACATATAATAATAAGTATGAGCGGAAAATATGGTTTTTAAAGCATTAATCTCTATAGTTTTTATTGCAGAATTGATAATAACTTTTGCTGTTATAACTAACTTAATCAGATTTGATAAGCGTATTATAAAGGCAAATGAGTATATTGAAAATAATAAGGCAAAATTTGCTGCTATCGCAGAATTAATGCGTAAAGTGTCGGAACAAATATTTGAATTAACCGGTTTGTATATTGACCGGTTAAAAGACAGCGGGAAAAATATACTCCTAAAAAACGCCGAGAGTCTAATTTCGGGAATTTTATTTTGGAGTATAAATATAAAGCTGGCAAAGAAATTTAAAAAATCAAAGTTCTTTAAAACAGCACAAAAGGGTTTCGCCTTAATCCAAAACGTGATATAATAATTGAGCATAGAACATAAGAAAAGAGGTAATATTTATGAGCAAAGATAAATCTTCAATCGGCTTCGGTTTAGGACTTCTTGCAGGTGTTATTGGCGGAATTGTTGCGGGAGTTTTGTATGCTCCGCGTCCGGGCTCTGAAATGAGAGAAAAGATTAAAGAAACAGTATGCGATCTTGCAGAAAAACATTCTCCTGCAGTAAATGAAGCAAAAAAACAGGCTCTTGAGTCAATAGATTTGTTAAAATACAAACTGGAACGTCAATACAAGAAATTCGGCAACATGCTCAAGTCTAAAAAAATGCGGAAAGCCAAAGAACTTGAAGATGTTTCTGATTATGATTTTAATTAACCAGACGGTTTCAGCGGATGTAGTATCACCATTTTTTGCTGCCGTTAATCAGTACGTACAATGAATACAAGCCAAAGAAAGAAATTTTATGGAAACAGCACAACTATATCAGAGTTTAACTTTTTTAGCATATGCTACCGGTGTGATTGTAATACTTGTAGGTATTATGCTTGTAAAGGTATTATTTGACCTATCAAAACTAACAAAAAATGTTAATGATACGGCGGTAATAGTTAAAAACGAACTTACTCCTACATTAAAGAATATAAACAAGTCAGTAGAGATTGTGAGCGGTATTATTATTAAGGCTGATGAAGGTGTCAATAAAATAAAAGAGGCAATCAAAAATTCACCCTTAAATATAATAAGTAAATTATCAAGCATAACGGGCACAGTAACAAAGGGCTTTTTCAGCGGTCTTTGCTCAGCATTTAAAATATTCAGCAAAAAGAAGTAACTCTACTTGCCAATACAAAAAATAATCAAAAAAGTTAAACTACAAAAGAAGGAGAAATAATATGTCAGTAACAAGATTTTTAGCAGGTTTTGCAATCGGAGCCGCAATCGGCGCAGTAGCAGGTATTTTATTAGCACCAAAATCCGGCGCGGAAACAAGAGAAATGCTTGGTGATATGGCATCCGATATGGCTAAGAAAACCGATGAAACAGTAAAAGATATTCAAAGAAAAGCTGATAACTTAATTTCAGATGCACAAGAAAAAAGCGAAGAAATTATGAATAAGCTTCAAGATTTATTAAATAAGCAAAAAGAAGGACAGGAAGCATAGTTTTTGAATATCAAGAATGAGTAAAGAGAAGCTGATTATAGAAATCAGCTTCTTTTTAGTTTGACTTAAAAGAATGTTTATATTATTATTAACTTTGTTGAAAGTTTAATACTTGTATGCCCTTGTGGCACTCTGCCGAACAAAAGGTGACTAAATGTCACGTTTTGTGAGAGGGGAGGTAGACGCTGTCTACCGATTCCGCGCAGAGAACTGAAAATTTTATATCCGCATGCCCTTGTGGCACTCTGCCGAGCAAAAGGTGACTAAACGTCACGTTTTGTGAGAGGGGAGGTAGACGCTGTCTACCGATTCCGAGCAGAGAACTGAAAATTTTATATCCGCATGCCCTTGTGGCGGAATCGGTAGACGCGTTGGACTTAAAATCCAATCGGGGCTCAACCTCGGTGCCAGTTCAAGTCTGGCCAAGGGCAATTTAAAAAGACTTGCAGAAATGCAGGTCTTTTTTTATTAGATTAAATCTATGAATAATATTTTTCGTTTTTTTGGACTATTGTTATTCAATGTATAGATTAGTATAATAACTTTGACACAGCTATGATTAGCGCTTATTTTACAGCAAAGTTTTTAAACTCTAATATATTAAGGATTGAATAAATGAAAAAATACTGCATATTTGCTATAACTCTTGTTCTTACAACCCTTATTGTTCTTGCTGATGATGCAAGGTTTACAAATGCATTAAAAAACTGCTCTTCTTATTCGGAAAGCGGTACGGTTAATACAGAAGGCATGAACGTTACTTCTACTAAGAAAATTCTGGGTTGGGAAGGTGACAGGTGTGTTTACCAGGAAAAAGTACAGTTTGCCGGAATTGATTCCTGTATTACCTGCAAACTTACACAACCGCAGATAAATGAACTTGTTTCTGTAATGCAGGCTTATGCTGTTGTACAAAAATATTCTAATGCTGAGGTCGATACATCCAGTATTTCCGCTGTACAGAATAATCCTGTAGTAAAAGCCTGGAATAAATATTTGCAGGATAGTTCAGTATGCAGTATGACAAGCAATCAACAATCAGTAGAATAAATGCAAAAAGATTACGATATAACAAAAGCTAAATTAATCATCTGGGATTTGGATGAAACACTCTGGGATGGTGTTCTAAGCGAGGGCGGAGCTGTTTTTAAACCTCAAATCCTTAATTTTATTGAGGAGTTGACTACTAAAGGGATTATTAACTCCATTTGCTCAAAGAATGACTATTATAATGTCAAAAACAAATTTTTATCCAGTGGTTTTAAAAGATTCTGGGATTTGTTTGTGCTTCCGTCAATCGACTGGACTCCGAAGGGAGAAAGGGTACAAAATCTTATTAAAGACTTAAACCTCAGAGCTGAAAATGTTATTTTCATTGACGATAATATTTCTAATATAAACGAAGTAAAGTTTTATGCTCCTGATATTATGACAGCACATCCAACGGCACTCCCTAAAATGATGAAAGAACTTTATCTTGTTAATGATTATGATTTTGAGCACACAAGATTAAAACAGTATAAAATTCTTGAGGCAAAACATTTTGCTGCGGCAGAAAGCTCTAACGAAGATTTTTTAAGGCAAAGCAGCATAAAAATTTGTTTCAAAAATGACTGCTTTGAAAATATCGACAGGATAAAAGAATTAATACGCCGGACAAACCAGTTAAATTTTACCAAATTTCGGGATGAAAATTTAGAAGAAACTATTAAAAATACAGAATCCGCTTATATTATTGCAGAAGATAATTACGGAAACTACGGGATTTGCGGGTTTTATTCCCTTGATAAAAAAGAAAACAGGCTCATACATTTTCTTTTTTCCTGCAGGATTATGAATATGGGAATAGAACAGTTTGTTTATTCTTTCTTAGGTAAACCGCAGATTGAACTAAAAGGCACAGTCGCATCTTCTCTTGACAGCGAGCCGGATTGGATTAGTGTTGTTGATGATTTGCAGGTTAACGTACCGGTAAGGACTGTTAAAAATGACGTTAACATTCTTTTTAAAGGTCCGTGCGATTTATATTCTTCGCTGAGTTATATAAATGCCGGCTGTAATATAGATACCGAATTCCCGTACTGGAACAAGTCGCTTGTCTATATCTTAGCCCATACGCATACTGCGTTTATTGAGCAGACGCATAAGTTTTCCAAAGAAAAGCTTGAAGAACTCTCAAAGCGCTTTCCTTTCCCTAATCCGGATGAGTTTAAAACCCGATTTTTTGATAAAAAATATAATCTGATATTTTTAAGCCTTTTGACAACAACCCACAGCGGGCTTTACATCAATAAATATGATGAAAGCTATGCGTTGTTTGGATATGCAGACTGTGATATAACCAATGAAAACAATTGGGAAACAATCCTAAAACCGATTCCTCAATGGGCAAAAGAACAAAATGTCATTATGCTCAAAGAATTTAAAAATAATTATGTTTTTGCGGGCAATCCGCCTGTAGATACAGTTATTAAGAATTTGAGATATATAAAAGAGAATACAAACGCTGATTTAGTTCTTATTCTGGGAAGCGAAATCCCGACAGACAAAGTTCTTGCAGGCTATGAAAATATGGCAGAAAGACACAAGATATTGAATGATGCTGTGAGAAAAAATTTCAAAAACGAAGTTGATTTTATTGAACTCAGCGATTTCATAAAAAGCGATGAGGATTACGCAGAGTGCATAAACCATTTTTCACGCAGAGTTTACGCTGATTTAGCCCGCAAGATTACTGAGATTGCCAACAAGAAATTGGGGAACGAGTATTTGAGTTTGAAGTGACTAAGTGACTGAGTGATTTAAATTGGTGAAGGGTGAGGAGTGAGGGGTGAAGCGACGAATTGAAAATGATATAAGTAAACGAGGCTCAATTAAAGAAATTCTATAACCACAAATCACGAGTCACGAGTCACGGCTCACGAGTTGCCTAATCCCCCTTTCCCCTTCACGCAAATTAATAAAATTCCTAAAAATTTCTATTCCGTTTTCTGTCAAAATAGCTTCGGGATGGAATTGGACGCCGTAAATCGGACGGTTCTTTATTTTTATTGCCATTGGAAGAGCGTCTTTTGTCCAGCCTTCTATACTAATATCATTGTTATTTTTCCCGCAGCTGATTATAAGAGAATGGTATCTTGTCGCGCTAAATCCTTGTTTCAGCCCTCTAAATAATTGAAAATCCGGATTGAAAAAATATTTCCGAGTTTTTGCCGTGAAAAGGTTCTGGCGCCTTGATTATATCAGCGCCGAAATATTTTGCAATGTACTGCATGCCAAGACACACGCCAAATATAGGAAGCTTGTCTTTATAATAATCAATCACATCCATTGTAACACCGGAATTGTCCGGATTTCCCCAGCCGGGCGATAAAATTATCTTCAAAAAATCAAGCTGTTTAATTTCCGAAAGGCTAAGCTCATCATTCATAATAACTTTTGGCTCAACACCAAGCATTTTTATGTACTGGACAATATTATAGGTAAATGAATCGTAATTATCTATGATGAGCATAATTTTACCTCAACCATTTTTCTTACTGAATTAAAACAAAAAATCCTGTCCGCATTTTCCAAATCTTTAAGATAAATAATTTTCTCCTTAATTTTCCCTTCTTCAATTAATTTTTGTCTGTAAGTCCCGTTTAATAACCCGCATTTTACAGGCGGTGTAAACAGCTCTCCTTTGATTTCTACTGCAATATTAGTAAAAGTTCCCTCGGTAATTTCGCCCCTTTCATTTATCCCGATTTCATCAAACAATCCTGCCGGCGGATTTTCCCTAATAGTTGTTTTGTGATACAAAAACGGGTTGTTTGAATTAACCCTTCTTACTGCTCGTATAAGATTATTTTTTATCGGAGCAAAATTCTTCTTTTGGAGTTCAAAGCTTCCATCCTTATGAAGAAGCAGTCTGTCAAACTTTTCTATCTTTTCTATTTCATTACTCCATTTAAATCCGAGTGTATCAGCAGATTTCTTCACCCTGGCAATATGCCTTTTCCAGTCGTCAACAGCAGTTTCAATCAAACTAAAATCCGCTTCAAGAAATTTTGTTTTAACAATAGTTTCTTCCCATTCATCCTCCGGTACGGAATCCCATACAACAGCACCGCCTGCATGATAAGTGTAGCGGTAATTATTCCCGTATAATATTCTTATCGGAACACTGAATTCACAGCAATCCGGAGATAAAAACCCGATGGCGCCGCAGTAAATGTTACGTTCAAAAGGCTCAAGCTCATCAATTACCCGCATAGTTGAGACCTTCGGCGCCCCTGTTATTGAACCGCACGGAAAAATTGATTTAAATATATCATACAAACTGACATCTTCCCGCAATTCCGCTGATATCTCCGAGGTCATCTGGTATACTGTCGGATGCTCTTCTATATCAAAAAGTTTATCAACTTTTACGCCTCCCGCCTTTGCTATTCTACCTGCATCGTTCCTCAACAAATCAACAATCATGATATTTTCAGCGCGATTTTTTGTATCATGATACAAAAAATCGCGTCTTTCTTTATCTTTGCCGTCATTTTGACGTTTCACAGTTCCTTTCATCGGCTTTGTCAAAATCTTTCTGCCGTTTAATTTGAAAAACAATTCCGGCGAAAAAGAAAGAAGGGTGGTATATTTGTTCTGGAAAAATGTGTTATAAGGCGTTGTCTGCCTCTCAAGAAGCGCCTCGTATAAATCAATGCCGTCCAGACTCGTTAACACATCAGAAGGATACGTATAATTAACTTCATACGTAATTCCCTCTTTTATATAATCTTTGATTTTGCTGACAGCATCAATATACTGTTCTTTGGAAATTTTGGGTTTAACCACCGTACCAAGCTGTTTTGGAGGATTGGGAATATATTTTTCCCACCTGTCAAAAGCTTCAAAATACATATATTTGAAATCATATGTAATATAGCCTAAAAGATAATATTTTTTGCGGAGTCTTTCAAGTCTGTCAAAACCTTCTTTTAGCTCCCCGCTTACGTCAATAATTTCTATAGGATTCTCAAATTTTTTATCCGAATAAATCTGCATAAAACTATTATACAAAAAATAAAGGTTCGTGAGGAAATCCCCGCGAACCACAGAGTCGTAATACTGAATGAAAAGTTATTATTCGTTATTTCTGTAATATTCTCTAATCTTGACCTTTGGTACAACAGACATACCGGGAATAATCGAGTATTCTTCAGGGTCAATTTTTTCTGTAAATACTATTTTTACAGGTATTCTTTGTACAATTTTTACAAAAGAACCAACTGCATTCTCAGGCGGGAAAAGGCTTGCCTTTGCACCGGAACTTCTCTGAATGCTGTCAATTTTTCCTTTAAAGACTTTATCCGGATATGTATCTATTTTGATATCAACATCCATGCCCTCTTTCATTTTAGTAAGCTGTGTTTCTTTATAGTTTGCAACAACCCATACGTCATGCGGAACTATTACAAACAAAGGCGAACCCGGCTGTACCATCATACCGACTTCAACTTTTTTATTAGATACGGTACCGTCAATAGGTGCAAGAATATCTGTATATTCAAGCGCCAGTTCTGCAGCGCGTTTTTGAGCTTTTAAAACATTTAAGTCAGCATCGGCAACTTTTGCATTTCTTGAAGGGTCTTTTGAAAAAATAGACTGTTCTGCAGAAGTTTGTTTTGCCTGTTTGCTCTCAAGATTTGTTCTTGCTTTATCCAGAGTTTGTTTTGATACTGCACCTGCTGCATAAAGGTTTTCATACCTTTCAACATCTTTCTTTGCAAGTGCGATTTCAGAATTAGCTGCATTCAAGTCAGCATGTGCATTTTCTTGATTTAACAAAGCACGCTCATAAGCTGCAGTAGCCTGGTCAAGTTTAACTTGATAATCAATCTTATCAATAACCGCTACAACCTGTCCTGCTTTAACCGGCTGGTTATCTTCCACCAGAACCTTAACTATCTGACCGGAAACCTTAGGCGAAACGGAAACAGTAGTTGTTTCTACATAAGCGTCATCCGTAGACTGGCAGCCAAGATACTCATAAATGAGATAACCGGCAATAATCACGCCGATTAAGGCTAAAAAAGAAAAAATATAACGTTTTTTTACCGGTAATTTTCTTGTGTTTTCTTCTTCAATTTTATTCTCTTCACTCATTTCTTCACCTTTTCTATTTATATTTGAATTTCTAATGTTTCATCTAAAACGCTTCTTAAATCTTTTAACAAGTTTCCTATTTGAGAAATATTACTGTTATTAATTTTGTCTTGAACAATAAGGAAATGCGGTCTTATCCTTTCTGTTGCCTCATCAAGCTTTTGTTTCCCTTTTTCAGTAATTTCAACTTTTTTGACAGGACGGTTGTTTTTAATTGACAGGTTTCTTGTAATAAACCCTTTTTTCTCTAAACTGTCTAAAAGTTTTCCGGTATTTGCTCTGTCTTTCAATATGAGCTTTGCTAAATCCCTTTGACATAAATAAGGGTTACAGGAAAGTGTATCGAGAACCGAAAACTCTTCCGGAGAGATTCCGACATTTAGTTTCTCAAAAACCTGTTGTCCGAGAAGCTTGCAATACTTTGCTGTCAATTCTATCTGGTAAAAAATTGTATCAGTAAAATGATTTTGCAATTTTGTCAATCCCCTGTTTAAAGTATGTTTTTTTTACAACATGTTGCAAATGCAACATAATTATGTTATCATTGTTGTCATAAAAAATCAAGTACCTTGGGAGAAAAAAGAAATGAAAAAGTTTTTGACGTTAGCCATATTGTTATCATTAGGGACAGGTAATGTTATTCCTGTAATTGCAATAGAAAATACGGATAAAACCGTTTTATCTGCAGGAGCGGAACAGACAGTTGACAAAAAACAGAAGAAAGAAAAGAAGGCTAAAAAAG
The DNA here is from genome assembly GCA_944325515.1 of Candidatus Gastranaerophilales bacterium. GTDB lineage: Bacteria > Cyanobacteriota > Vampirovibrionia > Gastranaerophilales > Gastranaerophilaceae > CAG-196. The sequence goes on along the minus strand of CALVAO010000011.1, from coordinate 48,740 downwards.
CAGATAACAAGATTAAACCGACAAAAAATAAATATGAATATGTTAATTTACCCTGGTGGGAACAGTTTAATGATGAATATTTAAACGAATATATAGTTAAAGCTATAGAGAATAATAAAGATTTAAAGATGGCAACTCTAACTATTGATGAATATTATCAGAATGTTGTAATGCAAAGAGCCGGTGAGCTGCCTCAATTACAGGCGGGTTTTTTGCCAGGGTACGGCGGTATGATGGACCATGAAGCAGGAAGTTTTTTACTTCCTATAATAGCAAGTTACGAACTTGATTTATTCGGGAAAAATCATAATAAAACAACTGCAATCAGAAAATTGTACGAATCCTCTATTCTTGATGAACAGTCCGCATATATTTCAATTGCCTCATCTGTTGGCTGTGTATATATAAATATAGTTAAATTAGATGCAATGATTGATTTGCAGGAAGATATAGTTGATTTAAGAAAAGAGATTTTTGAGATTATGTCTGTTGCAAACGCTGAAGGTGTAGTTTCAACTTCTGATTTAGTAAAAGCAAATCAAGCGTATGTAACCGGTGTGGCTGATTTAACTGATTTAAGGAAAGACAGAACAAAGCTTCTGCATCAACTTGCAGTATTAACCGGTGACAGCCCGAATAATATTGAAGAATATAAAAGAACGGATTATAGAAAGCTTGCTTTTTCAGGCACTATTCCGGAGTATGTAAATTCAGATGTAATAATGAAACGCCCTGATTATATCAAGGCTGAAAAGATGCTTGAAAAAGCGGGAATTGATGTAAGAGTAGCAAGAAAAGAAATGCTTCCTTCTTTGAATCTTGGCGGTTTATTATTGTTTAATTCTACAAATTTCGGCAGCTTATTTACAACCTCCAATATGTTGTGGGGATTTGGCGGCGGAATTATTCAGCCTCTGTTTATGGGCGGAAAACTCAGAGCAAATTTAAAATCTAAAAAAATTGCTTATGAAAAAAGTCTAAAGAATTATGAAAAAGTTAATCTGACTTCTATGCAAGAGGTTAACGACTCTCTTGTTTCTGTAAATATGGATAAGGAAAAGCTGGCAAAACAAAAGAAAATACAGGAGTTAGAAAAGCAGGATTTTGAGCTTTCAAAATGCAAATTTGCACAGGGTACAATCGCGAAGCTCGATTTGAACCAGATGGAAGAGAACCTGCTATCGGTAAACAAGATGGTATATTCAAGTGAATTTGACTGTATGATAGATTATATAAGCTTTTATAAAGCAATAGCTGCACAAAATATTTAATGATAAAATTTAATAATAAAAAAAAGGCGTTTCTAAAGAAACGCCTTTTTTTTATTATTCTTATCTCAAGAAATTAGTAATAATCCTTTTTGCTTTGCAGAAAAAGCATGAATCTTTTTCGTGAATTTCTTTAATTTCAGTAATCTTATAAGGTTCCGGCTGAACTGTCCTCTGATATTTTACTGCAGGAATTCCTAAGAGCATTACGTAAACAGGCTTATAACCGGACGGAATTTCAAGCATCTCGCAGACTTCCGGAAAGAATTTTAAACAAACTTCCGCAAAACCGCACCAGCAGGTTCCCAATCCCAGATGCTGCGCATAAAGTTCAAAATAACTCAAAGCAATGATTGGATCTTCCATTGCACATGGAGCACTAATCGGAGAAGATACAACCACCATATGAGGCGCACCTCTAAAGATAACATCTTCACCATTTAAAAAAGAGTCCTTGTATTTGGAGAATTTATTTACTAATGGTGAAATTGCTTTATAAGAAAGTGTTTTTACTATTAAGTCGTTGACGCGTTTTCTAATAATATCCATTGCGGATTTTTTCTCAACAATAGAAAAATGCAGTGCATGAGAGTTACAGCCTGTCGGAATATATGGAAGCATTGATTTTAAACTATTAAAAGTTTCTTCCGGAATTTCTTCTTCTTTGTATTGTCTTACACTTCTTCTTGATTTAATTAAACTCAAAATGTTATCATAATTAACCGCATCGGAGTTATCGGGATTTTTTCCGCCGAAAGACAGAGCGCCTGTCGGACAGATTGCCATACAGTGCTGGCATGAAATGCAGCGTGTTTCATCTTTCATTTCCGGTATATTTTCATTATTAAAACCTATACAGCCGGAAAGACAATCACTTATGCAAAGCCCGCATCTGATGCACTTCTCTTTGTTAATCTCTATTGTTTTCATATTCACTCCTTTATTGTTTGGCTGCTCTAACATTGACTAATCCTAAATTTTGAGGTTTAATGACATTATGTTAATATCTATTCTGGAAAAAATCAATGGGTTATATGAAGGGGTGAGTGATTTTATCTTTGCTCCGGTTTATGCTTTTGCAGACAAATTTTCGATAAGCGACTGGATTATTGACGCGTTTGTTGACAGCGTTAATTTAATTCCGTTTTTGTTTATAGTATTTGTTATCATTGAATTAATAGAGTTTTATTATGCAGACAGGATTAATTCGCTGTTAAAAGAAACCGGAAAAGGAAGTGCTGCAATAGGCGCACTTGCAGCCATTATTCCACAATGCGGCTTTTCTGTTATTGCAAGCAGTTTGTATGCTAAACGCATCATAACCAGAGGGTGTCTTATTGCAGTATATCTTGCAACTTCTGATGAAACTATTCCGCTGCTTCTTGCAACACCTAATAAAGCATACTTGATTGTACCTATAGTCGGAATAAAGCTGTTAATAGGTATTTGTGCCGGTTATCTGGTTGATTTTATAATTCCGCAGCAGACAAATAAATCGGACAAGGAATGTATTATTTCAGAAGAAGGATGCTGCAAGCATGATATTGCACACGGAAATAAACGTGAACTTCTAATCCATCCGCTTATGCACACTGCAAATGTTTTTGTCTTTGTTCTTATAATAACTTTAATTATCAATTACTGCCTTACAAGTGTAAGAATTACCGATTTTATTCAAGGCGGAAAATATATCCAGCCGGTAATTGCCTCTTTTATCGGCTTAATACCTAATTGTGCCATTTCAATAGGAATTACCATGATGCTTATAAAAGGAACCGTTTCTTTTGGTGCTGCTATGAGCTGTCTGCTTTCCAATGCCGGTTTGGGGCTGCTTGTACTTCTAAAAAATAATGATTTTAAAGATACGCTAAAAATTATAGCAATACTGCTTGTAATAAGTATGCTGTCCGGTCTTGCAATTAATTTTTTGTCATAGGACAAAATTATTTTTTACACGTTTTATAAAAAACATGAATATAATATCCCCGTCATATAATTATACAAACAGCCCCGCCTTTAGCGGACATTCAAGGCAGATTCAGACAAAACTTGATAGAATTTTAAACAGCCCGTCTAAGGCAATTATCAACGAAGATGAATTTATAAGCCTTTTGAAAAAAGCAGACATAACCCGCCCCGATAAATTCATTGAAGAAGGCAGTCATAATGCTGTATATAAAATTACACGCAAGTATGCCGCAAGAGTTCCTATTGGATGGAAAAAGGAACAAAATGACTGGAATGCAGCCCTTACTATAGGTAAACGTTTATTTTCGACTTTGCGAAATTATTTTGGCGAACCGGTTCTAGAGCTTGATAAATTCCAAATATTACGCAACGCAGGCAGACATATACCCGCAGGAGTTCCCGAGCATTATTCAAAAATCTTGAGTAATAATAGCATGAAAAAATATTATTTAGATAAATATCTAAAAACATTTGCTACTGTTCCGCAGGCAGGTTATGACGAATTTGCACAGGATATGGCGCGACTTAATGATATAAAATTAGGTCCGCGCAGATATTGTGTTTTTGATTATTTAAATCCCAATAATGTCATCTTGAGAAACGGCAGATTGTATCTTGTAGACGAAATTGACACACATGCAGACAAATCATATGCCAATACAACGGCAAAACTTTTAAATGTATTTATAAACAGATTAAACAGACGCAGCGAAGCTCCTAATGCACCGGATGAAAAAATTCCGTATGTAAGAAAGATATTTAAAAAAGTCGTTCTGGCTTCTGAAAAAGCCGGACTTCTGCATGCAGATTCCAAGGAAGATTATGCATGCTGGCAGACAGCATTAAAAAAATGCAGAATAAATAACGAAGCTTCCACGGTTTTGAATACAATTGAAGAGATTGAATACAGTTGTCCGCCGGAAAAACGAATAGAAAAAGTGAATAATTATTTAAACAGTCTGTTTTGTCAAAATCATATAAACAGATGATGCATAATTTAAGTTCGAGTTATATTCTGCTATTAGGGGGAGAGTGTAAATGCTGAATCATGTAATTGAACCGCCGAAAACAGAGATTTCCGGTTCCATAACAAAGAATTGGACAGAACAGGCAATAGAATGCTACAAACTTAACGGCAACTGCAAAGAATGCTCTATTAAAAAAGCACATTATTCTTTTGACTGCCAGATGCCGAAAGTTATAGAAATCTTAAAGCTTATGAATGGCGAGCCGGAACTTGATTAAAATTTAGATCCGATTTTTTCCAGAAATACAACGTCGTCAAAATCTTTGCGTTTTTTCTCAACAGGAGCCGGTTCTGCTTCGTATCCTAATGTAATGATGGTTGATAAAATCTGTTTGGAATTAAGCCCGAGTATATTTTTTACTCTTGCATAAACTTCCGGCAGAATTCCTGTGATTTCATTTCCCAGAGCTCCGATAATACATGATTTGACATTCAAAGATTCTGCTTCCAGCATCATGTATGAAATCGGATAAATAATTTGTTCCATTGTTCTTATCAAAAGACCGTTATCTCCTTGAAGAGCAGGATTTAAAGCAGGTTTAGATATATGGGTAATCTTTGCTTCCTCCCATCCATTGAGGTCTGCAACACATACAATTAATGCATCCGCATTTTTAACATGAACTTGACCGGCAGAAAGCTCGGATAGCAAGTTTTTTGTTTCCTGTGACTTAATCAAAATAAATTTCCAGCACTGGACATTCATCCATGACGGTGCAAGTCTGCCTGCCTCAAGAATTTTTCTTAAATCTTCGTCCGGAATATGTTTGTCTGAATATTTTCTCACGCTTTTTCTTGATTTAATTAAGTCTAACATAATAAGCCCTCCTTAGATAATACAAAAATTTTACCATGAAAAGCAAAATGATATGAATGTGTATCGGGTTTTATTCAATTTACAGCAATGCTTTTTACAAAACTTTACAATATGCTGCACTAGAATTACAGGTTTTATTATATGATTATAAGGGAGGATTATTTGTTGTGGAAAAGATTAGTTTTTATGTTTCACTATTGCTTGCAAGGTTAGTATATTTGTTCTTGAAAACGACGGGAATATCTTCCGGAACGTCCATCATCGGCAGGCTGGTACTGAAAATCTGCCCTCGTTTTTTGAGCATGTGTAACAAATATATCAAAACCAAGATTAATGTAACAGGAACTAACGGAAAAACAACAACGTCCGGACTGGTATCTCATATTCTTAAAAGTTCCGGAGCCACAGTAATCAATAATGCCATGGGTGCAAACATGCTTACCGGTGTGGTGAATGCTCTGGCGCTTTCCGTTAAACCGTTTATAACAACAGATTATTCAGTTATCGAGTCGGATGAAGCATATCTTTCAAAAATTTATGACAGGTTTGATGCAGATTATCTTATTGTAACCAATCTGTTCCGTGACCAGCTTGACAGATACGGGGAGCTCGCAACAACAAAAAAACTTATACAAGATGGTATAAATAAAAAAACGAATCTTAATTTATTGTTAAATGCAGATGACCCTCTGGTTGCATCATTTGAAGGCAGCAATAAAATATTTTACGGAATGGAAAATGTATATTATGCTGATGAAAGCTTGAAGACAAAATCTGAAACAGAAGAAAGCTTTAACTGTACATGCGGACGCCCTCTAATATATGAAGATAAATTTTATGCACAGCAGGGACATTATTATTGTTCCTGCGGATATAAACGCCCTAATCCGAAATATGCTGCAGATGTTACTCTATACAAGGATTGTTCTGTACTAAAGATTAATGGAGTAAACTATGAAATTCCGCTTGTAGGATTATTCAATGCATATAATGCTCTGGCTGCAATATCACTCTGTCTTGAACTGGGAGTCCAAAATGTTGAAGACTGCCTAAAATCTTTTAAAGTTATGTTTGGCAGAAGCGAAGTGAAATATTTGGACGGAAAAAAAGTATTAATACAATTGATTAAAAATCCTATAGGGGCTAATGAAGTTCTAAAAACAGTCAATAAAGATTCAAACCTGCTGATTATAATCAATGACAACTATGCTGACGGAAGGGACGTTTCCTGGCTCTGGGATGCGGAGTTTGAACTGCTGAAAGATGTTCAAAAAGAAATTGTTGTGTCGGGGATTAGGGCAAATGACATGGCATTAAGACTTAAGTATGCGGGAATAAAAAATATAAAAATAATAAACAATATAAAAAAAGCTGTTGAATATATCGGCTGCTCGTCGGATAATAGTATTACAATACTGCCGACATATACAGCATTGTTAAAGCTTAATAAAATAAAATGTTTAAAATATTCGGACAGATAGAAAATCTTTAAAAAGGAGCTGATAGTAATGTTACTTGGTGTAAATATAGATCATGTTGCTACGTTAAGAAATGCAAGAGGCGGTGTAGAGCCGGATGTTTTGACTGCAGCAAGGATTTGCAAGGAATGCGGAGTCGCTTCTATAACTACTCATTTGAGAGAAGACAGAAGGCATATTAAAGATAAGGATGTAGAAGCAATAAGAATGCTTCCGCGTGTAAGACTTAATTTAGAAATGGCTATGACTAAGGAAATGCAGGAGATTGCGCTCCGGATACGTCCGCATGCAGTTTGTATTGTTCCGGAAAAAAGGCAGGAAGTCACAACTGAAGGCGGATTGGATGTAGCAGGACAATTGAAATGGGCAATTGAATTTACCAGACCTTTACTTGAAAAAAAGATTGAAGTAAGTTTCTTTATTGATCCGGATATACAGCAAATATCTGCTGTGTCAAAAACGGGGGCTCCTTTTATAGAACTTCATACAGGAAGATATTCTGAAGCTTTTGGAACTCTGGAAGAAGAAAAGACTTTTGAAGAGTTGAAAGGTGCGGCTATATTTGCACAAAACTTCGGGTTAAAAGTTAACGCAGGGCATGGATTAAATTATCAGAATGTCAGCAGAATGCATGAAATTCCTAATCTTGTGGAATTAAATATAGGGCATTCAATAATTTCAAGAGCGGTTTTTGTCGGGCTTGAGAAAGCTGTAAAAGAAATGAAAGCTCTTGTAGAAGGTTAGCTGCTGCACGACATTCCATGCGATAAGGAAGGTTAATAAAATGAAATCAAAAGAAGATGTAATAAAAGAAATGCAATTAGTAGTAGAGCAGATGCGTCTGGATGATATTGAAGAGAATCCGGATTGTGAAAATGAATTTTTCACCTGCGATGCCTGCGGAGATACTAAATCCCTTGCAGGTTCTGTTCAGTACGGGAATTACAGACTCTGTAACGATTGTGTTTTATATGCGGAAGCAGGATTTGAACTCGGGCAGATAAAAGATATTGAAGAATTGATTAATGCTATGGAAGATAAAAGACTGGAAGCTGACTGCGAATTCTTAAAACAAGAAGAAAAGAAATTACAGAATTAGAGGAGATTATGAAAATTTCTATCGAAACAATTCTAAGAGCAAATGCTATGGGGATTGCAAGAAATAAAGTCAATAATAAAATGGCAAAAGATACTTTTTACAGCAAAATGATGCAGTTGTCTGAAAATGAAGAAATTCTTGATTTAATCAAAGATAAGAAAAAATTAAATACGGCTTATAAAAAAGCTCGTGACAGTATAAAAAATAGATAGTTAAAGAAAGGAAGCCGAAATGAAAATAGCACCGATTAGTAGTACAAACCCCTCTATGAAATCAAAATGGGTAAAAAAGAATGAAATTTCTAAAGAATTAATAAAGAGGGTCAATAAAAGACAGGCAGAAACAAAGCAGGGTGAAAAACTTTCAGCACTTGATAAATTTGCGGAATTTTTACTGGATAAAAATGCAAAAAAAATGCCGGAAGAATTAAAAGAAGCAGAAAAGCAATTCAATACTCTGTCAAAATTTGACCAGGACGTTATATTATTGTCTGCCAAAAAAAGAAAAGATATTTAGTTTACGTCAAGTTTTAAAGTACTGAATTCAGACATTTTTATTTCCTCTTTTTGTAGTAGAATTATATTGTAAAAATTCAACTTCAAAAAGAGGAAATTATTATGTGGGAATATTCGGAGAAGGTCCTGGATCATTACAGAAATCCAAGGAATGTAGGGAAAATTGATGATGCGGATTTGATTGGAGAAGCCGGTTCTTTAGCCTGCGGAGATTCTTTAAAATTATATATAAAACTTGACGGTAAAGTTATTAAAGATGCGAAATTCCAAACTTTCGGGTGCGGCTCTGCGGTAGCTTCATCAAGTATTCTGACTGAAATGATTATCGGAAAAACCATTGATGAAGCAGCTAAGATTACTAATAAAGATATCGCAGATGAGCTTGACGGACTTCCGCAGGAGAAGATGCACTGTTCTGTTATGGGGCACGAAGCTTTAGAGGATGCTATTAAAAAGTATTACGGAGAAGATGTGATTGCAATGGAAGAGGGGCTGAACCCGAGCGGAGAAAAGATTATATGCACCTGTTTCAATGTAACAGAAAACCAGATATGGGAAGCTATTAAGGTAAACGGACTTAAAACAGTGGATGAGGTTACAAATTATACAAAAGCAGGCGGTGCTTGCGGAAGATGCAGGGGCGTAATCAAGGATATGCTGGAAACATATTACAAGAAAGCCGGACAGACAGCAGAGCTTACGCCAACGCAAAAAATCTTAAAAATCAGTAAAGTTATTGACCAGCAGATTTCACCGCAGCTGCAAAAAGACGGCGGTGACGTTGAGCTTGTTGATGTTGATGGAAATAAGGTAAAAGTTAAATTAACCGGCATGTGCAGCGGATGTAAAAATGCAACCATGACTCTAAAATCTTTTGTAGAATCTGTTCTAAAAGATAAAGTTGACAAAAATCTTGAAGTCGAGCAGGTATAAAATATATAAGCAAGGATTTGATATAAAAATTGCCAGCAGATATTTGTTTATGAAAAATATTGGTGCAAAAATTTGCACCCTACCCATGCATCGGTTTTATTCGTATGCTAATTGATTAATATTATACTTATCTTCAATATTCCCCTAACGGGTCTGCCCCCTCACCAAGAATTTCTAATACTCAACTGGCGTTTCGTATTTTAAGGAAGAAGCAGAAAATATGTATTAATTTACTTTATTGCACTATTATTATATCTGTAATAGCATAGTGTAATAAGGGAGTTTTATATGAATAATAATGTTTTGTTTAATATCGGCTACGGGCTTTATGTTTTAACTGCAAATGAGGGAGAAAAGGATAACGGATGCATTATTAATACAGTTATGCAGGTTACATCCGACCCGCTGCAGATTGCGATTGCCGTAAATAAAAAGAATTACACAAATGAAATGATTCAAAGAACTAAAAAATTTAATGTTTCAATTCTATCAGAAAGCGCTAAATTTGAAATTTTTGAACATTTCGGATTCCATTCCGGACGCGATACGGATAAATTTGCTTCTTTTTATGACACAAAAAGGAGTCCTAACGGAGTTTTGTATATTACGCAAAACACAAATTCCTATATATCGGCTTATGTAAAACAAGAAATCGATTTAGGAACACATACCCTGTTTATTGCCCAGCTTGTTGCTGCTGAAATCTTATCTGATGAGCCGACTGTTACATATTCCTATTACCAGAAAAATATTAAACCCCGCCCGCAGCCGACTTCTAAAAAAGGCTGGAGATGTAAGATTTGCGGTTATATTTATGAAGGCGAAAATTTACCGCCGGATTTTATCTGCCCGATATGCAAACACGGTGTGGCAGATTTTGAAAAAATATAGATAAATGTTCTAATAAGTAGAGTAAGGGTGCGGTAGTGACCGCACCCTACCAGACTACCAAATAATAAGGTAGACTGAAGTCTACCCTACGACTACCCGACTTATATATTTACCCCTTTACCCCTTTGCCCCCGTCCGTCTGCAAATCCGCTTCACATACAGTGAAGGAGTAGACGCAGTTAATATTGTACTATCATTACAAACTTAAAATCACCGGAGAATGTAAATAAATTACATGAATACGACCTAATACAGGTGTAATACAAATCATAGCTTTTTAAGTTATAATTTTTTATGTTAGTATTGGTTTATGATAAAAACAAAATTAAAAATATTTTTAGGGGATATATTAGGAAGTTTAAATTCCGCAATTGTAGCACTACCGCAGGCTTTAGCTTTCGGAGTAGCTACCGGTTTCGGTGCAGGAGCAGGCGTATGGGGTGCTATAATTCTCTGCTTCATTGCAGGTATTATCGGGGCTAAAGTTCCGCTTGTTTCCGGAATTACAGGACCGGTAACAATTGTTGTGGCATCTGTCATGCATGCACTGAATGCTGACATATCTTCTGTTATCCTCGTAATCTTTATGGCAGGAATTTTGCAGATTGCACTTGCTCTTACATCGCTTCCTACCATAGTTAAATATGTTCCTTATCCTGTAATCTCCGGTTTTATGAACGGTGTCGGAACAATTATTATAATAATGCAGATAAATCCGCTTATCGGATGCCCTGTAATGTCTAATACCATAAACAGTATTACCGCGTTATTCCAAAATCTCGATAATATTAATTTTGATGCGCTTTTTATCGGTGTACTTACACTTGCAATAGTTTTTGCAATCCCTAAAAAATTCAATAAAATCATTCCTTCTCAAGCAATTGCACTTGTTATATGCACACTTATTTCAATAAAAATGGGGTTAAATGTAGACAGGATTTCTGAAATATCTGTCAATTTACCGGCAATTACACTGCCTAAAGCACACCTGCACGAAGTTATAACTTATTTTAGTTATGCTGTAATGCTTGCAATCGTTCTTTCTGCAGAAAGCCTGCTTACGGTGCTTGTAGCGGATTCACTTTTGAAAACCAGAACACCATCTAAAAATATGCTGTTAGGACAGGGCATAGGAAACATGGTCTGTGCTTTAACCGGTTCTCTTCCGGGTTCTGCCGCTACAATGAGAACAGTTGCGGCTATTAATACAGGCTCAACAACAAGATTAACCGCAGTTATAAATCCTATAATTCTTATTGTACTACTTTTCTGGCTGTCCGGTTTTGTTGCACAAATTCCGCTTGCAGTTCTTGCAGGAATCTTAATAAAAATCGGGTATGATATTATTGATGTTAAACTGCTTAAAGTTATTAAATATGCACCTAAAGATGATTTATATGTTTTACTGATAGTATTTGTTTTAACAGTATTTTATAATTTAATTGTAGCAGTAGGCGCAGGTATAACATGCGCAGCTCTTTTATATGCAAAAAGAACCGCTGACAGCGCAAAACTTGTACAAAAAACAGTTTATGACAAAGATATAGAACAGCTTGAAAAACTGCTTGATAAAGATTACAAACACAAAATCCGCGTTGTGCATATTGACGGACAATTCTTTTTCGGTTCCGCAACCCAGCTTGTTTCACAATTTGAGGATTTGTGGGGAACTAAGATATTAATTCTTGACTATTCGTCAGATGCCTTATTGGATATTTCTGCTATATTTGCTTTAGAAGATATTATTATAAGACTTAAGGCACAAAAAATAAAAATAATTCTGGTTATAAACAACAAAGAAATATATAAACAATTAAATGACCACGGTATAATCGCGCAGATAAGCGAAGATAAAGTTTTCTATACCGAACTTGAAGCAATTGAATTTGCAAAAGATAAGCTTAAAAAGAAAGTTGAAAAGCGCCACTTCTGGCAGGGAAAGATTAATGGCAATAAGAAAAAGTAAATGCCTGTTACCGTTAGCCTTCGGTACATTTGGACTTGGAATGACAGAATATGTAATGATGGGAATTCTGCCGGACACTGCTGAATCAATGAAAGTATCTATTTCAACTGCAGGAAATTTTATTTCATTTTATGCACTTGGAGTTGTATTTGGTTCAATATTACTTGTTATTCTAGGCAGGACTAAACCACTGAAAACAATTTTAATAGCTCTGGTTTCTATCTTTACGATTTCAAATTTTTTATCTGCTTTTGCGTGGAACTACTATGTTTTGTGTTCATTGAGGTTTATAGCAGGACTTCCGCACGGCGCATTTTTTGGAGTCGGAGCAATCGTTGCTGAAAAACTTGCTGATAAAGATAAAAAAACACAGGCTGTTGCTACAATGGTTTCGGGCATGACTATTGCCAACCTTGCAGGAATACCTTTCGGAACTTTTTTAAGTCATAATTTCTCCTGGAGAATAATTTTTTTACTAATAGGACTATTTGGACTTTTTATTTTATATTCGGTTAAAAAATTAATCCCTTCACTGAAACCATTACCCGACACAGGTTTTAGAGGGCAGTTTAAAATATTCAAATCACTTGCGCCATGGCTGTTAATCATTGCAGTTATAATGGGAAACGGCGGTATATTCTGCTGGTACAGTTATATAAATCCCCTTCTTGTAACTCTATCCGGCATTGCTCCAAAATATATTTCTCTGCTTATGGTACTTGCCGGATTCGGAATGTATATAGGAAACATATGGGGCGGAAAGCTGTCTGATAAGTTTTCACCCTCTTTAACTGCGGGATTTATACAACTAACTGCGTTCGTATCACTCATTCTAATATTCTTAGACGGTTCAAATCCTTTGGTATCTGTACTGCTTATGTGTGTATGTACTGCCTGTCTTTTCGGAGTTTCTGCTCCGCAGCAAATACTTTTAATAAAAAATGCAAAAGGCGGAGAAATGCTTGGCGCCTGCTGCTCACAAATTTCATTCAATCTTGGAAACGCAATCGGTGCTTATGCAGGAGGAATTCCTATTGCACATAACATGGGATATGAATACACTGCACTAACAGGTTCATTCTTTACATTCTTCGGCTTTCTTGCGCTGTTTTACTTTTATTTTAGATACAAAACTAGAGGTAACACTTAGGTTCTTGCCCTTCAACACCTGCATAAAGTTCAACATATTTTTTTGCAGGACTTGCATCAATTTTTGCAAATAAAACCTCTTCTATCTGGAAAAAGCCGACATCAGCACTCATTTCTACGGAAATTTTTATTGGTTTCTTTTCTCCGTGCTGTATTCTTATCCGGTTAATAGCATTAGCTGAATACTTGTGAATATCGCCCACGCGCGGAGTTGTATTAATAGAAAGCGGAATTCTTGCACGACCTTTGGTCATATCACACCCGTCAGCAATAAGAATAATTCCGGCTTCTGTTGAATGGATTCTTCTCGATGACATATGCCCGATAATTGATTCTATAACAATAGAACGAATTATAACTCTTCTGTGCAAATCATCCGGAAAAACATGCATCAAGGCTCTTTCAATCAAAGGTTTAGCAAGAATAACAGACATTTCTTCATGTCCCTGTCTTCCTATCATCATGCCTAAATCATGCATTAATCCTGCAAGAATAACCGCACACATACTATCTTCAAAAGTTCCTATTTCTTCAGCTTCTAAAGACGTTTTTATTCCGCATTCATGCAAGATATTCAGCATTTTTATTGCATTTGCACAAACCTGCCTCATATGTACAGGACCGTGGTCATTATAGCCTAAACGCTTGATAGACACATTGTTCGCATAATCCTGCATTTCCTGCAGCTCTTCATCATCAAATAAATAATGCACAAGTTTTAAGCAGTTAGGGCGGTTCTGCAAACGTTTCAATATTTTTGATTCAACTGATACTTCTTTTACTGATTTCATAGCTCTATATACATGATAACACGTATTATTCAGAAAATAAACTACAGGTTTAAAATTATCGTCCTCTTTATTTATCCTTGATTGCGAAATAAATAAGTTGATTATTCTCTGTTTAATGACAACATAATTTCCTGCGGAATATATGTGTTCTTAACTCCGGAGTCAGTATTTGCCATAAAAAACTCCACTGTTTCTTGAGGTTTAATGCCGAGTTTTTCAAACGGAATACAGACATCTATAACATCATCATACACTATCTTAATGCCTTCCGGATTATCAAGAGTCCACATATTAGGGTGAAGAACCGTTGCCATACGGATAGGATAAAGAGTATCTTTAACAAGAGTTAAAGTAAGCTCATGCTCAAATTTCTCAAGAAGAATCGGGTAAGGATTGTCCGTCTTGCTTATTAATCTTATATACGCACGCTCAGAAACATTAGTAGCATTGCGTGTATATATATAAAACTGATTAATCCTATCCACAAAGCTGATTTCGCCGGAGCCTTTATTAACATGCAGACGGAAGTAAATATTTTCGCTGTCACAGCCGAAATTAATCTTATCAATATTTTTATTTTCGCGATATACAGGTCCGTCTAACATACTTATTGAACCGGAATTATACCAGTCATCAGAGCTTTTAAGAGAACCGTCCATACGCGGTGAAATATTCCGTTTTGGATGTTTAAAAGGAAGCTCTATTGTTGTTATCAAAGTATTATCAAGATAGTTAGGATAATCAATACCCAGCATCAAATAAACATTTTTTAAACGCTCTCTGAACATATAATCAAAAATAAAATCCTGTCCGGAATGATTAGGCTCCCCGTACCACCAGAACCAGTCGCTTCCTTCTGCTATCAAAAGCTCGCGTCTTGCAGATTTTATATTAGGATTGTTTTTGTGTTCCTTTACATAATTCTCAAAATCATCTTTTGTCTTTTTTAAAAAAGCCCATGCTTTGTTTTTTTCCGGCTCACCTATCCAGTACTGAAAAGTCTTGTCTATCCATGAGCCGGAATATATTTTTTTAAGACTTTTTTTATGCTTATCAGAGTCTATATAATCACTAATCAAAACGGTTTCTAAAGACTCATCCTCCGTAATCATTGAATATATGCCTTCCAAAAAATCCATTCCGTCATTCTGATAATTTTCCCAGCAGTTTTCCGCATCCAGAGCAATCGTCAAAAGATGGTTTTCATCGGGAGATACAAGAAGTTTATTCTGAATAATCTTAATTTTTTCGTATAAATCATTTACCGCCAGTTTTGAATTTATTCCGGCGTATTCAAAATTTATCAAATTAGGTATGGATCTGTCACGAAATATAACGTCAATTTCTTTATTATCTTTCGTCTGATAATTATAAACCTTCAACAGATGATACGGGTCATTTAAATTACCCTTAAAATCTCTGATAAAATCAAAGTTGATAGAGTCTGCCAGAACGCCTTCATCAGATATAGTCCATTTAATCCCTTCTTTAGCAAGCAGATTAAGTGTTTTAGGACCAAGACACAACTCCGGCGGCCACATTCCTTTCGGGCGGACAGAAAAAACATCTTCTATTCTGTCAAGTGCATTTTTAATCTGCAATTTTGCATCGTCCAGCATTCCAAGCGATTGAGGAAGCCCTTCTGTCGTAATTACTGATTTAGTCGAAGCTTTCAAATCTATAAGTATAGGAAGTATTGAATGATAATACGGACTTGTTGTAAGTTCTATGCGCCCCTGCATAATATATTTTTTATACGCCGGTATAATTTCTTTAATTATTTGTCTGTGAATATCAAGAATTTTAATCCTGTCTTCCAGAGTATAACCGCACTGTTTTTCCCATAAAATCTTAAGCTCCGGATACCTTTCATAATGAACGGGGTCAATCCAGACAAGATTAAACAGCGCCATTAAATCTGAAAGCTCTTGAGATGAAAATTCATCAATTTTTACTACATCACGCGAAAAACGTTTTTGATAAAGATTTTTATAAGTTTCGCTTTTATAAATCATTGTTTCGTATTTTGAACTGAAAAAATTATTCAAAATAAAAGCTTTTTCCTCATCACTTAAACTTTCAGTATCAGAAACAGAAAGTTCTGAATGAATATCATGATATCCGCCGTCCGCATAATCTAAAATTGCATCGAGAAGCGCCGGAACAATATTAAAATTAAGCTTGAGCTCAGGAAATTTTTCCAGAATAAGCGCCATATCCAGATAATCTTTAACCGCATGCAGTCTTACCCAGGGCATTAAATAAGTGCCTTCCAGCTCATAGACCGGTTGATGCATATGCCAGTAAACGGCAAGAGAAAGTTTCTTAACCTTGTTATTCATACTTAATTTAAGTATACAAAAAATTTAACCCGACATCAACCCCGTACAGAGTACAAACCTGCCCAGAGAAACTACATCGCAGTATTTAGCAAGAGAGTCAATCAAACATCTGTTTTCGCAAAATCCGCCGGAAAGATATATTTTTTCCGGTTTTTTACAAAAATTCCAGGCATTGAATGCAATTCCGTGAACAAATTTAGAAACAGCTTCCGCGGGTTCTGCACCGGATGATATAGAATCCATTATTTTTTCCATACCAAAAATTCCGCAGGTTACGGAGAACTTTTCTTCATTAAACTTCAAATCCTCCGGATTGATATCATAAAATTTTAAAAGCATCTCTACTGTAGCACCTGTAGAACTCGCACAGGAGGTATTCCAATCCATATCATGAAATTTTCCGTTCTTAAATTTTATCCACTTTGCATCCCTGCTTCCCAAGTCCAGTATAACAGCATCATCGTCAATACCATATTTTTTTGCACCCTGTGCCAGAGCAATAATTTCATTCTCACTGGCATCTGCCATATGACCGCATGAAAAATCCGCTTTAATATTTAACGACTTTATTATATTTGATGGTATTATATAATAGTAAAAACCGTTTTTAAAACTTGATAAATAATCATTGCTAAAACAGTTTTTATCACTGATTAATTTAGAATAAGTTGTTCCTGCGTCTAAGTAAATCATAATTTCTAACTAAATTTTATACTAAAATATAAGAAAACAAAAATATATTTTAAAAATGTACTTGCAATTATTTTATTATTTGATATAATTTTAATACATTTTCCAATAGAAGGAGTTGAGAATATGCAACAAAAAGTTATTAGTTTCATTGGTGAAATTGAAGAAATGGTTATCCAGAACCACGATTTAATGGAAATCGTATGTGGTTACTGTGAACATATCAGTGAAAACAGTTATTACGGTACTGCACTGATGACAGCCATGAAAATAATCAAAGAAAACCAATACAAAATTATAGAAAAAATTGACAATGAGTCAACAAAAATAGGATGCGAACTACTCGTTAATAATATCTAAAATTCAGATTTACTAAATCCATAAATTGCATTTTATCTTGTCTTTTTGCTATTATAATAGTATGACAAAGTTTTTGCTAATTAGCGGGGATAGTGAAAAAGAAAACATTATAAAAGAAGTTTTTCCATCAGATGAGATTATAGTATCTTGTGAACAAACTTTGATTTTCGATATTCTAAAAGTTGAGGAACCGGATATTGTTATCATTGACGGAGATATAGAAACTCTTGATTTGAAACATTTATGCAGAAAAATCAAACAGTTTCCTGTTGTTATACTGCTTATTCTCGGCAATAAAGAGCATAACAAAGACGTCACGCACAATGCTAACTTATTCATCAAAGCACCTATTGATAAAAAGCTTTTGTCAGCAACTGTTGATTCCAGTTTAAAGACAAGGCATTCTCTGATGAAAATGGCAAAATCAAATCAAGAGCTTGCAAGAAGTCTTTATCAATTAAATGTTCTTTATAACACAAGTTCACAGCTTGCAGGCACGCTGGATAAAGACAAGCTTATCAAAATTATGATAGAAGGGATTGAAAAATCTTTGAACTTTGAATTGTCATGTACACTTTTGTTTCGTTCAGAGCGTGAGCCGGTTTTAATTATCAATTCGCTTTACAAAGTTTCAGACAGACTTCTGGAAGCATTGAAACTCCGTGCAATATTAAGCTACAAATCTCTTCTTTCCGACCCTCCGATTGATATAAAAATAGGGAATTTAAAAATAGAAAAAGAGATTAAGCATAATATACAGGAATATGATTTTTCTGTTTTGAGATTTGACAATATGTTTGCTCCGATAACATTAAATGATGAATTTTTCGGATTTACTGAAATTTACCGTGAAAAACCATTTACAACAGAAGATGCAACATGTTTCCAGACTCTTGTACAGCAGGTTACGATACCGCTTCAGAGCGCATCTTTCACGCAGGAATTAAAAGCAACAAACAGAAAGTTAGAAAAACTTGAGCGTTTAAAATCAGAATTTATTTCAATTGTTTCGCACGAATTAAGAACCCCTCTTACTGCTATTAAAAATGCAATGGATATTATTTTAAGCGGAAAAGCAGGAGAAATGACAGAAAACATTGAAAAATTCGTATCAATGGGTAAGAGAAATGCCATAAGGCTTTCCGGCATTATTAATGACCTTCTTGATATTTCAAAAATAGAAGCCGGAAAAATGGATTTCAAATTTGAGCTTATACATATTGAACCGGTAATAGAATATGTAAAAAACAATTTGTCGGAAGTTGCAAAAGAGAAGAATTTGACAATAAAATATACTCCATCCGACGAAGATGTTGAGATTTATGCTGACTCCAACCGTCTTGAGCAGGTTTTGACAAACCTTGTATCAAACGCCATCAAGTTTACTCCGGATGCCGGAGAGATTGAAATTTCTTCCAAAGTTGTAAATGCAAGAGAATTGCAGTACGACCATTGTTTTGAAGACGACATCAAAAAACTGCAGGGAAATTATCTGCAGGTATGTGTGGAGGATCACGGCATAGGTATTGAGCGCAAGGATTTAAATCACGTTTTTGATAAGTTTGCGCAGATAGAGAATTCGCTTTCAAGAAAAGTCGGCGGCTCCGGTTTAGGGCTTCCGATTGCAAGACAGCTTATGGAATCTCATAACGGTGCAATCTGGTGCGACAGTGAAATTAATAAGGGTTCTAAATTTTACTTTGTTATACCGGTTGCAAATGACAGAAGTAACTTCTTAATGATAAAGAAACAGCTTGTACAAAAAGCGCGTTCTAACGGCTCTACAATTGCTGTAATAAAAATTAAATCCACAAATGAAGTTATTGAAAATCTGCTCAGAGAAAATAATTTGTTAAACAAAACATATATGACAAATTCTCTCATAGAAAAGGACGGCGGAATGACAACGCTTTCGCTTATTCTAATAGACGGAGATAAACCTTCAGCGGAATTCCTGAAAAAGAAGATTGATTCCGTAGTAGAGCAGAACAAAACTTTGTATGGAGAATGTGATATAATGTATTCATACGATATTGAAGGAGATACGCATGAAAAAGATTCTTATAGTAGATGACGAACAGGATATTGTTGAAAGTCTGAAATTCGTTCTTGAGGTATCGGGTTTCGTGTGTTATACGGCATTTAACGGAGAAGACGGCTTGAGGCTTGCAAAAGAGATTATGCCGGATTTAATCATTCTTGATGTTATGATGCCTAAGATTAACGGATATAAAATAAGCCGGCTCTTGAAATACGATAACAAATACAAAGATATACCAATTTTAATGGTAACAGCGCGCTCTCAGCTTGAGGATAAAATGATAGGCGAAGAAACCGGCGCAAATGAATATATTACAAAGCCATTTGAACTTGATGATATTGTGAAGAAAGTGAAGGAGTATTTGGGGGAAAATTAGGAAGTGACTGAGTGATTAAGTGACTGAGTGACTAAGAATTTATATGTTGATAAACATATAAATAATAATAATAATAATAATAATTAATAATAGACAAGATATACAAATTATCTTAATCACTTAACCACTTAATCACTCAGTCACTTAGTCACCTAGTCACACCAAAAAGGAACAACCATATGGAAACAATAACAAATAAAACCTTAGAAAAACTTAAATATGAACTGGTAAGAGATGGGATTGTGTCTTATGAAACATTGGAAAAGGCAGAAGAGCTTGCAAATGTTCAGAGTATAAATATCGGGCAGGCGTTAATAAATTCGGGAATTTTAGGTGAAGACACACTTTTAAAGTTTTTGGAAAGCAAACTGCATATTCCTTATGTTAATCTTGAGGATTATGAGCCGGATGAAAAATGTTTTAAATTTGTATCTTTTGCGGATGCAAGAAGATACAGAATTATTCCGCTGTTTAAAATAGAAGATGTTTTGACAGTTGCTATGGCAGACCCTCTGGATTTGTTTGCGATAGATAAAATTATTGAAACTGCAGAGTGTTCAATAGAGCCGGTTATAGCTTCAGAGGCAAGTATTGTAAAAAAAATTGATGAATATTATAAAGTCGCTGATACAGTTGACAGCATAACTCTGACATCAGAAGAAGATGAAGAGTTTGACTGGACAGAAGAACTTCATAAGGAAGAAGCAGGAGAAGAACATATTCAGCATGTAATAAGAGCCATTTTAAAACAGGCAATTATAGAAGATATTCATGAACTTAATTTTGAACAGGTAGAAGAAGGTTTAAAAGTAATATTCAAAAAGAACGGCGAAGTTTTTGATAAAGGAACAATCCCTGCAATATTAAATACGGCTTTTGTTTCCAAATTAAAAACACTTTCTAACCTTGACGCATCTGTATGTGAAATTCCGCAGCTCGGTAAATTATGTTTTAAGGTAGAAAATACAATGCTTATCGCATCTGTATCATCATTTCCTACAATTATGGGTGAGAGAATTTCTCTTAAGATTTATAAACCGCCTTTAAGTCTAGATAAAATAATTACCGATGAAAAACAGAAAAGTATAATAGAACATGCACTGGATAATCCCGGAATAATTCTTGTCTGCGGTTCACCATTAAGCGGCAAGACGCATGTTATTTATTCATTATTAATGGAATCTGCAAACACAAATAAAAATATAATGACAATTGAATCAATTGCAAAATATGAGCTTAAGGGAGTTAACCAGTGCGAATTGAATGAAAATATCGGGTTTAACATGGACAAAGCTCTAAGGTACGTAGAATTTCAATCTCCGGATATGATTTATCTTGAGGGAGTTAAAACAAGGGATGCATTTGAATTCTTATCAGAGCTTTTTTATAATGACAAAACAGTTTTGACAGAATTTATGGCAAATAATATGACTGATTTACGGCAAAAATTAGCATTTGAAGATTTTCAGTCATTTAAATCTCTGATAACTTGTTTGATATTTATTCATTCAAAAGACAGTATAGAAGTTTTTGACAAAGCAACATTACAAAAGTATTTAGCATAATAAATTACAGGAGGGATATTATGTATCAAGTTTATATTGACAAGCCTTCATATTTTGAACCGGATATGGCAGGTGAGTTTAAGGATTTAGAGAGTGCAGAAGCTTTTGCAAAAAAAGAAAAGTCTGAAGACAGTGAAGTTAGTTATGAAATAAAAGAAACTAACGGATGTTTTAACAGTTACGGAGAATTAATAGCGACTGTTGTAAGAAGGGGATAAAGAAGAAGAAGATGATGATGATGATAATAAAATTATAATAATATAATTATTGATTATTTTTATTATAGTAATTTTTTTATAAATAACATCGAATTTTTTTTTTTTGAAATAATTTTTTTTTTTTGAAATAATTTTTTTTTCTAAAAGTTTTTTTTTATTATTTTTATTATTATTAATATTATTTATTTATATATAATCATCTTCTTCATCATCTGCTCTAATTATTTGTAGAAAACTATGCGAAACCCTTTAAAGACAAGGAATTTGTATGTAGAAAAAAATGTAGAAAACATGTCAATAACTTACAAGTTATTGACATTTATGAACATAAAATATAAAAACAGCAGAAAATTTCAAAAAAGTATGTAGAAACATGTCAATAACAAGTCAACTTTTCTACATACTTTTCTACATTTTTATCAGAGTTTTCTACATTCAGTTTTATTTTTTAATTTTATTTTTAATTATTTATTTTCAATAACAACAATTTCTGCATAACTTGTATAACTGTCCGGTAAAAATTTTGTTTATTTCTATTTTGACCCCTCACCCGAATTTCAAAGTTTCGCCATAGCTCAACTTGAAATTCTTCCCTCTCCCACAAGGGGCGAGGGGAGCGTCACACCTGGCATTCAATTTACCCTCTCCTTGTGGCATAACTGTCCGATAAAAATCAAGATTTGTAATCAGTACATTAACCCGACTATTTATCTAGTAATATAGTAAGGATTTGTGCGCGCTCCTTCCCTGGATGGGGAAGGCTGGGATGGGGTGAGACTTGGCGGTTTAAATTAGTTTAATTAAAAAATATTTTAATATAAAAAAGTAGGTCAAGCATAGCTTGGCTATAACTTCTTCGTAATATCTTGGGATTATTTTATGTTATAGAAAGATTAATTTTATTTCAGCATGTGTTGGCTAGATTTATTACAAGAACAATTGCGCTGTCGTTCTTATCACCCCATCCCAGCCTTCCCCATCCAGGGAAGGAGTATGCGCAAAACATTTGTAACGTTCCACGTTCTTGGTGGTCCGTCGTTAAGCATAACCGGTCTTGCCGGCTTCGTCTGTTCGCTATCCGGACTTATATATTTGCCCCTTTACCCCTTTACCCCCGTCCGTCCGCAAATACGCTACCCATCCAGGGAAGGAGTATGCGAGTTAAACTTTTATGATATTCATTTTTTGTAGTATTAATTATATACCGCAAGTTTATTTTAATTCCCAAAATTATTCATTTTCAATAACAACAATTTCCGGAACGGATAAAAATCTTACAGGCAGAATGCTTGTACCTAATCCTTTTGTTATGAACATAGTATTTTTTCCGTCATTAATAAAACCTTCCGCAAATTTAGGACCATATACAGAAGGAACAATCAAAGCTCCAATAAACGGAATTTTTACCTGTCCTCCGTGAACATGTCCCGCCAGAATTAAATCAATATTATCTTCAATATCATAATAAATATCCGGATTGTGTGTTAAAAGAATTCTTGGTGATGATGTATTTTTTAAAGCCGTATCAATATCCGGAATTCCTGTCTGAAAATCGTCCACACCTGATATGTACAGGTTTTTGAATTTTGTATTTGAATTTAATAAAACAGTGATGCCGTTATTTTCAAGAACTTTTTTTACTCTGTATTTATCATACCAGCCGTCATGATTTCCAAGTACTGTTATAAACGGTGCTTTTATTTTCTTTAATTCTTCCGCCTGTTTTTCAATAGAAAGTGTCTGTTTTCCATTATGACCTTTAATAAAATCTCCTCCGGATAAGACTAAATCCGGATTTTGTTTATTAATAAGCTTAACTATTTTCTTGAGTCTGTATCTTTCAAATTTTGAAATATGGAAATCGCTTACAAATACTATTTTATTAATACCAAGGTTTTTAACTTTTATTTTTTTTATAACAATAAGATTTGGTTCTACAAAAAATCCCCAGATAAAAAGAATAGTTAGCAGTATAATAAAAAATATTAAAAATTTGTTCATAATAAATATCTTATCATAGTTTTGTGCTAACATTGTAATATTAGGAGGGAAGTAATATGATAAATGAAAAATTACAGGAAGCATTTAATGACCAGATAAATAAGGAATTTTATTCAGAATATTTATATCTGGCAATGAAAGTATATTTTCAAGAACTTAATCTTCAAGGTTTTGTAAACTGGTTTGACGTACAGGTTCAAGAAGAACACGCTCATGCTATGGGAATGGTTAATTACTTGAACGACCGCGGAGGAAAGATTGATTTGAGAGCAATAGAAAAGCCTGTAGTTGAAGGTAATACTCCTCTTGAAGTTTTTGAACATGTTTTAAGACATGAAGAATATGTAACATCGAGAATTAATCATGTTATGGATGTAGCGGAAGAAGTTAAAGACAGAGCTGCAATGCATCTTCTTGACTGGTATATAAAAGAACAGGTGGAAGAAGAAGCAACTGTGGGCGGAGTACTGGCAACTTTAAGATTAATAGGCGATGATAAAAAAGCTCTGTTAATGCTGGACAAAGATTTGGCAGCAAGAACATTTGTTGCTCCTGTAATAGGTTAGAGTTAACTGATTGTGAAAATCCCCTTCATCGAAATCTTTGATTTAGGGAGGGGGTTGTACTGTTAATGGCTTGAGTCTAACAAGTAAGAATGCAGAAGCTGATACCGCAATTACATTAATTTTCCTATATCAAGCACCATGCGTTTTTCCGGAGGAGAAAGCTTGTACATCTTCTGGACAAAATTTATTATAAACCATTTGCTGAGTCCGATTTTACCAAAAGTACCGTCATTATAAAGTTCAATCAGTCTATCCACCTGTTTCTGGCAATTTGCATACACTTCCGGATGTAAGCGCAGATATTGCGCCATCGGTTTATCTCCACGTTCCGAATTATAAAACTTGGTCGTCAATCCGTAATTTGAAATTAAATCCTTCCCTCTTTTTATATACGGAATTAAATGTTCAATACTGCCTTCTGAGGGCGCGATAAGATTATAACCAATTTTTGAAGAAGAATAGTCCGCAGATTTTGCTATAAAAGCGGAAACGTCATAATGAGATGTCGGAAGTTTTGTTGCAGTATTTACCATCTGGCGCGCAAGCTTTTGATCTTCCAGAGTATCGGTTATTTTCTTTAACTCATAAATAAAAGACTTTCTGTTAAAAGAGGTTTTAATAGGAATATTATAAATTCGTGCGCGTGTCTGCAGCATCAAACGGTTTAATTCATAATTATCATTTAATACGGAATTCATATGCAGAGTTTCTATCTGCTTCAGTAGTTCACTTCTTTTGCGCGTCAAACTCCGCTGAAGCTTTATCTTTTTATTTCTCTGTATTTTTGAGGTTAAATTTTTTGCTGCAAGAATATCAACTTCAGTTTTCTCCGGCATTTTCTTTGCAACAGATATTATATTATTTATTACAGAAATTTCTTCTGAATTATTACCATCGTTTATTTCGTCAGCTATACGCTTTAATTTGTAATTAAACTCTTTTGCACTAAACGGCTGGCTTAAAGGCTCATTATTTAATCTTTTATTTGTAATTTCAATTAATTCTTTGTACATAACTTGCTGTTCATCAGGCATCTGCAAAGCCAGTGTATTCAAATCGGCAAAAATCGGAGCTTGAATATCTCTCAATCGTCTTTGATGCCACGGTGCCATTTCTTCCATTACCTGTGCTAATGTTTTTTCCGGGTGTATAACGCTTGCTTTTTCTATTTTTTCAAAAACTTCCCTTTCTACCTTGTGAAGACACTGCTTATACGGTTCTAATGCTTCAACAACTTTATTAATCGGACCGGAGAAAACATTGCTTGAAATTAAATTTTCCAGATCTTTAGGATTCAATATTTCACTTCCGGAATACATATCCGGAATTTTGTAACTCATTAATTCGCGTAAAGCTTTCGCATTTTTTGCAGAACGCCCGAAAGACAGAAAACCTGTAGGAGGAGCCGCTGCAACAGGCAGACTTGAAGCTTGATATGTGCTGCTTTTGTTAATCTGCCCTTTTTTTATGATAAAAGGATTATAAGTTACAGGTGTTATTTTCACAATATTAAAATATCTCAAAATTTTTATTTTTGCCAGTTTATTAAGAAAGTGTTACAAAAACAGGTGCTTTCCTTTGAAAAAGAAAAGCACCAGACATTGTTAAGCCAACTTAAATCTAAACAGCTGCAGCTTTTGCAGATACCTTCTTATCTTCCCATATATCAACAAGAGTTGCACAGAAGAATATGCTTGAATAAGTTCCTACTGCAATACCTATTATCATTGCAAGCACGAAATCTTTTGTTGTTACTCCGCCGAATAAATACAGTGCAAATAACGTAATTAATGTTGTTAATGATGTATTAATACTTCTTGCAAGAGTTTGATTGATACTTGCATTCATTATTTCGCTGAATGTCATCTTCTTAGAATAATATTTAAGGTTTTCTCTAACTCTGTCAAATACAACAATCGTATCGTGGACAGAAAACCCGATAACTGTTAATAAAGCAGACACAAACAATGCATCAATCTGTACGTCATAGAGTAAACCAAGAATAGAAAATACTCCGCAAACAAACAAAGCGTCATGCACCAGCCCCAGAATAGCTGCAAGAGCATAATCGAATTGAAAACGGAATGTCAAATATGCAACAATTCCCAATAATGCTAGTGATAAAGCTATCAGAGAATTTTTAAACAACTCCATACCAAGTGTAGGACCGACTGATGCTACTTGAACCAGCTCCGGAGAAGAAAACTCTTTATTCATAATATTTGTAATCTTATCTTGATCCGATGAACCTTCTGCTATAAATTTTGTTCTTATAGAAAGAATAGCTTTTAAATCTTTACCATCCTGTGCATTTATATTGATAATCTGCAAATATGGATTTTCAATACCGCCGTTTTCAAGCGTTTTTCTGACATCAGATAATTTATCATTGGAAATAGTTTCTTTAACTCCATACTGAAGGGTAGTACCGCCGGTATAATCAATACCAACCTTCATCGGTGTATGTGTCGGATATGTTATTGTTGAATATATCATTGCCACAATACCGGGAAGCAATAATATTGCGGATATTGCTAAAAATAAAAATCTATATTTTACTATATTTAATTTCATCTCTAAATTCCTTATTTTCTAATTTTACTTTTAAAGCTTTAATTAAGCAGGATTAATCAAGTATCCCGAATTTAGCTTTTTCACGTTTAGTTTCACTAGCTTGATAGCTTTCATTTATTTCATTTGCCCTCAAACCAAACAGTGCCGGATGCTGCAGTTTACCTGTTCCAAAAATCAAGTGCATAAAGTTCTTAGTAATGGTAATTGCACTAAACATTGAAACAATAACACCTACTGCAAGTGTTAAAGCAAAACCTTTAACAATACTTGTTCCGCAAAAATATAGAATTATGCAGGTAATAATTGTAGTCATGTTTGAATCAAAAATACTTGTAAAGGCTCTGTCAAATCCGGAATTTATTGCCGTAAACAGTGTTCTTCCTGCTCTTAATTCTTCTTTTGTACGTTCAAAAATAAGAATGTTAGCATCTACTGCCATACCGATACTCAAGATAAAACCTGCAATACCGGCAAGCGTTAGTGTAATCGGAATTGCTTTAAATAAGGCAAATAACATCAAGCCGTAAATAACCAGCGCGATATCTGCTATCAACCCAGGTGCTCTGTAATATACTGCCATAAACAGCATTACAAATCCTAAACCTATCGCACCTGCTACTTTTGATTTTGCAATACTGTCTGCACCTAAAGTTGGTCCTACAGTATTCTCTTCAATAATCTTTGCCGGAACAGGAAGCGCACCTGCATTCAATAAATCAACCATTTTCTTAGCTTCTTCATAAACAAAGCCGCTGTCACCGCCGGAAATTTGTGCACGACCGCCGGTAATTGCTTCTCTTATAACAGGAGCTGACTGTAATTCCCCGTTAAAGAATATTGCCATCGGCTGACCAACCAGTTGTTTTGTTAAATCAGCAAATTTCTTTGTACCTTCTCCGTTAAATTCCAAATCTACAACCCATTGACCGTTCTGTGAATTAGTACTCAAATTTGCCCTTGATAAATCTTTACCTGTTAAGCCTGTTGCTTCCCATTCTTGCAAACCATCTTTCATAACAGGTTTTCTAAAATCTAATTCTGCTGTTTCGCCTAAATACGCTTTTGCTTGATTTAAGTCAGATACATCCGGAATTTCAATAACCAGACGTCTGTCACCGGATCTTTGAACAACGGTTTCTGAAACACCGAGTTTATTAACCCTGTTTTCTATTGCAAATTGCAAACTGGACATCATATCCGGCGTAATCTGTGCAATAGTGTTTGTAGTTTGAGCTTCAAGTACAAGTCTTGAGCCGCCTACCAAATCCAAACCGAGTTTTGTAGGTTTTACGCAAATTGTCACTATTGATGCGATGACAATAAGCACAATCGCCCAAAACAGTATCAGTTTATTTTTCATTTATGTACTCCTTATACTATAATTTCAAATTATATCCCAAATCTGATATAAAATAATCCTGCCCGCCTGTATTATATAGAATCAAGTGTAAAAATTAATTCTGTTTTTTCAGCTTTTGTTAACTCTACAAGCGGACGTCTTACATAATCTTCGATAATTTCTTTATATGCAAGCGCAGCTTTCACCGGAACCGGATTCGGCGCCATAAACATTTTCTTAAATATCGGATAAAGTTTCTGGTGCATATTTCTCGCTGTCATTACATCACCTGTTTTAAAATTACGTATCATTGACTTAATTTCTTTACCAAATAAATGCGAAGCTACAGAAATAACTCCGTGTGCACCTAAAGAAAGCATCGGAAGCGTTAAGCTGTCATCTCCTGAATATATTGCAAAATCCGTTGGACAGCTCATTTTTAATTCTGTAATTGTATCCATATCACCAAAACTTTGTTTTAGAGCTACAATATTTTGATATTTTCTTGCAAGAGTTTTAACCGTATCAACAGTCATATTCACTCCTGTTCTTGACGGAATATTATATAAAATAATCGGAAGCTCCACAGCTTCAGCAACAGCAGAAAAGTGTTCTATCATTCCGCTCTGTGACGGCTTATTATAATAAGGAACAACTGAAAGTATAGCATCAGCACCTTCTTTTTCTGCTTTTTTAGCCATCATAACAGCAGTTTCTGTTGAATTTGAACCTGTACCCATTATAACTTTACCTTTATGGTTTACAGCTCTTTTTGCACTGCAAAGAATTTCTATCTCTTCTTCATGCGTAAGAGTTGGAGATTCTCCTGTTGTACCTGTTACTAAAATTGCATCAGAGCCGGTGTTTACGAGTTGATAAGCAAGTGTTTCAACTTTTTCATAATCTACTTCACGTTTAGCATTAAATGGCGTAACCATTGCTGTTATAACTTCGCCCGCATCATATCTCATATAATTTTACTCCTTTATCCTCACATCCTATTATACTACAGAATTTCTTTAAACTCATGAACTTCTAATGTCCTGTCGCCGTACTGAAATAAACCGACTTGAGTAGTTCCGTATCTGTGTGTTTCATTAAACTTATACCTGTAAGCCGTATCAGCTGCCATACTAATCATTCCGTAGTGCTGAAGACTGATTAATTTTTTCAGCTGTTCCAAATCATCGCCGGCTTGAATACATATTGCATAATCCAGCGGAGCATTTGAGTTGAGAACTTTGAAAAGCACTTCCAGAACATTATCAATTTCATCAAACCGGTTAAACTTATACAGATATCCGTTT
Organism: Candidatus Gastranaerophilales bacterium; assembly: GCA_944325515.1. GTDB lineage: Bacteria > Cyanobacteriota > Vampirovibrionia > Gastranaerophilales > Gastranaerophilaceae > CAG-196. Next base: position 19,459 of record CALVAO010000011.1, on the reverse strand, counting down.
TCAAAAACCGCCGGCTGAATCCCTGTTTTTTCTATTATAAATTTGTTCATCAGCTTATTCTGTTCTTGAATATTAATATTCAGCTCTCTATGCGAAAATTTTGGCTTCAGCTTTGTATTAATTGCTACAGCATATTTATTAATTCTTTTTTCTTCCCGTTCCACATTTGCTTTCAAAGTTCTGTTTAAAATAGCTTCTTCCGTTTTTTTACATACAAGATAAGAAGTATTGTAAGCATCTTCTATCAAATTGGTTATCACAATAAGCAAATTCATTAAATAAAAACATACAGTTAAAATAATCAATGCGCTGACATATTTAAATTCAAACTCCGCGCCGAAAATATTAAATGAAACAGAATAGATTTTATTTGCGACTACAAGCAAACCATTAAGAAACGGAGTTATAAAACTGAGCCATTTCCAATCTCCGCCTGTTAAATTCTGCACCCAGTAAAATAAAAGCATTATTATACAGAATACAAAAACAATTTTCATAAACTGGAAAAAACTTTTTAGAAATTTAAAGAAACTCATTATAATTTCATGCATTTATTTCTCCCCCGAGATACATATTATCAATTAATCTGACATTTTCAACTCTGCAGGCTATTAAAACGATTGAATCGTCATCAGCCTTTTCCTGTTCTTCAAGAGTATTTTTATTTAAAATTTCAAGATATTCCAAATCATGTTTACTATTTAAAAAACTATACGCAGTTTCTTTCAGCGCGTCAATATCCGTAATCCCTTTTTTATAACAGGATTTGATATTATTCAGAATTCTATTCAAGACAAGAGCTTCTTTTTTTCCGTCTTCTGTAAGATACTTATTTCGGCTGCTTAATGCAAGACCGGATTCTTCACGCACAATAGGACACTGCACAATCTGAATTGGAACGTTCAAATCTTTTACCATTTTTTTAATAATAACAGCCTGCTGTGCATCTTTCTGCCCGAAAAAGGCATAATCCGGCTGAACTATATTAAACAGTTTCAAAACAACCGTACAAACTCCGTCAAAATGTCCGGTTCTTGTTTTTCCGCATAACTTATTTACATAAAAAAACGGAGGACAAACATAGGTTAAAGTATCATTAGAAAGCTTTTGCCCCTCTCCGTACATTTCAGCAGGTGATGGCGCAAAAACTATATCAACCCCTTCTTTTGTACAGAGTTCATAATCTTTATCCAGTGTACGCGGGTATTTATCAAAATCCTCTGCAGGACCAAACTGAATCGGATTAACAAATACAGATACAACAACTTTATCACAGGTTTCTTTAGCTTTTTTAATCAAACTTAAATGTCCCTCATGCAAAGCACCCATTGTCGGCACGAGTCCTACTTTTAAACCTTTCCAATCCTGTCTTTCTTTTCTTAGTTCGTTTATTGTATGTAAAAGCATTTTTATCCTCTTTTCCGGCTATTAATCATTTGATAGAAGCTTTATTTGCTCTTCCGGATTTAATTCAAAAGATTCATTTTTTGACGGAAAAGCTTGAGTTTTTACCTCTTCTTTGTAATTTGAAACGCTTTCTAAAACAACTTTATGTAAATCTGCGTACTTTTTCACAAATTTAGGTGCAAAATCCGTATATTTTCCTAAAATATCGTCTGTTACCACAATTTGTCCGGAGCATTCATTTCCTGCGCCAATACCAATTGTAGGAATCTGCAGGTTTTCCGTAATATATTTTGCGCTTTCTGATGGCATAAGCTCAAGCACAATTGCAAAACATCCTGCTTCTTCAAGTTTTTTGGCGCTTGCAAGAATTTCTTCCGTCATCTCTGCGGTTTTGCCTTGAATTTTATGACCGCCTATTGTGTTCATCAACTGCGGTGTAAAACCAAGATGTCCGAGAACCGGAATTCCGGATTCAATACATCTTTTGGTCAATGTAAGAATATATTTATTGCAACCTTCCAGCTTAATAGCAGAAGCTCCTGCTTTAATCATTTTAGAAGCATTTTCCATTCCCTGTTCTACGTTAATGTTATAGCTCATAAAAGGCATGTCAGCAATAATAAATGTATTTCTTGCACCTTTAGAAACTGCTTTTACAAAAATTTTCATCTCATCCGCAGTAATAATATAAGTATCTCTGTAACCCAGAGCAACCATTGCCAGAGAATCTCCTACAAGAATAGCATCAATGCCGGCTTCTTCCAGTGTTTTTGCGGTAGAATAATCATATGCCGTAAGCATTGCTATTTTTTCGTTATTATCTTTTAATTTTTGAAATGAATTAACTGTTTTCATAATTATTTTTTTACCGCCTTTCTGTACCAGTAATATACAGCTCTTGCCACTCTCCTAGAACTGTGTCTTACCAGACCTTCGTGATTTTCCTGTATCAATTTTTGTGAAACAACTTCTATACCGATTGGAGCAATATTTTCCATATCCAATCTTACCGGAATTGAACCGCTTTTTGCATAACCTTCAGAAATATTATCCGGCAGGCTGTCATTTACAAGTACTGCATCAATAATCTTTTTGCCCTTGGCATGCGTAATAAGAGCATTGACATGACTCGCAACAGAATAATTATCTGTTTCACCGGGCTGTGTCATAATATTGCATACATAAATACGTTTTGCGTGAGATTTGTCAATAGCATCAACAATACCACTTACAAGAAGATTTGGAATAACGCTTGTATATAAGCTTCCGGGTCCCAGAATAATCAAGTCCGCCTCTTTAATTGCCTGTATAGCTTCCGGAAGAGCATTACAATGTTCCGGCTCCGTAAACAGACGTTTGATACGCCCGTGAGCTTCCGGAATATTGGATTCTCCATGAACAATTCTTCCGTCTTCAAATAAAGCTGCAAGCTTCATATCATCCAACGTAGCCGGAAGAACAACACCTCTAATATTTAATACATTGGAAGACTCTTTAACCGCTCTTACCATATCACCGGTAATAGAACACAGAGCTGTTAGGAACAAATTTCCGAAACTGTGTCCTTCAAGCCCTTCGCCGTTTCTAAAACGATATTGGAAAAGTTTTGTTATTAAATCTTCATCATCTGCAAGTGCTGCAATACAGTTTCTTATATCTCCCGGAGGAAGTATGCCCATTTCTTCTCTTAATCTGCCGGAGCTTCCTCCGTCATCACCCACTGTAACAATTGCAGTAATATTATTAGTATATTTTTTTATACCGCGAAGCAGCATTGATAGTCCTGTTCCACCGCCTATTGCAACTATCTTAGCGCCTTTATTGAGTTTTCTTCTGCGATAAAGTTTTTCGAGAACAGAGTTGTTACCCTTTTTAGAATCCATATCCATAAGGGAAAGAGTTGTTTTTTGCCAGCCCTTAAAAAATATTATAGAACCTACCAGAATAAATATCGCGGCTAAAAAGTTTGAAGGCAGTATCAATGCCGCTTTTCTTATAATTTCCAGTGTAAAATATATAGGGCGGACATTTGCCAGCACCATAAATCCAAGCACTATCATTATTGAGCCTAAAAAGATTAAGAAAAACCAGCGTTTTATCTCAAGTCCAGGAATTAACCAGCCGACATCTTTTGTAACTTTTACATTATTTTTAAACTTAAATACCATAACTAATCAACCCATCCGGAAGTTTTTGCATTAATATAATTGACAGGTGCAGGAGTTATTAAATTCCGTGCCTGCTGTATAAATTCTAAAGAATTTTTATATTTATTAGAAAAATGAATAGTATCAACTTCAACAAAATTCATACCGCCTAAATTATTTCTGATTTGTGAGGTATGAAGTAAATGTTGAAACTGTTTTATTAATTCATAATTATTCGTATTATCCGGAACAGAATAGTCTACTGTTAAATCCGGATTATAAGTCTTTTCAAGAGATAATTCCTGTGCAATCTGAATATTTGCATAGTCGCCGGTTTTGGCAGCTATATCTCCTGCAGGAAGATAATATACAAGCCATTCAGAGCATTTTTTAATTGCCTTTGCTATAGTTGACGCAAAAATAAAATCTTCACCTGCCATTTTGTACATTGCACCGTGCGGTCTTACATGCTCAATACTCAACCCGTAAGCCTTTGCAAAAGACATTATTGCACCGACTTGATAAACAACAAGAGCTTCTAATTCATCCTCTTTAAGCTCAACCGGACGATAGCCGAATCCTTGAATATCATTAAATCCTATATGTGCACCTATTGCAACATTCTTTTCTTTTGCTTTTAATAAGGCTTCCTTTATAGTTACAGGATCTCCGGAATGAAAACCGCAGGAAACATTTACTGAACTTACATAATCCAAAAGTTCAAATTCTCTGCTGTTTTTATATATCCCGTAAGCCTGCGCAAGGTCACAATTAAAATCTATATTTTTTATTGATTTCTTTTCTAATACTTCTTGCATCATATTTCCCTTTTTAATTATACATCAAATTATAATAAACCTGTAATATTATCTCGCGTTATAACTGCATCATAGTTTTTGTAGCCGAGTATTGTTTCAATATTATTTGAATGTGCACCAACTATTTTCCGGCATTCTTCAGAATTATAATTTACCATACCGCGCGCAAATTCAACATTATTTTCATCACAAATAGAAACAACTTCGCCCTGCTTGAAATCATTTACTACATTAAGTATACCAATCGGAAGAAGGCTGGAAAACTGTTCTAAAACAGCTTTTTTTGCTCCCTCGTTAACAATCAGCTGTCCTCTTATATTAGTTGCATAACCTATCCAGCGTTTTTTATCCGGAAGATTTTCTTTTGTCGGGAGAAACATTGTTCCGATATCTTCTTTATCAAATATTTTGCTTATTACATATGGAATTTTACCGTTTGCAATAATAACGCGTCCGCCAAATCTTGTAACCAGCTTTGCTGCTTCGAGCTTTGTTTTCATGCCTCCTCTGCCGCCTTCAGAAGCATCTGTCCCGAGTGCCATAATCTCGTCCGTTACATTTTCTACAACAGGAATCAGTTTTGCATCCGGATTTTCTTTCGGATTAGCAGTATATAAACCTTCTACATCAGATAAAAGCACCAGCAAATCTGCATCAAGTTCACTTGCAACAAGAGCAGAAAGTTTATCATTATCGGAAAAACAAACTTTCATGCCGGATAACATTGCATTCATCTTGATTGTAGATACTGTGTCATTCTGATTAATAATAGGTACAACCCCGAATTCAAGAATTTTATTCAAAGTAGTTCTTAAACTCAAGTACCTGTATCTAAGCGAAAAATCGTCTTCTGTAAGAAGTATCTGCGCAATCGGAATATCATAAATTCCGAACCCGTTTTCATAAAATGACATCAGTCTGCTCTGACCTACTGCCGCACACGCCTGCTTAACACCGTCTTCTGCCGTGGAATCAAGATTCAGTTTCTTTTTCCCGAGTCCTACAGCTCCGGAGGTTACAAGAATGACTTCTTTACCCTGTTTTACAAGCTTTGACATATCTTCTATAAAAGAATAAATACGCGAAATGGCAACTTCGCCGTCCTCGTTCCTTAAGACATTAGTGCCGAGCTTTATTACAATACGTTTAACATCTACAAAATCATCTCTGCGCATAAATTAAAAACCCATAACCTTTAACACGTCTTTTAAATCTGCAGAAGTCTTTTTAACATCAGAATTGGAATACTTGATTGCATTATCCGGATCTTTAAGCCCGTTGCCGGTAAGAATACAAACGATATCAGAGCCTTCCTTGACCAGACCTTGTGAATGCGCCTGTATAAGTCCTGCAACAGATGCAGCACTTGCCGGTTCACATAAAATACCTTCAGCCGCTGCCAGCAATTTATAAGCTTCAACGATTTTTTCATCATTTACACAGCCGATTTTACCGTGGCTTTCATCCCGCGCAGCCTCCGCCTGTTTCCAGCTTGCAGGATTTCCGATACGAATTGCGGTTGCAAGAGTTTCCGGTTTTAAAATTCTTTCACCGCGTACAATTGCCGCCGCACCTTCTGCTTCATACCCCATCATTTGAGGTAAATTATTGATTGTACCTTCTGCAAAATATTCTTTATAACCCTTCCAGTATGCCGTAATATTTCCTGCATTACCTACTGGGATAAAATGATATTCCGGTGCTTTGCCTAACGCATCGCAAATCTCAAATGCTCCGGTCTTTTGACCTTCAATCCTGTACGGATTAACTGAATTAACCAGTGTAATAGGATGTGTTGCGGAAATTTCTCTCACACAATCAAGAGCTTCATCAAAATTTCCTTGAATTGCAATAATTTCAGCCCCGTACATCATTGCCTGCGATAGTTTTCCGAGTGCAATATAACCGTCCGGAATAAGTACAAACGTTTTAAGTCCTGCTTTTGCACCATATGCAGCGGCAGATGCTGAAGTATTTCCTGTTGAAGCACAGATAATAGCGTTTGCTCCTTCTTCCTTAGCCTTTGTAACAGCCATGGTCATTCCGCGGTCTTTAAAGCTTCCGGTTGGATTGCAGCCCTCGAATTTCAAATATATATTAGCTTCAATTCCTATTTTTTTTGCAAGATTATCCGCTTTAATTAACGGCGTATTACCTTCATTAAGTGTTATTACTTCTGTAGTATCACTTACCGGCAGGTATTTTCTGTATTTGTTAATTAATCCTTGATAATAGCTGTTCATTATATTATTTATCCTCTATATTTAGTTCTTTTGTACGGGTTCTTCATTTACCATTATGATTTACATTTACCCCTATTACTTTACCCCTATCCCTCTGCCACTCTTATTATACTGTTAACCGTGCAGTTTGTTAATTCGTTGACAACCTCTTTAATAAGTTTTTCTTGACAGTGTTCCGTAATGACCGTAATGTCTGCCGTATTATCATCAGAAACGCCTTTCTGCACTATACTTGAAAGGCTTATATTTTTGTTTGCACAAATCGTTCCTATTTTGGCAATAACACCTATGGCATTCGGCGCAGTAATAGATATGTAATACTTATTGACAGTTTCATCTATATTAACAGGGTTAGCAGCAGAGGTATGATTGCATCTCATCATCGGAAGCATATAATCTGTTTTTCCGAACTCTGCAGCTATTGCAAGAATATCTCCGACAACAGAACTTGCTGTAGGAAATTCGCCGGCACCCGGTCCGGACAGAACAATATTCCCTATAGGATGTCCGCTTATTGCAACAGCATTCGTTACATAATCAATATGAGCAAGCATACTGTCTTTTGATACAAGCATCGGATGAACCCTTACATCTGCGTTATTATTTTCATCGATTTCCGCACTTGCTATAAGTTTTATTTTATACCCGAGTTCATTAGCTTTTGCCATGTCCTCTTTTCTAACTTTTGTAATTCCTTCACGATAAACGTTATCAAGCTTAATACGTTTTTTAAAAGCTATTGTTGCAAGCGTTGTGATTTTATAAGCAGCATCAAAGCCTTCAACATCACCTGTCGGGTCTGTTTCAGCATAGCCAAGCTCCTGCGCTTCTTTTAAAACATCTTCATATGAAGCTCCGTCTGTGTCCATTTTTGTTAAGATATAGTTTGTCGTACCGTTTAGGATTGCATGAATTCTTGTGATTTTGTTTCCTGCTAGAATAGTTTTTATCGGCATTATAATAGGAATACCGCCTGCAATTGCTGCTTCATACAAAACAACTCTGTTATATTGTTCTGCAAGATTGAATAACTCTTCGCCGTTTTTTGCCAGAAGTTCTTTGTTTGCAGTTACAATATGCTTGCCATTTTTTATAGCAGTTTCCAGATAATCCAGTGCTGGATGTATTCCGCCTATAAGTTCTACAACAACATCTATTGAAGAGTCATTAACAACATCATAGGGATTATCGGTTAATTTTTCTTTCGGAACCGTTACTGTACGCGGTTTATTTATATTTTTTACAGCAACTTTAACTATTTCAATGTTATCTATATGACTGAGTGTTTTATAAACTCCTGTCCCTACTGTACCAAGTCCGATTATGCCTATTCTTAGTTTGTCCATCAAGTTCTCCTTCAACGGCTTTATTATACCATAGAGAAAACTATTTGTCTGTTATGATTTCTTTAATTTTTAGTGTAACGTTTTTGTTATCAGATGCTCCGGCATTTGATTTGCAAAATTGTAATTTGAGTTTTTGTGTAGAAAAAAATATTTAAACTTTTTATTTGTATTATTATTTTTTAGGACTCAGTACAGAAATTGCCGCGTGGTTTAAATCAAGATATTTTTTTGCAGCTTCTGTTAAATCCTGCTCTGTTATTGCTTCGCATATAGGAATATATTCTTCTGCAAGCGCTAAATCATCACAAACAGTTATGTAGTATCCGATAGCTTCGCCGATATCGGAAACTGTTTCAACTTCACAGGCAAAACGTGATTTTAGTTTCTTTTTTGCTTTGTTTAGTTCTCTCTGTGTTATTCCCTGTTTAAGTTTTTCAATTTCTGACTTTACAAGTTCAACTGCCTGTTCTTTGTATTCCGGATTGAAATTAGCCTGTACAAAGAAATTACTGCCATCGCGGAATAAATAGCTTTCTGCATCTATCATATTGAAAATATGTTCTTTCTGATTTTCAATCAGATTGACATATAGTCTTGAGCTTGTACCTTCGCCCAGAATAATAGCAAGCATTTCCAGAGCAATTGTGTTTTTAAGTTCTTTTGCCGGAGCACCCAGAAAACCGAACATCATGAAAGAAGAATTTATATGAGCTTCATTTTCAACATAAACTTGATGCTCGACCGGTTTATCCGGCAGAATATTACGGGTAGGCGCTTCCGGTCTTTCGCCCCAGTTAAAAGCTTTTATGACTCTGTCTAATATATCTTGTGAATCAAATTCGCCTGCTATAATTGTTGTCACATTTTTAGGCGAATAGAATGTTCTGTAATAGTTCATTACTTCTTCTTGTGAAACCTGTGAAATAATTTCCGGAGTACCTATAACATCTCTTTTGTACGGATGTTTAGTGTACATGGCATTATTGACTGCATTATAGACTTTTGTCCAGGGCTGGTCTTTGCGCATCCGGATTTCCTCAATAACAACATGGCGTTCACGTTTGTCAGTAACATTCTTATCATTTACATCAAACGGCGCACCCATTTCGTAATCCGGAATTACGGGGTCTGTCATCATATCCGCATGCAAATCAATTGCAGTATAAAAATTTTCATTATTTTCACCTTTGGGAAGTGTTACATAATAAAACGTATAATCCTTCCAGGTTGCGGCATTAACAATTGCCCCTTTTGCTTCCAGAATTCTGTCAAATTCGCCGGCTTTATGCTTATGCGTACCTTTAAACATTAGATGCTCAAGAAAGTGGGAAATACCGTTATTGTTATCATTTTCATTTATTGAACCTGTTTTTACCCATGAAGAAACGCTTACCATACCGCCTTCTTTATGCGCCAAAACTATTTTGTGTCCGTTTTCCTGTTCATAAATCTCAACTTCTTTTGTTAAAAACGGATATTTTACCAGAGTTTTTTTCATAAATGCCCTTTCTGTGCTTTTCTATATATTACTACAAAAATAGGATTTTAACTGCCCGATATGATAATTTTTTTCTCAAAAATTAACCCTGTTGCATAATTGTTTTGCGAACTATAATGAGGTAAATAAATTGAAGAAAGAAAAGGCAGATTAAATGTTTCGCTGCAGAAATTAAATAATAAATTGAATTATGCCTCTAGAGTCAAAGATTTGTAATAGAGAAAGGAGAGTTTTTATGTTAGAAGAAGAAAGATGTCATCATCCGTGGCTTAAACTTTTAGGGATTATTCTGGCGACTTTTCTGGGTGCATTTCTGGCATTTTATTTTGCAGTCGATATGACTATGAATAAAATGATGAATCCGGATTATCAAATAAGAAAAATGGAAAAAATGATGCGTCATCAAGAAAAGAAATTTCACAGATTTGAAGAAAAAATGATGGAAAACCCTTTCGAGCCCCAAATGGCTCCAATGCTTGTCAATCTTGTTAAAGAATCGGATGAATATAAGCTGATTGTTGATTTAAAACCTCTTGGCGGTGATGATAAAAATGTGGATGTGAAATTGAATGATAATATCATTACTGTATCCGGAGAAGTTGAAAAAAGCGGACGCCACGGGGAAAGAATAATGAATTTTTCACAGGCTTTTTATCTTGACGAGAACGTAGATGCTCAAAAAATGACTAAAGAGCGAAAAGGCAGCAAATATATTATTACCGTTCCGTTTGAGGAATAAAACCTTTTAAGGACTCTGGATACAGAGTCCTTTTTGAATTTATACACTACTGTCCGGAAAGATGTGACATTAATTTAACTGTCATGCTGAAATACGCCTCTATTTATAAACACATACTTTATCTCTTTTTATCACATAACGGCTCTTCAGCATGGCATTTGTATCGGTGCGCAAGTGTGCGCCTCCTACCAATTGCCGCAATTTTGATGATTAGTATTAATCAATTAGAATAAGAATAAAATCTATACAAGAGTAGGGTGCAAATTTTTGCACCAATATTTTTCATAAACAAATATCCGCGGGTAATTTTTAAATCCAATAATGGTGCAATGAATTGCACCCTACTCTTGATTTTGTAGACATTATCTTCTATCTACAGACTCTGGCGACAGAGTCCTTTTTGAATTGATGGGAAATTAACATTTTTTCGCTCCCTCTTTTTGTTACATTTGTTACAAAAAAGTCAATTTTTCAAGCACCATTGTTTTTATATATATAAAGGGATACATTTATTAGGAGAATTATTATGGCAGTCGGTGCGAGAGATTATATTGACAAGCTTCTTGTAAAAAAGTATGCGGATGAAAAAGTTGACAATCATGATGCAATGGAATCAATGATTGACCCTAATAAAATGCTAGAGGCAATGAACGATGTAGCGGCTATTCAGCGTAATATGTTTATGCTGTCGCAAAAACTCTATAGTGCATGTTATGCGGTTAATGCTAAATCTGCAAGATATCAGAAAAAAGAAATTAAAGAAGCATAAAAAAAACAGCTATATCTTGTCTTTAACTACTTTTTGAAGTCCTTTTGGATTATCTACATTTCTATGCAGCCTTAAAGCCGTTTCCAGAGCAAGCTGCTGCAAAATAACAACATTTGCAAACATTTGCTGGATTTCATTTTCACACTCTATATTAATGTTGTAATTAGGGCTTATTTCTGCAGAACAGGGTCCGATAACTATCATCTGCGGCTTATAATCCGTCTGTATTTTATTTATATTATTTATTGAACGCGGAGCAATTTCGTTTACGGTTATATAAACCAGCAGAGATTTTTTATTGTTCAATACAGCAACATGTCCGTGCATAAATTCGCCTAAAATAGCGGCGCTTATGTTTTTGTAAGATGTTTCTTTTATTTTTAATGCTGCTTCTTTGGCTAAAGAATAGGAAATGCCGTCTGCTGTTATAACTACAGGGTCTGATTTAGCCAGAACTTTTGCAAACTTTTTAATCTCCTGCCTTTTTGCCAGTGCTTTTTCTATAACTGCAGGCAGGCTGAAGAGTGATTTTTTATAAAATCTTGTTATGCCGTCATCATGAACGTTCTCTATAAGTTTTAGAGAAATTAAGATTAAACAAAGCATTTGTGATGTGAATGATTTGGTAGCTGCTATACCATGTTCAGTCCCTGCGTAACATGCAGCTTTGTAGTCACACATATTCCAGATAGAAGAAGATTCATTATTTGTTATGCATAATGTCGGAAGTGCCGGATATGACTTGACCTTTTCTACAGATTTAAGCGTGTCGCTGGTTTCGCCGGATTGCGTAATGAAAATATAAAGCGTATTTTCATCATGCGGAATAACATTTTTAAGAAGAAATTCGCTGGAATAAATAGCCCTTGATTCTATTCTGGAAATCTTTTCAATTAAATCTACCGCAAAACGTGCGCAATGGTAAGACGAACCGCTTGCTACCAGAACAATTTTGGTTATATTAGAAGGCAGGTCTATTTTAATTTCACCTGTTTGGGGGTCTATATATTTCATCAGAATATATGGAATTATTTTTGTCTGCTCGGCAATTTCGAGCTCCATATTTGTTTTATTTTGTTTTCCGAACACTTAGCTCTCCTGTTTCTGTTTATATTTTAGCATACCGGCGAGGAAGATGCCATACACATAATTTCTTTTATACCGCAGTTATTTAATGTTTTTATCATTTCTTCAAATGTTGCGCCTGTTGTGCATATATCATCAAGAATTAATACAGGCTTATGCAAATCGCTTGCAGTATCAACTTCAAAAGCATTTGAAAGGTTGGTTAATCTTTCTTTTCTGCTTAGTTTGTATTGTGGTTTTGTGTCTTTAACTCTCTTTATTAATTTGAAATTCGGGGTTAGACCTGCAAGCCTGCAGAACTCTTCTGCCACAAGTTCCATATGATTATATTTGCGTTTTTTTATTCTGTTTTTATGCAAAGGAACTGCTACTACTTGAAAATCTCCGGTATTGTTTAATTTTTCAAAGTATTCATACATAAATTTAGCCAGATAATATGCCAGTTCTTTTTGTTTGTGGTACTTAAGCCCTCTGATAAGTTTTTGAAGATTTTTTTCATATACGCCGCATGTGTATATATTAACCCCGTAAATTGTTCTTTCCGGATGTGTATCATTAAAATCAAGTGCATCATAACAGTCGGGGCACATTTTTAAAGAATATTTTGAAGATTGGCAGAAGTAGCATTTTTTGCGATAAATTAAATCCAGCAGTGAAGATAAGAATTTTTTCATAGAGTGATTATATCATAATCCGAAAGACTGCCAATCACATTTAGTAAATTTTTGTAACAATATTTTCAAAAAAACTAAAGTTTATAACAAATATGCCGTTAATATGTCTACGTGCATAGCACCACAATAGGTATTAAGTTACATTCGATGTAACAAAAATAAAAAAGGAGAAAAAAATGACTTTTAACAAATATTCTGTATATTCAGCAGTTTCTGCCACAGAGAGCAGCGGCAAAAACGACTTAGCAAAAACTCTTAGACAGTTAGAAAAGCTTAAGAGATTTAATAATGCTGAAGAAGTAAAAAATTGGCTTAAAGAAAACTGGCAGATTGAAAATGAAGTTTCCAATTTCAATGTAGCCAAAAACATTTCCATTACTACGACTACAGGTAACAAATATTTTAATGTAACGGTTAAAGAAGAAAAGAAAATAAAAACTTATAACTTTACTAAAGAAACAAAGAAAGGAGCTATTTAATGTTTCAAGAGTCACATTTAACAAAACACAATTTGATTGAACCCTGTTTAAATAAACTTGTCAATCAACTGCGCAGTGGAGATGTTGAGGAACCGCAAGAGCCAGAAGTTTCTTTCGATTATCAAGAATTGCAGACATTGTTTGCAGACAAAGGGCTTGATGCATTATTAGCGAAATTAAAGGAACTAAAAGCTGCAGGACTTATTGAGTCAATTAAAGTATCAACAGATGTGGATACCGGAAAAACAACGGTAAGTTTTGAATATGACGGAATTGAATACGAGTTTACCGGCACAACCGGAGAAGCTGCTTCCGGAGATGATGAAAACAATCAAGCAGATTCCGGACACCGTGATGTTGTTGATACCTTACTGAATAAATTTGAAGAATTTTTTAAGCAATATAATGAACAATACCATCTCATAGATAACGGAGAGCATACGGAACCGGGCAATAACATTGATGCCGAAACAGCACAAGATGTGGGAAACAATAACACGCCGGATATTGATACCAGAGATGGCGCGTTTGATTTTTCCGGTATCAATATGACACCGGAAGTTCAAACCACAGATGATATATATGCTGCATTAGAGCCATTAAAAGAACAGATGCACGCATATGTCAAAAAACAATTAGAAGCTGCAGGATTAACGTACAATCAAGAAATTGTTGAAAAGCAATTGAATGTGATTATATCACGTATTGTAGACTCTCAAGTAAGTAGTGATAGCAGATTAATACGTTTGGATTCTGACCCTTCTGTAAGACCTCAAGAATTTAATCTTCAAGCTAGCATTGAGTTAATTCTTTTGTTAATAGACCAGACTATTAACAAAGATATTGCTCGAGAGAATACCTCGTCTTATATATTTAGATTTGACACTCGAGGTTATGATAGTTTTGTTAACGACGGGCTTGAGCCGGATGCAGATAACAAACTATTAAATACAGCTGATTATTTCTTAACAGAAGAGGAAAAACAGCTTAAAGAACTAATGGAGCAAAAGAATTCTCTTACGAAAAACATCACAGGAACTAAGGAAGAATTAAGTGCGCAGTTAGATATTTTTGCTTTGCATACCAAAAATTATTTGAAGAGTCAGTATAATCTTTCAGATACAGAAATTGCGGAAATTATCGAAAAAGCAAAAATACAAACCCTAAATCAAGCAGAAGAGAGCATTTATATTAAGATTATTGGTCAAATAAACAATGAAGATATGTATTTACTATCAATATCTGATTTTACTTTATGCTGTGACAGACTGGCAGTACAACAATGTTTAAATAATGACCCGTCTATTGCGCAGAAAGCAGCAGACAGCATTGCAAATATAGATATACAACAAATATTAGAGAATTTAGACAGCTCAACAATTCATACGGAATTTGCAATTGTCGGAGACGGCAGATTAGTGTTTGAAAATGAAAAAGCACAAAACGCATATTCTTTTATTGCAATAGAATTTGAAGGCTGTTTACGTAGTGCAGGATTATATGAGCTCCTTGGCGCTAATAACGCTGATATAATAGACAGCCTTGTACGAACAGCATGGATTAGTACATACAATGAATTTAATTCATCACAGAAAAACGATACAGAAAGCTTTATAAGAGCTGTGGTTAATAATCTTAATAAAATTTTAGATAAACTGGCTTCAAATCCAGAATATTTAGAGGTATTTACCAAAAATCCGGCATATGGCGATGAAGATTTGAATGAACAGTTATATAAGTACTATGGAGATGGAAAACTCAATTACAAAAATAACCAACTGGCGTCCAACGCAAACTATAATACAACAATGGATGCTGCTTTAAATCTGTTAATCCAAAAATACCCGACAATAGATTCTGCTGTTATTACTGATATTTTTGCAAAAGCAAAACAAGAAGCAATCGATATTTGTAATAATGATATAAAAGATTGTCCTTACGGTACGGGTAAAGGCAGTGCATACATTTCCGACGGAAGTGTTAACTGGAAGAAAAATAATGACAGCCGCGACGGAGACGGCTATAAGATAGAAATGGAACAATTAGTGCAATTGACATTATATTGCTTTGATAAACTGTTTTATCAATGGTTATCTGCCTAAATTAGCAGAAAAAACTATAACCAGTAAAAAATCCGGTTTTATACTTAAAACCGGATTTTTTATTTTCTATTTTATTAATACCGTGCAAGATATCTGTCTATTTCCCACTGCGAAACATATGTTCTGAAAGAATCCCACTCAATCTCTTTTGCTGTCATAAATTCATCAACTATGTGAGAGCCGAGTGCGGTTTTTGCAATCAGCGATTTATCCATATGATACAGGGCTTCTTTCAAACTTCCCGGCAGAGATTCAATTCTCAGTTTCTTTCTTTCTCTGTCGGAAAGTTTATAAATATTTGCTTCAACAGGTTTAGGCGGTTCAATTTTATTTCTTACCCCGTCGAGACATGCTGCAAGTATGGTTGCGAATGCCAAATACGGGTTGCAGCTCGGGTCCGGAGAACGGAGTTCAACACGGGTTGACATGCCGCGTTTTGCAGGGACTCTTAAAAGTGCACTTCTGTTAGCAAGCGACCATGCCATATAAACAGGTGCTTCATACCCCGGAACAAGTCTTTTATAACTGTTTACTGTCGGGTTAAGGATTGCCGTTATGCTCTTAATATGTTTTAAGATACCGCCGATTGAATATCTTGCTGTATCTGAAAGCTGGTATTCAGCCTTTTCATCATAGAATGCGTTTTTGCCGTCTTTAAACAATGAAATATTACAGTGCATGCCGGAACCGTTAATACCGAATACGGGTTTTGGCATAAATGTTGCATGAAGTCCGTATTGTGCTGCAACAGCTTTTACTGCAACTCTGAAAGTCGCTACATTATCTGCAGTTGTTAGTATATCAGAATATTTGAAATCGACTTCATGCTGACCGTCTGCAACTTCGTGATGAGAAGCTTCTATATCAAAATCCATCTCTTGAAGAGTGCTTACAATATCAGCTCTGACAGCTTCGCCTAAATCATCCGGTCCTACATCATAATAGCCTGCTCTGTCGTGAGTTCTGGTTGTAATATGGTCTTCATCATCTTTTTCAAATAAGAAAAACTCGGCTTCCGGTCCTACATTCATTGAAAAACCAAGTTTGTGTGCTTCTGCCATAAGTCTTTTAAGGTTACATCTGGGGCAGCCTTCAAACGGTGTACCGTCAGCATTATAAATGTCACAAATCAATCTTGCTGAATTTTTTCCGTCACGTTCCTGCCATGGAAGAATTTGGAAAGTGTTTTTGTCCGGATAAAAGAACATATCAGAAGTTTCAATGTTTCTGAAACCTTTGATGGAAGAACCGTCAAGCATAATCTCATTATTCAGCACTCTGTCTATGTGTTCCGAAGGAACAGCCATATTTTTGACCTGTCCGTTAATGTCAACGAACTGAAGCTTGATAAACTGAACATTATATTCAGCAATCAGCCTTTTAATATCTGCATCCGTGTAGTTAGCGCCATTCAGCGGCTGGTGATGAAATTCCATACGAATCCTCCATTCTTTCTAACAATTGTATTATCTACACTAAAGCTTTATCATATATTTTTTTTTGAAATTGGTCAATAGAAGCAATATAAAGATTTTATAAAGCAAAAATTATTTTTACGGTTTTTATATAAAGTATATGAATTCATATTTAAATCACATTCCGACAAATATAAAGAACTCTGCATACCCGCTTACAAAAATTGATTTAAAGCAGCTCGGGGGATTTCAGAAGGAAATTTCGTTATTCGATGGCGTGAATCCAGAAGATATTGCTTTTTTGACAAAGCGGTTTGAAACGCTGAACCTTTTTAGAGGGTGCAGAGTAAATTGTTCTCATTGTTTAAAGGATGCAAAACCTCCGCTCAAGGGAAGAGAAACAATATTATATGAGGATTTGACACGGTTTCTGGACGGATTTAAAGCATTGAGCGAACGCCTGGGAATCAATGTACTGCAGGGCAATAAATATTTGAATATCATTGATGATGCTAATCCTTCCGACATTCCAATTGAGGGAAAGAGTCGAAAACATACGGTTACGGAAGCAATTAGGGATATTTATGACAAAATCCGTATTCCGGTACTCTTTGTTACATCCGGCTGGAATACGGTATCTAAATACGCTCAGAATTCCTCGGAGGAGCTTGCCTGTATGATTGAAAAAAATCCGGATGCTGTTAAGTCGGTAGATATCTCAATTAATCCGTTTGCTGGAATTATGGATAAATCAAGAGAGGCACTTAAGAAAAATGATTTAGCAAAAGCCGGATTCTTTAGGGAAATTTATACTTCCCGTATGGCAAATACGCTTAAAACATTTCTGAAATTGTTTGAAACAGGGAAAGCAAAGATAATATACAGACACGCTCCGGATTCTGCAGGTAATGAGGCTGTTAACGCGCTGGCAGCAAAAAAACTTTATGAAGAGATTTATGCAAAATTAAAAAAAATGACAGGTTCTTCTCTGGAGGAAATTTCTTATTTGAAGCCGGAAAATCTTACAAAGTTTGACAAATCACATTTGATTGAATCAAGCGGAAGAGGAAGAAGATATTTTCCGCAGGATAAAAATCTGAAAGAACAGGCAGGACTCATTGATGAAGCGCTTGATTGGCAGATGATGAGTCCGCAGGAGCGCCGGAAAACTCTTCTTGATTGTTCCGTCAAATGTGTCGATATAGACGGGAGTGTTTATGCTACTATGCCTTCTGTACGAACGGAAAATATTTCCGCTCCGATAGAATTAACCGTACCTGCGGGTATTCAGCTGAATTATACAAACAAGACGCCTGCCGGCAAAGTTTTTAGTGATATAGAACTCGATTAATCAATTTATCTTCTTTTTTTCTTCTCTGCACTGCAGCAAAAAAGAAAAAAAGAAGCAACATGCTCTGTTTACTACGTCCGGTAAGATTTCGAACAGCTTAAAAATAGAGGTGAAATATTACTTACTCCTCTCATTTATTTACCCCCGATTTTCTTTTAAGATACAAAAATCGGATTAAAAATTGATGTAGTAAATGGCTCCTAGTTGTCTGTAAAAATCGGGTCTTTGATTTCTGGAAACATTTTGTCCATAAACATATTAACAGCTTCTTCACCGGTAATTCCACGCGTTGAATTGTTACAGTTAATTTTATACAGCCCTATTTCCTGTGAGTTTTCAATTGTATAAAATTTTAGTTTATACCCGTCTTTGCAGGGAACAATTTTTGTTTTATTTCTGACAGCATTTAGCCAGAACCAGGCATCGTCATTTGTTGGAATAATCTTTGTAAACATATCTTTATTGGTAACATCTTTATGAAGACATTGAGGCGGGTAAAGCACTCCGCCGAAGCCTATAAAGAAATTTTTATAGCTTGGCAGATATGTATTATCATAGACATAGCTTCTTCTGATAAGTGTATGTTTTCTGTTTTTATGAAGTACTATTCTCATTGCACGGGAGCTTATTATACAATCCGGATATTTTTTGTGTTCTTCCAGCAGCGTTTTTATAAGGTTTTCGTCATAATAATAATCATCATCAACCGTAATAATAATGTCGTCCGGATATTCCTTAAGTGAGGGAACGAGTTTTTTAAAAGATTTTATATCATCGCACCATTTTATACTCAATCCGAATTCTTGCAGCCTTGTAAGAGTTTGCGGGAGTTCTTTTGAAGGGAACTGCTCTTCTGCAAGCCACAGAACAACTTCATCCGGCTTTACGGTCTGTTCTAAAATCGTAGAAATGGTTTTGTGTACGATATTAATTCTTGCCGGAAATGTTGTGAGAGATACTATAACCCTTGGGGTTCTCTTTTCGGTTGTAATTCCGGAGCTTTGTGCGTCTTTGTATTCATATTCGTACGGGAATTTTTTACAGAATTTCATTCCCAGCAAGCGTATAACATAATGTTCATCCACAATTCTAATGGAGAACAATTTATCTAAAAAACTTTTTAAATTTTGTAACGGGCTGACTCTCATATTATTAAATAATATCATAAAAAAATTTTAAGAAGTTACAAAAGTTGTTACTTGATTTTCAATTTGGCGCGTTATAATATAAATATATTGACCGGCAAAGATATCCGCCGGCAATGATTGACAATTGAATAGTGATTTTAGAAAATAGCGCAGAGTTGCAGTGTGCGATTTTTCTATAAAATTGTTTTGGGATGTAGCGCAGCTTGACTGTGCCGAGAAAAAGGTGACTAAATGTCA